>NZ_CP077076.1:1357500-2025625 GCF_019139895.1 Pseudomonas fakonensis | reverse complement strand
GTACACCGCTACGGCGAGCACCTTTTTCGCGCGTTCCTGACCAATGACGTACTGGTCCAGGATTGTGCTGATTTCTTTCGGCGAGGGTAGTTTGTGCGCGCTGCTCTCGGCCTGGGCTTCCTGCACCTCCTCACGGATGATGTCGTTGCACAGGTCGACGCACTCGTCGCAGATAAATACCGAGGGGCCGGCAATCAACTTGCGCACTTCGTGCTGGCTTTTGCCGCAGAAGGAGCAATAGAGCAATTTGCCGCTGTCCTCGCCGTTACGGGTGTCAGTCATTCGATCGATCCAATCCGGTAGGCTTGAAACACAAGATGAAGGCAATCGCTGGCTTTTTCAAGTCCGCGGGTGGGCGCAATCTGCGCCCGCCCGCTCTGGCGCATAGCTTCAGGATGCCAGTTGCCGCTTGTCGTAAACCGAGTCGATCAGGCCGTACTCGGCCGCGCGCTGGGCGCTCATGAAGTTGTCACGCTCGGTGTCGCGCTTGATGGTCTCGAGGTCCTGGCCGGTGTGGTGGGCCAGCAGTTCGTTCAGGCGCGCCTTGATGTTGAGGATTTCCTGGGCGTGGATCTCGATGTCGGTGGCCTGGCCCTGGAAGCCGCCCAGCGGCTGGTGAATCATCACCCGCGAGTTCGGCAGGCAGTGGCGCTTGCCGGCCGCACCAGCGGCAAGCAGGAAGGCGCCCATGCTGCAGGCCTGACCGATGCAGATGGTCGAGACGTCCGGCTTGATGAACTGCATGGTGTCGTAGATCGACATGCCCGCAGTCACCGAACCGCCCGGCGAGTTGATGTACAGATGGATATCCTTGTCCGGGTTTTCCGCTTCAAGGAACAGCAGCTGCGCCACTACCAGGTTGGCCATGTAGTCCTCTACAGGGCCGACCAGGAAGATCACCCGCTCCTTCAAGAGGCGCGAATAGATGTCGTAGGCGCGTTCGCCACGGGCGGACTGCTCGATAACCATCGGGACCAGGCCGCCTGCGGCCTGGATGTCAGAGCTCTGCTGAATATAAGAATTGCGGGACATGTCCTGCGCTCACTCCCAAATAGTCATGGCTTGAATACGCACAAGCCAGCGCGAAGGCTGGCTTGTGGAGGTTTCTTACGAGAGAAGCCTGTTACTCAGCTTCGGCAGGTGCCTGTGCTGGCTTGACAGCCTCTTCGTACGAAACCGACTTGTCTGTCACAGTCGCTTTCTGCAGAACAGTATCTACAACTTGTTCTTCCAGTACAACCGAACGAACTTCGTTCAGCTGCTGGTCGTTCTTGTAGTACCAGGCAACGACCTGCTCAGGTTCTTGGTAGGCCGAGGCCATTTCCTCGATGACCTTGCGCACTTCGGCTTCGTCCGGCTTCAGGTCGAACTGCTTGACCACTTCGGCGACGATCAGGCCCAGCACCACGCGGCGCTTGGCTTGCTCGGAGAACAGCTCGGCCGGCAGTTGCTCAGGCTTGATGTTGCCACCGAACTGCTGAACAGCCTGCACGCGCAGACGGTTGACTTCGTTTTCCAGCAGGGCTTTCGGCACTTCGATCGGGTTGGCGGCCAGCAGACCGTCCATGACCTGGTTCTTGACCTTGGCCTTGATGGCCTGGCGCAGTTCGCGCTCCATGTTCTTGCGAACTTCGGTGCGGAAGCCTTCCAGGGTCGACTCCTTGATACCGAACTGGGCGAAGAACTCTTCGTTCAGTTCTGGCAGCGCAGGGGCCGAAACGCTGTTGACGGTGATGGTGAACTCGGCGGCTTTGCCAGCCAGGTCGAGGTTCTGGTAGTCCTCGGGGAAGGTCACGTTGACAACGCGCTCTTCACCGGCCTTGGCGCCAACCAGGCCGTCTTCGAAGCCCGGGATCATGCGGCCGGAGCCCAGTACCAGCTGGGTGCCCTTGGCCGAACCACCGGCGAACACTTCACCGTCTACCTTGCCGACGAAGTCGATGTTGACCTGGTCGTCGTTCTGCGCGGCGCGCTCGACGGTTTCGAAACGGGTGTTCTGCTTGCGCAGCACTTCCAGCATGTTGTCCAGGTCGGCGTCAGCCACTTCGGCGCTCAGGCGCTCGACGGCGATCGAGTCGAAACCGGCAACGGTGAACTCCGGGAAGACTTCGAAGATGGCAACGAACTCGAGGTCCTTGCCTTTTTCGAACGACTTGGGCTCAACGGCAGGAGCGCCGGCCGGGTTCAGCTTTTGCTCGACGATGGCTTCGTAGAAGGAGGCCTGGACCAGGTCACCGAAGGCTTCCTGACGGGCGTCAGCTTCGAAACGCTGGCGGATCACGCTCATTGGCACCTTGCCTGGGCGGAAGCCGGCAACCTTGGCGCGCTTGGCAGTCTGCTGCAGACGCTTGTTGACTTCGTTCTCGACGCGCTCGGCCGGAACGGCGATGGTCATGCGGCGCTCGAGAGCGGAAGTGTTTTCAACAGAAACTTGCATGGATATTCCTCGTTGCACAGACGTTAGCCGGCGATAGCCCGACTCCAGAATCAAGGGCAAGCATTCTAGTGACTCATGCAGCAGAAGTCACCCCACCCGGATTGTCGGTTGCCTACGCCGGTCGATTTCCCTGGAAGGCCCGCGCCCCGTGGCGTCGAGCCTGTTCAAACAGTGCCTGCGCGGTGGTATTGATGGCGCGCAGTTGCAAAACCTTGTCAAACAAACAACAGCTGGCTGGGAGATGGGATTTTTTTCAGGGTTTTCAAGGGGGATGACGTGAAAAACTTTGGGCGCCTGCCGAAAGCCCATCAGCCCTCACACAATCCCTACTCCGGCTCAATCTCATTGAACTGGCAATACTCTTCCCACTCCAGCCCCAGCGCCTCGGCCACCTCGCGATGGGTCTCCAGGCGCATGGCCTTTAATTGCTCAGGCGATTCGGCGATCAACTGCAGCGCATACTCCCAAGGCTGCACACCCTGCTCGTCGGCGGCATCCTCGAACGCCCACTCGATCTGCTGGGCCTGCTCACGGGCATCCAGTTCGCGGATCTCTTCGAGCAATTGCGGGTTCTGCTCGGCGAACCGCTGCAGCGCCAGGGCCTGGCGCGCTTCTTTTGCGATCATTTGCGCTATTCCTCCGCCGGCAACTGCTGCCGGACGCTAAACCGGCTGAAATCTATCAGCTTTCATGACACGGCCACCAGAGGCCGAAAAGTGCGAACGCCAGAAACGACAAAGGCGCCCGGTCTCACGACCAAGGCGCCTTCGAAAAATATGGGGTGGACGATGGGAATCGAACCCACGACAACTGGAATCACAATCCAGCGCTCTACCAACTGAGCTACGCCCACCATAACGCGGCACTGCACTTACAACACTTACAACTTACAGAAACATGGTGCGGACGAAGAGACTCGAACTCTTACAGCTTGCGCCGCTGGAACCTAAATCCAGTGTGTCTACCAATTTCACCACGTCCGCATGCAACTCAAAAACAAAGGCGCCGGATCGTTCAATCGAGGCGCCTCTGCAGAATCTGGGGTGGACGATGGGAATCGAACCCACGACAACTGGAATCACAATCCAGCGCTCTACCAACTGAGCTACGCCCACCATATTGCGGTACTGCTTACTTGCCCAGGCCTTAATGGCGCACCCGGCAGGACTCGAACCTGCGACCATCCGCTTAGAAGGCGGATGCTCTATCCAGCTGAGCTACGGGCGCTTAAGCGTACAGTTGGAACACACCAACTTTGCCAACCCGTGCCAGGCAGTGCCCGACAAGTGCGGCGAATCTTATAGACGCCCCCCTGACCCGTCAACACCTTTCTCTAAAAAATTTAAATTATTGAAGGGGTTAGGGAATTTGCCCGACCACGCGCCTTTGCCCTTGCGCCGTGTCGTGCGAGAATGCGCGCTTCTTCATGTTCCTCTCTCGATGGTTAATCACGCGTCTATGACTGCACACCTTATCGATGGCAAGGCGATCGCCGCCAGCCTGCGCAAGCAGATCGCCCAACGTGTCGCCGAGCGCCGCCAGCAGGGCCTGCGTACCCCAGGCCTGGCTGTGATCCTGGTCGGTACCGACCCGGCCTCTCAAGTCTATGTATCGCACAAGCGCAAGGACTGCGAAGAAGTCGGCTTCATCTCGCAAGCGTTCGACCTGCCCAGCGATACCACGCAGCAAGCCCTGACCGACCTGATCGACCGCCTCAACGACGACCCGGCCGTCGACGGCATCCTGCTGCAGCTGCCGCTGCCGGCGCACCTGGACGCCTCCCTGCTGCTCGAGCGCATCCGCCCGGACAAGGACGTCGACGGTTTCCACCCGTACAACATCGGCCGCCTGGCCCAGCGCATCCCGCTGCTGCGCCCGTGCACCCCGAAAGGCATCATGACCCTGCTGGAAAGCACTGGCCAGGACCTGTACGGCATGAACGCAGTGATCGTCGGCGCCTCCAACATCGTTGGCCGCCCGATGGCCATGGAGCTGCTGCTGGCCGGTTGCACCATCACCGTCTGCCACCGCTTCACCAAAGACCTCGCCGGCCACGTCGGCCGCGCCGACCTGTTGGTGGTCGCCGCCGGCAAGCCGGGCCTGGTCAAGGGTGAGTGGGTCAAGGAAGGCGCCATCGTCATCGACGTGGGCATCAACCGCCAGGAAGACGGCAAGCTGGTGGGCGATGTGGTCTACGAGACCGCCCTGCCCCGCGCCGGCTGGATCACCCCGGTACCGGGCGGCGTAGGCCCGATGACCCGGGCGTGCCTGCTGGAGAACACGCTGTATGCGGCTGAAGAGCTGCACAAGTAAGCACGACGGCGTGAAATGAAAAACGGCACCTCAGGCAGGTGCCGTTTTTTTTGCCTGTGGTTTTTGTTGTGGCTTTACCGGCCTCTTCGCGGGCAAGCCCGCTCCCACAGGGTCCGCATAACCTTCAACCCTGGCCGATCACTTGCGCATCGCCTCCCACGACTTGAGCAGCTCGTTGTAGCTCACCGTCTCGCCCTGGGGCTTCTCGTTGGCGAGCTTGGGTTTCGGCGCCCCCGGCTGGTCGAACCAGTACTGGGCATCGCGCTCGGGGTTGAGTTTGGGCGCGCAGGTGGCCTGCGCGTTGGAACGCTGCAGGCGCTCCATCATGCGGTCCTGATCGCGGGCCAGGCCGTCCAGCGCTTCTTGCGGGGTTTTCTCGCCACTGGCCACCTCGGCGATATGGCTCCACCACAGCTGCGCCAGCCGCGGGTAGTCCGGCACGTTGGTGCCGGTGGGCGTCCACTGCACCCGTGCCGGGCTTCTGTAGAACTCCACCAACCCGCCCAGCTTGGGCGCAAGGTCAGTCATGGCCTGGGAGTTGATGTCCGACTCACGAATCGGCGTCAGCCCGACGATGGTCTTTTTCAGCGACACGGTCTTGGAGGTGACGAACTGCGCATACAGCCAAGCCGCCAGGCGCTGCTTCTCGGGGGTCGACTTGAAGAAGGTCCAGGAGCCGGTGTCCTGGTAGCCAAGCTTCATCCCCTCCTCCCAGTACGGCCCCTTGGGTGAAGGCGCCATGCGCCACTTCGGCGTGCCATCGGCGTTGACCACCGGCAGCCCCGGCTTGGTCATGTCGGCGGTAAAGGCGGTGTACCAGAAGATCTGCTGGGCGATGTTGCCCTGGGCCGGCACCGGCCCGGACTCGGAGAAGGTCATGCCCTGGGCTTCCTTCGGCGCATAGGCGCGCATCCAGTCCACGTACTTCTGGGTGGCGAACACCGCCGCCGGGCCGTTGGTGTCGCCGCCACGGGTCACGCTGGAGCCCACCGGGTGGCAGTCCTCCACGCGGATGCCCCACTCGTCCACCGGCAAGCCGTTGGGCAGGCCCTTGTCGCCGCCGCCGGCCATCGAGAACCAGGCATCGGTGAAGCGCCAGCCGAGCGACGGGTCCTTCTTGCCGTAGTCCATGTGGCCGTACACGCGTTTGCCGTCGATCTCCTTCACGTCCTCGCTGAAGAACTTGGCGATATCCTCATAGGCCGACCAGTTCACCGGCACGCCCAGCTCGTAGCCGTATTTCTCCTTGAACTTGGCCTTCAGGTCGGGCCGCTCGAACCAGTCGGCGCGAAACCAGTACAGGTTTGCGAATTGCTGGTCGGGCAACTGGTACACCTTGCCGTCCGGCGCGGTGGTGAAGGAGATGCCGATGAAGTCCTTCAGGTCCAGGGTGGGCGAGGTGAAGTTCTTGCCCTCGTTGGCCATCATGTCGGTGATCGACTCCACCTTGCCGTAGCGAAAGTGCGTACCGATCAGGTCCGAGTCATTCACCCAGCCGTCGTAGATGTTCTTGTCCGACTGCATCTGCGTCTGCAGTTTTTCCACCACATCGCCTTCCTGCAGCAGGTCGTGGGTCAGCTGGATGCCGGTGATCTCGCTGAAGGCCTTGGCCAGCACCTTGGACTCGTACTCGTGGGTGGTGAGGGTTTCCGACACCACGTTGATCTTCATGCCACGGAACGGCTCGGCGGCCTTGATGAACCACTTGAGCTCGTCGAGCTGCTGCTCGGCGCTCAGGGTGGAAGGCTTGAACTCGCTGCCGATCCATTTTTTTGCCGCATCCTCGTACTGGTCGGCCCAGGCCGTGCCGTGCATGCCGGCCAGCACCAGCAGCGCGGCCAGGGTCAAATGTCGCCGTTTGTCGTTGTTATCGAACATTGTGAACTCCCGATTGAAGAAGCCTTTGTGTTGCCCGTTACGGCCCTATCGCCGGCAAGCCGGCTCCTACAGGGGAACGCGTACCCTCGCCGGCGATAGGGCCCTGCCTAGGTTCAGCCCCAGCGCAGCACCACCACCAGCCACGCCAGCGACAGCAGCGAGGCCACCCACAGCGGCCCATCGCTCAGCCCCACCAGCAACAGGTGCAGGTAGGCGCTAACCAGCAGGCCGATGAACAAACGGTCGCCACGGGTCGTGGCGATCGGCAAAAAGCCACGCCGCTCAAGGCAAGGGCGACGCAGCTCGAACACAGTCATGCACGCCAGCAACACCCCGACCCCGGCAAAGAACAGCACGGTCGGCAAGGTCCAGGCCATCCACTCCATCACCCGCCCTCCTTACACCCGGCCCAGGGCAAAGCCCTTGGCCACATGGTTGCGCACGAACCAGATCACCAGCATGCCCGGCAGGATGGTCAGCACCCCGGCGGCGGCCAGTACCCCCCAGTCGATGCCTGAAGCCGACACCGTACGGGTCATCACCGCCGCGATCGGCTTGGCGTTCACCGAAGTCAGGGTGCGCGCCAGCAGCAGCTCCACCCACGAGAACATGAAGCAGAAGAACGCCGTGACGCCGATGCCCGAACCAATCAACGGAATGAAAATTTTCACGAAGAAGCGCGGGAAGCTGTAGCCATCGATGTAGGCGGTTTCGTCGATTTCTTTCGGCACCCCGGACATGAAACCTTCGAGAATCCACACCGCCAGCGGCACGTTGAACAGGCAGTGGGCCAGGGCCACGGCGATATGGGTGTCGAACAGCCCGATCGACGAATACAGCTGGAAGAACGGCAACAGGAACACCGCCGGCGGCGCCATGCGATTGGTCAGCAACCAGAAGAACAGGTGGCGGTCGCCAAGAAAGCGATAGCGCGAAAACGCATAGGCCGCCGGTAACGCCACCGCCAGCGAAATCACCGTGTTCAGGCACACGTAGTACAACGAGTTGAGGTAGCCGTTGTACCAACTGGGGTCGGTGAAGATCACCCGGTAGTTGTCCAGCGTGAACGCTTGCGGCCACAAGGTCAGCCCGCCGAGGATCTCGGTGTTGCTCTTGAACGACATGTTCAGCAGCCAGTAGATCGGCACCAGCAGAAAGAAGAAGTACAGCGCCAGGGCAAGGCGCTTGCGTGTGCGCATGACGCTACTCCTTGTCGGCGTGGGTCATGGCTGTGTAGAACAGCCACGACACCAGCAGGATGATCAGGAAATACACCAGCGAGAACGCCGCCGCCGGACCCAGGTCGAACTGCCCCACCGCCATGCGCGTGAGGGTCTGGCTGAGGAAGGTGGTGGCATTGCCCGGCCCGCCGCCGGTGAGCACGAACGGCTCGGTGTAGATCATGAAGCTGTCCATGAAGCGCAGCATCACCGCAATCAGCAGCACGCTCTTGAGCTTGGGCAACTGGATATGCCGGAACACCGCCCAGCCCGAGGCACGGTCGATGCGCGCGGCCTGGTAGTACACGTCGGGGATGGCGCGCAACCCCGAGTAGCACAGTAGCGCCACCAGCGAAGTCCAGTGCCACACATCCATCACCAGCACCGTCACCCAGGCGTCGAACGGGTCGCCGGCGTAGTTGTAGTTGATACCAAGCTTGGCCAGGGTCGCGCCCATCAGGCCGATGTCGGCGCGGCCGAAAATCTGCCAGATGGTGCCCACCACGTTCCACGGGATCAGCAGCGGGATGGCCATGACGATCAGGCACACCGAGGCCATGCGCCCGCGGGTGGGCATGGTCAGGGCGATGGCGATGCCCAGCGGGATTTCGATGGCCAGCACGCAGGCCGAGTAGATGAACTGGCGCAGCAGCGCGTCGTGCAGGGCCGGGTCGCGCAGCACCTGGCGGTACCAGTCGGCGCCGACGAAGTAGCGATTGGAGGCGTCGAAGATGTCCTGCACCGAGTAGTTGACCACGGTCATCATCGGCACCACGGCGCTGAACGCCACCAGCACAAATACCGGCAGCACCAGCCACCAGGCCTTGTTGTTGTGCACCTTGTTCATGGCCCGGCCTCCAGCAGCACGTCATCGAGGTACAGCATCAGCCACTGCGGCGGCAAGCCGACCCAGGCCGTACCGGTGGGCAGCGGGCGGTCCTCGCCCAGGCGCGCCTTCAGCGTCACCCCGGCCAGCTCCAGGGTGACGATGCGGTAGGTACCCAGGTCTTCGACATCCAGCACCCGCGCCTCATGGGCCTCCACCAGCGGCTGCTCCCACACCTGCACGAACTCCGGGCGAATGCCCACCTGCAGGCGCCCGCCGGGGGTGGCCGCCAGGCGCTCGCGCAGGCCCTGCGGCAATGGCAGGTGCAGGCCACCGAAACTCACCCCGTCGGCCTCGGCGCGCACATCGATCAGGTTCATCCCGGGGCTGCCGATGAAGTAGCCCACGAAGGTGTGCCGCGGGCGCTCGAACAGCTCGCGCGGGGTGCCGAACTGGACGATGCGCCCGCCGTGCATCACCGCGATCTTGTCGGCGAAGGTCGAGGCCTCCAACTGGTCGTGGGTGACGTAGATCATGGTGATGTTGAACTGCTCGTGGATCTGCTTGAGCTTGCGCCGCAGCTTCCACTTGAGGTGCGGGTCGATCACCGTCAGCGGCTCGTCGAACAAAATCGCCGACACATCGTCGCGCACCAGCCCCCGGCCCATGGAGACCTTCTGTTTCTCATCGGCGCTGAGGTTGCGCGCCTTGCGCCTGAGCACCGCGGCCAAATCGAGCACTTCGGCGATCTCCTCCACCCGCGCCCGTACCCGCGCCTCGTCCAGGCCCTGGTTGCGCAAGGGGAAGGCCAGGTTGTCGAACACGCTCATGGTGTCGTACACCACCGGGAACTGGAACACCTGGGCGATGTTGCGCTGCTGCGGCGTCAGGGCGTTGACCGTTTTGCCGTCGAACAGCACCTCGCCATGGGACGGGCTGAGCAGCCCGGAAATGATATTGAGCAAGGTCGACTTGCCGCAGCCCGACGGCCCCAGCAAGGCGTAGGCACCACCCTGCTCCCACACATGCTCGAGCTCGTGCAGGGCATAGTCGGCAGCGCTGGCCGGGGTGCGGCTGTAGCTGTGGGCCAGCTGGCGCAGGCGGATCTCGGCCATCAGGCACTCCTCGCCTGGCGCGGCCCGGGGGCCTGCGCCAGCGCATCACGGCTGTCGAAGAGGAACAGCTTGTGGGTGGGGATGAACACGCGGATCGGCGTGTCCACCTGGTACTCGTGCACCCCGGGCAGGTGCAGGATCATCCGCCAGTGGTCGTTGCGCACATGCAGGAAGGTTTCCGAGCCACTGATCTCGGCCAGTTCCACCAGCACCGCCAGCTCCAGGTCGTCATCAGCGGACGGCACCAGCGTGAGGTGGCTGGGGCGGATGCCGAAACGATAGTCGCCGTCGGGCAGCTCACGCAGGGCGGCGCTACGGGCAAAGTGCACAGCACCTGCCAGGCTCACCTCGTTGCCCCTGAGGCTGCCAGGCACCAGGTTGATCGGCGGTTCGCTGAACAGCTCGGCAGCCAGCACGCTGCCCGGGCGCTGGTACACCTCGGCAGTGGGCCCGCTCTGGATCACCCGGCCTTCGTGCAGCAAGGTGGTGGTGCCGCCCAGGGCCAGGGCCTCGTTGGGCTCGGTGGTGGCGTACACGGCAATGCAGTTGCGCGCGGCGAACAGCGCCCGCAGTTCCTGGCGCAGGCCCTCGCGCAGCTTGTAGTCGAGGTTGACCAGCGGCTCGTCGAACAGAATCAGCGAAGCATCCTTGACCAGCGCCCGGGCCATGGCCGTGCGTTGCTGCTGCCCGCCCGACAGCTCCAGCGGCAGGCGCGCAAGGTACGGCTCGATGCGCAGCATCTCGGCGGTTTCGCGTACCCGGCGCTGCACCTCGGCCTCGGCCATGCGTGCCTGGCGCAGCGGCGAGGCGATGTTCTCGAACACCGTCAGCGTGGGGTAGTTGATGAACTGCTGATACACCATCGACACGTTGCGCAGGCGCACCGGGCGGCCGGTGACGTCTTCGCCGTCCATCAGCACGCGGCCACGGTCCGGGCGGTCGAGCCCGGCCATCAGCCGCATCAGGCTGGTCTTGCCAGCCAGGGTGCGGCCCAGCAGCACGTTGAACGAGCCGGGTTCGAACCGCAGGCTGGCGTCATTGATCCAGACCTGCTCATCGACACTGCGGCTGACCTGCTCCAGCACCAGGGACATGGCGGCGCCTTTTCTGATTGTTGTCCGCCGAACGGAGCCAGAACCGTGCCAGTTCGGCGCACAGGCTCTGGCCCGGGCCTGCACCCGGCGCAACTCCCGCGCCTCTGTTCAGATGTGAACAGCTTCGCTGAACAAATGAACACCCCGGGGTTTGACATTGAACAACCCTGAACGACACTCAAACGCGGCCGGTAGAACCACAACAAGAACAACAACAAGAACAACAACAAGACACAGGACAGGCCCATGGCCCCTTCCACTGCCACCCATGCCCAACTGATCCAGGCCTCCTGGGCGCGCTGCCGCGACCATGGCCTGCAACCCCAGCACGCCCCCGACTTCGACTGCCTGACCGGCGCCGAGCTGAGCGCCCTGCTCGAACGCCACCAGGCCCTGCTGCGTCTGACCCGCGACGATGTGCTGCCGCACCATGCCCACCTGCTGGCCAACGCCAGCCACCTGGTAATGCTCGGCGATGCCAGTGGCTGCCTGCTGGAAGCCTGGGGCACCCGGCGCTTCGTCGACCCGCGCCAGCAGCATGGCTTCACCCCCGGCGCGCGCTGGTGCGAGCAAGGGGTGGGCACCAATGCCCTGGGTACCGCGCTGGTGTGCGGCGAGGCCATCCACGTCGGCCAGGACGAGCACTTCCTGCGCCAGAACCGCTATATGGCCAGCGCCGCCGCCCCGCTGTTCGACCATGAGCGGCGCCTGGTCGGGGTCTTGGACGTCGCCAGTGACGGCTACCTGCCCGCCACGCAAACCCTGGGCCTGGTGCGCATGCTCAGCCAGAGCCTGGAAAACCGCCTGATCCTCAGCGGCCCCGGCGCGCAGCACTGGCAGTTGCTGTTCAACAGCGCCGCCGACAACCTCGACAGCCCCTGGGCCGGCCTGCTGCTGTTCGATGAGTGCGGCCAGGTGCAAGCCGCCAACCACCGCGCCGACAGCCTGCTGGGCGGCGACCCGCGCCGGCAAGACCTGGAGCGCCTGTTCCAGCAACCGCTGCGCCAGCTCCTCGAAAACCCCGAAGGCCGCCCGTTCGCCCTGCACACCCAGGGCGGCCAGCGCCTGCACTGCCAATGGCACGCTCCACGCCAGCAACCGCCGCGGGCAACGCCCGAAGCCAGCGACCCACGGCTGGCCAAGGCCCTGGCCCAGGCCGGCCTGCTGCTGGAAAAGGACATCCCGCTGTTGGTGCAGGGCGAAACCGGCGTGGGCAAGGAGGTGTTCGTCAACGCCCTGCACCAGGCCAGCAGCCGCGCGCGCCAGCCGTTGATCGCGGTGAACTGCGCGGCCATTCCGGCGGAACTGGTGGAGTCGGAGCTGTTCGGCTACGAAAAGGGCGCCTTCACCGGTGCCCACCATAAAGGCAACAGCGGGCTGATCCGCAAGGCCGACGGCGGCGTGCTGTTTCTCGACGAGATCGGCGACATGCCCCTGGCCACCCAGGCCCGCCTGCTGCGCGTGCTGCAAAGCCGCAGCATCCAGCCGCTGGGCAGCGGCGAGCCGGTGGCGGTGGATATACGCGTGGTCTCGGCCAGCAACCGCGACCTGGCCGCCGATGTGCGCGCCGGGCGCTTTCGCCAGGACCTCTACTACCGTATTGCCGGCCTTGCGCTGGTATTGCCACCGTTGCGCGAGCGCAGCGACCGGCGGGGGCTGATCCAGCAAGTGCACCGGCACTACCGCGAACCGGGGCAGCCCGAACGCTTGCCGGCAGCGATTCTGGCCCTGCTCGAAAGCCATCCCTGGCCGGGCAACATCCGCGAGCTGGTCAGCGTGATGCAAGTGGCGTTGGCCTTGGCAGGCAACGGCCCGATCGAGCTTGAGCACCTGCCGGTGCACTTCCTCACTGAAAACCAGGAGCCTGCCGACACTGCGCAAAGCCCGACCGGCCTGGATGAACTGCTGCGCCAGGCCAATGGCAACCTGTCGTCGGTGGCACGGGTGCTGGGTATCAGCCGCACTACCCTGTACAAGCGCCTACGCGAACAGGGGATAGTGCCCACAGACTGATACTCCCAACCTTCAGGCAGGTTCCCCTATAACAAACTACAACTCATTGATTTAACACGGTCTCCGTGGGAAGCGGCCTTGCCGGGGCGCCGTCCGGTCGAGATGGGGCGCGAAGCGGCCCCAGGGCCTCGGCCTCATGCAAAACTGCAGGGGCTGCTGCGCAGCCCATCGCGACCGGACGGCGCCCCGGCAAGGCCGCTTCCCACAGGGGCCGCGGTGCATCTGCGAGACTAGCTCTCTATGCGACAGCGCAGCCCGAAGGGTTGGGTAATCTCCTACAGGAGATATGCGCCAGAACGACCACAGCCGATTCCGCTGCCAAACCCACCTTTTCAGCCGCCCCCGCTGCCCACCCCGCCCGCTTCAGCCGGGATTCCCCCGCCATCCACCGGACAATGGCCACACAGCCCACCCGTGGATGCGTGCCCCAATGCAAACAACAAATACCGTCCTCATGATTCGCCCGGCGCGGTTCGCCTTCAATCCCGACACCGCCGCCAACAACCGCTTCCAGCAGGCCCCGCTGGACCCGCAAGCCGCCAGCGCCAAGGCCCTGGAAGAATTCGACGGCTACGTCGACAGCCTGCGCCAGCACGGCGTCGAGGTGCTGGTGGTGCAGGACACCCCCGAGCCCCACACCCCCGACTCGATCTTCCCCAACAACTGGTGGAGCAGCCACTCCGACGGCAGCCTGGTGCTCTACCCCATGCAAGGCGAAAACCGCCGCCTGGAGCGCGGCAAGGGCGTGCTGCAGGTGCTCGAGGAGCGCTTCGCCATCCAGCGCACCGTCGACCTCAGCCCGCTGGAGCAGCACAACCTGTTCCTCGAAGGCACCGGCAGCATGGTGCTGGACCGCGAACACCGCATCAGCTATGCCTGCCACTCCGGGCGTACCCACGAACAGGCCCTGCGCCAGTTCGCCGAGCAGCTCGACTACCAGCTGTGCCTGTTCCACGCCGTGGACCGCCAGCAGGCGCCCATCTACCACAGCAACGTGATGATGAACGTCGGCCGCCAGTTGGCCGTAGCCTGCCTCGACGCCCTGCCCCATGCCGACGAACGCCAGGCCCTCGAACGCTCCCTGCGCGACACCGGCAAAGAGCTGCTGGCCCTGGGCTTCGACCAGCTGGAGCGCTTTGCCGGCAACATGCTCGAGGTGCACGACCGCGACGGCCAGCCGCTGCTGGTGATGTCGCGCAGCGCCTGGGGCTCGCTGGACGCCGGCCAACGCCGCCAGGTGGAGCGCCACAGCCGCCCGCTGGTGGTGAACATCGACCATATCGAACGCATCGGCGGCGGCAGCGCCCGCTGCATGCTCGCCGAAGTGCACCTGCCTTCGCGCCACTGATAGCCAAGGAGAACCCCCATGACCCGCTATATCGACGTGCCCGCCCTCGCCCGCCTGGTCAACCGCAAAGGCCTGCCCACCTGCCTTGGCGAGATGGCCGAATACATCCGCCAGGACTACCTGCGCTGGCACGCTTTCGAAAAATGCCCGCGCCTGGCCAACCACTCACCGGACGGGGTGATCGAGCTGATGCCGGTGTCCGACGCCAGCCTGTACGCCTTCAAGTACGTCAACGGCCACCCGAAAAACACCCACGACGGCCTGCTCACGGTGATGGCCTTCGGCGCCCTGGGCGATGTCGATACCGGCACGCCGGTGCTGCTCAGCGAAATGACCCTGACCACCGCCATCCGCACCGCCGCCACCTCGGCCCTGGCCGCCCGCTACCTGGCCCGTGAAGGCAGCCGCAGCATGGCGCTGATCGGCAACGGCTCGCAAAGCGAATTCCAGGCCATCGCCTTCCACACCCTGCTGGGCATCGACGAGGTCCGCCTGTTCGACATCGACCGCGCCGCGTCGGAAAAGCTCGCGGCCAACCTGGCCGGCTACCCACAGCTGAAACTGGCCATCGCCACCAGCGTGGCCGAGGCGGTGCGCGGCGCCGACATCGTCACCACGGTAACCGCCGACAAGGCCTATGCCACCATCCTCAGCCCCGAGATGATCGAGCCCGGCATGCACCTGAACGCCGTGGGCGGCGACTGCCCGGGCAAGACCGAGCTGCACCGCGACATCGTCGAGCGCGCCCGGGTGATCGTCGAGTACGAGCCGCAAAGCCGCATCGAAGGCGAAATCCAGCAACTGCCGGCCGACTCGCCGACCACCGAGTTCTGGCAGGTGGTCGAGGGCAGCGCTGCCGGGCGCGAGAACGCAGCGCAAGTGACCCTGTTCGACTCGGTGGGCTTTGCCATCGAGGACTATTCGGCCCTGCGCTATGTGCTGGATGTGGCCAAGGCGCTGGATATCGGCGAGGACATCGCCCTGGTGCCGGAGTTGGCCAACCCGAAGGATCTATTCGCGCTGCTGCGCCCGGTGGCGGCCGAGCGCAAGGCCAACGCAGCCTGACACGCCCCCTGTAGGAGCCGGCTTGCCGGCGATGCGGCCGCACAGATTTGCATCGCCCTGCGGGCCCTATCGCCGGCAAGCCGGCTCCTACAGGTACAGCGCAGGCCTGACCGAATCGGCTGTCGCACTTCCATAAATCCATGTCGCGACAGCCGATTCGGCTGCAAGCGTTCGTGCAACAGCCGAATCCGGCCTTCGCCGCGCTGGCAAACGACACAAAAAACCGCTCTGCCTCGCGCATCCTGAGCCCTGACCAAGCAGTCACCAAAACAACAGCGACACCCTGCACCCTTGCACTGCCCCAAATCCAATAACAACCACAAGGGACCTACTCCTATGCTTTCCATGCGCAAACGCTTCGGCGTGCTGTTGCTTTCCTTCTGCGCCACCACCCTGGCCCAGGCCAAGGAATGGAGCGAAATCCGCTTTGGCGTGTACCCCGAATACCCCCCCTTCGAATCCGTCGCCGCCGATGGCAGCCTGCAAGGCTTCGACATCGAACTGGGCAACGCCATCTGCGAAAAACTCCAGGTCAAATGCACCTGGGTGCACAACGAGTTCGACGGCATGATCCCGGCCCTGCGCGCCCGCAAGTTCGACGCCATCATGTCGTCCATGGCCGTCACCCCGGCGCGGCAAAAACAGATCGACTTCACCAACCGCCTGTTCCTAAGCCCCACCTCGGTGATCGTGCGCAAGTCGGCCACCTTCGGCGACAGCGTCGAATCGCTCAAGGGCAAGCAGGTGGGCGTGCTGCAGGGTTCGCTGCAGGAGGCCTACGCCCGCGCCGTGCTCGCCCCGCTGGGCGCGCAGGTCAAGGCCTACCAGGCCCAGGACCAGAACTACGCCGACCTGATGAACGGCCGCCTCGACGCCACCGTCACCGACAAGCTCGAAGCCCAGCTCAACTTCCTGTCCAAGCCCGAGGGCGCCGATTTTCGCAGCGGCCCGGCGATCAAGGACCCGACCTTGCCGCTGGACATCGCCATGGGCCTGCGCAAGACCGACCCCGAGCTCAAGGCCCTGCTCGACAAGGGCATCGCCATGATCCACGCCGACGGCACCTATGCCGCAATCCAGAAGAAGTACGTCGGCGACGTGGATATCTACAACGAGTGAGTCCCCACCGGCCTCTTCGCGGGTAAACCCGCTCCCACAGGACCCTGAGCGGCCTGTAGGAGCGGGCTTGCCCGCGATGAATCCACCGTGAGATCCCCTGCTATGCCTGACTTCCTCACAAGCGGCCTGCAAGGCTTCGGCCCGCTGCTGGCCCAAGGCACCTGGATGACCCTCAAGCTGGCCCTGCTGTCCCTGGCCCTGAGCCTGCTGCTCGGCCTGCTGGGCGCCAGCGCCAAGCTGTCCCGCGCCAAGCTCTTGCGCATCCCCGCCACCCTTTACACCACGCTGATCCGCAGCGTGCCCGACCTGGTGCTGATCCTGCTGATCTTCTACAGCATGCAGATCTGGCTCAACGACCTCACCGAGGCGCTGGGCTGGGACTACGTGGAAATCGACCCGTTCGGCGCCGGGGTGATCACCCTGGGCTTCATCTATGGCGCGTACTTCACCGAAACCTTTCGCGGCGCCATCCTCAGCGTGCCGGCCGGCCAGTTGGAAGCCGCCACCGCCTACGGCCTGAGCCGCGCCCAGCGCTTCTGCCTGGTGCTGTTCCCGCAACTGATGCGCTTCGCCCTGCCGGGGCTAGGCAACAACTGGCTGGTGCTGCTCAAGTCCACCGCACTGGTGTCGATCATTGGCCTGGCCGACCTGGTCAAGGCTGCGCAGAACGCCGGCAAGACCACCAACGACGTGTTGTTCTTCCTGTGCCTGGCGGGGCTGGTGTACCTGCTGATCACCGTGCTCTCCAACTACCTGCTGAAGGTGCTGGAGCGGCGCTACAACACCGGTATCAAGGAGCTGGCGCGATGATCGAACTTCTCCAGCAATACGGCCTGGCCTACCTGTACAGCGATGGCAGCGGGCTGTCGGGCCTGGCCATGACCCTGTGGCTGTTCGTCGCCAGCATGGTGCTGGGCTTTGCCCTGTCGCTGCCCCTGGCGCTGGCGCGGGTGTGGCGCCACGCCTGGCTGCGCCTGCCGGTGCAGCTGTACACCTTCGTGTTCCGCGGCACGCCGCTCTACATCCAGCTGCTGATTTGCTACACCGGGCTGTACAGCCTGCAGGTGGTGCGCGAGCACGCGCTGCTCGACCAGTTTTTCCGTAACGCAGTTAACTGCACCCTGCTGGCTTTCGTGCTCAACACCTGCGCCTACACCGTGGAGATTTTCGCCGGAGCCATCCGCAACCTGCCTGCCGGCGAGCTGGAGGCAGCCCAGGCCTATGGCCTGCGCGGCTGGAAGCTCAACCTGTTCCTGGTGCTGCCGGCGGCCCTGCGCCGCTCGCTGCCGGCCTACAGCAACGAGCTGATCCTGATGCTGCACGCCACCTCGCTGGCCTTCACCGCCACCGTCGCCGACATCCTCAAGGTGGCCCGCGACGCCAATGCCGCGACGTTTCTGACCTTCCAGGCCTTCGGCGTGGCCGCCCTGCTGTACATGCTGCTGTCCTTCGCCCTGGTCGGCCTGCTGCGCCTGGCCGAACGCCGCTGGATGCGCTTCCTTGACCCTGCCCGAGGCTGAACCCATGACCGCCACCGCACTGCCACTTTCCACTTTCGAACAGGCCCCGGGCGCCCAGGCACACACCCGCGCCCACAAGCTCAGCGTTGACGGCCTGCACAAGCACTACGGCGAGCACCAGGTGCTCAAGGGGGTGTCGCTGCAGGCCCGCAAAGGCGACGTGATCAGCCTGATCGGCGCCAGCGGCTCGGGCAAGAGCACCTTTTTGCGCTGCATCAACTTCCTCGAAAAACCCGACGCCGGCAGCATCACTCTCGACGGCCAGATCCTGCAGATCACCAAGGGCACCCCACCGCCGGCCCAACTGCAGAACCTGCGCACGCGCCTGGCCATGGTGTTCCAGCACTTCAACCTGTGGAGCCACCTGACGGTGTTGGAGAACATCTGCCTGGCGCCACGCAAGGTGCTGGGCATCAGTGCCGGCGAGGCCGAGGCGCGGGCGCGCAAGTACCTCGACAAGGTCGGCCTGCCGGCCCGCGCCGCCAGCCAGTACCCGGCGTTTTTGTCCGGCGGCCAGCAGCAGCGCGTGGCCATCGCCCGCGCCTTGGCCATGGAGCCGGAAATCATCCTGTTCGACGAACCCACCTCGGCGCTGGACCCGGAGCTGGTGGGCGAGGTGCTCAAGGTGATACAGACGCTCGCCGAGGAAGGACGTACCATGCTCATGGTCACCCATGAAATGGGCTTTGCCCGCCAAGTGTCGAGCCAGGTGCTGTTTTTGCACCAGGGCCTGGTCGAGGAGCACGGCAGCGCCGACATTCTCGACCGCCCGCAAAGCGAGCGCCTGCGCCAGTTCCTGTCCAACCGTCTGAAGTGAAGCCACGCCGAATATGGATAGCAAGGCCACCGCCAGCGCCCCGCTGGACCGCATCGACGAAGCCATCATCGATGTGCTGCGTCACCAGGGGCGGATCACCTTCGAGAAACTCTCCACCCTTGTGCACCTCACCCCAAGGCCGTGCCTTGAGCGGGTGCGCAAGCTGGAGCGGCGTGGGGTGATCCGTGGCTACGGGGCGATCATCGATGTGCAGCAGGTCAGCCCCGGGCTGTCGCTGCTGGTGCTGGTGGCCTTGTCCAACCAGAGCGGGCGCTCGGCGCAAAAAGCCTTCGAAGCCACCGTGCGGGCCTGCCCGCAGGTGTACGAATGCCAGCTGATCAGCGGCCACTTCGACTACAGCCTGCGCATGCGCTGCCGCGACATGGAACACTACCGGGTGCTGACCGAAACCTGGATGAACAACGACGAGCTGCACATCGACAAGCTGGTGGCGCACCCGGAGCTGGCGGCGGTGAAAAGCACCGTGCCGCAAATCTGAATTGAAACCGGGCGTGGTAGTTATGTACCCCGCCCCCTACCGTCACCCTCCCTAGCCTCGCTGCTTTCCCCACCGGAGAGCAGCCATGCCCCTTTCACCGCACCTGAGCCACATTCACCGCCACCACCCCCACTGGCACAAGCACGCCAGCCCCCACCAGCGCCAGCAACTCAAGCAACGCATCCTCGCCAGCTACCGCGCCAGCCGCGCCGTGGCCCAGGCCCTCGCCCCGGTGCAACCGATCGACAGCTACTGTCGCCCATTGCTGGAAGCCGCCCTGTCCCGCTGGTTCCCCGCGGCCACCCTGCCCAGCCTGGACACCGCAGTACTGTGGAACTACGCCGAAAACCGCGACATGCCCTGGCTGGAGGCGGCGCTGCAGAATTTCGACGAAGGTACCCGGGTAAAGCTATACGGCTCGGCCGACGACGCCCAACCCCTAGCCCTGGACAGCGCAGTTTTCGTCAGCGGCGTGCGCAACCTCGACCTGGGCCAGCGCTACCGCTATCACTTGGCCGACCACATCGACACCGATGCCTTGCGCACCCTGCTGCGCGAGCAGGACCGTGCGGCCTTAGCCGCCGAATTGAGCCTGGCGCACATGCAAGGCCACCTCGATACGCAAGGCGTGGCCTTGGGCGAAGCCGCAGTGGCCAGCGAACGCCAACCCAGGGTCGATGGCCAGCAACGGACCTTGGAATGCAGTTTCCTCACGCTGTTCGACATCCCGCTGGACGGCCCGCTGCTGCTGCGCCTGCAACCCGGCAACAGCAGCGAACCCTGCATCCTCTACCTGCCCGGCCACCCCACCCGCCCCCTGCGCCAGTACAGCTCAGTCAAGGCACTGGGCCAGGCCCTGACCGAAGCTCTGTGGCAAGAGAACGAGCGGCGCATCTTCAGCCGTTACATCAACCAGGCACAACAGCCCGAATTCGCCACAAAACTGCACGGCCTGCTCCTGCCCAGTTACCCCTATACCACGCTACTGGCCGACACGCCGGTCAGGGAGAAAGACGCGCCCAGCAACTGGCTTGACCGTCTGTTCCCCGCACCGACCGACCTGTGGCAGCAAACCCTGGACAAGAACGCCCGCCTGCCGCTGGGCTTCACCGCCTGGCCAGGCGACTGCTTCGCGGACCGCGCGCGCGTGCAGGTAGAGCGCAAGCTGATCGACGCTGCCTGCGTGGCGGTGCCGGTGGCGCAGCGCGACGCAGCCGCTTTGCTGGCCAGCGTGCAGGCCTGGCTGGGGGTCGGCCTGAGCGTGTTGAATGTCGCAGGGCTTTTCGTACCCGGCCTGGGCGAGCTGATGATGGTGATTGGCGGCGCGCAACTGGTGGACGAGTTCCTCGAAGGGGTGCACGCAGCCAACAAAGGCGATGCCGAAGCGGCCATCGAACAGTTGCTGGACGTGCTGGAAAACCTGGCGCAAGTCGCGGTACTGGGTGCTGCCGCCTCGATTGGCGAAGCCCAGGGCCCGCTGCATGAATGGCACCGGGTGGCGCGTGACGGTCGCCAACGCTTGTGGCAGGGCGACCTGTCGCCGTTCGCCCGCCCCGAGCCCTGGCCCGCAGGCACGCCGGCTGCCGCCGATGGCCTGCATGACTGGCAGCACGCGCGCTGGCTGCATCACGAAGGCAAAGCACTCCCCCTGCAACCTATGGAAAAGGGCCGCTGGCGACTGGCCAAGGCGCGCGGCCAGCAGTACCAGCCACCGCTGCTACAGAACGGCCAGGGCGCCTGGCTGCTACCCCATGAACGCCCCTTGAGCTGGGATGGCGCACAACTGTTGCGCCGCGTCGGCCCGGTCGCCCAGGGGCTGGCTGACGAAGCGCTGGCGCAGGCCCTGCGTTGCAGCGGCTACGACGCCACCAGCGTGCGCAAGGCGCTGGTCGACCATGAGCCGCTGCCGGCGCTGCTGGTCGACAGCTTCCAGGCCCTGGGGGCGAAAACACCCGAGGTGACTGCCCTGCCCGGCAGCGAGCTGCTGGCCCGGGATTTCCCCTCGTTGAGCCCGCGCGCCTGCAACGAGATCATCGCCCGCGCCCGCCCGGCAGACCTGGCCAGGCTGCGCAACACAGGCAAAGTGCCGCTGCAGATGGCCGAGACCGCTCGCCTGTACCTGCGTGAAGCCCGTATCAACCGGGCTCTGGGCCGTTTCCAGCAAGCCGGCGTCGATCGCGACGCCCTGGCCATCGGCGCCCTCGCCGAACTGCCCGGCTGGCGTGGCGAGGTTCGTATTGAATTGCGCGAGAACGGCCAACTGCGCCACGCGGCCGGCACCGAGGGCAAGCCGCTGAAGACCGTAATACGCGAAGCGGGCCGTTATCAGCCCCGTGATGAACGTGACCAGGTGCTGGCCAGCGCCGGCGACCTGTTCCAGGCCATCCTGCATGCCCTGCCCGACAGCGAACGGGTGGCGCTAGGGTTGCAGATTCATGACTCGAACGGGCTGCGCGAAGCCTTGTTCGCGGTGCTTGCAGGCGACCGCCAGCGTGCCGCCGGTTACCTGGGCATGGCGCCAGTACGGCCAATGTACCGCCTGCCGACCCGCCTGCCCGGCAGCTATCGCATCGGCTACCGCCTCAGCGGCCGTGGCAGCGGCTGGCTGACCGAGGACCAGCTGTTCGACCAGTTGTTCCCTGCCAGCGAACAGGGCGACCGCGAGCTGCTGCGCAGCACCCTGCGCAACGAAGCCGGGCCAAACCCCGGTGCTTTCACCCGCCTGCTCGAGCGACTGCGACGGGAATACCGACAACTGGACGAGACCCTGCAGCGCTGGGTGCACGACCCCGACAACGTTCACCAAAGCTCCTTCGAACAACGACGAGTACGCCGTGGCCTGATGGCCGAGCGTATCCGCCGCGCCTGGCGGCGGCAGAACGACGCCGAGGCAGCCGCCGATATCGATCATGTGGTGTTGCGTATCCACGGCCAATACCTGGACGAACTGCCTGTCCTGCCGGTCAGCCTGCCCCATGTACGCCACCTGGCCATGCACGGCCTGGAGCAGGTTCGCCAAGGCGACCTCGAAGGTTTTCTACGCGCCTTCCCGCAGGTTCGCAGCCTGGATCTGCGTGACAATACGCTGACCGAAATCCCAACCTCCCTTGGCTTGCTGGAGCACCTCGATACCCTTGACCTGGCGGGCAACTCCCTGGACCTCGAGGACGCGAGCCAACTGGCGATCATCGGCCGCCTGGGCCGATTACGCGGCCTGTGCCTGGACCAGTCCCTCGAGACGTTGTCGGCAAACACCCTCGAGCAGCTCGGGCGGCTACCCCAACTCGAAGTGTTCCAGGCCTCGTTGAACGATCTGGAGCTGGGTGCCGAGCACTTCCAGGCCCTGCAACGTTGGCCGGCACTGCGCGAGCTGTATCTGGGGCAGAACCAGATCGAAGTGGACGAAGCCACCCGCAGCGCCCTGGCCGGCCTCAACCGCCTGCGCCGCCTGTCGCTGTACGAAAACCCGCTCGACCTGCCACCGGACCTGACCGGCTGGACGCAACTGGAATGGTTGGACCTTGAGTACACCGGCATCGGTGAATGGCCCCCGGGGCTGCAGGGCCTGATGGAACAGCGCCCGTTGGTGCTGCGCCGGGTGGAGATGAACCGCAATGCCCTGGTCGATGCCCCCGACCTGCGCAACAGCGCGTTCGCCGAGGCAGTTCGCGCAGGTCACCCGGACATGGTCTACACCTTCAGTGATAACCCGTTCACCGCCCAAGCCCTGCAACGCCTGAACGATGCCGGGCTGACCACGCATGTGCAGCCCGACGCGCCACCGCAGTGGTCGGCCGGATGGCCAGAGCCCTTGCTCGAGCATATCGCCAACACCTATGCCGACCCGCAATGGCGCCTGTTGTACGAGTTGATGGAGCGCTTGCCTGGGGTGCGCGATTTCGAAGCGCACCCGCAGGCGTTTCGCCTGCGCATGCAACGGGTTGTCCAGGCCCTGGCCGGTGACGGCCAACCCGCAGGGGCAGGCAACTGGGGCCAGGCGCAGATGCAGGAGCAGGTCAATGACCTGCTCAATGACGCCATCACGGCCTGCGTCGACCAGGCCAGCTTGCTGTTCCAGCAGATCGAAACCGAAGTGACGGTGTGGCAAGCCGTCAGCCATGCCAGCCCCGGCCAGTCCGACGAGCAGGTGGCCGTGCGCTGCGCCACCAGCCTGCTGCGCCAGCTCGAACTGGACGCCCAGATAGGCGAGATCTACAACGCGCGGGTAGCCCGACGCCAGGCACTCAACGAGGCGCAGGAACAGGCTGATCGCGATGCCGCCCCGCCGCTGCGTGCCGGCGACGACATCAGCGACCGCGACCTGACCGACCCCAATGAGCCGCCCGATGAGCTGGACATGGCCCTGCATGCGCGCATGTACCTGCGCGAGTCCCTGCGCTTGCCGCCCCAGCCCGAGCAGATCACCTTCGGCTACCTGGCAAAACTGAGCGACGAAACCCTCGCCCACCTGGCCGTCGACGTGGCGCTGGCAATCACCGACCAGCGCCTGGCCGACTGGGCAGTGGACCAGCGGTTCTGGAGCGCGTGGGTCAGGCGACTGCAGCCCGGCGCCTTCGAAACCCTTGCCGAGCAGTGGGGTGGCGCTTCGGAGTACTTCGACAGCCTGAGCGAGGCCGCAGCACCGGGCGCCTATACCGGTACCGCTGTGCCGCCGGGTTATGTCGAAGCGCTTGAGCGAGCATTCGTCGAGGTGCCCTGGCGCGTCGACGGGGTGGTGCAGCGCATCGACCTGGTGTCGGGGCTGTACCCGAATCAGGGCGTGATCTACCAGCGCGCTGCCGAGCTGCTGCTTGAGAGCCGCAAGGCCGCTGAAGCGGCGCTGCTGCGCGCGCTTACCGAGGAGATGGTGCGCACGCCGCAGTGACGGGGTAGCGTTTTAAAGGCGCTTGCGTCAGGGCTGCCAGGTGTTCGCCGAAAGCCTTCTGGCGCCTGTGAGATCGAGCGCCGCGCGGGCGGCGCTCGGCTTCATAGGCGCTGCAAGGGTCGAGGCGAACACCTGGCAGCCCGGATGCCCCCTCGACCCAAACAAACCACTAACGGTTAAACCGCTCCACCAACGCCCGCAGTCCCGCGCAAATCTGCTCCAGCTCCGCCCCCCTCGACGCCGCGGCATTGGCCCGGCTGGCGCTCTGCTGCACGGTACCGGCCACCCCGTTGATCTGCCGCGACACATCCTCGGCCACGCTGGACTGCTGCTGCGACGCCGCCGCCATCTGCTGGCTCATGTCGCTGATGCGCAGCACCGCCTCGCGAATGCCCTGCAATGCCTGCTGGGTTTCCCCCACCTGCACCACACCCTGCTCAGCCCCGGCAATCCCCAGGCTGGCAATGCTCACCGCCTGTTCGGCACCACTGCGCAAGCTGTCGGTAATGGCCTGGATATGCAGGGTGGACTGGCGGGTCTTGTCGGCCAGCGCGCGCACCTCGTCGGCCACCACCGCAAAACCGCGGCCGTGCTCACCAGCCCGGGCCGCCTCGATGGCGGCGTTCAGCGCCAGCAGGTTGGTTTGCTCGGCGATGGCGCGGATCATCCCGGCGGCCTCGGCGATGGCACCGGTCTGACCGGCCAGGTCGTTGACCGCCTGGTTGATCTGCCCGACGGTGTCGGCCAAACCGCGAATGGCCGCGCCGCTGGCGTCGGCCACCTGGCTGCCGCGCTCGGTGAGCTGGTGCGCGGTATGGGCTTCTTGTGCAGTCAGTTGCACGTGGCCGGCCACCTCGCCAATGGAGGCGGCCATTTCGGTCATGGCGGTGGCGGTCAGGTCGGTTTCGGCGCGCTGCTCCAGCAACGCCGCCTCGGTGCCGCGTGACAGGCGCCCGGCATCCAGCGCAGCGTCGGCCATTTGTGCAGCCAGGTCGCTGAGGCGGGTCAGCGCGGTTTTAAGGCGCGCCTCTTCGCTGATCAAAATCAGCTCCAGCTGCCCGGCGGCACCGGCCTGGTCGCTGTAGGTCAGCGCCGCCACCGGGTCGCTGAAGGTGTTGCCGACCGCTGCAGCGATCCGGCGCTGGTGGCGGGCCATGCGGCTTTGCGCCCACCAGCCGGTGGCGGCGAACAGCGCCAGGGTCAGGCCCTGGGCCGGCAGGCCCGGCCACAGCTGATCGGCACCCACGGCCAGGGCTCCGGCACACAGCGGCACCAACAGTGCGCGGGCCGCCAGCGCCAGGCGCCGGGCCGGTGACAGTGCCGCCTGGCCTGCGCGCAACCGCGCGTACACTGCCTCGGCGCGGGCCACCTGCTCACGGCTCGGGCGCACCCGCACCGACTCGTAGCCCACCAGCCGGCCGTTCTCCAGGATCGGCGTCACATAGGCGCTGACCCAGTAGAAGTTGCCGTTCTTGCAGCGGTTCTTGACGATGCCCATCCAGCTCTGGCCGGCCTTCAGGTACTGCCACATCAGCTCGAACACCGCCTCGGGCATGTCCGGGTGGCGCACCAGGTTGTGCGGGCTGCCGACCAGCTCGGCCTGGCTGTAGCCACTGATGGCGGCGAACTCGGCGTTGCAATAGGTGATCAGGCTGGAGGTGTCGGTGGCAGAAATGAGCCGCTGGTGCTCGGGGAAGCTTTGCTCGACCGGGTTGACCGGCAGGTTGGTACGCACGATGGGACTCCATTCTCACGCGGGCGTGAAGCCAGCCGAGAGGCGGTTGGCTTCGGGTATTTGATTGAATGACCAATCAGTCATAAGCCGCGGATTCTACGGGCTCCCTTGGGCTTTGCAAGCAGACCATTTTCCCTGGCACTACCCGCCATTGCGGCTGAACTGGCGGCGGCAGGTCTGGCACAGGCTATAGAGGCTACCGGCCTGATCGCCGGCAAGCCGGCTCCTACAGGCCTGCGTCCCCTGTAGGAGCCGGCTTGCCCGCGATCACCCGCACAGCGGGTGCCAGGCGAGGTAAAGGGTCGGCAAATCTTCACGACAACTGGTCAGACCGGTAAGGCCGAAAAATCTTGCAATACCACCAGAATAGGAGTTTTATGGCCCTCGCAGTGAACAAACCGGTAAGACCACAATAATTAAGTCCTGCACTCTTTCGCTCCGTGTGGCTGGGGGGCAAGGACACCGATCAGAGATCCCTCCCATGCTCAAATGGTGTTCGCGTTCGATCTTTCTCCAGGTAGTGCTCGGCCTCGCCCTAGGCGTCATCTGCGGCCTGAGCTTCCCCGACCTGTCCCTGCAACTCAAACCCCTTGGCGACGGCTTCATCAAGCTGATCAAGATGCTCATCGGCCTGATCGTGTTCTGCGTGGTGGTCAGCGGCATTTCTGGCGCGGGCGACCTGAAAAAGGTCGGGCGCATCGGCCTCAAATCAGTGATCTACTTCGAAGTGCTGACCACCCTGGCCCTGGTGATCGGCCTGGTGTTCGCCTTCACCAGCGGCATCGGCACCGGCGCCAACATCCACCTAGACCAGCTGTCCAGCGCCGATGCCGGCGCCCTGGCCGACCGTGGTGCGCATATCCACAACACCACCACCTTCCTCATGGACTTGATCCCCACCTCGGTGGTGGGCGCCTTCGCCGACAACAACATCCTGCAAGTGCTGCTGTTCTCGGTGCTGTTCGGCAGCGCGCTGAACCTGGTGGGCGAGTCGGCCTCGGGTATCTCGCGGCTGATCAACGAACTGAGCCACGTGATCTTCCGCATCATGGGCATGATCGTGCGCCTGGCACCGATCGGCGTATTCGGCGCCATCGCCTTCACCACCAGCAAGTACGGCCTGAGCTCGCTGCAGCACCTGGGCGGCCTGGTGGCGCTGTTCTACCTGACCTGCGCAGGCTTCGTGCTGATCGTGCTGGGTACGGTGATGCGCATTTCCGGCCTGAAGCTGCTGCCGCTGATCAAGTACCTGCGTGAAGAGCTGAGCATCGTGCTCGGCACCGCCTCCTCCGACGCCGTGCTGCCGCAGGTGATGCGCAAGCTCGAGCACCTGGGCATTGGCAGCTCCACCGTGGGCCTGGTGATCCCCACCGGCTACTCGTTCAACCTCGACGGCTTCTCCATTTACCTGACCCTGGCCATCGTGTTCATCGCCAACGCCACCGGCACGCCGCTGGCCATGACCGACCTGCTGACCATTCTTCTGGTGTCGCTGGTGACTTCCAAGGGTGCCCACGGCATCCCAGGCTCGGCCCTGGTGATCCTTGCTGCCACCCTGACCGCCGTACCGGCAATCCCGGTGGTGGGCCTGGTGCTGGTGCTGGCGGTGGACTGGTTCATGGGCATCGGCCGCGCGCTGACCAACCTGATCGGCAACTGCGTCGCCACCGTGGCCATCGCCCGTTGGGAGAAGGATATCGACCTGGAGCGCGCCAACAACGTGCTGGCCAACAAACCAGGCTACGCCCCGGCACCGCGCAAGCAGGGCAGCGCCCATCAACAGGAATTCTAAGCCCCCGGCGGGCGGCGCCAGCCGCCGCCCCGCCAGACGCGAGCCTAACGCGTCAACCAAGGAGCGAACCGTGATCAGCTCATCGACCGTAGTCAACTCAGTGGTGGAGAAACTCCGCCAGGCCCTGGCCCGCGGCCAGTGGCGCAGCGGCGACATGCTGCCCGGCCAGCGCGAGCTGGCCGAGCAAATGGGCATCAGCCGCCCCAGCCTGCGCGAGGCGGTGATCGTGCTGGAAACCCTGGGCCTGGTGCGTTCGCTGCCGGGCAAGGGCGTACTGGTGCTGGACGCCGACGCCGCCTCGGCGCAAAGCCCTGAAACCGTGGCCCAGGCAAGCCTGGCCGACGTGCTGGAGCTGCGCTACACCCTCGAACCCTTCATTGCCGGGTTGGTGGCGCAATCGGCCGGCAACCAGGACATCGGCCAGCTGCGCCTGACCCTGATGGACATGCGCGAAGCGTTGGAATCAAACGACAGCGAGGCCGGTTTCAATGCCTACATCGCCTTCCACGAAGCGCTGTTCGCCCTGACCACCAACCCGATCTTCCAGAGTGTGGTGCAGCAAACCGGCAACGCCCTCAAGGAAAGCGCCGACATGCTGCGCAACTCCCCCGAACACCTGGCCGCGCGCCTGAACGAAAACGAAGCGGTGGTGCGTGCCATCCGCGAACGCAACAGCGCCCACGCCAGCCTGCAGATGCGCCGCCACATCCTCGCCGAAGGCAAGCGCATGGGCATCGCCCTGAACATCCCCGACGACCACCCCGGCCCCTGACCCAAGGAGAGCGACCATGACCGCCTGCGCCCAAGCCGCCCCCCACCTGCCTGCCCTGCTGGGCGCCGGCGAAACCCGCCTGTCGGCCGAGCAGATCTACCCACGGTTGTTCGACGCCATCCTCGAGCAACGCCTGCCACCGGGCAGCGCCCTGCCCGAGCAGGCCCTGGGCAATGCCTTCGGCGTCAGCCGCACGGTGATCCGCCGGGTGCTTGGTCGGCTGTCCGACCAGCAAGTGGTGGTGCAGCGCCCCAGCCACACCGCGCACCTGGCCGCCCCCGATCCGCAGCACGCGCGCCAGGTGCTCAGTGCCCGGCGCCTGGCGGAAACCACGCTGATCGGCCTGGCCACTCAGCGCGCCCGCCCGGCGCAGATTCGCCAGTTGCGCCAGTTGGTGGAGCGCGAGCGCCAGCACCACGAACAGGGCGAGCGCTGCACGGCAATCCGCCTGGGCGGCGAGTTTCACATGAAGCTGGCGCAAATGGCCGCCAACGCGCCGCTGGCGCGGTTTCTCAACGGCCTGGTGCCTATGACCTCGCTGATCATCGCCCGCTACGAATCGCCCTGCTGCGAGCACTGCGCCTGGCAAGAGCACGCGGCGATCATCGATGCCGTGGAAAGCGGCGACAGCGAGGCGGCGCTGGCGTTGATGCATGAGCACCTGGACCGCCTCGAAGCCAAGCTGGACCTGTAGGAGATCACCCTGCCCTTTCGGGCTGCGCTATCGCGCAGAGAACTGGTCTCGTAGATGCGCCACGGTCTCTGTGGGAAGCGGCCTTGCCGGGCGCCGTCCGGTCGAGATGGGCTGCGCAGCAGCCCCGGCAATCTTGCATGAGGCCGAGACCTTGGGGGCGCTTCGCGCCCCGTCGCGACACAAGGCCGCTTCCCACAGAGACCGTGTTAAATCAATGAGTTGTAGTTTGTTCCAATTAGAGCGAGTTTACCGGGGTGCCGGACCACCGCAAAGCATGCAGCGCGATGCCTGGCACCGGCTGCGCCGCTGATCGCCGGCAAGCCGGCTCCTGCAGGGGCGCCGGCCTATACTCGGTTGACCATCAGGCTTTGAGGCGCCCGGCGTGAAATCAACCCACCTGATTTTGCCCCTGTGCCTGCTGCTGGCCGTGGCCGGCTGCGCCGCCAAGCGCCCAGCCCCACCGCCACCGCAACCCCTGCCCCCGGCGGTGTGGCAGCGCATCGACCAAGACCTGCTGAACGCCTCGGTCGCGGCCACAGCTTCGGCCAACGACTACGCCCGCCGCTCGATGCGGGTGTGGCGCGAGCAGGTGCAACAGCGCACCGAAAACGACTTCATCCCGTGGTTCACCGGTTACTGGACCCAGCAATGGCTCACCCTCAAAGTCGCCTGGTACAAGATGAACGGCGGTAACGGCGCCGAACCACCAGAAAAACGCCTGGCCCTGTACCTGCAGGAGCAATACCACCAGCGGGTGATCGACCCGGTGGCCGAGCAGATCGACCCCGAAGGCATCCGCGACCGCGCTAGCGAGCTGTACCTGCAACTGCTCGGCCAGCAGTTGCCGGTCATCATCCAGCGCTACAACGCCCCGCCCGAGCAGTTCAGCCAGCGCCTCAACCGCATCCCGGTCATCGCCCTAGGGCCGCCGGAGGCGCGCAACGCTTCGCTGTACCAACTGCTGCGGGCCAAGTCACTGGCCCAGCAACCGGCCTGGCAGTCGCTGCGCGAACACCTGCACCAACAGGCCTCCAGGGCACCGGGCAAAACCGACGTCGGCCTGTCATCGGTGGCCACCCAGGCCAGCGAAAAACTCGGCGCCACCCTGGCCCCGCGCGGCGCTGCCAGCGCCATCGCAGCGGCGGTGGGCAAGGCGGCCGGGACCATGATCTCGGTGGCGGTAGCCGGCTACGGCATGATTACCCACGACCGCGAGCAGCCGCAGATGGTCGAGCAGTTGCGGGTGATCCTGGGGGTGGCGCTGAACGAGGAATGGCAGGAGCTGATGGAAAACCGCCAGAGCGGGGCCATGGCCGGGGTGTATTACCTGTCGGGGCAGGTGGAGGACAGTTTGCTGGGGAGTCGCGGACAGGGGCAGGAGCCGCTGTTGATCCGGCTGCCGCCGTGACCCTGCGCTGGCCACGATTCCTTTAGGAGCCGGCTTGCCGGCGATGGCGTCGGCAGCCGCAACACATGGCTTGAACTTGTATCGCCTGTACCGAGCCTATCGCCGGCAAGCCGGCTCCTACAGGGGGCCAGTCCAGCCGGTCAGGCCACTGCCATCGCCGATGCCGGCAAACCGAAGATGCGGTCGAACGCCCAGTTGTAGGCAAAGGTGTAGCACGGCACCAGCACGATGAACGCCATATCCACCACCAGCGCTTCCAGCAGCGTCATGTCCAGCCACCAGGCAATCAGCGGAATCAGGTACACCACCAGGGTCAGCTGAAAGCCCACCGCATGCGCCACCCTCCGCGAAAGGCTGCGCCCGCGCTTGGCCTGGCGGCTCTCCCAGTACTCGAACAGGCTGTTGTAGACCAGGTTCCAGGCCATGGCAATGGTGGTGATCATTACCGCCAGAGGCCCGGTGTGCGAGGCCTGGGTGTCAGACAGATAAGCCAGCCCCAGGGTCGACATACACAGGCCGATCAGTTCATAGAAAGTCACGTAGACCAGTTTGCGTTTGAGTCCTTGCACGGGGGCACCTTTACCGCGGGTTCATCGAAGGGCGGCGAGCATGCATCAACAGGCTTGACAGAAAAAGTCAGCAGCTTTCAGATTAACTGAAAGGAGCCTGCCATGAACTTTTCCAGCGACACCATCCTGCTGTTTCTTGCCGTGCTCGACCGTGGCTCGTTTTCCGCCGCCGCCCGGGCCTTGGGCCGGGTGCCCTCGGCGGTGAGCATGGCCATCGGCAACCTCGAGGCCGAGCTGGGTTATGCGCTGTTCGAACGCGGCCCCCGCGAAGTGCGCCCGACCGCCCAGGCGCAGGCCTTGGAACCCCATGCCCGGCTGATCGGCGAGCAACTGGGGCTGCTGGCGGTCCACGCCCTGGAGCTGTCCCGTGGGCTCGAGAGCAGCCTGGCCATCGCCGTGGTGCCGGACATCGACCAGCGCCCGCTGCTGCACGCCATCGCCCGCCTGGGCGAACGCCACCCGTTGCTGGACATCGAACTGCTGGCCGCCCCCCAGGAAGAAGCCCTGCACCTGCTTGACAGTGGCAGGGTTTGCCTGGCGCTGGCCTTCGCCGGCTTGCAGGTGGATGCCCGGCGCAGTTTCCAGCACATCGCCATGGAGTCGCTGGTGGCCACCCTGTCGCCGCAGCACCCGGCCTACCTCGCAGGGCGCATTCGCAACCTCGAGGACCTGGTGAACCTGCGCCAGGTATTGGTGTGCAGCCGCGACCTGCCGCTGAGCGACCCGCGCCCGCTGATCGGCACCTCGCACTGGCGCACCGACAGCTACGACCTGGCCGTGCAAATGGTCGAGGCCGGGCTTGGTTGGGGCGACCTGCCGCTGTCGCGGGTGGGCCCGCTGATCGCCGCAGGGCGCTTGGTGCGCCTGGCCTTTGGCAACACCCGCAACGAACTGCAACTGCCGGTGCATGCCTTCTGGCTCAAGCAGCAGCCCCTTGGCCAGGCTGCGCGGGCGCTGGTGAAGTTGCTGTCATCGGCTGAATAAGATGCAGGGCATAACCGACAGTACTTGCGGCATTTAGTCTTTCAACAAATTTCATGAACAGCCGATACCGTGATGACAGGCTTCGCCTATCGCGCCACAAGCGCGCGGCGCCCTCCCCCTTATTGGCTCAAGGTCTCGAAACATGAACCTGAAATTCCGCCACAAGATCCTGCTCAGTGCCTGCGGCGTCGTCGTCCTGGCCTTCGCGTTGTTCACCCTTTACAACGACTACCTGCAACGCAACACCATCCGCCAGAACATCGAGTCGTCGGTGCGCCAGGCCGGCGCGCAAACCGCCAGCAGCGTGCAGAACTGGATGAGCGGGCGCATCCTGGTGCTGGAAAACCTAGCCCAGGACATCGCCCAGCAAGGCGCCGGCCCCAACGTGCCGGGGCTGGTCGACCAGCCTTCGTACACCAGCAATTTCCAGTTCACCTACTTCGGCCAGAACACCGGCCTGTTCACCCAGCGCCCCGACGCGAAGATGCCCGACGGCTACGACCCGCGCCAGCGCCCCTGGTACAGCCAGGCGGTGACCGCCAACCAGACCCTGCTGACCCCGCCCTACCAGGCCTCGGTGGGCGGCCTGGTGGTGACCATCGCCATCCCGGTCAAGGCGCGCAACAACGGCGAGCTGCTGGGCGTGGTCGGCGGCGACCTGAGCCTGGACACCCTCAGCGAGATTCTCGCTGCGGTGGACTTCGGCGGCATCGGCCACGCCTTTTTGGTGGACGGCAACGGCCAGGTCATCGTCAGCCCCGACAAGGGCCACCTGATGCAGAACCTCAAGGACATCTACCCCGGCGCCAACCTGCGCATCGAGCCGGGCATGCAGGATGTAACCCTGAACGGCGAAGAGCGCATTGTCTCGTTCGCCAAGGTCGACGGCCTGCCCTCGGCGCAGTGGTACATCGGCCTGTCGATCGATAAAGACAAGGCCTACGCCGCCCTCGGCCAGTTCCGCACCTCGGCGATCATCGCCATGCTCGTTGCGGTGGCCGCCATCGCAGGCCTGTTGGGCCTGCTGATCCCGGTACTGATGCGCCCGCTGACCACCATGGGCCGCGCCATGCGCGACATCGCCGAAGGTGAAGGCGACCTGACCCGGCGCCTGAGCGTCGAGCAGAAGGACGAGTTCGGCGAACTGGCCACCTCGTTCAACCGCTTCGTCGAACGCATCCATGCCTCGATCACCGAAGTATCCTCGGCCACCCGCCTGGTGCACGACCTGTCGGAGAAGGTGGTAGGCGCCTCCAACGCCTCGCTCAGCGGCTCCGAAGAGCAGAGCATGCGCACCAACAGCGTGGCCGCAGCCATCAACGAACTGGGCGCCGCCACCCAGGAAATTGCCCGCAACGCCGCCGATGCCTCGCAGCACGCCAGCGGCGCCAGCGAGCAGGCCCACGATGGCCGCGAGGTGGTGGACCAGGCGATCAACGCCATGACCGCGCTGTCGCAGCGCATCAGCGAGTCGTGCGAGCAGATCGAGACGCTCAACGCCAGCACCGACGAGATCGGCAAGATCCTCGACGTGATCAAGGGCATCTCCCAGCAGACCAACCTGCTGGCGCTGAACGCCGCCATCGAGGCCGCCCGCGCCGGTGAAGCCGGGCGTGGTTTTGCCGTGGTGGCCGACGAGGTGCGCAACCTGGCCCACCGTACCCAGGAGTCGGCCGAGGAGATCCACCGCATGATCACCAGCCTGCAGGTGGGCTCGCGCGAGGCGGTACACACCATGAACACCAGCCAGGTGTCCAGCGAGCAGACCGTGCAGGTGGCCAACCAGGCCGGCGAGCGCCTGGCCAGTGTCACCCAGCGCATTGGCGAGATCGATGGCATGAACCAGTCGGTGGCCACTGCCACCGAAGAGCAGACCGCCGTGGTCGAGAGCCTGAACCTGGACATCACCCAGATCAACGCGCTGAACCAGCAAGGGGTGGAGAACCTCAACGAAACCCTGCGCCACTGCGATGCGCTGAGCCAGCAGGCCGGGCGCTTGAAGCAGCTGGTGGGTAGCTTCCGTATCTGATCGATACAGCTCAATCGCGGGGCAAGCCGGCTCCCACGGGATCAACGTGGGAGCCGGCTTGCCCCGCGATGCTTTGGGCGCGTGGTTATAACTTAATAACGAACAAGTCTATATGGCTATAAAAAAATCTATATGCTGGCTGCATCCGATCACGGGCAAGCTGGGCAGTCGAGTAGCGTATGGATGTAGGTTCTTTCGGTTTCACCATTGCAGGGCTGGTTGTGGGTTTCATCGTCGGCATGACCGGCGTCGGCGGCGGTTCGCTGATGACCCCGATCCTGCTGTGGTTCGGCATCAACCCCGCCACTGCCGTGGGCACCGACCTGCTCTATGCCGCCATCACCAAGGCCAGTGGCGTCTGGGTGCACGGGCGCAACAAGAACATCGACTGGAAGATCACCGGCTGGCTGAGCCTGGGCAGCGTGCCTGCCGCGGCGCTCACCCTGTGGTTCCTCAGCACCCTGCACACCGACACCTCGGCGCTGAACGCCATCATCAAGCAAGGCCTGGCCGTGGTGCTGATCCTCACTGCCCTGGCCATCCTGTTCAAATCGCGCCTGCAAGCCTTCGCCAGCAGGCACGCCGGTGACCACTACCACCTCAGCGACCGCACCTTGAACACCCTGACCGTGCTGACCGGCGTGGTACTGGGGGTGATGGTCACCCTGACTTCTATCGGCGCCGGGGCCCTGGGCACCGTGGCGCTGTTCTTGCTGTACCCGTTTCTGGTCACCCGCCGCCTGGTCGGCACCGAGATCGCCCACGCCGTGCCGCTGACCCTGGTAGCCGGGCTTGGCCACGCCGGCATGGGTAACATGGACTGGTCGCTGCTGGGCTACCTGCTGCTGGGCTCGCTGCCGGGCATCTACCTGGGCAGCCACCTCACCGGGCGCATCTCCGACCGTGTACTGCGCCCTTGCCTGGCGGCGATGCTGCTGCTGATCGGCTACAAGCTGGCGTTCTGACCATCAACGGCCCCATCGCCGGCAAGCCGGCTCCTGCAAGGGCGTGCAAAACCCTGTAGGAGCCGGCTTGCCGGCGTTGGGGCCATCAGCCTTCACTTGGCCGCTTGTTCCAGGTATTCAGTCAGAAAATGCTGGGCATTGCCCTGCTCGGACAGGCCGGCGTCGTAGCGCAACGAGATTTCCTGCTTTTCGCCCGGCAGGTACAGGTTGCCCCAGTCACCCCGCACGATCAGTGCCACGTACTTCTTGCCGTCCACTTCGGTGGCATAGCGGGTGTCGCGGTCGGTCTTTTCCACATCCATTTTCTGGATGCGCATGTTCCAGTCGTGGTCGAGGCCGTCGACCTGTACCAGCGCCTGGCTGGCGCTGCGCTCACCGACCCGCAGGGTCCACACCTTCACGCCTTGTTCGCCGCTGAAGGCCACCACCTTGTCCGCCACTGGCGGGCGCGGGGCCTCGGCGGCCAGCAGTGGGGTGCTGATGAGAAGGCCCAGGGCCAGGGCCTGCCAGTTCCGTCTTGTTGCGAGCATCATGCTGCCTTCCTGTATTACCGGTGAAAGAAGCCCCGCTCCGGGGGCCGCGCCATGATTGCAGATACGCCGTGCAGTTCAAGCATCGCGTGCCATCAACCGGGCCTGGGCCACAGAAAGCGTTTTGCCACCCTTAATCAGCCGCGGCCGGTCTCGTCCCCTTGTTAACCAACAACAACAGGGAAGTTCAAGCATGACCGATATCTCACGTCGTTCGCTGGTTGGCCTGGGCCTGACCTTGCCACTGCTCAGCCAGTTGAGCTGGGCCGGGCAGACCCCGCCGGCCGCCACCCACGGCGGCCCGGTGCAGATCAATTTCAATGAAAGCCCCTGGGGCCCCTGCCCTGCAGCGCGCAAGGCCATGCAGGACGGCATCGCCCAAAGCGGCCGCTACCCCTACAAGGCGCAGTACCGGCTGATCGACCTGTTCGCCGAACAACACGGCCTGCAGGCCGACCAGGTGCAGGTGTTCTGCGGCTCCAAGCTGGCCCTGCAGCACGCGGTAATGGCCTTTACCGGCCCGCGCAGCCTGGTGCTGGCCGAGCCGTCCTACGAGGCGCCGAGTGACGCAGCCCAGGGCCGTGGCACCCCGGTGCACGCCATCGCCCTGGATGCGCAGCACGCCCATGATGTGGACGCCATGCTCGCCGCCGACGCCAACCCCGGGCTGATCTACCTGTGCAACCCCAACAACCCCACCGGCACCCTCACCCCGCGCCGCGACATTGAGCGCCTGCTGGCGCGCAAGCCGGCCGGCAGCGTGGTGGTGGTGGACGAGGCCTACATCCATTTCAGCGATGCCCCCAGTTGCGTCGAGCTGGTCAAGGAGCACCCCGAACTGCTGGTGCTGCAGACCTTCTCCAAGCTGTACGGCATGGCCGGCGCGCGCCTGGGCCTGGCCATCGGCCAGGCGCCGCTGCTGCAAAAGCTCGAGGTGTACGACGGCGACAACGTGGCCCCCGCCTCGACCCTGCTGGCGGGCCTGGCCAGCCTGCAGGACCCGCAGGTAGCGCCACAGCGCAAGCGTGACAACGCCCGCCTGCGCGACCACACCATCGCCTGGCTGGGCGAGCGCGGCTGGCGCTGCACCGCCTCGCAAGCCAACTGTTTCATGATCGACCTGCGCGGCCCGGCGCAGCCGCTGGTGGAGCGCCTGGCCCAGGAGCAGGTGCTGGTGGGCCGGGTATGGCCAAGCTGGCCCAACTGGATGCGCGTGAGTGTGGGGGATGAGGCTGATATGCGCAGGTTCCGCGCGGCGTTTGCCAAGGTGACGGCGGGGTGAGGCGAACAGCAATTCATAATACGGCGCGCGCCTTGTGGGAGCGGGTTCACCCGCGAACACCGGCGCAGCCGGTGCCATGTACCGCATTGCTTGCTTCGCGGGTAAACCCGCCCCCACAGGTACTGCGGTTGGGGCTTTGGAGTAAGGCTGGGCCTGTACGCCGTGGCGTAATCAATCGAAACAGGCTACGGCTGTCACTCTCTTCTGATACGCTGCAAAATCCGTACGTCAAAGACGTAGGGATGCGTTATGCTTACGATCATCGAAGCACCACTCTTTTCCAGGCAGTGGCCCGATTACTGGACCGCAGAAGAACACGGAGCCTTCATGCTCCACTTGGCCAACGACCCCACAGCGGGCGCAGTCATCCCGGGTACCGGAGGCTGCCGCAAGGTACGCTGGGGGGCTGAAGGCCAAGGTAAACGGGGCGCTGTACGCGTGATATACACAGCTCAACTTGCCAACGGCGCGCTCGTCGCGCTGCTCATTTACGGCAAGAGCGCCACCGAGAACATACCCGCGCCCATTTTGCGCAAGATTGTGAAGGAGCTAGGCCATGCCCCTGACTGAGAAAGAACTGATGCAGCGGGATGCCCAACGCGATATCGGCGAGGAACTGCTGCAGTCTATCCGCGATGTCAAAGCCGGGCGCTACGGCGCAGTGCATCAGGTTGAAACGACCGAAGCGGCCGAAGCGCGCAGCAGAACCGGGCTTTCACAAATCAAGTTCGCCCAGTTGCTGGGCGTGTCGGTGCGCACGCTGCAGGAATGGGAACAAGGCAGGCGCATGCCATCAGGTGCAGCACGTTCGTTGCTGCATATCGCCGCCGCTCGGCCTGACGTATTTCGTGAGGTCCTGCAGGGCAATTGATGCTCCAATGAGAGAGGGCCGCAACAGCGGCCCTCTTCGCTTTCGCTCACCCCCGTTCTATCCCCTCCAGCACCGCCTCTGACAACGCCAACCCTTTCTCCAGCGAGTTCTCCGTCGCCGTCAGCAGGCTGCGCAGGGGTTCGTCGACCTTTTCCAGGGCCATGGCGTTGGTTTCGTAAGCAGCTTTGAGCGCAGCCACGGCGCACACCAGCGCATCCTCGCCATCGATGCCGGCATGCACCGAGAACATCGGCGGGTGGGCTTCGTGGCAGGTGCCAAAGTGGGCATGGGCGGTTTTCGGGCGTTCGGCCCCTGGGGTTTCGAGGGTCATGGGCGGGCCTCCGGGGACGAGGCGCGGGGTGGGTCGGGGACGATTTTCAACATGGTTCAGCACTCCTACATAGCCATGAAAAGCCGCCGTTAATCCGCTTGCACCCGGAATGATGGAGGCAGCTGCGCGCAGGTGTGCAAGACCGAGATGTAGGAACCCGGCAGGCTCGAGAGCCTCCCACGCGCAGCCACCATTGAGCGGCCTTGCACTACATCTGCGGGCTTGCACACCCGGTCGTCGAAATGGCGACGACCGGGCGAGACTACGGAGCGCGCCGGGGAAGAACAACCGCTGAAAGGCCGAAAAAGACTGATTGGGAAATGGACTACATGGAATAAGGAAAGTCTGAAGAAAGGTCCTGCAAATTGTCATGGCAGGTGCACAGAATGTTGTTTGTTTTGCGGGCCTCATCGCCGGTAAGCCGGCTCCTACAGGGGAACGCATATGGCCTGAAAACCCACACTCTCTGTAGGAGCCGGCTTGCCGGCGATGGGGCCCGCGAAGCCTGACCCAAAAATCAAGACAATCGTTCGCATTCTTGTACACGAAACAAATACTAAAGGTTTATATTCGATCCGCCGAAACAAACAGAGATAGCAAGTGGCCACCCCTCCCTAGAAACGGCCCTGCGTTCCTTCACTCTCACGGATGGGTGTCTTGATGAAAATAAAAAACAAACTGGTACTGGCCTTCGTGCTGGTGGCTTTTATCCCGGTAGCGCTGGTCGGCGGCATTTCTGTAATGAATATCCGCAGTGATGCGGTAGACCAGTTCGTCGATGGCAGCACCCGGGAAATTCGCCAGATCGACGGTAATATGCGGCAGTTCTTCGACGGCACTTTGCAGAACGTCGAGCAAATGTCCAAAGATCCTGTATACAATTCAGTTGATACATTAAAGGACTACACGTCCGCCGATGCGGCCAGCAAACCGATGCCGGCCGCCGCGCAACAGGTGATCGATGCCTTCGCCCGCTATGGCACCACTCACCCGGCGGCGGCGATTCTGTCCATTGGCCTGGAAGACGGCACCTACGCCAAGTGGCCCGATGACCCGCAACTGGCCAAATACGACCCGCGCGCCCGCCCCTGGTACAAGGACGCCATGGCCAGCCCCGGCAAGACCGTGCGCACCGCCGCCTACTACTACGACAAGGACGACGTGGCCCTGGTGGGCACCGCCCGCGCCCTGCTCGACCCGGCCGGCAAGGCCCGTGGCGTGTTCGTGGTCAGCGTGTCGCTGAAAAACCTCACTGAGCTGGTAAAGAGCATCAAGCTGGGCAACAGCGGCTACGTGATGCTGATCGAAAACGGCACCGTGCTGGTCGACCCGCGCGACGCCGGGCACAGCTTCAAGCAGTTGAAGGACCTCGGCGCCCCCTACGCGCAGCTGGCGGCCACCGAACAAGGCTCCACCGAAGTGGTGATCGACGGCGTGCGCTACATGGCCAACGTATGGACCTCGCCGGGCCTGGGCTGGCGCTTCGTCGGCCTGATCGAGTACGACGAAGTGATGACCGCCGCCACCCGCATGACCTACACCACCGCGGTGATCGTGGTGCTGCTGGCCCTGGTGTTCGCCCTGGTGGCGGCGGCGTTCTCGAAGGTGATCGTCAAGCCGATCAACCAGGTCAGCGTCGGCCTGCAGTCCATCGCCGAAGGTGAAGGCGACCTGCGCCGCGACCTGCAGATCCAGGGCCGCGACGAAACCGCAGAGCTGGCCGGCTGGTTCAACAAGTTCCTGGCTGCCATCCGCCAGCTGATACAGCGTATCGGCTCGGCCTCGACCAACCTGCACGAAGCGTCGAAAGCCAACAGTGCCATGGCCGGCGACATGAACGAAGCTGCCGGGCGCCAGCGTGAAGCAGTGGAGCTTGTGTCCACTGCGTTCAACGAAATGGTCGCCACCGCCAACGAAGTGGCCCGCTCGTGCAGCAGCGCCGCAGATGCCGCCGAAAACGGCCACCGCCGCGTCGCCGAGGGCAAGCAGCAGATCGAGGCCACCACCGAGAACGTCAACCGTTTGGGCATGCGCCTGAGCGAGTCGTCCCAGGCCATGGTGGAGCTTGAGGAAGGCAGCCGCAGCATCAACCAGATCCTCGGCACCATCCGCGCCATCGCCGAACAGACCAACCTGCTGGCGCTCAACGCGGCCATCGAAGCCGCCCGTGCTGGCGATCAGGGCCGCGGCTTTGCCGTGGTGGCCGACGAAGTGCGGGCTCTGGCCAAGCGCACCTCCGACTCCACCGGCGAGATCGACCAGTTGCTCAACACCCTGGGCGCCAAGACCCAGGAAGTGTCGGACAAGATGGACAGCTGCCTGGACCTGTCCCGGGCCAGCGTGTCGTCGATCGAAAGCGCCCGCGACAGCTTCGAGGGGATCCAGCTGTCGGTGAACGAGATCCGCGACCAGAACCTGCAGATTTCCGCCGCCGCCGAAGAGCAGCACAGCGTCGCCGAGGAGATCAACCGGCATATCCAGCAGATCTACGACGAGGCGCGTCTGGTGGAAGGCCTGGCCAGTTCGGCGCAGTCCGATTCCGGGCGCCTGGCGCAGCTGTCGGATGAGCTGAACGGGTTGGTGGGGCGGTTCAAGTCCTGACCACCGCAATCGCCGGCAAGCCGGCTCCCACAGGGTTTCACACGCCTCTGTAGGAGCCGGCTTGCCGGCGATGAGGCCAGCCTTGTCTACAGTGATCTCAATCCCCCACCGAGATCACCATGCCCCATCACCACCCCCTCCCCCGCAGCGTCTGGGCCCTGGGCTTCGTGTCGATGTTCATGGACATCTCTTCGGAGATGATCCACGCCCTGCTGCCCCTGTACATGGTCGGCGTGCTCGGCACCTCGGTGCTGGCCGTGGGCATGATCGAAGGCATCGCCGAAGCCACCGCCGCCATCACCAAGGTGTTCTCCGGCGCCCTCAGCGACCGCCTGGGCAAGCGCAAGCTGCTCACCGTGCTGGGCTATGGCCTGGCCGCCGTGACCAAGCCGGTATTCCCACTGGCCTCGGGCCTGGAATGGCTGACCGCTGCGCGCTTTGTCGACCGCATTGGCAAGGGCATCCGCGGCGCGCCGCGTGACGCGCTGATTGCCGACGTCACCCCAGCCGAGCTGCGCGGCGCCGCGTTCGGCCTGCGCCAGGCGCTGGACACGGTGGGCGCGTTCATCGGCCCGCTGCTGGCGATCGTGTTGATGTGGCTGACCGCCAGCCACTTCCAAGCGGTGTTCTGGGCCGCCGTGCTGCCGGCGGTGCTGGCCATCGTGGTGCTGGTGGTGTGCGTGCGCGAGCCGGAGCACGCCGGCACCCGCCCGGTGCGCGCACCCCTGGCCCGACGCGAACTGGCGCGCCTGGGCACTGGCTATTGGCGATTGATTGCCCTGGCCACGCTGTTCACCCTGGCCCGCTTCAGCGAGGCCTTCTTGCTATTGCGCGGCCAGGCACTGGGGCTGCCGGCGTTGTGGGCGCCGGCGGTGCTGGTGGTGATGTCGCTGGCCTTCTCGCTGTCGGCCTACCCCGCCGGGGCGTTGTCGGACCGCATCGGCAGGCGTGGCGTGCTGATGATCGGCCTGGGGTTGCTGGTGCTGGCAGACCTGGCCCTGGCGCTGCTGCCGGGGTGGCTGGGGCTGGCCTTGGGCGTGGGCTTGTGGGGGCTGCACATGGGCTTTACCCAAGGCGTGTTCAGCGCACTGATCGCAGACAGCGCCCCGGCTGAGCTGCGCGGCACCGCGTTCGGGTTGTTCAACCTGGTGACCGGGATGGCGTTGCTGGTGGCCAGCGTGCTGGCCGGCGGGCTGTGGGACTGGGTGGGGTATCAGGCGACGTTTCTGGTGGGTGGGGGGTTTGCGATGGTGACGCTAGTTGGGCTGAGGATGAGTCGGGGCTGATGCAGACTTCGCAAGTAGGCCGCCCTGAGGGAACAACTGTCTTGTACTGCCTGTACTGGCCTCATCGCCGGCAAGCCGGCTCCTACAGGTACAGCGTTTTCCTGATGCTTGTGCGATCCCTGTAGGAGCCGGCTTGCCGGCGATGGGGCCGGCCCTGCTTAAGCCAAAACCCCCTCGGCCGGCGCCTGCTCCAGCAGCTTCCAGCCGCCCTGCCCGTCCACTTCCAGCCGGTGCGTATGGAACCCTGCCAAGGTGCTGCGGTGCCCCACGCTCACCAGCAAAGTGTGCGGCATTTCGCTGCGCAGCAACGCATACAGCGCATGCTCCAGCCCCTCGTCCATCGCCGAGGTGGACTCGTCGAGGAACACGATCTGCGGCTGGTTGAACAGCACCCGGGCAAAGGCCAGGCGTTGCTGCTCGCCCACCGACAGGATGCGCGACCAGTCGCGTTGCTCGCCCAGGCGTTCGGCCAGGTGGGCCAGATTCACCTGGCGCAGGGCCTGCTGCATGCGGGCATCGTCTGCCGGCAAGCCGTCGGCCGGGTAGGCGATGGCGGTGCGCAGGTCACCCAGCGGCAGGTACGGCCGCTGCGATAGGAACAGCGCCTGGTGCCCCAAGGGCCGGCGTACGCTGCCGTCGGCGTGGGGCCAGAGCCCGGCCAGGGCGCGCAACAGGGTAGTCTTGCCACTGCCCGAAGGGCCTTTGATCAGCAGCGCCTGGCCGCTGTGAAGGTGCAGGCCGAGGCCGTCGATCAGCGCATGGCCGTCGGGTCGGCGCACTTGCAAGCCGTTGATGACCAGCGCCCCGGGCAGCTCGTGGCAATCCACCTGCGGCAGCGCGGCGGCCTGCTCGTTGGCGTCAAGGAAGCCAGTCAGACGGTCGAGGGTGGCGCGGTAGCTGGCAAAGGTGTCGTAGGACTCACGGAAGAACGACAGCGAATCCTGCACCTGGCCAAAAGCCTGGGAGGTCTGCATCACATCACCGAGCTTGATCGCGCCACTGAAAAAGCGCGGCGCCTGCAGGATGAACGGGAACACCACCGCTACCTGGCTTATGCCTAAGTTGAAACCGCTGAACTTGAGGTTTCGGTACACCAGGCCCCAGGCGTTGCCGATCAGCGCGAAGAAGCGCCCGAGCAAGGTCCCGCGCTCCACCTGTGCACCTTGGTAAAAGGCGATGTTCTCGGCGTTTTCGCGCAGGCGCATCAGCGCGTAGCGAAAGTTCGCTGTGAGCTTTTCGTTAAGGAAATTCAGGCGAATCAGCGGCTGGCCAAGGCGGAACGCAATCCAGGTGGCGATCAGCACGTACACATACACGGCGAACACCATCGCTCGCGGTACCTCGATACCGGCCACCGCCAACGGCGCCGACAGGCCCCAGAGGATACCGGTGAAGGCCACCAGCGACATCAACGCGCTGACCGCGCCCAAGGCCAGCGATACGGAGCCGGTGACGAAGGCGTTGATGTCCAGCTCGATACGCTGGTCGGGGTTGTCCACCGGCTCTTCGAGGAACTGGCCACGGTAGTAGGCATCGCCGCGCATCCAGTCGGCGCTCAGGCGTTCGGTGAGCCATACGCGCCAGCGGATGCTGAACGCCTGGGTTACGTAGAAGGTGAACAGCGCCCGCACTACATGGATGGTCGCCAGCACCGCGAACACCCCAAGCAGGTACCAGAAGGCCGTTTGGTCAAGGCCCTGCAGGGCGCTGTAAAAGCCGTTGTACCAGAACGAGAACAAGACGTTCAGGCGCACCGCGAACAGCGTCAGCACCAGCAGCAGGGCAAAGGCCAGCAGCGGGCGCCAGGTGCGATGCAAGTTGAAATAGGGGCCGGCCAGATGCCAGAACTGCCGGCCCCAGCGGGTGTAGCGCACGGCCAGCCAGGCCGCGAGGGTGAAGCAGACGAAAGTGATGCCTGTGGCGATTGCCAGCCAGCTCAGGCTCTGTTGCAGGGCCTGGTGCCAGTTCATGTCCATGGTGCGGTGTCCGAAGCAGGGTTTTCGCGAGGTTAGCACCGGTGGGTGAAAAGCCTTGCGTAAATGACGGACATTTCATTTTGCTGTACCGGCCCTATCGCGGGGCAAGCCCGCTCCCACGCCAACTGTGGGAGCGGGCTTGCCCCGCGATAGGGCCGGTACAGGCAACAATTAACCCAACGCCTCCTTCACCTTGTCATCCACCCCCTCCCCGGCATGCCCCTCGATCCAAGCCCCCAATTGCTGGCGCATGGCCGGGGTCCAGAAGCTCTGTAGGTGCTGGCGTACGCCCTGCACCGCCTTGGCCCGGTCGGGCTCGCTGTCAAAATAGTGGGCGATCTGGTTGGCCATCTTCACCAGGTTGTCGCTGCTCATCGGCGCACCTCTGCCTTTTCCTGGCCTTCGGCCTGGCGCCGCTGCTCAAGCAGGCGGCGCTGTTCGTCACTGAAGCGCTGGTAGCGCTTTTGCCATTCCGACGGCTGGAACACCTTCACCACCTCCACCGCGGTGACTTTGTATTCCGGGCAGTTGGTGGCCCAGTCGGAGTTGTCGGTGGTGATCACGTTGGCGCCCGACTCAGGGAAGTGGAAGGTGGTGTACACCACCCCCGGCGCCACCCGGCTGCTGACCCGTGCGCGCAGCACGCTCTGCCCCGAGCGGCTGCCCACGCCCACCCAGTCGCCGTCCTGGATACCGCGGCTTTCAGCGTCGCTTGGGTGGATTTCCAGCCGGTCCTCGTCGTGCCAGGCCACGTTGTGGGTGCGCCGGGTCTGGGCGCCGACGTTGTACTGGCTGAGGATGCGCCCGGTGGTCAGCAGCAGCGGATAGCGGCCGTTGACCTTCTCGTCGGTGGGCACGTAGCCGGTGAGCATGAAGCGCCCCTTGCCACGTACGAACTGGTCGATGTGCATGGTCGGGGTGCCGTCAGGGGCGGCGTCGTTGCACGGCCATTGCAGGCTGCCATGGCGGTCGATCTCGGCATAGCTGACGCGGTGGAAGCTCGGCGTCAGGCGGGCGATTTCGTCCATGATCTGCGACGGGTGGCGGTAGTTCATCGGGTAGCCCAGGGCGTTGGCCAGGGCCACGGTGGCTTCCCAGTCAGCCTTGCCGGCCAGCGGCTCCATCACCTTGCGCACCCTTGAGATACGCCGCTCGGCATTGGTGAAAGTGCCGTCCTTCTCCAGGAACGAGCTACCCGGCAGGAATACATGGGCGAACTTGGCGGTTTCGTTGAGGAAGATGTCCTGCACCACCACGCATTCCATGGCCAGCAACGCTGCGGTGACGTGCTGGGTGTTGGGGTCGCTCTGGGCGATATCCTCACCCTGGCAGTACAGCGCCTTGAAGTTGCCGTCCAGCGCCGCCTCGAACATGTTGGGGATACGCAGCCCCGGTTCGGGCTGCAGGGTCACGCCCCAGGCTTGCTCGAACTCGCTGCGCACGCCTTCGTTGGAGATGTGCCGGTAGCCGGGCAACTCGTGGGGGAACGAACCCATGTCGCAGGAGCCCTGCACGTTGTTCTGCCCGCGCAGCGGGTTCACCCCTACCCCTTCGCGACCGATGTTGCCGGTGGCCATGGCCAGGTTGGCGATACCCATCACCGCCGTGCTGCCCTGGCTGTGCTCGGTCACGCCCAGGCCGTAGTAAATGGCCGCGTTACCGCCGGTGGCATACAGCCGGGCGGCGGCGCGGATGTCCTCGGCGGGCACGCCGCACAGCGGGCCCAGCACCTCGGGGGCGTTGTCGGGCTGGGCGACGAAGTCGCGCCAGCGGGCGAAGTCCTCGGTTTCGCAGCGCGCATCGATGAAGCCCTGGGCTAGCAGGCCCTCGCTGACGATCACGTGGGCCAGGGCATTGAGCATGGCCACGTTGGTGCCCGGGCGCAGTTGCAGGTGCAGCTCGGCGCGGGCGTGGGGCGAGTCCACCAGGTCGATGCGGCGCGGGTCGATGACGATCAGCCGCGCGCCCTGGCGCAGGCGGCGCTTGAGCTGCGAGCCGAACACCGGGTGCGCGTCGGTGGGGTTGGCACCGATCACCAGCACCACGTCGGCCTGCATCACCGAGTCGAAGCTCTGGGTACCGGCCGACTCGCCGAGGGTCTGCTTGAGGCCGTAGCCGGTGGGCGAATGGCAAACCCGCGCACAGGTGTCGACGTTGTTGTTGCCGAACGCGGTGCGCACCAGCTTCTGCACCAGGTAGGCCTCTTCGTTGGTGCAGCGGCTGGAGGTGATGCCGCCAATCGAATCACGCCCGTACTTGAGCTGGATGCGCCTGAGCTCGCTGGCCGCATAGTTGACCGCCTCGTCCCAGCTGACTTCCTGCCACGGGTCTTCGAGGCGCTTGCGGATCATCGGCTTGGTGATGCGGTCGGGGTGGGTAGCGTAGCCCCAGGCAAAACGCCCCTTGACGCAGGCATGGCCATGGTTGGCGCCGCCCTGCTTGTCGGGGACCATGCGCACCAGTTGGTCGCCTTTCATTTCGGCACGGAACGAGCAGCCCACGCCGCAATAGGCGCAGGTGGTGATGACTGCGCGCTCAGGCTGACCCAACTGCACCAGGCTTTTTTCGCTGAGGGTGGCGGTTGGGCAGGCCTGCACACAGGCGCCGCACGACACGCACTCGGAGGCCAGGAAGTTGTCACCGCCGGCCGCGGCCACCCTCGACTCGAAGCCGCGCCCGCTGATGGTCAGGGCGAAGGTGCCCTGGATGTCCTCGCAGGCGCGCACGCAGCGGCTGCAGACGATGCACTTGCTGGGTTCGTAGTCAAAGTACGGGTTGGAGGTGTCTTTTTGCTCGGCCAGGTGGTTGGCGCCGTCATAGCCGTAACGCACCTCGCGCAGGCCCACCTGGCCGGCGACGGTTTGCAGCTCGCAGTTGCCGTTGGCCGAGCAGGTCAGGCAGTCCAGCGGGTGGTCAGAGATATACAGCTCCATCACGTTGCGCCGCAGGTCGGCCAGGCGCGGGGTTTGCGTGCGCACCACCATGCCCTCGCCCACTGGCGTGGTGCACGAGGCCGGGTAGCCGCGCATGCCGTCGATCTCGACCATGCACATACGGCACGAGCCGAAGGCTTCGAGGCTGTCGGTGGCGCACAGCTTGGGGATGCTGGTGCCGAGCATGGCCGCTGCGCGCATCACCGAGGTGCCAGCCGGCACGCTGATGGTGCGGCCGTCGATGACCAGGCTGACCTGCACGTCGCTGGCCCGTTCGGGGGTGCCCAGGTCGAGGTCGCTGCTGCCGGGGTCGAAGTAGTTGATCATTGCGCAGCCTCCGCAGGGGCCAGGCCGAAGTCGGCGGGGAAATGCTTGAGGGCGCTGGCCACCGGGTAGGCGGTCATGCCGCCCATGGCGCACAGCGAGCCGTACTGCATCGTGTCGCACAGGTCGCGCAGCAGGCCGGCCTGGCTTTCGCGATAAGCGGGGTCGGTGCTGGCGATCAGCTTGTCGACCACCTCGACGCCGCGGGTCGAGCCGATGCGGCACGGGGTGCATTTGCCGCAACTTTCCTCGGCGCAGAACTGCAGGGCGAAGCGTGCCATGCCGGCCATGTTGAGGGTGTCGTCGGCCAGCACCACGCCGCCGTGGCCGAGCATCGCGCCCAGGGCGGCGAAGGCCTCGTAGTCCAGCGGGGTGTCGAACTGCGCCGGCGGTACCCAGGCACCCAGCGGGCCGCCGACCTGCGCCGCCTTGATCGGCCGGCCGCTGGCGGTACCGCCGCCGTAGCCTTCGACCAGCTCGCGCAGGGTCAGGCCAAAGGCGCGCTCCACCAGCCCGCCATGGCGCACATTGCCGGCCAGCTGAAACGGCAACGTGCCCAGCGAACGGCCCATGCCGTAATTGCGGTAGAACGCCGCGCCCTCGGCCAGGATGATCGGCACCGAGGCCAGGGTGAGCACGTTGTGCACCAGCGTCGGTTGCCCGAACAGCCCTTGCAGCGCCGGCAGTGGCGGCTTGGCCCGCACGATCCCGCGCTTGCCTTCGAGCGATTCGAGCAGCGCGGTTTCTTCACCACAGATATAGGCGCCGGCGCCCACCCGCACCTCCAGATGGAAGGCCAGGCCGTTACCGGCTACGTCCAGGTAGCCGGCCTCGCGGGCCAGCAGGATCGCTTCGTTGAGCGCGCGAATGGCGTCCGGGTACTCCGAGCGCACGTAGATGTAGCCGTGGCTGGCGCCCACGGCCAGGCCTGCGATGATCATGCCCTCGATCAGCAGGAACGGGTCGCCCTCCATCAGCATGCGGTCGGCGAAGGTGCCGGAGTCGCCTTCGTCGGCGTTGCACACCACGTACTTTTGCGCAGCCTTGGCCTCACGCACGGTGCGCCACTTGATGCCCGCCGGGAACGCCGCGCCGCCGCGACCGCGCAGGCCGGAGTCGAGCACCGCGGTGACCACCTCGTCGCCATCGAGCAGCGCGGCCTGGCGCAGGCCTTCGAAGCCGCCATGGGCATGGTAGTCGTCCAGCGACAACGGCCGGGTGATGCCGGCGCGGGCGAACAGCAGGCGCTGCTGGGTTTTCAGGTAGGGGATGGCTTCGACCGGGCCCAGCGCCAGCGGGTGCTGGCGGTTGCCTTGCAGGGCGTCGAGCAGGCCAGGCACATCGTCGACCGTCAGCGGGCCGAAGCCTTGGCGGCCATCGGCGCCTTCCAGTTCCACCAGCGGCTCCAGCCAGTACAGGCCACGGGAACTGGTGCGTTTGATGCTCAGCGGCAGTTGCCGGCGCTCAGCCTCGCGGGCAAGCGCCTCGGCCACCTGGTCGGCGCCAACGGCGCGCGCCAGTGAGTCGCAGGGAATGCACAGGTTCAGCATGCCTTCACCTCCTCACGGCAGCTTTCCACCAGCGCGCGCAGGCGCTCGGGGGTCAGGCGTGCATGCAGTTGGCCGTCCAGCTCCAGGGCCGGCGAGCAGGCGCAGGCGCCCAGGCAGTACACCGGGCGCAGGCTCAGCGCGCCGTCAGCGCTGGTGCCGTGGTCGCCCAGCCCGAGCTGCTCGCGCAGTTGCGCGGCCAGGGCTTCGGCGCCGCGGCTCTGGCAGGACTCGGCGCGGCACAGGCGCAGGGTGTGGCTCGCCGGCGGCGTGGTACGAAAGTCGTGGTAGAAGCTGATCACCCCGCGCACTTCGGCAAGGCTCAGGTTCAGCGCGTGGGCGATTTCGCCGACCGCGATATCGGGGATGTAGCCGGCGCCGGCCTGGATGGCGTGGAGAATCGGCAACAACGCGCCGGGGGTGGCCTTTTCGCGGGCCAGGACGCGCTGGATCAGGGGCAGGTGGTGCGAATCATCAGGCATACAGCAGACCTCGGCAGCCCGGGCCAGCCCGGGTGGCGGGCCGGTATCCGGCGGTGTTCAGCTGCGGTGCGCCGCCCCGGTCACGGTGGCCTGGTGGCGGGCACCCTCCTTGCCGGCGGCCGGGCGTCTGGGTGCGCACGGTCTGCAGGCATCCTGGAAGCATGGCAGGTCTTGGCCGGGTTGGTAGCGCGGTGGCGACCAGGTGCTGCCTGAAAGCGACCATGGGCAAGTTGGTAACGGCCCTGTAGGCGCTGGCTTGCCAGCGATGGGGCCTGGCCTGCGGGCCGATGTTAACGGCTTATGGCCCTATCGCCGGCAAGCCGGCTTACAGGGGGCGGTGCGCTCAGTCCAGGACCACGTGGGGCACGAAGCGCGAGCTGTCCTTGGTGATCAGGGTGTCGTCTTCGCGGATGCCGATGCCCGAGGCCTGCCCGCCAATCACCCAGGAGCCGACCAGGGTGTAGCTGTCGCCGAACCTGGGTAGCGGCGCCAGCGCCTGCAGGATGTAAGGCGCGTCGGTGTACGGGCCATCTTCGAACTCCCGTTGGCCGTCGAGGGTACGCAGCTCGACATTGGCGCCCTCGCGGGAGAAGTACGGCTTGCGCACCCAGCCCTTGGGTACCGGGCGTTGCGGGTCGCTGTCCAGATGCGCCGGCAGCAGGTTCGGGTGGCCCTCATGCCATTCCCACAGCAGTGGCAGCAGGCCCTTGTTGGACACCAGCGCCTTCCACGCCGGCTCCACGAACTGCGTACCGCTGCCAGCGATGGCCCCACCGAATGCCTCATGGAAGATGTGCTCCCAGGCGTGCAGTTTGAACAGCCGCCGGATCGGCTGGCCGTCGAGGTCGACGAAACGGCCCTCGGCGCTCAGGCCGATGTCTTCCAGGTCGATGTGCCGGGTGCCGATGCCGGCATGCTCGGCCATGCGCCGCAAAAAGTCGGTGGTACCGCGGTCCTCCACCGAGCCACTGATGGTGGAGAAGTGGAACAAGCCCTCCCCGCCCATGGCCCGGAACACCTGTACCAGGTCCTCGGCGATGCTGTTGAACTGGCTGGCGTGGGGGGGCAGCACGCCGCGCCGCACCTGCTCGTCGAGCCAGATCAGCTGGAACGCGGCCGCCTCGTACAACGACGTGGGGGTGTCGTAGTTGGCCTCGATCAGCTTGGCCGGGCCGACGCCTGCGTAGCTGAAATCGAAACGGCCATACAGATGCGCCTCGCCGGCCTGCCACGACTGGCGCACCAGGTCGAAGTAGGCCGGCGGGATGGCCAGGCGGGCCATGAGTGCCTCGCTGTCGACGATGCGCGCCACGGCGTCCAGGCACATGGCGTGCAACTCTTGCGTGGGCGCCTCCAGGTCAGTAGTGATTTGGGCCTCGCTGAACTGGTAGTAGCCGCGCTCGTCCCAGTAGCGCTCGCCGTCGATGGTGTGGAAGGCAAAGCCTTCGCGCTCGGCGGTGGCGCGCCAGCCGGGGCGTTCGTCGCAGTCGACCTTGCGCATGCTCAGCCCCCGAAGAAGCTGCCGGAGCGCCCGCCCCAGCCGCCGCGTGCAGTGGCCTGGCTGCCAAAGCCGCCGCGCGAGATGCTGGACGAGACCGTGGTGCGCGATTGTTCCCGGCTACTGCTGCCCCAACGGCTACTGCTGCTGGTGGTGTTGCTACTGCTACTGCCACCACCGCCGTACGAACCGCCGCCGCTGCTGCCGCTGCTGCCCTGCTGTTCCTGTTGCAGGTCGCGCTGAATGGCATAGCGCTGGCTGAACAGGCCCCGGCGGTAGCTCTTGCCGCCGGCGCTGTAGTTGTAGAGCGGCTGCGCACGGTAATGCCGGTCACCCGGCAGCACCTGGCTGAGCAGCAGGCCGGCCAGCACGCCGGTGGCCATGCTGCCGCTGAGGTTAGCCTGGCCGTTGTTGGCCTTGGCCAGCTGCGACTCGGTCACCTCGCCTGAGGTTTCCAACTCGAAGCCGCTCATGAGCGGCCGGTAATAGCCAGCTTTGAACGTGCAACCGCCGGCACTGAACTCGGCCTCGCATGCGCTCAGCGAGGCAAAGAGCGGCTCGCCGTGCAGGTACTCGGTGTACGCCTGCTTGTAGGCTTGTTCGCAATCCTTTTGCGGCACCTGATCGGCCACGCAGGCAGCCAGGTCGTCGTAGTTGACCCGCTGGGTGACGGTATAGGTGGGTTCGCTGGGGCCACAGGCACTCAGCGCCAGCGGCAGGGAGCTGGCCAGCACCAGCTTGACCGGGCTTTTTCTCATGGCGGGCTCCTTACACCGACGGAGTCATGCAGGCCGAATTGAGAAAGCCCACGCTGATCGCCACGCTGGCAGCGTAGATGGCTGCCGCCAGCTCGCCACGGGCGATACGCGCCGACAGGCCCTTGAGCACCAGGCTGGCGAGGCCAAAGGCGACCAGTTGCACCACGGCGGCAATCACCACCCAGGCCACCACGTCCACCAGGCTGACGCTGTAGGCGATGATGTTGCTGGCCGGCAGCGAAAAACCGATCAGCGAGCCACCCAGGGCAATCGCTGCGGCCGGGTTGTTTTCGCGAATCAGGGCGAACTCACGGTGTGGTGTGAGGCGGGTGTAGATGAACTGGAACAGCCAGAACAGCAGCAATGCCACGCTGATGTAGGCGATGAAGCCGGTAACGGCGGGGGCATTGAGCGACAGGCGCAGAGCGTCGAGCATGAAAGGTCCTTGTCAGGTTACGTAGAAGTCCGTGGGGTGCAGGGTGACGCCCAGCGAGGTGCTGAGGCTGGTATGGCCTTGGGCGTCTTCCTCCACCGACAGCAGAAGGAATTCGCGCCGCCCGGGCAGGCCGGTGTCGCGGGCGTAGAGCATCGCCAGGTGGCGGATTCGGTAGCTCGCCTCGGGGCTGCCGACCTGCTCGCTGAACGGGACCAGTTCGGCCTGGCCCTGCCCGCTGCCCCACTGGCGCGAATACAGGTAGCCGTCGTGCTCGTACATCGGCAGGCCGACCTTCGAGCCCGGGCCCACCAGCTGCTGCACCTGCGCCTGGCCTTGCAGCGGCACGACGCTGTGGTAGCCGAACAGGAGGGTGTCACCGGCAACCGAGCCGTTCATCACCACCTGCAGCCAGTAGTCTTCGTCGTCCAGGTAGAAACGCAGCAGGCGCACGGCATCGCCCAGGTCGACTTCACCCACCGCCCACACTTGTTCGGCGCCAGGGACCACCAGTTGCGAATAGCCATCGAGGGTACTGGCCAGGTAGCCGGCCGGCGTGAAGGTGCGCCCGCCGTGCAGGCCGAACGGCGCGCGGGGGCTGTGTGAAGGCGACATTGAAACTCCCTGGGGTCGCGCGGGGCCTTGCGAGGGGCGACACCATAGCCGGTTTTGTGAGCCGCGCCAATGCGCCCTGCGCGCACTACCCCGCCACCCGCGCCAACCGTTGCAACGCGCCGATCACCTGCGGGTCGCGGGCTTCGAGCACATCGGCCTGGATGCGCGCGATCACAGCCTTGAGCAGCTCGGTTTGGCTCATGTGGGTTTGCTGCAGCAGGGCCAGAAAGTCCTCGGCCGTGTGCGGGTTGACCTTCATCGACAGCCGCCGGGTGGCGTTGGACTCCGGCAGCCCGCGCTGACGCCGCTGTGCCTGCAACGCCTGGACGAAGGCCTCGTGGGCCGGCTGCAGGCCCGGCCCTTGCTGGGCCTGCACCAGTAACTGAAAGTAGTGCGCCAGGAACAGCTTGCGCAGGTGTGCACCCGCCTCGCTGCTGACCGCCTGCATGACGGCGTCCAGCACATCGAGGTACACCGCGGGCAGCCGCGCCTCGATGGACTTGAGCTGCTGCTTGCGCGCCTCGCGAATGGCCGGGGTGGACTGCGCCGGGATGGCCACCACCCGGTCGCAGCCGTCGCACACACCCACCAGGATGTCCCGGGCCAGGCCCTGGCCATCGCTGAACGGCACGTCGCGGCGGGTGAAGTGCATGGCCACCAGCGCCTGGCAGTGTTCGCACAGGGCCTGGCCGGTATCGCCTTCGAAAAAGATCTTCATGATCGGGTTACTCACTGGTGAACGCTGATGAACCACGTGTGCGGCTCGATGAAAAAGAACTTGATGTACCAGTGGCAGCGGCGCAGCACGTGCACCTCGATGCCTGGTACGGCGTGGTGGGGGCTGCTGCTGTAGTCGCGGCCCTGGCAGGCGTGGATCACATCGATCACCTCATCTGCGCTGACTGCGCCCATGGCAAGCAGGTTCTTCACTGCGATATCGCCCCGCGACACATGCAGGTACGCCCCTGATTCGAGTGCGGCGAGTACTGCGCTTCTGACTGCCTTGAAACCCTTTGGCATGGTTCATCCTTGATTTACGAAGATCATCGTACGGAATTCTTGTTGAGTCCACCCATCCCGGCGACCCAGCCGATGAGCGGCGTTTTGCTGAAGCACTGCCCGCAAATGACTATGGCCTGCCAGGCTGAATGACGGCGGGTAGCTGTGTAACAAGCGCTTGCGCGGTTTTGCCCGATGTTTCCGGTAAGGCCTGCGAATTGACATGTTTGCTAAAAGCAATCATATAATTGCCTAAAGCAAATATAGGGATACCTGCGATGACCTCCCCCCTCGATGACCGTGCCGAAGCCGTGCGCCGCTTCAACCGCTTCTATACGCAGCAGGTCGGCGCCCTCAACGAGCACCTGCTGCACAGCGCGTTCTCCCTTACCGAAAGCCGGGTGCTCTACGAGTTGAGCGCCGCCACCGACGTCACCCTCGCTGGCCTGTGCCAGGCACTCGGGCTGGACGCGGGCTACCTGAGCCGAATGGTGTCCGCCTTTGAAAAGAACGGCCTGATCACCAAGGCACGCTCGGACAGCGATGGCCGTGTCACCCACCTGCAGCTCAGCGCTGCGGGCCGTAGCGTGGTGGCGTCATTGGAACTGGCCGCCCGCGAAGAAGTGGCGCAGATGCTGGAACAACTACCCGAAGGCCAACAGGCGCAACTGGTGCAGGCCATGCAACAGGTGCAGGCGCTGCTGGGCCGGCGCACCGCCGACTACCTGCTGCGCGCCCCGCGCCCGGGCGACATGGGCCAGGTGGTGCAGCAACAGGCCGAGTTGTATGCCCGCGAATATGGCTGGAATAGCGAGTTCGAAGCCCTGGTGGCGCAGATCGTGTCCGAGTACCTGCGCGACTACGACCCGGCGTCCGACCACTGCTGGATCGCGGAAAAAAACGGCAAGGCCATCGGTTCGGTGTTCGTCGTGCGCCACGACGCAACCACGGCCAAGTTGCGCATGCTGTACGTGGACGCCAGCGCCAGGGGCCTGGGCATCGGCAACCGGCTGATCGACGAGGCGCTGCGCTTTGCCCGCCAGGCCGGGTATGCACGGATGATCCTGTGGACCACCAGCGTGCTGACCGATGCCCGGCGGCTTTACCAAAAGGCCGGGTTCGAGTTGGTGGAAGAGGAGCCGGTGCACAGCTTTGGCAAGGACCTGGTCAGCCAGACCTGGGCGTTGCGGTTGTGACGCTTGAGGCTGCGTACAGTCGGCGTACCCGTGACACTCACGCTGTTAACCTATTTTTTGACCCGTTAACCATACTGGATTACAGTGAAAAAAATTGATTAACATGAAGCAGGGCCATGCTGAACCTACAAGATGAAGCAAAGGCGTACATCGAGTCCGTTCTCGGGGTGACAACGCAACTGACACCCGCAACGCCCGCAGTACCCTTCAACATTCGGGATAGCTACGAAATCTTCGAATTGAGCCTCCTGATGACCAAGCATTCGACGCTCAGCATGGTGCTGCTGGTCGCCAAAGATGGGGATGACTACCCTGGCATCGTGAAGTTACGCAAGCATATCGACCTGGTGCATGCGGCTACCCGTCAGGTAATCGCCTACGTCTGCAGGTCTCTGACGGTCCAGCACCGGCGCAGTCTGATCACCCATCAGGTGAATTTCATACAGCCCGGTTTCCAGATGTTCCTACCGGAGATAGCGCTGGATCTGCGTGAAAGCTTCCGCCAACGGCGCGAGCAAAGTGATGTGGCCGCTCTCCTCCCTGCCGCCCAGGCCATGCTTCTGTCATGCCTGCGTGCGGGCAAAACTGGCCAAGCCTGCTTCACGACGAGCGCGCTGTTGGGCGATCTCGACTACAGCCGGGTGACCCTCTCGAAGGCAGTGGATCAACTGACATCGCTGCAGGTGATCAACCCTGTCAAAAGCGAGTTGCAATGGAACACCTACGCTTTCAGTGGCTCACCTGCCGAGGTATTTCAAAAGGCCAGGCAATACCTGCGGTCTCCCGTCAAGAAGAAGGTCGGCATAACTCGCAACACTCTGCCCATGGCGCCCGGTGTATTCATGGCTGGAGAATCAGCCCTGGCCAGCTACACGATGCTGGCCGCCCCACAGCAGGCGGTATGGGGCATGACCAGGAAAGTGTTCAACGACATGCTTGCACTCCAGGCGTTCGAGGCCAGTGAGTCGGTGGACACGATCGAAGAATGGGTGGAAGTCTGGGCGTATCCGTCGCTCAGCGAAGCGCAACACCAGGCGGACCCCGCTTCACTGTTTCTAAGCCTGGAAGGCAACCCCGACGAACGCGTTCAGATGGCACTGGATCAACTCAGGGAGCAGGTTGAATGGCTGGTGTGAAAGGCCTGGATGTATTCGGTCAGCATTTTTGCGATTTCCGTGATCGCTACGTACTGATCGGTGGCGTTGCCTCTGCTCTGGTCATGGATGACGCCGGTGAACGTTTTCGGGCAACCAAGGACCTGGACATCGTCCTGGTGATCGAGGCCTTGGATGCCGGATTCGTCACGCACTTCTGGGCGTTCATCAGGGCTGGCGGTTACCAGATCAAGCAAAAGGGCGGTGACCGCCCTGTCTTTTATCGCTTCCAGCACCCTGCCGATGAGGCGTACCCCGCGATGATCGAGCTCTTCTCGCGCGCTCCAGAGGGCCTGGAGCACACAGAATGCTCAACGACGACACCCATCCCCACAGACGAGTCAGTCTCCAGCCTGTCTGCGATCCTGCTCGATGATGCCTACTACGATTTCTTGCTGGGTGGGCGCCAGCAAAATGAAGTGCTGTGCTACATCAACGCTGATCGCCTCATCCCGTTCAAGGCCAAAGCCTGGCTCAACCTGTCTCAGCGCAAAATGAACGGTGAGCAAGGAATCGACAGCAGGAACATCAGGAAGCACCGCAACGATGTACTGGCGTTGACCGGCCTTCTGAGCGGCGAGGTCATCGAATTGCCCGAGAGCCTCAACGCGGACATGGCACAGTTCCTTGAGCACCTGGCAACCGAGAAGATCGACTTCAAGGCACTGGGGCTAAAGGGCGACCTCCCGTCCACTATCGAACGGCTCGCAGCATCGTTCGGCCTTGTAAACCAAGCCGCCTCTTAACCGGCGCACACCCGCCACAGCTGCTCGACCCGCGTGGTATAGGCCTGGCTCATCATCTCCCGGCGCATCCCCCACTCAGGCGCCAGGGGCACACTGCCAGCCCGTAACGCCCCCCGGCCGTAGCGGCCATTGACCTCATCCAGCACCGCCATCAGCCGCCCTGCCCCCGCCGGTTGCACGGTGCTGAACAGGTCGCCGGTGAACTCCCCCGGCCGGCACAACTCGAGCAGCAGCACCTCGGCCTTGCTGTAGCGAAACCCGGGCCGGTAGAGCCGCCCCAGCGCTTCGCGGGCCGCACCCGTGAGCAGCCGGGTGTCGTTGCTCGGATATGGCAGCTGCACCAGCGCACCCTGGGCATGCTGCGCCTCGTCGGGGTTGAACAGCCCTGTGCGGATGCTCACCCGCAGGCGCCGGCACAGCGAGCCTTGGGCACGCAGTTTTTCCGCCGCACGGGCGGTGTAGGTGGCCACCGCCTGGCGGATCGGCGCAAGCTCGGTGAGGCGTTCGCCGAACATGCGGCTGCAGCAGATTTCCTGGCGTGGCGGCTCGGCTTCGTCCAGCTCCAGGCAGGCGATGCCGTTGAGTTCGCGGGCGGTCTTTTCCACCACCACGCTGAACTTGTCGCGCAGCAGCCGCGCATCGGCCCTGGCCAGGTCCATCGCCGTGCGAATGCCCAGCTCGGCCAGGTGCGCGGTCAGGCGCTTGCCGATGCCCCACACCTCGCTGACCCCGGTGTTGCGCAGCACCCAGTCGCGCTTGAACGGCTCGCAAATGTCTACCACCCCGCCGGTATGCGCCTGCAGGCGCTTGGCGGTGTGGTTGGCGAGCTTGGCCAGGGTCTTGGTGCGGGCGATGCCCACCCCCACCGGGATGCCGGTGCAGCGCAGCACACGGGCGCGCACCTCGCGGCCGAAGGCAGTGAGGTCGCCGGGGATGCCGCGCAGGTCGGCGAAGCACTCGTCGATGGAGTACACCTCGCAGGCCGGCACCATCGACTCGATCAGGGCCATCACCCGCTGGCTCATATCGCCGTACAGCGCATAGTTGGACGAAAACGCCAGCACCCCGTGGCGGCGCAGCTTGTCGCGGATCTGGAAGTACGGCTCGCCCATGCGCGCATAGGCCTTGGCCTCGGCGCTGCGGGCGATGACGCAGCCGTCGTTGTTGCTCAGCACCACGATGGGCGTGCGCGCAAGGTCGGGCCGGAACACCCGCTCGCAGCTGGCGTAGAAGCTGTTGCAGTCGATCAGCGCAAATACCGGCTCAGGCACTGGCGGCATGGCTGCGCACGCTGAAGGTGACCACGCCCCAGATCGACAGCTCGTCGCCCTCGAGGATGTAGCGCGGCGGGAAACGCGGGTTCTCGGAGCACAGCACCACCTGGCTGCCCGCCCGCTGCAGGCGCTTGCACAACGGCTCGCCATTGACCGCGGCAATGACGATATGCCCGTGGCGCGCCTCGAGGGCGCGGTCGACGATCACCAGGTCGCCATCGAAAATGCCGGCGCCCTGCATGCTGTCGCCGTCGATGCGCACCAGGTACATGTGCGGCGCGCGCAGGTTGAACAACTCGTCCAGTGAGAGGGCTTGCTCCAGGTGGTCCGCCGCTGGCGACGGAAAGCCCGCCGGTACGCGGAACGCATAACGCGCAAGCGTGGCCTGCCCGCAGGCGAGCGGGCCGAGGATGGAGGTCATGGGGTGGCCTTGAAGATTGACTGTATGCATATACAGTTAATGGCGAATCGGCCGCTCGGTCAATTTCGGCGTAGGAAATTTCGACAGATGGAGCCCGACGCGCTCCCTGTAGGAGCGGGCTTGCCCGCGATCACCGGCAAAGCCGGTGCCATCCACCCAGGCCCTGTATTTACCCCAGCACCTGAGTTACCGTGCCCGCCCCTTTTCCGGCCCAACCAAAGGACTGCCCGTGCCCGAAAATACCTATGCCCCACCCCAGCCCGACCTGGCCACTACCCCCGAAGCAACGGCCCAACCCCCGTTCTACGTGGTGTCCCGAGGCAAGTTCTTCACCCTCTACATCCTCTCCCTCGGCCTGTACCAGCTGTACTGGGCCTACAAGAACTGGAAGCAGGTAGAACGCAGCACCGGCGAAAAACTGTGGCCGGTAGCCCGGGCGTTTTTTGCGCTGTTCTTCACCCACGCCCTGTACCGCGAGGCCGACGCGCGCCTCAAGCGCGACGGCAACGACTTCGACTGGAATCCCAAAGAGCTGGCCACGCTGTTCGTGGTCGGCATGCTGATCAGCAACCTGACCGACGTCCTGTCGCGCCACAATATCGGCTACCCCATCGCGGATTTCGCCAGCCTGGGAATGCTGCCGGTCACCGCCTGGATCACCTGGCTGGGCCAGCGCGGCCTGAACGCCGCCGCAGGCGACCCCCAGGGCCGCAGCAACGCGCGCTTCAGCGTGCTCAACTATGTGTTCATGGCGGTCGTAGCGCTGCTGCTGGTGCTTATCTGCTCGGCATGACCCTGTTGCGGGCGTGACCTCCTTCGCCTGCTCGCAGCCAGCGGCACCGGCCTGCTGCCGCCGTCTATCCTGAGCAGACTCAGGTACGGCGCGCAGCAAGGTGCCGACCGCTTTCGCAACCCAGGAGGCACCCCATGTGCGGACGCTTCGCCCAGTACCAGGGCCTGGCCGACTACCTGCGCGAACTGCAGGCCGAACAGGACGTGGTCAGCGGCTACGACAACGCCCCCATCGCCCGCTACAACGTCGCCCCCGGCAGCCGCGTGCTGATTCTGCACAACGCCGCCGACGGCCTGCGCATCGACCCCTGCCACTGGGGCTGGGCGCCCTTCTGGGCCACCGGCAAGCGCCCGCCGCCGATCAACGCCCGCGTCGAGACCGTGACCACCGGCAAATTCTTCAAGGCCCTGTGGCCCCAGGGCCGGGCGTTGGTGATGGCCGATGGTTGGTATGAGTGGGTGGCCGACCCGCAGGAGCCCAAGCGCAAGCAGGCGTACTTCATCCGCCTGAAAAGCGGCGCGCCGATGTTCATGGCGGCGCTGGCCGAGGTACGGCCGGGGCTTGCGCCCAACGAGGGGGACGGGTTTGTGATCATCACCGCGGCGAGTGATGGGGGGATGGTGGATATTCATGACCGGCGGCCGCTGGTGCTGGGGGCGGAGCAGGCTCGGCGGTGGATTGATCCGGATTTGACTGGGGACGAGGCTCAGCGGGTGGCTGAGGAGCAGGGTTTGCCGGTGGAGGCGTTTGAGTGGTTTGCGGTGGGGCGGGAGGTGGGGAATGTGCGGAATGAAGGGGCGGAGTTGATATTGCCGCTGGGGACGATGCCGTTGGGATGACAACTGTGATGTGGCCGATGTTCCCGGCCCATCGTCTGCTTTCGGGCCGCCGCCCTGCGCTGTCGAGTGCATGGGCTCCAGGCCTGGGGGAGGGTGTCAGAAATTTTGTGTTCGGGCATAACATGAGTAAGAGGTGCATGTATGCCAACCAAAAAGAAACCCTTGCGTGACCTGCCAAAAATCCCCAAAGAGCTGCTGGAGCAGTTCGGCGAGGGCCTGATGTCCGCAGAAGCAATCGAGGATGCCTCAGCGGCGTTCAAGAAGGCCTTGATCGAGCGTGCCTTGAGTGCCGAACTCGGTCACCACCTGGGTTATCCGCCGGGCGCGCAGCGCCCGGCGGATGAAACCAATCAGCGTAACGGCAAGAGTGGCAAGACGGTTTTGACCGGCGATGGCCCGCTACGACTGGAAATCCCTCGCGATCGAGACGGTAGTTTTGCGCCCATTCTGATCCCCAAGCATGAGCGGCGTTACACCGGTTTCGATGACAAGATCATCGCCATGTACGCCCGTGGAATGACGGTCAGAGAGATCCGAGCCTTTCTGTCCGAGCAGTATGGAACAGAGGTCTCACCCGACTTCATCAGCTCTGTGACAGACGAGGTCATGGACGAGATTGGCGCGTGGCAACAGCGGCCACTGGAGCCGATGTACCCGGTCATTTTCTTCGATGCGCTGCGGGTGAAGATCCGCGAAGAGGGCCTGGTGCGCAACAAGGCCATTTACTTGGCCCTGGGCGTTCTTCCCGACGGAACGCGAGATATCCTGGGCATCTGGATCGAGAACACCGAGGGTGCGAAGTTTTGGATGAAGGTCTTTAACGATCTCAAGACGCGCGGTGTCGAAGATGTGCTGATTGCCGTGACCGATGGCCTCAAAGGTATGCCAGAGGCTCTCAGTGCCGTGTTTCCAGAGACGACGTTGCAAACGTGCATCGTGCACCTGATCCGCAACAGCCTCGACTTCGCGGCCTGGGACAAGCGGCGAGCTCTGGCCAAGGAGCTGAAGCCGATTTACCAAGCCATCAATGCTGAAGCGGCTGAGCAAGCACTCGATGAGTTTGAGAACGGGCCGTGGGGGGAGAAATATCCAACGGTGGTGGCTGCTTGGAGACGGGCTTGGGATCGCGTGATTCCATTCTTTGTTTTCCCGCCCGCCATCCGGAAAGTGATCTATACCACCAACGCCATCGAGAGCATCAACGCCCAGCTACGCAAGGTCATCAAGACTCGTGGGCATTTCCCGAATGATGACGCAGCGACCAAACTGATCTGGCTGGGATTGCGCAACATAACAGCCAATTGGGGAAAGCCGGCCCATGACTGGAAAAGCGCGATGAATCAATTTGCGATTCTGTATGGAGATCGGTTCATCAGGCCGACCTGGTGAGAATCAGGGCCTGCCTGACGGCAGGCCGTTACCGGCCCGCACACAAAAAATCTGACAGTCCCGCCTGGGCAATCACAAACCGCCACCACTCTGTACTCTGTGCTCTGCGCCGCCCTGTCGCTTTAACGATGCGCCGATGATGGATTGGGCAGTCATTCCTTTGAAGCCTTTATTCACGGCATATTGAGACGCACACATTTTACCGCGTACCAATTTTGTACCAACCCAAACCCACAGCCAAGCAACGATTTGCTCCCATCCCATACCCACTCGATGATGGGTCACTTGCAGCCCGAAGCTGCCCCTGTTGCTCCAGGGGTCAGAGCTTAAATCGGTCAATTACTGATCGGATCGACACCAAAGCCGATCGACAAGCAATCAGGCTGCTGATCAATCAGCATATTTCGCATATCTGCCAATCGAAGTGTATGTACCCACGCCTCTATGCCGTCGTGGAGCACTAGCGCTAAGCACTTACGAGTCGCCAACCAAAACGTTTTATCCTCAAAGGGTGTATCCTCACTAACAACTGCAATATTATCGAACAGCCGTATAAAACAGACAGCCATCTTTTTTATATGCCCAGGATCATGAGGAACCACCCGCTGCGCGCACAAATACTCCACATCAGAATAAAAGTGCTCTATCCGGGCCCGATCAGAAATAAAGCATGCCTTATTTATCACAACCTGAACATTAACAATGAACTGTTGCAAAATCTCTACACACCCAAACTTCGGAGCATCAAACCTACAATGCTCAATATCGTAACGAGGGTTAGGCGTAGGCTTAAGCATCCTAATGCTTTCGCCCTCCCAACCACCGTCAACAGCGGTAGTTTTGGTCCTGATCCATCCGGGCAAGCGAGAGAACCAGTTAGATCGATCGTCCATCCTGGCTTTTTGCGCGGCCCAAAGCATAAAGTCCACAACCTGCAGACCAGGCTCCGATTTATCCAAAACCTCGAAGGAGACCTTTGGATAATACTTTACAATAAACGGACTAGCGTAAGCATTTCTCGCAAGATCAAACCATAAAACAGGCCACCACTTAGAGAGCAATGCTAGAACATTCAAGTTCCCACGCCGCTCAAAAATAAATGTCAGCTCCGCACTGCGAGAAAACAGACCAACGACCGCCAACTTTGAAGCAAGATCATACAGCTCATCCTTGGAAGAAAATGAATGAGCGCCCGTATGAAATATATGCGAATTATAGTCACCCACAACATGCTTACAAATCGAACGACACAAATGAGAATGCGCGTTTTTACTATCATCAGCAGCATGAAAGAAAGAGCGCTGTAGCGTCCTGTCATCCATCGGCTTCTGACGCGGATTAAACCGGTCTGGGTCGTCGCGCAAATTCTCGAGAGCCTCATCAATCACAGCTCTACCGATCCTAGTAGGAGAGACCAGACAGCCATATCCGCTAAAGCTACCATCACCGAACTCAGTTTCGTCCAAGTAAACAAACATTCGCACCCCTCAAGTTACATCAAGTATTCAAACCGCTTCCGGAGAGCACAGGCAAAGCTTCAGAAGAAAATGGCATGAGGTCAATTTTAGCCCAGCTAGCGTGGCAGAAGGGGCCTACCCTTGTTGTTGTGGAACATACCCCGATTGTGCTGGTGTATTAACGGCGAAAGGCCCTCAAGCCCCAGATATCAGGGCTTGAAGGCCTTTCTGCATTTTTGCATCACCTGCATCCGTGGGCATTGAATGGCATAGAATGGCGTACGGATTGCCCCATTTTTGCCCCACACCCAACTCACTGGAGGGGGTGGGCTGCCCCGCCAAGCGCGCGAATATTCACATCTGCAATCGCCTGAAACAGAGACTCAGCTAGCACACGGTATCGATCGACATCCTCGGCCGAGCTGCCTTGAGCCAATGCTTCCTGATACCGCCGGAAAGCTGCTACCGCCTCCTGCATCAGCGGATCACCAGGAAGGATCATGCCTTCTAGAGTTCCAGTCATTCACCGTCACCTCCTACGTCATTGTAGACAATGCGCTGGATAGGGATTTGAACCCGCCCGCAGCGCACGACAGGCCGCCACAGGCCCTATTTCGCTGGGCTTCGTCGTGTTGCGTTCGCCCTGATCCGGCCTCAAGCGGCCCCGTATCTGCCCTAAAATTGCCCTAACCCCACGCCGCGACATACGGACCTTGCCAACGCTATCGCTGAACAAGATACTGTACAAATATACAGCAAGCATGAGGCGGCAATGGACATCGACACGAGTGGTTTCGAGCTGGGCATGCCTACACGATTCGAGATGCTGGAGCACCAATCCCACATGCTCTGCAACGAGAACGACGCCCTTCGGCTCGAACTGGCCAGAGCCCAGCACAACATCACCAAGCTGGTGGAGATCAACCAGGCGCTGCAGGAGCAGATTGCCGTGGAGCACCGGCGCGCGAACTGCGCGTACGTTGAATACGTGCACCTGATGAATACCGCGCGCTGCACCCACGGCATCAACCTGGCAGATCACCGCTTTGCAGCCGACCCAGTCGAGCAGGTCAATCGTATATTGGCCAGTACCAAGTGATCGCCAGAAACGAAAAAAAGCCCGCCGAAGCGGGCTTTCGCAGATGGCTCACCTGGTGGTTTCTCGCACGTAGGCCTGGCAGGCCTTGAGCGCGATCAGTCCTCGATCGCCTTCGTCGGTGATGGCGATAATTCTTCGAGCATGCGCTGGGTCAAGTTGGGCGCGTAGGGCTCCATCCACCACGCCTCCGGTGCCGGCGGCTTCTCGCCCCCCACCACCACAACCCTGGGCGGCAAAGGATCCGGCGTCGACCAGGACTGACAACCGCAGATCAGCAGTAGCAAGCCGGTCGCGCAGGCGAGCCTGAGCTTGTTGAGCATCGTTCATCTCCTTCCAGTGAATTTGGCCCTGCGCCTGCAGGCGGTCTTCCAGATCCCGCCGGGCATCTTGCTGCACCGCCAACTGATCGAGGGCGGCACCGGCGGCGGCTTCCCGCTCGCGGCTGTGCTCCAGGTCTTTCGCCGCCAACTGCTGCTCATACCCCGCCGCCTGCTTCTCCAGCTCATCGGCCTGCCACAACCAGGCCATGCGACCGCCCACCGCCGCCCCGAAGAGCAGGGCGAGCAGCACACACCGGGCCCCAAGCGACATCAGATCAGCACCTGCTCGGCGCGCTTGTAGATCGCCAGGCGGTCCTCCAGACCATTCAGCCCGCCGTTGATGCGACGGGTGATCAGCTCGAACGCCGAAGCGCCCTTATCAGCTAGCGTGTTCAGGCCCGCACGATGCCAGAACCAACCGGCCGACATGGCGGCGTAGACCGGATGCTCGAGCAGCTCCGGGGTTGCGAGCAGGCGACTATCACCGAACAGCGCCTCGCTGCAGGCCTGATAGTTGTCATGGCCAGTCACCTGAATGAGGCCACGACCACGGTACTTTTGCCCATCGCCATCGGCCTCGGGGGTATTGCCCAGACGCTGGGCGAGCCGGCCGGTGTCGTACTTCGACAGGTATGCATCACTACCTAACTCGCGCACGTAGCGCAGCTGGCCGGATTCATGGCCGATCTGGGCGAGGAACGCCGCCATTCGTAGCGGAGTGATGATGGCGTACTTGCCCATCGCCGCATTGAGGGCGGGAACAAAAACGCCGGCTTGGCGGCCGGCGTTCGGGAGGATCTGCAGTAGCTGCTTTTCGGTGATTGGCATAGCAACATCCTTATGACTGAAAAGAAGAAGCCCCGACTGTGCGGGGCGGCATGGGCTTGTTCGGTGAACCTGGGCGGCGCTACACCGCTTCGTCGGCGGCATCAGGTGCGACCGGCCAGGCAATGGACGCGGGGTAGCCTTCCTGCTCCTGCAGGCGGTTCAGCGCGACCCGGTACTGCTTCCACTTTGTCAGCAGCGCGACTTCATCTGCCGTGGCGATATTCAGGTCGACGGCATCCTGTAGCGGCGCGATTCGAGGCGCTGCAATGCCGAGCAGGCGGTCGCGCTCTGCCAGCACCTGCTCAGCCGTCATCGGCAACGGGACAAGATCCGGTGGCGGCCCCTGATCGGCCGGCAGGAAATATTCCAGGCCATCGATAACATCCTCCGGATCGATGACCGCCCGCCAACCCGCAATGTCATTGCGAACCGCCCACGGCCCACCTACGGTATTCCTGCTCATAAGTTGTCCTCCCAGCCGAAACAATACATTGCAGCCGCCGCCAGCCCGCTAGCCCAGTAGACGTTCATTGACTCCAACGTCATCGCCACCGTTGAGTTGACCCAGACCGGTGTAGCTGCGGCGCAAGAGACTGAGATCATTGGCGGGTTGGCGTTGCTGGTGATAGCACCCGCCCCGTTGTTTGGGTTTGCCATAGCCCCGGTATTGTTCGCTCCTGCGCCAGTGGTCAGCCCGATGAACGCGCGGCCCGCAGTAGGGGGAACAACATTGGCTACGCTCACCGGAACCCAATTTGGCACGGAAACGTTACCCGCCACACCACTGGCGATGACGTTGGAGTACCTGTACTGAACTGACTTCCCGGCCTGCACGAACCCAATCGGGTACTTGTTCGCCGTGCCGTCGGTGCGAATCCAGCCGACCCGCGCCCGGTACGTGTACCCTGCCGGCAACGTCGGGGCGGTCGCGCTGAGCGACAACAGACCGATGACTGTGGTGCCGTTCCAGGCGACCCACACGCTGTACCAGGTCGACGCGGCAATCACCCCTGTATCAAGTCCCCCAGCCCCCGACGTTGTGGCGTTGATCGTCAACCACACGCCGAGCGTGACAGGCACCCCCGTGACGGTGGTCAATACCAGGCTGTCAGCCGAGACATTCACCTGTTGGTTTGCGCCCCAGGCCGACAGCTTCAGGTTTGCAGCGCTTCCTGCGACTGGCGCGGTATTGATCACCAGCTTTTTCAACGAAAGTGGCGTTACCGCTCGCAGGCCATCCGCCAAGTCCCTCGTTTCGTCCTGTGTCGCAAGCTCCACCACGCCCGCCGCTGCCTCACTTGCAGCGGTCTGCGCCATCGACAGAATGCTGATCCAGCTGTCGAGACTGCTGTCGTACTGCAGCCAGACCACGGCCCCCACGGCAATGTCACCCGCCCCAACGGGCGCGCCCTTCAAGGTCAGGATCGGCTTCGGCGCAAGCCCGTTCGGCGCGAACGTAGACGCCCCGGTATTGCTGGCCTTGGGCTTGAAGCGCAGAACCATGCCGTCTTTCAGCGCCGTGACAGCCGGCGTGTACGTCGCGACGTAGACGTTTGGCGCGCCGGTATCCAGCGCATAGCCGCCTACAGCGCCCAGCTGGAGCAGGCGAACAGCTTTCACCAGCTGGGTGGTGTCGGCCTCATCAGGCGCCATGCCGGCCGCCGTGATCAGGCCCAGCAGTTCCGCCATCAGGCTGTTGGCCCATGCGGCCGGGATCAGCGACCCAGGCTGGCCCGTGGTCGTGTTCTCGTCCACGAACCGGCCGTCCACCAGGCCGATGCCGGGCGTGCTCTTTGGGTAATCCATCGGTTATTCCCCGTACTTGATAAATTCCAGGGCGTGCGCCGGAGCGCTGCGCCTCAATACACATTCGAGCGCCCCGTTAGGGTTGCCGCCGAACGTCTCGCCGAAGTACGCGGCGCCGAAGCGGCGCCCGATCCGCCGGCGCGGCCCGGTGTCCAGCGTCCACATGAACTGCGCCGCCCAGGTGCCGAAGCGGGCCGAGCCGAAGCGCGACCGGCCGAAGCGCGGCGCCCGGTGCTCGATCACCTTGGCATTCGGGTAGCCCTGGGCCACGGCCAGCTCCACGAAGTAAGCCGGGGTCTGCCCGCCGACCTCGACCAGTCGCCGGCGCACGGCCAGGCGTCGGTCTTCGAACAGTGGCGAGTCCCCCAGGCAGGGGTCCGGCAGCTGCATGACCCGCTCCCAGTCCGGTACCAGCTCGCGCACCGTGTCGGGGTCCGACTCAGCGAGCAGGTCCAGGGCGCGCTTGTCCTCGGCGGCCAGCAGGTCGGCGGCCGCCTTCAGCAGCTGGTCAACCTCGGGGTTGAACTCGATATCCCAGGCCGGCCCAGGCGGCAGCAGGCTGCGCAACTGGGCGTAGTAGTCGGTCGCTGTGCGGGTCACAACCACGTCAAACCCCCATAGGTCAGTAGCTCATTCTTGGCCGCCTCGACGTTGCCGGCGGGATACACCAGGGTGTGGTCACGCTCCCCGGTGGCGCCGCTGATGGCCTCACCGATGTGCGTCCTCAACAATCCGGCGCCCAGGTCCGATTCGCGCTGGTGCAGGTCGACCAGCTCGGCTTCTACCGCGCGGCGCACGGCCGCACTGTCTGGGGTGACCTTGATCTGGTACTGCACCGGCTTTTCCACGGGGGCCAGCACGTACAGCTCAGCTGTAACCGGGCGCTCCTGCTCGATGTAGGCCTGCACCACCGCGCAGGCCTCGGGGGTGGGGATCGGGTCCACGTCGTTGTCACGCACGAAAAACACCCCCACCGTGCCCGCCCCCATCCAGTGCCGCACGATCCAGGCCCGGGTCACCCCCGGCACTTCCAGCGCCCAGGTTTCATAGTCGCTCTGGCTACCGCCGTGCGGAATCACCCGGTATGAGCGAATTACCCGCGCGCGCAGCGCCTCAAGGGTTTCTTGCTCGGTGCCGCCGGCGATCCCCGGGGCGGCCACGGTGGCCGTCTCGTTGACGCTCAGCACCGGCGACACCAGGCGCAGCACGGTACCGGGCTCGGTGTTGCCCAGCTGGCCAGCGTCCACCGCCACCACTTCCAGGGCGCCGACAGGGCCGCCGGTGACGACCTTGAACTGCACGCCGTCGTCGCGCTGCAGCAGCACGCCGGCGTCGATCGGTGCGTTAGCCGCGCCAGTGAACAGCACCGGGCCATTCGCCGCCACGGCCGGCAAGCGATCACGCTTGAGCCTGGCCCGCGCCATGCGGCGCAGCGTGTCTTCGTCGGCGGTGTCCGGCAGGATCTGGTCGGCGATATAGGCCTGCTGGCCATAGCGGCCGTAGGAGGCCGCCGCGAACACCCGGGCCAGCACCTCGGCGTCGCTGCGCTGCAGGGCACTGGAGCCCGCCAGCGCCGACTGCTCGCGGCTGATCAGTTCGGGCAGGGCTGGAATGCTAAACGGCATGGATCACCTGCCACAGATTGTCTAGTTGAAAGTCCACCTGCGTGCCGTCACGCAGGCCGATCAGCACCGCCAAGTTCAGCCGGTCGGTACCGCGCGTTACCGTAACGGACACGCTGAGCGCCCTCCCGTCATCGAGCATCCAGGCCAGCGACTCGCGGGCAAACACCTCGGCGTCGCGCACTGTGGCGTCGGTCAAGGCGCGCCGGCGCAGCTGCCACAGCCGCGAGCCGATACGGTCATTCGCCACGCTCGGGAAGCTGTCTCCCCACCAGCCGTAACGCTCGGTGTCATCGAGCGCGTCATCGGCGTCAGCACGGCGCCAGGTCAGCAGGCTGATCACCGCCGCGCGCCGCCAAGCGCTTTCCGACTCGTCATCGAGCAGCGTCATGCGCCCACCACTGGCGGGCCGCTCTGTTCAAGGCCCTTGGTCACGCCTTGATGCGGGTGGTTGACCTGGCTCACGCCGGCGGCGATCTGGTCGCCGGTCGAGACGATGCGGCCGGTGGTAGCGGTTTCCGGCGTATTGATCTGGACACTGGATGACGCATTGACCGTGAACGTCGGGGTGTTCACCTCGACCGCCGTTTCGGCATTGACGCGAAACGTCTTGGTGGTCAGCTCCACGACGTTGCCGCGCTTGAAAATCAGCGTGTCTTTCTCGTCGGTGTAAATCGCCACCTCGCCGGCCTTGAGGCCTGCCACGCGAAACTGGCGGTCGGCCACGTTGATGACCACCCCGTGGGATCGGTCGCCGGCGAAGAACAGCGCGATGCCCTCGGCGCCGGGGTGCGGGTGGGCGGTGAAGCCGTAGGGCTCGATGTGCTCCATGTTGTCCTTCACTTCGTCGGCATGCAGGCGCATCTGCAGGCCCTGCATCTGGCTGCCCGGGTTGACCAGGGAGACAACGCCCCGGCTGATCAAGTTGGCGATCTGTCTGAATGCGTTCATGTGCCTGGCTTCCAGTCGGCGGGGATCAGGTATTCGAAGTTGTCGGCCTTGCCGCCCTTCTTGAGCTTGCGCGACTTGTGCGGGTCTTTCGGCTCGGGGTCGAAGGCATCGGGCGGGCCTACGGTGATGTTGCAGAGGGTGCCGGCGTCGAGGCTGTACTCGATTTCGCTGATCAGCATGTCGCGGTCGATGCCGATCACCGGGTCAACGATGCGCACCAGCATGTTCGGCAGCCACAGGGCGCCGTTGGACTGCCGCCAACCCTGCAGCTTGTATTTCAGCATCAGGGCTTTGCCCATGCGGTTGCCGCGCTCCCAGTTGGCCCGCGCGCTGGCCAGCTCCTGGGTCATCTGGCCGCTCTCATGAATCAACAGCACCCTCTTGCGGGCAGCACGCGGGTCGGCAGCCGTGGCCTTGATTTCGCTGGCCTTCGCGCCGTGGCTGCTGTCGGTGCCCGAGCGCTGGCCGGTGACGCGATACTCGGAGAACACCCCGGAGAAATCGAAATCAGCCTCTCCGCTCAGCAGGTTTTCGCCCAGCACCAGGCTGTCGACGGCGCGGCCGGCGCTGCCCGGCTTGATGATCACCAGGCGGCCCCGGGTGTCGTCGGTGGACAGCAGTCGCGAAAGAGTCAGCAGGCGGTCGATCGACTCGAACACGGTTTCGCCGGGCTCGATCGTGTGGTCGGCCACCTTGCTGGTTTCCGCCACCTGGCTGCGCACGGCGATGTTGTAGTCGCCGGCCAGCGCGGTGACGATCTGCTGCACGCTCTGGCCCTTCCACTGCCCCGGCTTGTTCACTGCAGAGCAGTCCACCAGATCAGCGGTCAGCGATCGGCCGCTGATCGAGCGCGTGACCTGCCGGGCGTCGTAGCGCACCGGCGTGGCGAAGATCCAGCCGGTCAGCACCAGGTCTTCGCCGATCAGCACCTCGCAGCGGTCGCCTTGACGGATCGGGATTTCTTGGGCCTGGCCGGGCCACTGCCAGGTCACGTCAAGGCTGAAATCCCGCGCCTGCCGCTCGATGCCGGCGCCGATGCGCACTTTCTTCCAGCCGCCATACTCCATGCCGTTCACGCGCAGCGTGACAGCGTTCAGTGGGTCCATGGGTTACTCCTGGGCGACGCGCAAGGCATCCACCGGCAAGAAACCCGGGTGCACCACCTTGTTACGCGTAACGATTTCCTCGGCGCGCGTGGCGTCGCCGTACAGTCGGTAAGCCAGCACCACGGCCGGCAGGCTTTCTTTCGGGGTTACGTCGACCAGGCGCACACCGGCCATGGCCACTTTGGTCAAGTGGGCGCGCAGGCGCTTGTGGGTGCGCTGCAGCACGGCGAAGTGATCCGGCGGGGCTGATAGCCCTGCCTGCCAAATCGCTTCGCTGAGCGCGTCACGCAGCGCCAGAACGTCGTCCGTGGCGGGCACCTCCGGGCGACTGATCGGCGTGCCCACCTGCTGCTCCAGGGAAGGCACCCCGGGCAGCGCGACCGGCGCCTGCACCACTGGCATCTGTGCGGCCACCTGCACCGCCTTGACCAGCAGCGCGTCACGCACCAAGTCACGGGTGGCCGTAGCCGCCGCCACCGACGCCTGGCCGCCGGCAGGTGCAGCCGCCGCCGTCAGCCCGGCCGCCGCCTGGGTCGCACTGCTGGCCAGGCCGGCCAGGACCGCGAAACCCGTGTCGTCGTCCTCGCTCCCCCAGCGCGAACCGTCGGTGAAGCCGGAAAACTGCGCGCCCACCATGGTGGCCAGGTTGTCGGGGAAGTTGGCCACCATGTCGGCCAGCGCCTGCACCGAAGTGATCGCACTGGCGATCTGGTTGAACTCCCCCTGAATCGCCATCTGCACCCCAGCGATGCCGTTCTGCAGCTGCACCGCGGCTATCCGCACCCGGTTGACCAGAGCCATAGCCGCCTTGTAGCGGGCCAGGGCCGAGTCCAGCCAGCTTTCCGATTCATCCTCAAGCTGCGCGGCAGTGTTGGGCACCCCAACGGGATAGCCCTTCTCGCCGTCTTCGATGAACTCCAGCTGAAAGCGCACCATGCCGCCTTCCTTGCGGTCGTGCGACACGTCGCAGCCGTCGCCGGCGGTGACGTTCATGCGCCCATACCAGGGATGCACCAGCTCCCCCGCGCCCGGCTGGTTCAGCGCGTGCAGCAGGTTGTCGCGCTGAACAAAGCAGTCATCGCCGATGACGTACCCGGTCATTTTCGGGCTTCGCGTCTTGGCCCCCATATCCTCCACCAGGGGCTTGTCGCGCTGCGGGTACTCGTGCACCTGCACCCGGCGGCCAGCAGGCGTTGACTCGTTGTCGACAAAGAAGCCGACCCCGCGAAACGACGCGGGCAGCAGCTGGTCACGCCAAGTTTGTTCAGCCATGGATTACCCCCTGCCCAGTGAGCGATAGCCCACGTTCTGCGATACAGACACGCCGGGCTGGTTGGTCTTGGCTTCCTCGACCCGCATACCTGGCGGGGCGTTCTCGAAGCGCACCGCGATAGAGCCTTCCAGCCCCTGCCGCTGGCCTTGCGCTGTCTGCTGGATCAGCGAGCCCGGTGCTGGGCCGCCTGGGGCGCGTAGCAGGTTGGCCGAGCTGGCCATGCCGGGGTACATCTCCGGCGTGGTGCGCAGCGGCCGCACCAGGGCGCCGGCATCGTCGGTCACACCGTTGCGCGCCTGCTGCTCGGCGGTCCAGCCCTTCACCTTGTCGGTGGCGGCGTTGATCACCCCCGAGCCATCCGCGTCGATGTTGAAAAACTTCATCATCGGTTCGATGATCGGCCTCAAGCGATCCCACAGCCCCTTGAAGAAGGCCACCAGCGGCTCCCAGTGCTTGACCACCTGGCCGATCGGGGTCCACTCGAAGACCGTCTGCAGAAAGCCCATGAACGGCACCGCAAGCGCCTTGATAAGCTCCCAGGTGGCCGCGAAGAAGTCCGACAGCGGCCCCCAGTTGGCGATCACGAAGCCGAGCGGCGTCCAGCTGAATACCATTTTCATCACCTGCCACAGCCCCATCAGCGGCCCCCGGATCGCCTCCCACGCCCGCTGGAAGTACGGCCCGATGGTCGACCAATTGGCGATCACGAAGCCCGCCGCCAGGGCGATGCCGCGCACGATCAGGCCAATGGGGCTCATGCTGGCCACGGTGTTCATGATGGTCAGCGCCGCCGTGGCGCCGAAAGCCGCCAAACGCAGCACGGTGAAGCCCACCGCTGCACCGAGGATGCCTTTCACCAGGCCCGGGTGGGCGGCGGCCAGTTCGGACACCTGGCTGACCAAAGGCCCGACAAACGCCAGAAAGTCGTTGAACGGCGGCAGCAGGATCGAACCGACCGAAATGCCCAGGCGGGTAACCCGGTTCATCAACAGTTGCACGGCGTTGGCCGTGGTCGCCGCCCGCGCCGTGTATTCCGCATTCATCGACCCGGCGAAGCCACCTTCCTTGCCGACGCTCTTGAAGTTCTTCTGCAGGGTGTCGAGGTTGGTCAGCAGCGGTGCAATGGCCCCCACCGACTCCTTACCGAACAGGTTGGTAAGTACCGCTGCCTGCTTTTCCTTGTCGACCTTGGCCAACGTCTGCAGCACCTTGTTCATGGTGCCTTCGCTGTCGGTCTGCATGCCCTTGGCGATTTCGTTCACGTCCAGGCGCAGCGCCTTGTAGGCCTCCTTCTGCGACTTGGTGGCCGCCGTGCCGGCGGTCAGGGTCAACATGAAGTTCTTGATGCCGGTGGCGGCCACGTCCTGGGCGATGCCCACCCCGGCCAGGGCCGAGCCCATCGCCGCCAACTGCCCGGCGTTGACCCCGGCCACCTCGCCCAGCGGACCGATGGCGGTCACGATGGCCGAAATCTGCGCCGTACTGGCCGCACCGGTGTTACCCAGGTAGTTGATCTTGTCGGCGAGGGTGACCACCTCGTCTTGATTGAGGTGAAAGGCCGTGCGCCACTTCGCCATCATTTCGCCCGACTGCTCGGCGGTCTGATCGAAGGCGACGCCCATTTTCACCGCGTCTTCGGCGAAGCGGCCCAGCTCTTCCCGAGCAATGCCCGACTGGCCGCCGGCGGCGACGATGGCAGCGATGCCGTCGGCCGCCATCGGCAGGCGCTCGGACAGGTCGAGCACGTCGTCGCTCATGGCCTTGAACTGCTCGGGCGTGTCGAAGTTGACGACCTTCTTCACGTCCGCCATGGCGCTTTCGTAGTTCATCGCCGCTTTGACGCCCATCACGAACGGGGCCGCGATGGCCCCGCCCTGGACGGCATCGGCGAATGTGATCTTGCCGAGGCCCGAGGCGTTGATCTGCTTGCGCAGCGTGGCCACGTTCTTGCGCACACCGGTCAGCACCGGCGACAGCTTGTCAACGCCGGTGATCAGCGCCTTGAGCTGGAATTTATCCGCCATCCCCTGCCCCCGCTATGGCTTGAATTCGGCTCGCGTTGGCGTAGCCCTCTAACAGGTCATCCAGCGCCCAGTCCTTGACGTGCTCGGGACTGAGTTTCCAGTACCAAGCAAGGTCGTAGACCAGTTGCGTCAGGCCGGCGAGGCTTCCTCCGTCGCTTCCTTCCTCTGGGGGGACGCCATGAAAAAACCGGCCAGCGCCCAGGCCGCCGCATTCAGGTCGGTGACGTCCAGCTGGTCGACCGAACTGCCGGGAATGCCGGCGCAGACCACGATGTATTTGGCCGCTACGTCGAGGTTGAGGCCGACCGACTCGTCTTTCTCGATGCGGTACGGCAACTGGCCGATCTGGCGGCATTCGCGGGTGGTCGGGCGGCGCAGGGCCAGTTCGGTCAACTGCTCGCCATGGGCCTGAATAGGGGTGCTGAGTTCGATAGTGGTGGTCATTACTGCCAGTCTCCTGATACGCCTTCGAAGTTGAGCGGAACCTTGCCGTCGTCGGCGGTGACGTTGACGTCATCCACCGCATAGGCGCCGGACAGCACGTAGCTGCTGCCGTCCTTGAATTCAGAGGTAATGGTCATGTTGGTGCCGTTGGTGATCTTGTCCCAGTCAGTGCCGGGCGCTTTCACCGCATCAACTTTGGTGAAAGGAATGCGGTCTTCCTCTTTGAAGTATCCCGCCGTGACGGTCTCGCGCTTGACCTTGGAAACCGGCACCTCGACACCGCCGGTGATGACCAATTGAGTACCGTCAACTTTGATGTAGCAGGTACCCGCGACTTTCTGACCCATAACAGGCCCTCACAAAAAAGCCCGCACAGGGCGGGCTGGGGTGGACGTTGACGCGGCTTAGGCGGCGTCTGCGGCGTACTGCAGGCGGAACTGGTAGAGCAGCGCGAACACGCGCAACTGGTTCACCAGGTCCGGCGGGTACAGCACGTTCAGGCGGTTCGGGTTGGTCGCGTCGCGCTCAACGATCAGGTTGGCGTTGAACGCTTCGAAGTTCTCGACCAGCCCCAAGGTTTCCAGATAGCGATAGCCCGCCAACAGCTCGCCACGGATCGCGCGCGGGGTGACGATCGCCTGGCCGGGGCCGAAGGCGGTGCCGTCGTTGGCGAGCTTGTGGCGGCCGTACTTGCTGGTGATGATCCCCTGCAAGTAGCGCAGCACGTAGGCGCTTTGGTGCAGCGGCTCGCTGTCCAGGAACGAATCATCGTTCTGCCCGTAGGCGTTTTTCTGGTACGTGGTCACCGCGCGCTGCAGGCGCATGTAACCGCCTTCGTAGTACAACGTGCCGATGCCGTGGCTCAGCAGCGATTGCTGCTCGGTCAGCATGAAACGGTCGCTTGCCTTGGCCGGGTCGAGCCCCGGCAGCACGCCGGTCTGCGTCGGCCGGGCCGGGTCGGCGTTGATGAACACCGCCGTGCGCGCCGCCGCTTCGGCCACGACCTGCCAAACAGGCTGTGGCACGCTGGTTTCGAAACCCAGGACGGTCATGTGCGGGTCATTGCGCTGGCTGCCCAGCGCAACCAGCTGGCCCACGGTACCGCGCTTGGCGCTGTAGACGTGCCCCCACAGCTGCTTCGACCACGACCAGCGGCCGGCGCTGTCGTCCATGGTGTCTTTCCAGGCGTCCAGCGTGTCGCTGTCGGTCCACGGCTGCGCGCAGAACTCGAACGGTTCGTCGCCCAGGGCGGCCAGCAGTGGCGCCATGTCGGGGGTGCCGACGCCGCCGGTCATGGCGGTGGCCACCAGCACCAGGCCGGCCGGGCTTTCCTCGCCGTTGGCCCGGCCCCGGCGGTTCAGCTCGATGCGCAGATCGTTGGCCAGCTCGCCCTTGAACTTGGCTTCCAGGGTGACCACGCCGGCGGCGGCGGTGGCCTTCACCGGCAGGTCAACTGCCGCGTTGACGCTTTCCGCCACGGCGCTGGCCACGGCCGCCGCATTCATGGTGGGGGTGGCCGTGGTGCGCACACGGGTACCGCCAATGTACAGATTCACCAGGCCGGTGGCCGACGCAGCGCCCGTTACGGTAACGGTTGCCTTGGCGGCGGCGCCCTCGGTGACTTTCACCGGCAGGCACCAGACCTCCCCGGCCACGTCGATGCCGCGATGGGCCGCGAACATAGCGGCCAGCATCGAGCCGGCACCCGCGATGGCCACCGCCTCGGACTGGCGCGACACCAGCACCAGGGTGCCGATTTCCTCGCTGTCGGCGTCGTCGTTGACCTGGCCGACGATCAGCCGGCGCAACGTGCCGGAAGCGCCGCTGCCGGCCATGCTGTTATCAACCTCGGCATAGAACAGCGGCACCCGCAGGTCGCTGGGAATGCCGTTATACGAGACGGTCATACCTTGACCTCCTTGGTGGCCTTCTTGGGCTCAACCCGCACGACGTCTTCGGCATCCAGGCGGCGCTGCCAGTAGGCGTTATGCGGTACGTCATCGCCTGCAACGGGCAGCAGAGCGCCGCCCTTCTCCGGCATCGGGCAGGCGCGCCCCGGGGCCGGCTTGACCTTGATGGTTTTCATTGCGGGATATCCTCGCGTAGCGTGACCTCGATTCGCCCGTCAGGGCCGGTCGGGGTCAGGTTCTTGTCGACCATGGGGTCGATGAAATCGACGTTGGTGCGGATGCCTTCCAGCGGAGGCAGGCGGCTCTGAGCCAGCTCTGGCCAGGTCTGCGGGTTGTCCGATGCATCCCCGCCGAAGCCGCCCAGCTGCGTTTCCGCATAGAAGCGGAAGCCGTAGACCACCTTGGCCCGATTCATCAGAATCAAGGCGCCACGGTCGTAGCAGATCGGTTCGGCGTCATCGAGCTGAAAGCCCGCCAGCGCCCGGAACAGCGTGGTGCGAACGTCGTGCACCAGGTCGGCCGCCGACTGGCCGCGCTCGTCGCGGTTGTCCAGCACCACGCACACGTCGAAAGAGTCGCGCACCACCTGGGCGGCGGCGTTATGAGCCAATGGCTCGTCAGCCGTGTCGCCCACCGGCAGCACAAAGGCCGCCGGGCAATCGACCTGCTGGCAACCGTGCACCGGATCCCAGTCCAGGCCGCCGGCAATCCTGCCAACGAACTGCGGGCACTCGGCTTTCAGGTGCTCAATGATGGGTGTGATTCGCATAGGCCCTCAGTTGTCCAGAAACGCGCTGGCAAAGGCTGCAGACAGGATCTGCTGCACCTGCGCCCGGGAATCCGTCAGCGCGTCAGTCATGTAGTTGTCGCGCGGCTTGACTCGCCACCCGCCCCCGTTTTTCAAGCGCACGCCGTAGTGCAGGTAGGCCGGATAAAACGCCCGCATGCTTGAGGTCTTGGTGGGCGCAATACGCACCAGAAAACCGGATCGCGACAACTTGAAGCCGATCGAGTCCGTAGTGGCGCCACTGCGGTTGACTGGGTAACCATCCTCACCACCGCCCAGGGCCAGGTTCATCTGCGCACGGCCAGTGATCAGCACGCCCACCTTGCGCATGCCGGCGCGCACCTTGCGCTTGTTGAAGATTTCGCGGTCGAAGGCATCAAAGCCTTCAAAGTGCAGATACCCGTCAACCGAAACCGAGTTGGCCATCGCTGCCGCCTCCTGTGCTCGGCGCCGGAACGTCCGGCCCCAGTTCCTCGACCTCGACCACCGACCAGACGGTACGCCCGCCCAGCTCTGTTGGCCGGCGCACGCGGTACACCCGACCTCGCGCCACAAACTCATGCGCGTCACTCAGGCCTTCGATGTGGCGGCAGTACAGGCGGTGGGTAGCCTTGCTTTCCGTCTGCTGGGCGCTAGTGTAAGCAGCAGTACCTAGCGGCTCGACCTTCACCCAACGCTTGCATACCGCCGTGTACTCGGGCTTAAGCGCCACACCATCGGGCCGATCAACGCGTACCCTCACTTCCATGCGATGGGTCAGTTCGCCCGATGCGGGCTCACGAATGCCCCTCATTCCTCCCGAGGCCATGGCTAGAACCTCGGGGGGACGGTGATATCCGCCAGCAGGTGGTCGACGAAGCTGGACGGCAACTCGGTCAGGGTCTGGCCTACAACCAGCAGTCCGCGATGACTGAATGCCGTTTCAGCGGCCATTAGCATCCAGCTCAGCACCCCGGGGTGCGCCTGCAGATCGACACCAGCGCGGTAGCGGATCCGCAGCGGGCCTTCCGGGCGACCATCAGGGAACCGCAAATAGCTTTCCTTGCCGCCCTGGACCACCTCTGCCCGACCACCGTACTCGGCCTGCGAACCCTGTTCCCCCAGCACCAACACGGACTCGACGGCGACCACCTGGCCAACGTCCAGCGCATGGCCCGATGGGTAATGCGCCGGCCAATCCTCTTCGTAGACGGCTTCACGGATCGCGGCCCCCGTCTTCGACTCTCCCTGAGCAGTCACGCCTGGGATGATGATCAGGTCGATCAGCTCGGGCTGCAGATCCTCCGGTTCAGCGTGGCACTGAAACGCCACCTGTTCCAACGTCAGCACGGGCGCCCCCGTGTAGGCGATGCGGCGCGCCATGGTTACGGCTTCTGATCGTCATCAGGGCTTTCGGATTCATCCGGCTTATCGTCGTCAGCGCTGCCAGACTCATCCGGCTTTTCGTCATCGGGGTTGTCGGTGGCGTCAGGGTTTTTAGCCGGGCCGGGCTGGGTGCCGCCTTTAGCAGCCTGTTTGGGTTTTGCCGCAGCTGACTTGGCCACCTTCTTCTGGTCATGCAGCTCAGCGCGCTCACCATCAATCAGCGACTGGGCCACATCAGCGGGAAAACCGGCGACTTCCCCGGCGCTATAGCCCCGCCACGCGCCGGTGAACTTCACGATTACATTGCTCATGGATCTCTTCACCTTCCAGTTGCGGCCCCACGTGCGCGGGGCCTGGGTTTACATGCCTTTGCCCCACTTCACAGCCACCGCCACCACGATGCTCTCAACGTGGCGCGGCCCGAAATCGTGCTTGGCGATGACGCGCACCAGAGTCTGGTTGCGCTGGAAGGCGCTGACCATGTTGCCCTCGGCGTCCTTGTACGACGCTTCGCTGCTGAAACCGATAGTCAGGTCCATGTCTTCACCGATCATGCAGTCAGCGAAGTTGACGAAGTAAATCTCGGACTCATCGCCGTCGGCGCCGAGGTTGACCGGGATCTGGGTACTGAGCCCGACCGGGTAGCCCTTGAGCATCCCAAGGTCAATTTCTGGGTAGGCCTTGTTGCCATTGCCGTCACGCAACGATTGCAGCCAGCGCAGCACGCGCGGCGCCATCAGCCAGCCGCAGGACTTCATCTGCACGTTCGCCGCTTCAAGGCGCAGCATCATCCCGCCCAGGAACAGATCGATCTTTTCCAGGGTGAGATCAGCGACAGCCGGCGCCGTCAGGACGTTGAACGAAGGCGCCCAGTGGCGCAGCCCCTTCGGCAAGACGCCGGAGCCATCCGCACGAATGAAGTGCAGATCCTCCGAAAGCCCCATGCTGACGGTCAGGTCGCTGGCCACAATGGAGTCCACACGCGGGTTGACGCCGCTCATGGCCAGCAGATCGTTGGAGATCGGCACGATAGCCGCAGCGGTTTTGGCCGACAGCTTGGTATCACCGAAAGTCATGCCAGTGACCGGGATATCGGTATCGCTGCCGATATAGCTCACCACGGTGTTACCGGTGATGCGGGGCATGGTCAGGTTGCCGTTGTTCAGCGGCAGACTGGTGACGCCCATCTTGCGCACGATGGAGACCGGACGCAGCGACTCGATGATGTCGGTCGCGAAGTTCTGCGGCACGAGCACACCGCCAGCACCCGGCGTTACGACGCTCAGGGCCATGTGAACATCAGACGGGTAGCCGCCGTCTTTGGCCAGTTGCGCCGCCATTTGCTGATTACCTTGGGCTGCCGCCAGCAGACGGGTCATCTGAGCCATACCGGTACCGGGCTTGGCCTTCTCGCTGAAAGGCCCGGAAATGGACCCTGCCGGCGGGCTGGTGGCGCCTTGGGCCGACTCGCTGACCGGAACCGCGCCGGCTGCAGCCAGTTGCTCGGCCGACTCAGCACGCTTGATCTTCGCAGTCAGGTCATTGATCTGGGTTTCCAGGCTGGTGAACTGCTGCAGTTGCTCGGCAGACAAGCTACCGCCGCCAGCCTCAATCTGGGCCAGGGCCTGCACCTGGGCGACCAGGCCAGCGCGGTCGTTACGCATTTGAAGTACAAGGGACATGGTGCCTCCTGGGCATTAAAAAGCCCGCACGTGGCGGGCCTTGGGATTCTTTGGGTACCGCCTGGGCGGTCAGGTCAGGGATTGCATCGCCAACGCCGTGGCGCGCACGCTGATGCGGCTCGACTGACGTGCTGCACGGCTTTGCGCAACAGCGCGCGACAGTTCATCAACGGCGTGCTGGGGGTTCTGCAGGCGATCAGCCAGGCCGGCGCTGATCGCGTTCTGCCCGCGATACAGCCCGGCTTCGGTAGCGATCACCTTGGCCACCGGCATATCGCGGTACTCAGCCACTGCAGCCGTGAACATCTGGTAGCTTTCCTGCACCAGGTTGTTGAGGAAGGCCAGCGACTGGTCGGTGATGGGCTCATGGGGCGACAGGTCGTTCTTGTGCGCCCCGGCGAATACCGTGGTCACCTTTACGCCCATCTCCGCTTCCATCTTCGAGCGGTCCATGTGGCTGGCAATCACACCGATGGAGCCAACCCCACTGGTGCGGCTGACCACCAGCTCGCTGCAGGCAGAGCCCAGCAGGTAGCCACCGCTGTAGGCCATGAAGTTGACGAGCCCGGTGATGGGCTTCTGCAGGGTCATGGCGCGAATATCCTCGGCCAGCTCGAAGGCGCCAACCGCAGCGCCACCCGGGCTGTCAATGTCGAGCACGATGTGTTCGACCATGGGGTCAGCGACTGCGCGCTGCAGCTGCACACGCAAGTTCTCGTAGCTGGTCATGGTCTCGCACATGTTGAGGTGGCTCCCACGGCTGACGAGCACACCGCTGACGGGAACCACCTCTACGCCCGTTTGGGCAATCGCGCTGCGGCGCTGCTCGTCGGCCAGCGCCAGACGGTCGACAGGATCGTCGTCCTTCCAGAGCTGGGCCGAGCTGGCTCCGATGTTGATGATGTTCAGGCTCATCGCCTGGTTGGCCCACCGCACGCCCAGGTCGAGCATGTCAGGAGTCACCAGCAAAGGCTGGTTGAACAGCAGGCTGGATGCCCGCAGATAGTGCTTACTCATTGGGCAAGGATCCTCCCGATCTCGGCGTGCTGCATTTCAAGCTGTGCACGCACCGTGGGGTTGCTCAGGTCGGGCTGCTTGCCAGCGTCGACCATGTTGAGGGGCTGCAGGTAGATGTCGCCACCCTGCACCGGCGGCATGTTCTCCAGGCGCCGGATGTCGTTCACGCTCAGCCAACCCCATTGGCGACCAATGGCGTAGGCTTCGTAGCGGCTTTTCTGGTCGCCGCGCAGCAGGCCGGACAGATTGAACTCGATGAAGTAACTGCGCCGGTCCTTTGGCAGCAGGAAATCGCGCATCATTGCCTGCTCGTGGCGCTTCACCCAAGGCAGCAGCGCGAATACAACAAACTGGATCATCAGCTGTTCCAACGTGTTGTAGTTCGACTTCTCCAGGTCGTTCACCATGGGCAACGGGATCTTGTACATCCGCGCGATATCCAAGCCGGTCACCTTCATGATGCCGACGATCTCGGCGTCCACGTTGGTCATCGAGACTGGTTTGAAGGTCATCCCCTCCTGCAGCAGCGCGACCTTCTTGGCGTTGTCCATCCCGCCGAACTTCTGGCCCCACTGATCGACGATCTTGTCGATGATGCCCTGATCCTTGATGGCTGGGGCCTCGCGGGGCCGCTCGATGACACCAGAGACCGCCACACCGTTCGCAAAGCTCTTGCCGGTGTATTGGCGCACCGCTTGGGTCAGGCCAATCGCGTCAGCGTGCAGCTCGATGGGAGAGAGCCCCACGTAGGGGCTGGTACCGAACCAACGCACATGGTGAACCATGCGCATCGGCAGCGGCTCGCCGGCACCGATCTGGTAGTACGGCAGCAGGTCCGCGCCCTTGAGCACCTGCACCTGCTCATTCTTGAGCGACCACAACGCGGTCACGTTGCCGTCCTCGCGCCGATCAATGAAGCTGTATGCATTGCCGCGCAGGCCCGCCGCCCCCTGATGCCGCTCTAGGTATTCGCACGGCGTCTGGAAAGGGTTCGGCTGGAAGCGCAGCACGTCGTACAGGGGGTGATTCAGCGCTGACTCGCGCTGCCCATTCTCTTTGCGCTGGTACAGCTCCAGCGGCAGTTGCGCCACCGTCTCGGCTAACAGGGTCACGCAGTTCTGCAGGATGGGCAGCGCTAGCGCCGTCTCAGGCGTAACCGCCACACCTGCGGAACTGCGCCCCCGCCCCAGCAGGCCGCGCCAGAAGCCGCTTTCTGCATTTGTCAGCGTGCCAGAGCCCGAGGCACGCAAGCTGGAAAAGAACATGGTCAGCCCCCTCCCCGTGCGGTTTGCTGAGCTGATGCCTTGTCTGCCAGCCAGGCCCAGCACAGAAGCCCAATGCCCGCCACCATGAAGGCAGCGGGCCGGTACACCATCCAAACACCAACCACTACCAGGACGAAGCCCAGCAAGCCGGTCAGCCAGGACAGAATGTCCAACCTCATATTCCCACCCCTTCGTCGTAGACGGACTTGCCCGTCGCTTCGGATATGTCACCGCTGATGCCGACTGCCATCAGGGCCGCGACGATGCCGTCGATGCGGCCAGTGGCCTTTGACTTATCCACTTTGCGGTTGTTAGCCGGGTCGAACACGATCACCGCGTTACCGGCGCACCAGGTCATCACCGGGTTGTTGTCGTGCAACAAAGTCTCCACCACCTCGGCCTCAACGGGCGTAGTGACCTCCGACACAACTTCATACTCGGTAGGGTCAAGGTCGATGACGCCTTGATCCATCGTCTTGCGCCCCAACAGCCGACGCTCGAACTCGTCCACAGCCGGCCCCATGTCCTTGAAGCCCTGACCGAAAGGCAGCAGCTCGGGGAGCGTGATGCTGTTGTCGGTCATCAGTTGCAACAGATCCTCGATCCGCCAGCGGTCATAAGCGATCCGCCGCACGTCGAAGTAATCGCAGATCGTCTGCAGGCGCCTCAGCACGTGCAGCTTGCTGATCGCGCGCCCCGGCGTGGTTTCCAGGTGGCGCTCCTTTACCCATTGCAGGTAAGGCACGCGGTCGCGCTTCTCACGCCCCGACAAGTCATCGTCGGGTATCCAGAAGTACGAGAGCGACCGCCAGTGCGGGTCGTAAGGCACTGGGGCGAACATCAGAACGAAGGCGGTCAAGTCCGTGGTACTGGACAGGTCCAGGCCACCGACACACGGTCTGTTGCGCAGCACCCGCATCGGTACGCCATCCGCCGCCTGGCTCCAGATTTCCCACGACAGCCAAGGCGATGTCGCCTGGGTCCATTCGCAGAAGTTCAGGCGCCGAACGACCGCCTCTTTAGCCGGCAGCCCTTTGGCCTCGGCAACCTGTTCTCGCAGGTACTTGCGACCCGGGATGCCATCGGTCTGGCCTTCCAGAATGAAGTCCAGCGAGGGGTTGACCTTGGGCCAGCAGGCTTCTTCCTTGAATGGGTCGTCGCCCTTGTCCAGCGAGCAGATGAAGGCAAAGAACGCATCGTTGTGTTCCTTGCCCTCGCAGATGCGCACGCCCAGGTCGTGATACTGACCACATACAGAGCCCTTGTCCGAGCCACTGTTGGTGATCATCACGATCAGCGCCCGACGCCGGAACTTGGTACCGGCGCGCATCATGTTCACGGCGCTGGCGGTCTTGTGCTCATGCAGCTCATCGATCAGCGCCACATGGGGCCGGGGGCCGGACTGCCCCTCGTCGGAACTGATCGGGCGGAAAAAGCTGTTGGTCGCGGGGTAGAACAGGTTCCAGACCTTTTCATCGCGCCCCGACTGGACCAAGCGAGCCGCAAGGTGTGGCGCCATGTTCACCATGGCGACCGCATCGCGGAACAGGATCTGCGCTTGGTCCTTCTTGGTCGCGGCCGCGTAGACCTCGGCCCGCTGCTCGCCGTCGGCCACCAGCCCATACAGGCCGATCCCGGCCACCAAGGGCGACTTGCCAGAGCCTTTGCCCGTCTCGATGTATGCCTGCCGGAAGCGCCGATAGCCATCCTCGGTGTACCAACCAAACAGGCTCCCAACGATGAACGCCTGCCACGGCGCCAGCCGGAACGGTAAACCTTCGAAGTCGCCGCCGTTCAGGCGCAGCACATCTTCGAAGAAACCGATGGCACGAAGCGCAGCATCAGCGTTCCAGACCAACCCACGCTCGGCACCGCCCTCCAAGTCCTGCAGGTGCCGCCGGGCAGCGTTGCGAACATCTGGACCGGCGATGATCGAGCCGGCCAGCACCTGGGCAGCGAAGCCCTTTACCCGGCAGTCAGGTGAAATACTTTGCGGCAGCGTCTCGTTCTGCATTCGGGAACAACTCTCCTTGCCCAGCCGGCGCGGCGGCTCTCATGTTCCGCCGCGCCAGGGGTGACAACCCGAACTGAGCGCCGGCCGCGTTGGCACGCTTCTCGGCGTCGTTGGCCAGCTGTCGCAGCACATGGGTTTGCTGGGCGCCGGTCTTGAAGGTCTGAACCTCGCCACCCAGGCCGTCTGCCGATTCGCTGTTCTTCTTGGCGATCAAGCTTTGGAAGCGCAGCCAGTCAGCGTAGGCCTGGCAGTAGGTAGCGAGCGCCATCTGATCAAGCTTCGCCAACCAGCCCAACGCCAGCAGCGCCTCGGTGATACGCGTCCACTCGACAGCCGCAGCGCCCTCAAGAAAATCTGGCTTGGGCGGTACGCCGACCGGTACCGACGGGTCTTTGATTTCGTTCATCAACTGCGCGGGCGAAAGCTTGCTGCGATTGCCGTTGAGCAGATGCACCGATGCGGGCAGGCCAGGCCGCCCGGAGTTACCGTTTCCGGCCATGGAAACCTCCTGATCTGATACCCCCCCTCCCTCATTTTTCCCGGTTTTGCACGCCGAGTTGGGCAAGCGGTCAATGAGAGGGCGAGGAAAAAGTTTTTCACCCCCCCTACCCCGGCGGGTCGGGGCGGCGGGGCGCCGGGGTCAGCGCCGATTCCAGTGGTGCTTGGGGTCGAGCGGCACGCCCGATGGACTGCAACCAGCCACCCGCCCGCTGCGCTCTAGCCTCTGCTTCACCGAGTCATGGCACAGCTTGCACAGTGGCTGCCAGTTGTCCTTATCCCAGAACAACTTCCACGCAGCCTTGATCTTGTCAGGGTCGCCACCTTGCTTGGCTTCCTGCAGGCGGGGCGCGACCTTGTGGTCGACCACCGTGGCGGCCACCGGGCGGTGATCCGTCGAACACATCGAGCAGAACGGGCTGGCCGCAAGAAACACCTCACGGGCCAACCGCCAGCGATGACCGTAGCCGCGTGATGCGCTACTGCCCCGCCGCTCGTTACCCTTCATGGCTGGCCGGCGGCACTTCGCAAACACCCAGCCGCTTGGCCGCCCAACGCTCGTACAAGCTGATGGCAACATCGGCACCGGCCATGGCGGTCAGACAGCCGAACGCGGCAGCCGACCACAGCGATGCCCCCATCGAATACAACAGCATGATGGTGGAGAGGCCGCACACAATGCAGGCACCAGAACGCAGGACGATGCGCCGGACCAGCGCCCAACCACGTACCCCCGCCTTGTCGGCCCGCCACATCTCACCTGACACACCGCCGACCAGGGACAGGATTATCACCATCCAGATTGGCATCTCGACTAACGCTTGTTGCTCGCTGTTCATGTAAGCCTCATTGGCAAAGCACGGCGCCGCAAATAGAAAACCCCGCCGGGTGGCAGGGTTCTCGGTGCGCCGACAGGTCGGAGCGGCTTGCACAGCACAGTGCTTGTGGGGAAGCGCCTAAGCGCACTTTGGATATCGTGGAACCTTTTTACCGGTGAACTGCAAAACCGAAAAGAGGCCGTTTTCGGTAGTCTGCCTTGGTGCTACTTCGGCGCATTCTCGGCGCACGCTCGGCGCATTCCAACCCGACGAACGGTATTACTCCGATGCGGCCCAGCACGCGAAATCATGATCCTGACCACCTGCAAGTGCAGCGCATCAAGCCAGTTCCAGTAGGTGCGCTCGGCATCCTCAGCCAGGCCCAGCACTCGCATCTGCTCGCGGATCGTGGCGCCATGAAGGTAGCGGAAGGTCGCCAGGCGCGCCAAGACCACCCCCCGCTCGTCACGGCGCTCCAGCTCGGCAACTGCCGCCTCAACCTCGGCAGCAGCTCGATCCATACCCACACCATTGACCGGGATACGCGAACCTGCGGCACCACCGCGAGGCGCTGCCCCTTTCCACTCCATGATGCTGCCCATCTGGCTACCCAAGCCAGACACCAACCCATACCGCGCCCGCTGCTCGCCCCAGTGGCGCATAAGGTCATCAACATCCTTTTTCATCACCAGGATCCCCCGTAAATCCCAACCCAACACAAAAACACACAACCCAACACAAACCCAACACAGATAAAACTCAATAAATTCAATACATTAAGGATAGGTGTGTTGAGTGTGTTGGGTTTGTTGGGTTTTTGGGTCCTCGCATAGGTTTTTTTCTTGCTTCGGATTGGCTTGAGAAAAACTTCGCGTACGCGCGCGCACGCGCGCAAACCCAACACACCCAACACAGGGGTACTCGGGCCCTTGAAATACGGGGGTTCTACGTGTGCTGGGTTGCCGGAATGAACCCAACACAAACCCAACACACCCAACACAGGGGCTCTTGGTTTCATGCTGCCAGCCCCTTCACGTGGTCCCAACCATCCACGTTCCACCCTGCAAGTTTCGCCTTGCTGCGCCAGGTGATAACGGCCTGCCCCAGCTCGGCCGCATTGAATGATGGGGGCAGGGAAGCATCGCCATCAGACGGGAAGAAGAACGCCGCAAACCGCCGGTTATTGCGCTCGGTCCAAGGGATTGAGCGCGTCTTCTCAACCGTAGCGCTGAGCATCAGCGAAAACTTCGTCTGACTCATGGAGTGCTCTTTGTTCCGGGAGCACCACTCAATGAACAGCGCATACAGATCTGTTGCTAAGCAGCATGCCCACAGACCACGGCCAAGCTCTTCGGTTCGCCACAGGTGCAGGAAAGTTTGCCATGCCGTACGGCTTAGCGCGACCAGTCGCTGGCGAGCCTCTGTCTTGGGCGGCCGCGTACGCTGATCGAAGTCGCCAAGTTCTACGCCGAGCAGCCAACCATACAACGCAGCAACGCCACCATTGGCCAGCTCGCGACTGATTGCTTTTTGCCTGGCCACCGGCAAGGTTTCCATCGGCCACATCACCAACAGTCGGCGGTCATCATCACTGATCGGCCAGGGCATGATCTCGTTGCTGAGGAAGACGGCGTTCATGTGGTTCGCTTCCTCCCAGCCATTGATGAACTTGGACTCCATCCGTACGGTCTTTCCGGTGATCATGTGCTTGATCTTGCCCACCTGGTTGTAGCGCTGGTCGCGGCTGACAACCTCTTCAAACACGGCCCAGAGCTTGCGGCTCTGCCAGGCGTTGAAACTACCCTCCAACTGCGTCTGCCCCACCGTGGCCGCGTACTGACCGTAGAGCTGGCCAAATACGTCAGCAAACAGAAGACTCTTGCCCGAGCCCTCCATGATCGAGTGCATCAAGACGGCAGTGTCCATTTTGGCCCCCATGTTCTGCAGCGGATATGCGAGCCATTTGGTCAACCAGCCCAGCGCCTCTTCGTCGTGGTTACAAAGGAAAGAGATCAACCAGCGCAGGTTTTCACATGCAGCGTCATCCCGCTCCGGCGCAAGGGGCAGCCCTTCGAAGGTGTTGATGTAGATGTTTGGATCTTTGGTCATGGTTGGGTCAAAAACGATGTGGTCGACATCAACCACCCGTCGATCCTGACTATTCAGCCACCACTTGTACTCTTCGCCCAGGGCCATCTTCACGGCTCCCTCAGCGATCCGCCGCTTCTTCTCTCGGTCCCAAACGTCCTTTGTACCGTCGATGTAGACATACCGCTCGATTGGATCAAGCTTGAGCGCACCGCCTTTCTTAGCCGAAAGGCGTCGAGCTTGATCCAGCTCTTGCGCCTGCTCCGGCGCAATCAGCTTCTTGTCAGTCCGCCCCATCCACTCCTTAGCCAGCGGCTTGCCTACCAAGGCTTCGAACCCTGGCCGCTTCATCGACTTCCCTTTGTCCATGTCCCAAACGCTGGTGGTTCCCTCAACCAAGGCGAATCGGCGCATTGCGGCGACGATATCAAGCTGCTCGCCCCCCGCCCCCCCAGTGGCCGATGAGCCGGCCGGGCTGGGCTCGTTCGAACCGGTATCAGCGGCGACAGGTTCGCCAAGATCAGCGTCCGCTTCGCCTTGGTCGGCCTGCTCGGAGACCGATGGGGGGCGGGGAAGATCACCGAGTGGTGGCGGCGCCGGCGGGCGAGACTTGGCATCGATGCCGAGGATCTGGGCAGCAGCTCTGGTAGCCGCCCTCTGATCGCCGTCGTGCATCAGAATGCAGAACACGTCGAAGGCATCATTCTTGTGCCCGTTCGCCAAAGGGTCAGACGTGTGATGGGAAAAGAGCTTGCCCTCGGTGATCGTCACCCCCGGCATGCCGGAGCTGCTGTGCGGGCTCAGCCACTTCCCGTCGATGCGCTTGTAGCCATGCGCCTCGATCATCGTGGCGATGTCATGGATACGATTGAATTCAGGGATGACCTCGGGGAGCCGGTCACCAGATCGGGCAGTTGACGATGGCTTCGGCATAGGTCGAACCACTGACGCAGCCGGCCTTGGCCGCCACGGGCACACCGCCTCCCCTTTAGGCTTGAACTCGTCCCAGCCCTGCCAGATCGCCAGCAGTTCGGGCGGCAGCTCCGGCAACCCGCCGGCGGCTGGCGCAGTGCGCCAGGTGTAGGGCTTCCCTGTACCAGGGTGAATGGACGGCGGCAGCACATCCTGCACCAGGCCGCCACGCAGCTCGAAGACGGTCACTTTTTTGAAGGGCTCTGCTGCCATGCGGAAAGACGCTTCGCGGGCGGCATCTTCCTCGTCCACAGCTGCCTTGACCTGCGCCATGAGCCCCTTGTAGATGGTGCCATCCGGGTCGTTCTTGTTGGGCCAAACCAGCGCGTGCCGGCTCAGCTCCACACCTTCGGGAACACGGAACATCACCCGGAATCGCTCGGGGTTACCCACCGAAGTCGGATATGCGTCGGCAAGCGCCTCAACATCGAGCCCAAGCGTCTGCAGCAAGACCTGACGGGTCAGCTCGACATCATCAACGTCCAGCGAGCAGACACGACTAGGCCCGAGCACAACACCGAGGTTGTGGCTCGGGCACTTCGTCCAAAACGCCTCAGCATCAGCGGCAGCAGTAATGTAACCGCCGGGCGTGTTCCAGCCGCGCCCCTTAGGCCCCTTCTCTCCAGGCTCAATGGGGACCAGGGCCAGACCGAAGGTTTCGATGTAACGCCGCGCCCAATCAGCTGTGGTATGAGTTGGGCGCCCGCTCATCTGCGACGCTCCCGAAGTCCTTGGCAGTCCACGCAGGTTTCGCAACCCGCGACCGATTGCTGGCGAGCCTCGGGGATCGGGTCTTCACAGTCCACGCAGATCTGCGCGCTCGGCCCAACAGGAAGGCGCGCGACACGCAGCAGCGACAGCTGCAGGAAGTATTCGGCGCGATCATTGGCGAAATCGACATCATCAGCCATGGGCGCAGTCCTCCATTGCTTGACGAGCACCCGCGATGATTGCGAGCACCTGACGGATAACGTCGATCCCACAAGCCTCAAGCTTCTGGACTTCGTGCAGCTCCCATACGTTGTCAGCAGCACCTTCATGCATGCTGCTGACGAACTGGGCGGCCTCTTCAAGCAACAGACCGACAGCCTTCAACTGCTCATTGGTCGCCGGAACGGGCTGTGGGCGGTACCAGACAACACCAGCGGCACGCCCCAGGGCATCAAGCACGCGCTTGTCAGAGGTGAACTGCAACACCTCTTCAAGCTCGTCGGGGTTGAGCCAGCGGCGCTCTTCATCGTGTTTCAGTTTCTTCTGCAGGGCGTCCAGGTCCATGCCCATATCAAAGGCCAGTGTGGTGATTCCGCCTTTGTATTCGCGTCCAGCGCGGTAGAGCGCGTGGCGGAGGGAGAGAGCCGGACCAGAGTCCGGCAGAGTATCGATGCGACTCATAACCGTTAATCCTCGGTTAACGGTGTAGCCATGGGATCAGGCAAGCCCTATCCTACGACCACGACCGTTGTGTGGTGCCTTGCGTGCTGTGCGGGCATTACATGCGGTTCTAGTCATCCGGCCATTCTTGTGGTGAGAGGCAGCCGGATGGCGGGGGTCCAACACCGGGCTGGGTCGCTCTTGTGGTGAGAGCCCCGGCCTGGTGATCCTTACTTTTGGCGCTGCCTTGCGCCCCTGATTTCTTCCTCGTAGAAAACCTCGATAGCCTTGCCCACCTCGTAGCGGACTGCCGCCCCCTTCGTCGCGCGATAGATTGTCGGCTGCGTTACGCCGACCCGTTCTGCAATCGCACGCTGTGAAAAACCTCTTTCGATTAGCGCTCCAAGCATCTCTTGTATGGACATGATGCAACCTATTCGTTAGCGAATAACCCGATCTTACCCAAACGAATAGGACAGAGCAATACACTAGCGATACGCAAACTAATCAGAGCCATCAGCAGTGATAGGAAATCGCGTAGCAAAACGCATGCATGAGCTTGGGATGTCAGGCGGCGAACTTGCCAGACGCTCCGGCGTACCCCAGCCAACCATTCACAGAATTCTGTCAGGCACATCGGTTAGCCCCCGGCAGGAGAACGTCGAGAGAATCGCAAAAGTCCTCGGAGTGACTACTGACTGGTTATGGAAGGGCGAAGGGAGCATTCCACCAGCAGCTGGGCCGCTGGCCAATGTGGAGCCAGGACCAAAAGTCCGTGGTTTCGTACCACTGATTTCATGGGTACAGGCTGGAGCCTGGTGCGAGATGCAAGAACCGCTGGAACTGGAAGATGCCGAGGCATGGTTGCCCTGCGCGGTCTCGCATAGCAGTGCAACGTTTGCCCTTCGTGTTCGCGGTCTCTCGATGTTTAACCCTCACGAGCGCAGATCATTCAGGGATGGCGACATCATTTTCGTCGACCCAGCAAAAGACTATGAAAATGGCTCCTTGGTCATCGTAAAGCTGGCAAGCAGCAAAGAGGCAACCTTCAAACAGCTTGTTCTAGAAGGCGAACGCCAATTCTTGAAGCCGCTCAACCCCTCGTGGCCGGACCCAATAATCGAGCTGCCCAACGATGCAGCCATTTGCGGGGTGGTCGTATCCAAGGTTGAGATTTTCTGACCCGTAAACGAATAGAGATCGTCTCGTTTAGGTATTGACCGGAAAAATTCGTTTAAGTATTGTCTGGACCGCTATCCCTCTCACCACTGAGGTCCAGACATGCCAACCGCACAGCACCCCCAAGGGGGCAAGGTCTACTTGCACCCTACCACCTGCACCCGCCCCGCAGTCGTCGACGCATTCCAGCGTCGTACCGGTCTGCGCCTGATCGTCTCCCCCACCGGCCTGGTCCGCGCCGTGCCCACAGGGGGTGCCGCGTGAGCGAATACACCGTCCCCCTGAAACGGGTCATGTTGCTGCAGAACGCGCTGGAGAATGGAGGCACCGCCACCTGCCCGCTGCGCCGCCCCGAGACCACCAGTGATGCACTGATCGAGGTAGAGAACGACACCCGCACCCACCACATCAAGGTGACTTTCGGCCCCCTGACCGGCTCACTCACCCTGCAACGTGGCGACTCTTCGAAGTACATGGCTTTGCGAGACCACCTCGAAGAACTGGCCAACGGCCGGACTGAATCGGGCAGACAGTCCGAACAAGCATTGGCAATGAGGCAAGCGCTCGAAGCCGTGAACGCCATCCTCGATCCCGAGCACGAGGCGTACATCAGCCCCACCAACGATGCCAAGCACCCCTTCCGCGTGATCGTGCTGGATGGCCTGGGCGACATCTGCGCCCTCACCAAAGGGCACTGCAAGGACCAGTTGGTCGAGACAGTACGCACCCAGCTCAGGCCCCCTAGCGAGGGGCACGGGGAGCACCCATGAGCAAAACGCTGGACCAGCTACGCAACCAATGGACGACGCCCTGCCCAACTCTGACCGCTGTGCGTGAGCATTACTTCCCGCACATCAAGACGGACCGCCGGTTCAGGGAGCTGATCCAGAAAGGCGAGATCAACCTGACGCTCAAGAAGCTGCACAGCTCGACCCGGGCTCAATACGTGATCTACCTGCACGACCTGGCCGACTACCTCGACCAGCAACACAAACAGACCGCTTAACCAGGCGGCCCCGGCCATCAGGGGCACCACCTCGGCGCCAAGCCACCACCACTTTCAGGCTTGGCACCGAGAACCAGGAGCACAGCACATGCACCCGCACCAGTACGCACTCGCCGCCGGCATCCTCTGGCTGGTTACGCTCATTGTCCTGCCGTACCTGTTCGCGAAGGCGCGCATTCGCGCCTACAAGGTGGGCTTCGCTGACGGCAAGCTGGCCCACCAACAAACACTGAAACTGCAGCTGCAGGAAGCGAAACGAGCACAGGAATCACTGCGCGCAGACCTTGAAGACGCCCAGCGAAATTGCGCCCAACAGTTGGACGCCCGCACAGCCAGCATCACCGCGTTGAAAGCTCACATCGCCGACCTGGAAGCCAGAATCATGTCGTACACCGCGATGCCGGTGACCAGGGCTGACTACGACCTGATGATCAACGCTGCCGAGACACTGGCCTTGGCCGAGAAAACGTGGAAGGTCGCGCAGGGCACCGAGCCATGGCGCAACCGCGCGCTGCAGCAGCGCCAAGACCTCCACGCCCTTGCCGTACGCGTGCACCATCAGTTGCGCTCCACTCACGCCACAACCGCAACCGCCGGGGAGGCAGCATGACCGCCGCCCTGCAGATCGACACCCAGGGCGCACAACAGCACGCCCTGCCCTTCCCGCGCGAGCTGTATGTGGACTTGTTCGCCGGCGCAGGCGGGGCCAGCAGCGGCGGCGCCCGCGTGTACCGCGACCCTGACATCGCCATCAACCACAACCCCATCGCAATCGCTGTACACCGCGCTAACCACCGCAACACCCGTCACTACATCAGCGACATCTACGAGGTCGACCCGCTCCAGGCCACCGGCGGCCAACCCGTGGGCATCCTGTGGGCCTCGCCAGACTGTCGTCATTTCTCCAAAGCCAAAGGCGGCGCCCCGCGCAGCAAGGCTGTTCGATCGCTACCTTGGGTGGTAGTGCGCTGGGTCTTCGTGACCCGCCCACGCCTGCTGCTGATGGAGAATGTCGAAGAGTTCCAGGCCTGGGGGCCGCTTGACGACGACGGCAAGCCGATCAAGTCGGAAATGGGCCGTACCTTCAAGGCATTCATCTCCTGCCTCACTACCGGCCTGGCCGCCGATCACCCAGACATGGGCGAGATCATGGACTGCATCGGCCAGTGGGTGCCGATGGAGGCCTTGGTGCGCGGCTTGGGCTGCGATGTCGAGTGGCGAGAACGCCGCGCATCGAACGCCGGAGCCCCTACCATCCGAAAGCGCCTGTTCCTCATTGGCCGCACGGACAGCCGCCCAATCGTCTGGACCAAGCCGAAACGGCATGAAAAGCCCAAGCCCGGGCAACTGCCGTGGCGCACTGCCGCCGAGTGCATCGACTTCTCTGACCTGGGCAAGAGCCTGTTCGACCGCAAGCGCCCGCTGGTGGACAACACCTGCCGGCGCGTCGCCAAGGGGTTCTGGCGTCATACCGTCATGGCCGAGCAGCCCTTCGTGCTGCAACTGGACGAGCAGCAGCTGGCCGCCGCAAGCCTCACCGAGTTCGCCAACGCGAGCACGCAGCGCACGTTCAGCGCAGGCGAGCCGCTACGCACTCAGGTGGCCCAGATCAAGGGCGGTCATTTCGCCCTGGCGGCAGCCCATCTGACCCACCTCACGCATCATGGCGACCGATCGGGCTACCCCGTTTCCGAGTCAACCCGGACGATCACCGGGGCGAACCGAGGTGAACAAGCGCTGGTAACCGCGTCGATGATCACCCTGCGCAAGGGTTCTACCGGCAGCGGTATGGGTCAGCCCGTCAACGCACTGACCACAGGCAGCGGTCACCACGCGGTCGCTGCATGCCACTTTGAGCAGGCGAACGGCGGTTTCTACAAGGGCGACGGGCGAGCAGCCAAAGTGCCATTGAGCACGATTCTCGGGCGCGGCACCAACCAGCGCCTCGCCAGCGCGTACCTGGTGAAGTACTACGGCACCGGCGGGCAGTGGCAAGGCATGGGCGAACCAATGCACACCCTGCCAACCAAGGAACGCATGGCGCTGGTCACAATTGTCCAGGTTCCCGCCGCGATCCTGCCGCCCGAGCTGCTGGTGAAGGCCCGCAAGTGTGCTCACTTCCTGCACAAGTACCTGCCGGAACACTTCCCCGAGCAGGTCGACCTGGTGCTACTCGGCGAGCACGCACTGATCGACTTCACCCTGCGCATGCTCAAAGCCCCAGAGCTGAAGCTCGCCCAAGGCTTCAGTCCCGACTACATCCTTGATCGCGGCCTGTTCGAGAACAAGGCAACCGGCCAACTGGAGTGGCGCCCCATCAAGAACACCGACCAGATCCGGCTGATCGGCAACAGCGTCTGCCCCGACGAGGCAGAGGACCTGATCGCCGCTAACGCCAAGGACCTGATCGATCTGTACCTGCAGGAGGCCGCATGAGCACGAACCGCCACGATTGGTACACCTCAGAGGGCTACGACGGCGGCTTGCACCACTGCAGGAAATGCGACCGCAGCCACCAGGGACCGCGCCCAAAAGCCCACGACTGCCCCGTTTCAGACGCGGAGCACAGCGCCGCCGCTTGGCTCGGCCAGGCCGGGCTGTATCGCACTCGTCTTGATGCCGTGCTGAATGGCGAGCAGAGCCTCACCCCCGTATCCGCCGAAGACCTGTTCAAGCACGCAAGCCGCTACCTGTACGTGACCAGAACACTGCGTATGGGCCTGAAAGCCCCCAACTCGCGTGTGACCAAAACGCCAGACGAAACCGACGCCGCCACTGACGCGCACCTCCAACTCCACATGGAGAGCTGGCATGCCTAGCCCAACACGCACCTGGCAACTGGTCAGCTTGATCCTGGCATGCGCGCTCGTCGCCGCCCTGATCAAACTGCACCGGCCAACACCTGTTAACGCCGCGAGAGGCACGTTACCGAGTGTTAACAACCACACCGGCTACGAGCACCTGGCCCTGAGCCCAAATGCACGCCGCGCCCACGAGAGGTATTCGCTGTGACTTCTGCACAGACCTACACCCCGACCATACGGACGCGCCAAGGCATGCAACCCATGACGCGCCCTGCGATGTCGTTCATATGCGATGTCTGCCACAAGGCCCGCGTGAAGGGCAACCACGACCAGTGCTCCAAGATCCGCCAGGCAGCTGGCTTCATCATCAGCCGGAGGCCTACGGCATGAATATTGACCTCATCAAACTGAAAGCCCTCGCCACCGCCGCTGCCGCCAACCAATATGATGCCGTGGCCCTGAATGACTACGGCATGGCAGTACCGCCCGCGACGGTGCTGGGCTTGATCACCGAGATCGAGCGCCACCGCCAGGTAAACGCCGAGGGCTGCAAGCCCGACAGCAACATCCTGCTCTCCGGCGTCCCCTGCGCCGGTGCCGCGCCTCGCCGCAGCCTCGACGAAGCGGAGGGCTGTAAGCCCGACCTCAACTTCCAGCTCCTCCTGTTGGCCGCAAGATCCTGCTCTCTACTGGAGGACTGGGTCCAACACACCAGCGCGAGTGACCAGGGCCTCAACGACCAGATCAAGGAGACCCGCGAGCTGCTTGAGGCACAGAGCCCAACCTGGAGCACTGCAGTCCGAGACCTGCTGGCTGAACGGCGCCGTCAAGTTCGCGAAGAGGGCCGCACCCTTGGGCATGACGACCAATACACCTGGGGGCAACTCGCCCAGGCTGCAAGCGCCTACGCATTCTGGGCTGACCCTAGGGGCGCCCGCCAAGACGATCACATTGACTACCTCAATTCAAAAGAAGTAGGACTCTGGCCTTGGGCGAAAGAACACTGGAAGCCAACCAGCCAGCGCTTTATGCTCATCAAGGCCGGCGCTCTGATCCTGGCCGAGATCGAGCGGCTTGATCGTATGCCCAAAGGCGAGGCAGAAGCATGAACACGGCCTTTATGCTGATGGCGCAGTACAACGGCGTGGCAATCATCTCGATTGACCGTGTGTGCACTGACTACTTCACCCACCTGACGCCGGATATGTTCCAGCGCAAGGTGCTGGCCGGCCAGATCAAACTCCCCATCACCCGATTGGAAGCCAGCCAGAAAAGCGCGAAGGGTGTCCACATTGCCGACTTGGCCCTGTACTTGGACCAACAAAGAGAAGCTGCGCTTAAAGAATGTGCGCAGCTGAATAGAGGACTTAAAGCCGGCTGACTACTTCACCCGGGCGCCCAGAGTTACCGGCGCCCGGATAACTTGCTCCAACCACCTCCAGTCCTTGTAACGATCCCCCCGCCCACGCAAGTGGGTATAGCGCCGCAGCGAGTTCCAATCGCGGTGACCTGACACGCTCGAAACCCTCGGTATATCCCAGTCCATTTCAAACAGCCGGCTCACTCCCTCATGGCGCAAGTCATGAAAGTGCAGATCTTCAATACCCTTCATCTTGCACGCCTTCGCCCAGGCCGTACCAATTGAATCAGTGTTGTAAGGGAAGATCTCCGGGCACTCTCGCGGCATGCTGTGCACGATCTGCCAGGCCTCGTCTGGCAAATGGCACCAGACGTCATTGCCGATCTTCTGGCCGGGGTTTTTCATATCGCGGACCTTCACCGCTTGTCGGTGCTCATCCAAGTCTTCCCATCGGATGCGGGTGATTTCATCCATGCGCCGCGTCGAGTAGATGGCAAAGGCTACGACCTTGGGCATGTGAATGACTGTCGGCCTGCGCTGCAGCATCTCGAAGAAGTGCTCTATCACCAGGTCAAGCTCATCCAGCGTCGGGCGCCGATCCCGCTCACGGCTCTTGAGGTTGTATCCGAACTGTTTCAAGACCAACCGCGCGTCCGCCATCGCCTGGGGATCGATCTCATAACCCCACGCCGCCCTGGCCAGCGAAAGCACCGACCCCAGATGCGCCATATCGTTGCCGGCCGTCTGGGGCTTGATCCCTCCCCCCTCGGCGCTCATACGCCAAAGCGCATAGTCCACGAGCACCTGCTGGGAGATATCGGAATCAACTCTCTCCCCAAGCGGGCTTCGCTTGATGGCTTCCAAGGTGCGTCGCTTGGTTTCCCCGAGCGGCCGGGCTTTCTCGGCCTCGACCAGGTAGCGGCCGATCATGTCCTTGACCTTGTGCCCCACACGACTGGCGCGCTCGATCGCACCAGGTTCTGCCAGCTCCGTCTCCCGTCGCTTTGCCCAGGCCACAGCGGCCTGTTTACGGGCGAACGTCTGGCTCTCTTGGTAGACTGTGACCTTGTCGCGGTTGATGCGAATCTGAGCGGTGTAGCTGATGGTGCCATCGGCTTTCTTGCGCGGTCTGATCGTTGCCATAGGAAATTGGTACACGTCGTTGGTCGATTGGTACATTGTACCAAGCGCTTGGTAAAAACGCCCCAAAACCCCCGAAAATCGGTACGAAACACGTTGAACGAAAACACAGCAAAACCAAGCTCAAAGCCAGAAACGACGCGCCATGAGCCGTCCCGCCGGTTCAGCGTTGCGCCGATGATGGACTGGACTGATAGGCACTGCCGCTTTTTCCTACGCCTGCTATCAAAAAACGCCCTGCTCTACACCGAAATGGTCACCACCGGCGCCCTGCTGCACAACGACGCCAACCGCTTCCTGCGTCACGACGCATCCGAGCACCCGCTGGCCCTGCAACTGGGCGGCAGCGTGCCGGCGGACCTGGCGGCCTGTGCGCGGCTGGCCGAGCAGGCGGGGTATGACGAGGTCAACCTCAACGTCGGCTGCCCCAGCGACCGGGTGCAGAACAACATGATCGGCGCCTGCCTGATGGGCCACCCGGCGCTGGTGGCCGATTGCGTCAAGGCCATGCAGGACGCGGTGAGCATCCCGGTGACGGTCAAGCACCGCATCGGCATCAATGGCCGCGACAGCTATGCCGAGCTGTGCGACTTCGTCGGCCAGGTGCGTGATGCGGGCTGCCGCAGCTTTACCGTGCATGCACGCATCGCCATCCTCGAAGGGCTGTCGCCCAAGGAAAACCGCGAAATCCCGCCGTTGCGCTATGACGTGGCGGCGCAGCTGAAAGCTGACTTCCCGGAGCTTGAACTGGTGCTCAATGGCGGTATCAAGACGTTGGAAGAATGCCGCACCCACCTTGAAACCTTCGACGGGGTGATGCTGGGGCGCGAGGCGTACCACAACCCCTACCTGCTGGCCGAAGTGGACCAACAGCTGTTCGGCAGCACGGCGCCGGTGGTCAGCCGTGCCGAGGCGATGGAGCGGCTGCGGCCTTATATCGTCGCGCATATCGAAAGCGGCGGCGCGATGCACCATGTCACCCGGCATATTCTCGGGCTGGGGCAAGGCTTCCCGGGCGCGCGGCGGTTCCGCCAGTTGCTGTCGGCGGATATTCACAAGACCGACACCCCGTTGGCGGTGCTGGACCAGGCGGCGGAGCTGCTGCAGGGGCGCTGAGGGAACCTGGGGTGGGGTTTTGGATCGAAGGCTTATCTTGCGGTGGCCCTGTGTAGGTGGGGCTGCTGCGCAGCCCATCGCGGGCAAGCCCGCTCCTACAGGGGGCGGGTTGTTTGCGGGGGCCTTTGGCGGGCCTTGAGTGGCCGCCGGGGCTCGGGTAATGTCGAGTCATTGCACAGGACAGAGCACGCCCATGACTTCCAAGCTGGAACAACTCAAGCAGTTCACCACCGTGGTTGCCGACACCGGCGACCTGGACGCCATCACCCGGCTCAAGCCGGTGGACGCCACCACCAACCCGTCGCTGCTGCTCAAGGCTGCCGCCATCCCTGGTTACGCCGACCTGCTCAAGCAGGTGAAAAGCGACGCCAAGGGTAATGTCGATCTGGCCTGCGACAAGTTCGCGGTGGCCGTGGGCGCTGGCATTCTCAAGGTGATCCCGGGGCGTATCTCTACCGAGGTGGACGCGCGGCTGTCGTTCGATGAGCCGGCGCTGCTGAAAAAGGCCCGCCAGCTGATCGAGCTGTACGAAGCGGCCGGCATCGGGCGTGATCGTGTACTGATCAAGCTGGCGTCCACTTGGGAAGGCATCCGCGCCGCCGAGAAGCTGGAAAAGGAAGGCATCCAGACCAACCTCACCCTGCTGTTCTCCTTCGCCCAGGCCCAGGCCTGCGCCGATGCCGGGGTGTTCTTGATTTCGCCGTTCGTGGGGCGCATCTACGACTGGTACAAGAAGAGTACCGGCAAGGAATACACAGGCGCCGAAGACCCGGGCGTGCAGTCGGTCACGCGCATTTACGACTACTACAAGGCCAACGGCTACAACACCGTGGTGATGGGCGCGAGCTTCCGCAACATCGGCCAGATCGAACAGCTGGCCGGCTGCGACCGCCTGACCATCAGCCCGGAGCTGCTGCAGAAGCTTTCCGACGACCAGGGCGAACTGCCGCGCATCCTCAAACCGGGCAATGCCGGCGAGGCCAAGCAGGTGCTGAACGAGAGCCAGTTCCGCTGGGGCATGAACGAAGACGCCATGGGCACCGAGAAGCTGGCCGAGGGCATTCGCCAGTTCGCCCGCGACCAGGAGAAGCTCGAAAAGCTGATGGCCGACAAAGCCTGATACATATTCGGCTTGATCGACGGGTGGGGAATGCCGAGCATTCTCCGCCCGTTTTTCGTTGGGGTGGAGAATCACCGGCTGAACTGGGCCCTGTGGGAGCAACTGTCTTGCTCAATTTTTAAAAGCCGACTCGATTCTTGTGGGAAGCGGCCTTGTGTCGCGATTGGGCTGCGCAGCAGCCCCGGCGATTTTGCAGGATGCCGATATTCTGGGGCCGCTGTGCGGCCCATCGCGACACAAGGCCGCTTCCCACAGGATTGCACAGAGCCTGAATCTGGCGCTGTACCTGTAGGAGCCGGCTTGCCGGCGATGAGGCCGGCACAGGCAAGACATTTACTCCTTCTCGACTACTTACCCCATCATGTTTCACCTAAATAAATGACCCCTGCCGCCCCACTCCCCCTCGTCCTCGCCGGCCCCGTACTGCGCCGTCTGGAGCCCCAACGCCTGGCCATCTGGCTGGTGGGCTCGCAACCCTTGCAGCCCGCATTCCACCTCAACTGCCCAGGCATCACCCCCAGCCTGCATTGCCACACCCTGCCCGTGGGCGAACACGCTTACATTCACCTGCTGGACATCCACTTCGACCACCCGCTGCCGTTCGATACAGCGCTGCCCTACGACCTGCGCCTGGCCAACGGCCAGGGCATCGCCGACTGGGCGCCGCACCTGCTGTACCCGGGCACCAGCCTGCCGAGTTTCGTGCTGCGCGAACGCATGGACCACCTGCTGCATGGCTCCTGCCGCAAGCCCCACCACCCGGTGGCCGACGGCCTGCTGTGCGCCGACCGCTTGCTGGCCGCAGGCCGGGCGCCCGCCGAGCGCCCGGCGGTGCTGCTGATGACCGGCGACCAGGTGTACGCCGACGATGTCGCCGGCCCGATGCTGCGGGCCATCCATGTGCTGATCGAGCGCCTGGGGCTGTTCGACGAGGCGCTGGACGGCGCCCTGGTGGCCAGCGGCGCCGAGCTGTACCGGCACCCGGCCTGCTACTACCACCGCGCCGACCTGCTGCCGGCGCAGCAGAGCAACCAAACCCTGCGCGAGCGCTTCTTCGGCGGCAAGCGCAAGCCGATCTTCTCGTCCAGCAATGCCGACAACCATCTGGTGACCTTCGCCGAGGTGATGGCCATGTACCTGCTGGTGTGGGCGCCGCAACCGTGGGCGCTGGTGGATATGACAATGCCGGAAGGCTTGGCCGAGCAGCACCAGGCGCGTTACCAGCACGAGCTGCCGCTGATCGAGGCGTTTCGCGAAGGGCTTGGCCAGGTGGCGCGGGCCATGGCCCACCTGCCCTGCCTGATGATCTTCGATGACCACGACATCACCGATGACTGGAACCTGTCGGCGCAGTGGGAGCAGACGGCCTATGGGCACCCGTTTTCGCGGCGGATCATTGGCAATGCGCTGCTGGGGTATTTGCTGTGCCAGGGGTGGGGGAATGACCCGCAGGGGTGCGCCGCACTGGTTGCCGGATGCCAGGAGCACTTTGCCGGCCTATCGCGGCGCAAGGCCGCTCCCACGCAGGCGACGAGTGATGAGCATGGCCAGGATGCGCTGATTGGCGAGTTGCTGCGCTTTCAGGGCTGGCAGTACGAGCTGCCAAGCAACCCGCCCCTGCAGGTACTGGACACCCGCACCCGACGCTGGCGCAGCGAAAGCAACCTGGGCAAGCCTTCCGGGTTGCTGGACTGGGAGGCGCTGTGCGAACTGCAACAGGGGCTGCTCGACCACCCTTCGGCGATTATCGTGTCGCCGGCGCCGATCTTCGGGGTCAAGCTGATCGAGACCGTGCAGCGGGTGTTCAGCGCCCTGGGCTACCCGCTGCTGGTGGATGCCGAAAACTGGATGGCCCACCGCGGCGCGGCGCAGGTGGTGCTGAACATCTTCCGGCATTCGCGCACGCCGGGGCATTACGTGGTGCTGTCGGGGGACGTGCACTACTCGTTCGTCTACGAGGTGCTGATCCGCCACCGCCAGCACAGCCCGCACCTGTGGCAGGTGACCAGCAGCGGTATCAAGAACGAATTCCCGCGGCGCCTGCTGGATGTGCTCGACCGCCTCAACCGCTGGCTGTATTCGCCGCGCTCGCCACTGAACTGGTTTACCCAGCGCCGGCAGATGGAGGTGGTGCCGCGGGTGCCCAGCCATCGCAAGGCAGGCGAGCGGTTGTGGAACAGTGCGGGGTTGGGGCAGGTGCTCTTCGATGAACAGGGGCGGCCGGCGCGGGTGTTTCAGCTCAATGCCAATGGGGCGCCGGCAACGGAGTTCGTGCAGCACTGAGGCCATCGCAGGGTTCACACAAGCTACAAGCCTGCGCGATCCCTGTGGGAAGCGGCCTTGTGTCGCGATGGGGCGCGAAGCGGCCCCAAGGCCTGGGCCTCATGCAAAATTGCCGGGGCTGCTGCGCAGCCCATCTCGACCGGACGGCGCCCCGGCGAGGCCGCTTCCCACAAAGACCGTGTGAAATCAACGAGTTGTGATTTGTTCCATAGGAGCCGGCAAGCCGGCTCCTACATGGGCCGCGCAGACAGACGATCAGGAACGCTCGAGCGCGCTCACCAGGTCATGGAACGCTTCACGGTTGGAGTCGTTCAGGCCCATAAGGATCTTGTGCGCCTCCAGCACCTTGGAGCGCACCACATCCTCGTTCTGGTCCTGCGATGGCAGGTCGGTCAAGCACTCGGGGCACGGCACCGGGCGGTCGACGATGTTGAACACCTGGTCGAAGCCCATGGACTGCAGCAGGCGCGAGATGTCGGGGTTGGTGGTGACCACGGTCGGCAACAGGCCGACCTTCTGCCGGGACAGGATCGACAGCTTGGCCAGCAGGCCCAACGTGGTGCTGTCGATGCTCTCGGTTTCGGTCAGGTCGATGACGATGGCCGAGAAGTTCAGCGCGGTGAAAATCTTCTCGATCGTCGCATCCAGCGCCGAACACAGGGTCAGGCGCACTTCACCGACAAATTTCAGAACGAAGGTGCCGCTCTGTTCGGCGAACTGGATTCTACCAGTAGTCATTCAAGGTTCCTGCTCAACACCAATAGGGCGATATCATCCGGCATCTCCCCAAGCGTAGCCAATCCGAAACGTTGGCGCAGCCCCTCCAGGCTGCCCCCCGCGGCCTTGACGATTTCCGGCAAGGACGCTTCCTTATCTTTGAGTGTGGGCCCCGGCAAAAGGTCCAGAATACCGTCAGACATCAGGGTCAGGCTGAACTGCGGCGGCAGCTCCAGCACCTGGTCCTGGTAACTGGCTTCATCGAACAGCCCCACCGGCAGGCCACGGCCTTCGAGGTAGCGCGCGTTACCCGGGGTGTACAGCACCGGCAGCGGCAAGTGGCCGCCCACGCTGTAGGTGAGCAGGCCGGTATCCTCGTCGATGACGCCACCGACCATGGTCACATGCTTGCCCAGCTTGCAGTTGATCAGCCCGCGGTTGATGTGGCTGAGCACTTCCGAGGGCTTGAAATCGCGCATCTTGCCGCTGCGCTTGAATTCGAACAGCAGCCGCGTGGTCATGAACTTCAGCAGCACGGTAACGAACGCCGATGACGCCCCGTGGCCGGACACATCCGCCAGATAGAAGGCGATGCGCCGCTCGTCGACGCGAAAGTAATCGGCAAAGTCGCCAGACAAATACAGCGACGGGATGATCTGGTGCTCGAAGCGGTACTCGCCCACCGTACGCGGGCTTTCCGGGAGCATGTTCATCTGCACCTGGCGCCCGGCGTTCTGGTCTTCCTGCAGCAGGTGCAGGCTGGCTTCGAGCTCGCGGTTGGCGGCTTCGAGCTTGTCGCGGTAGCGCTGGTTCTCGAGCACCAGGCGCGAACGGTCCAGTGCACGGCGCACCGAATGCTCCAGCACGGCGAGGTCTTCCAGCGGCTTGATCAGGTAGTCGGCGGCGCCCAGGCGCAAGGCCTCGACCGCATCGCTCATGACCCCGGCACCGGACACCACGATCACCGGCAGCTGCGGCGCGCGCTCGCTGATGCGACGGATGAGTTCGAGGCCGCCCATCTGCGGCATGCGCAGATCGCAGATCACGAGGTCGGGCTGGTGTTCTTCGAAGACCTGGAGCCCCTGCTGGCCGTTGCCGGCCTGGAGGACGCTGAAGCCGCTGTCTTCCAGATAGGCGGCGAGGCTGGCACGGACCACGTCGTCGTCATCGATGATCAGCAGCGTTGCACTGGTTTTCTGCATGTGGGCGAACGGCGCCAGATTTGGTTGGCGTAGCAGCTGTGGGCGTACCGACAGACGGCTACTGGAATGCTCTCTAGCCACTCTCTATTTGAGTTGTAGGACAAGAAGACTGGTCCGGCAAATAGGGAGGTGCCCTGTAAGGCGCTGACGGTACTCCCATCCGCCTGGCGTTTCAAGCGCAGGAAGGTAGACTTCCCTGCACTTTACAGGGCAAATCGCACAGCGTTATAAGAAAGCTGTCCAGTGCAACCAGAATGAAGGATGCCGGCATGTCCCAGCGTGATTACAGCGAGAAACGCGATTTCATCCGCATGCGCGTCGACACCGAGGTGACCCTTTTGCATGAGGGCCAGGTGATCGCCGCCACCTGCATCGACCTGTCCAGCAGCGGCATGCAGGTAGAGGCGCCGCAGCGCTTTCAGGTGGGTGACCCGCTAGAAGTGCGCATCGATTCGGACCTGGCCGCGCTCAAGGGCCTGCATGCCAGTACCGAAGTGGTGTGGATCGCCGACCAGCCGGGGGGCGCGCAGAAGTTCGGGCTGCGCATACTGGCCATGCATTGAGGGGCCTGTCACCAAGCAATGAGCCATGGGCTGGAGACTGAAGCAACTGTCTCGTGCTGCCTGTTCCGGCCTCATCGCCGGCATGCCGGCTCCTACAGGTACGGCGCAGGCCTGAAGATCACGCAATCCCTGTGGGAGCGGTCTTGTGCCGCGATGGGCTGCCTAGCAGCCCCAGCAATTTTGCATGATGCCGAGATCCCGGGGCTGCTGCGCAACCCTTTCGCGACACGAGGCCGCTCCTACAGGGGTGGTGATACCTGCAGGAGCCGGCTTGCCGGCGATGGCGACTTAGAAGTCGTCCTCGACCTCACCATCCTTGACCTTGAACTCGCGGTTCTGCAGGTAGGCGTTGCGGATGAAGATGTACTTGTCGCCCTGCATCAGCTTCTCGGCCGACAGCAGGCTGGCGCGGGTATCGACCGCGTCCACGGCGAAGATCGTGTTGCGGGTCGGCACGTGGTCGATGTAGCGGTAGGGTTCGGTGTAGGTGTCCGGGTACTTGGCCAGGCCGTCACGCACGGTGCTTGGGCCAAGCAGCGGAATTACCACATACGGGCCGCTGGGCACGCCCCAGTAGCCGAGGGTCTGGCCGAAGTCTTCGTCGTTGCGCTGCAAGCCCATCTTGGTGCCCACATCGAAGAAACCACCCAGGCCGAAGGTGGTGTTGACGATCAACCGCGCGGTGTCGATGCCTGCCGCACGTGGCTTGAGCTGCAACACGTTGTTGGCCAGGTTGGTGACATCCCCCAGGTTGCGGAAGATGTTGTGGATGCCATCTTCGAGAAACTGCGGGGTGACCGCCTGGTAACCCTGGGCCAGTGGCTTGAAGGCGTAGGTGTCCAGGGTGTCGTTGAACCTGAAGACCGGGCGGTTGACCGCCTCCCAGGGGTCGTCCTCGGTGGCCGCCTGGGTAGCTGCCAACGGCGCCAGCAACAGGCTGGCGCAGACACAGGCCTGGGTGATTCGCTCGATCACGCCGGCACCGATCCTACGCATAGATGTTTCTCCATCGGAATTCAGGTCTGCAGCCGCCCGTGGGCGCTGCGGGTCAAAGGGCCAGTATAATGGCTTGTTCGCTGTTTAATAGCTTCACACACTTTTGCTCAACATTTTGTGAACAACTGTTGCGGTCATCTGCTGGTAACAAAGCCTGGCTAGCCTGTGGTGTATTTCAGGGAAGTGACCATGCACGATGCACCCGCCCCCACCGCTGTGCTGTTCGGCTTGCGCGGTTGCCTGGTCCAGGCCGCGAACGGCACGCCCCTGCCCGCCCCCGGCGCCCTCGAATCCCTCGCCAGCCTGCGCGCCCGCCAGGTGCCGTGCATCTGGCTCGACAACCTGAGCCCGGCCCAGGGCCGGCAACTCACCCAGGTACTGCCCGACTGGCTGCCCGGCCAGCCGGCCAACGGTTGCAAATGGCCGGCGCCGAACGCCTGCTGGCAGGCTCTGATGGCGCTGCAAAGCGCACGGGTGGACGGCTGCGTACTGGTCAGCGGCGAACCGTTGTTGCTGCAGTCGGGCCTGAACGCCGGGCTATGGACGGTGGGCCTGGCGGCCTGCAGCCCGTCCTGCGACCTCAGCTCCAGCCAGTGGCAGGCGATGACCGCCCAGGAGCAGGAACTGGCCCGGGGCAAGGCCACGGTCGAGCTGTTCAACCTGGGCGTGCATTCGGTGATCGACCACCTGGAGTCGCTCGACACCTGCCTGGCCGACATCGCCCTGCGCCGGCACAAGGGCGAAAAACCCTGAAACATCGGGGTTGACGGGGGTCATGCAAAGCAGCTGCAGGTGGATTACGCTACAAGGCAGGTACGAACCTTTGCCGCTTCGCTGAGGTCCATGCCTTGCCAAGCCATTGATGGAGTACGAACAATGCCTGCCCGCGAACTGCAAGAACGCCTGAACAGCCTGCGCGAGCAACTGGACCGCAACGTGCCGCTATCGGACGAGGAGCTGGCCGCGCTCCACGAAGAAGCCCGGCAGATCGAGGCACAGCTCAAGCTCGAAGAGGCCACGCCGGACAACAACGTGGTGGATGGCGTGAACCTGGCCATCGAACGCTTTGAAGCCGACCACCCCGACCTCACCGCCACCCTGCGCAGCATCGCCAACTCGCTGCATAGCATGGGTATCTGACGACCCGCCCTCTCCTGTAGGAGCCGGCTTGCCGGCGATAGGGCCTGGCCTGCAAACCCAAGATTTGCATCAGGCCGCTGGCGCCATCGCCGGCAAGCCAGCTCCTACAGGGTGCGCGCGCTCCAGGCTTTTTTATTCTTACTGGCGCACCAACCGCACATTCTGCGGGCTGAGCGGCCCGGTGCTGCGGTACGGGTTGATGTCCAGCCCACCGCGGCGCACATAACGCGCATACACGGTCAGGTGCTCCGGCTGCAGCAGCTTCTTCAGGTCCAGGTAAATGCGCTCCACGCACTGCTCGTGGAAGTCGGCATGCTGGCGGAAGCTGATCAGATAAGTCAGCAGGCTGGCGTGGTCCAGCGCCTTGCCCTTGTACTCCACCACCACGCTGCCCCAGTCCGGCTGGCCGGTCACCGGGCAGTTGGACTTGAGCAGGTGGCTGTGCACGGTTTCTTCAACCACACGGTCCGCCGCGCAGCGCAGCAACTCGGGCTGCGGTTGCTCGTAGTTGCTGATGCTCACATCCAGCGCATCGATGCACAGGCCCGGCAAGGCGGTCACGCCCTGGGCCTCAATTTGTGCAAGGGTGCTGACCTTGACCGCGACCGGCTTGCCGGCAGCGGCAGACAAGTCCTTGACCAGGCACGCCTGCAGCGCCTCGATCGACTCGAACACGGTCTGGTTCAGCGAATTGAGGTACAGCTTGAACGACTTCGACTCGATGATGTTCGGCGAATCGCAAGGGATGGCGAACTCACCGATGGCCACCACCGGCTTGCCCGAGGGCAACAGCCACGACAGCTCGAAGCAGTTCCAGAAGTCCACGCCCTGCCAGGGCAGCGCATCGCCGCTGACACCCAGCTCGGCCCACTTGGCCAGGCGCGGGATGGGGAACAGCTGCTCGGGGGAGTAGGTGGCGATGTACTCGCTGGACTTGCCCAGCGGGGAATGTTCGGCGGCGGGATGCATGGAAACTGACCTAGAGGTTCGAAATTGCCCCTAGTCTACCGGTTTTGCACCCCGCCTTGGAGCGCAACTCACTCGATGGTCAGCGGCCCGACCATGCCGGCCTGGTAGTGCCCGGGCACGTTGCAGGCGAACTCGATGGGGGCAGACTTGCTGAAGGTCCAGGTCAGTTCGGCACGCTGGCCGGGCTGCACCAGCACGGTGTTGCCAGCGCTGTGGCCATGACCATCACCATGGTTCATCTGGCCATGGTCCATGCCTTCGTGGTTCATGCCCGCAGTAAACAGTTTGCCCTGCATGGCGACCATCTCTTTCTGGTGCTCGGCATGCATGGCCTTGTCGCCCAGGTTGAATTCGTGGGGTAGCTGGCCCTGGTTGATCAGTACGAAGCGCACGGTTTCACCGGCCTTGACCTGCAGGCTTTTGGGTTCGAAGGCGATGTCCTTGAGCAATACCTCGACAGTACGGGTGGCCTTGCTGGCCGACGCCGGCTCGCCAAAGGCAAAACTGCCTGCCAGGGTCGGCAGGCTGACCAGCGCGAGGGCGGCGGTGAGGAACAGGTGTTTCATGGGGTGGCTCCGGAGCGTGCGGGGATGCAGCCATTTTCAGAAAGCCCGGCTGGCAGCTGGCTGACAGGCAGATTACAACTTTGTCAGCTTGGGCAGGCGGCGGGATCGTCACGTATCATTTCGCCAACGCCCCCTGCTGCCGCTCAAGGCCTTGAAACAGTGAACAGCCCATGAAACTCTTGATCGTCGAAGACCAGGCCAAGACCGGCCAGTACCTGGCCCAGGGCCTGAGCGAAGCAGGCTTTGCCACGGAGCTGGCCGCCGACGGCGAAACCGGCCAGTTCCTGGCCCTGACCGGCGACCACGACCTGCTGATCCTCGATGTGATGCTGCCGGGGCGCAACGGCTGGCAGATACTGCAGGCCGTGCGCCAGGCAGGGCTGGGCACGCCGGTACTGTTTCTCACCGCCCGCGATGCGGTCGAGGATCGCGTGCACGGCCTGGAACTGGGCGCCGACGACTACCTGGTCAAACCCTTCGCCTTCTCCGAGCTGCTGGCCCGGGTGCGCACCCTGTTGCGCCGTGGCGCCAGCGCCAGCCAGGACAACACCCTGACCCTGGCCGATCTGCGCCTGGACCTGATCCGCCGCCGCGCCGAGCGGGCCGGCGCACGCATCGACCTCACCGCCAAGGAGTTCGCCCTGCTCGAACTGCTGCTGCGCCGCCAGGGCGAGGTGCTGCCCAAGTCGCTGATCGCATCGCAGGTGTGGGACATGAACTTCGACAGCGACACCAACGTGATCGAGGTGGCCATCCGCCGCCTGCGCCTGAAGATCGACGATGCGCACCCGCTCAAACTCATCCATACCGTGCGCGGCATGGGCTACGTGCTCGAAGAGCGCGCCGACTGATGCGCCGCCTGTCATTGGGTGCGCGCCTGGCACTGTTGTTCGCCGCCTGCACCGCCAGCGTGTCGCTGGGGGCTGGCCTGCTGTTCAGCCGCGCCAGCGCGCAGCACTTCGTCGAACTCGACCAGCAACTGCTCAGCGGGCGCCTGTCACTGATGCGCAGCCTGCTGGACGGCGCTACCAGCGCGCAATTACTGCAAACGCGCCTGCCGGCGGTGCTCAACGAGCTGAGCCATCAGTCCGACCTGGCCCTGCGCGTACGCGGCGGCGATGGCACGCTCTGGTTCGACAGCCGCACCGGCCTGCCCGACGACCCGCGCCGCCCGGGCCTGGCCACCGTACACGCCAGCGATACCGACTACCGCAGCCTGACCACCGCGCTGGCCGATACCCCGCCCGGCGCGCCGCAGCTGACCCTGTTTCTCGACATCACCCACCACCAGCACTTCCTGCAGGGCATGCAACGGCTAATCTGGCTCACCGTCGGGCTGTCGGCCCTGGCCACCGCGCTGTTGGGCGCCTGGGCCGCGCGCCGCGGGCTCAAGCCGTTGCGCCAGATGGGCAAGGTGGCCGCCAGCGTCAACGCCCGCTCGCTGACCACCCGCCTGCCGGTGGAGCAGATGCCTGAAGAGCTTGCGGAATTGGCCGGCACGGTCAACGCCATGCTGCAACGCCTGGACGATGCCTTCCAGCGCCTGTCGGCGTTCAGCGCCGACATCGCCCACGAGCTGCGCACGCCGCTGTCCAACCTGCTGACCCACACCCAGGTCACCCTCACCCGCCCGCGCAGCCTCGAGGAGTACCGCGAGGCGTTGCATGGCAACCTGGAGGAGCTGCAATGGATGGCCCAGTTGGTCAACGACATGCTCTACCTGGCCAAGGCCGATCACGGCCTGCTGATGCCCAACCGCCAGCCACTGGCGCTGGAGGCCGAGGTCGATGCCTTGCTGGAGTACTACGCGCCGCTGGCCGAAGAGGCCGGGGTGCAGCTGCAGCGTGAGGGAACGGCGGGCTTCGAGGGTGACCGGCACATGCTGCGCCGGGCGTTGTCGAACCTGCTGGACAACGCCCTGCGCTTTACCCCGACAGGGGGCGAGATTCGCGTGACATTAGGTGAAGGGCCAAGCATCAGCGTGGCCAATACCGGCCCGGCCATTGCGCCTGCGCAACTGGAGCGGTTGTTCGACCGGTTCTACCGCGCCGACCCGGCGCGCCAGGAAGGCAGCAGCGAGCATGCCGGGTTGGGGTTGGCGATCACCCGCTCGATCGTGCAGGCCCATGGCGGGCGCATTCGGGCGCAGTGTTCACAAGGGTGGACAAGGTTCGTGATCGAGCTGGCCTGAAAGCATCGCGGGGCAAGCCCGCTCCCACGCCATTGCATTCACCCAGGCGTGGGAGCGGCCTTGCCCCGCGATAGTGCTACAGCGCCTTACTCGTAACGCAAGGCCATCGCCGGCTCCACCTGGGACGCGCGGTATGCAGGGTAGATGGTCGCCAGGAAGCTCATCACCAGCCCCGCCGTGCAGATCAGCGCTACATCACCCCATTGCAACTCTGACGGCAGGCTGCTGATGAAGTAGATGTCGGAGGTGAAGATGTGCTGGCCACTGACCCGCTCCAGCCAGCCGACCACCGCGCTCACGTTGATCGCCAGGATCACCCCCAGCACCCCGCCAATCAGCGTGCCGACGATGCCGATCAGGCTGCCCTGGACCATGAACGTGCCCATGATCTGCGAAGGCGTGGCGCCGATGGTGCGCAGGATGGCGATGTCCGGGCCCTTGTCGTTCACCACCATCACCAGGGTGGCGATGATGTTGAACGCCGCCACCGCGATGATCATCATCAGCAACAGGCCGATCATGGTCTTTTCCATCTTCATGGCGCTGAACAGGCTGCCCTGGGTGTGCGACCAGTCATCGGCGCGATAGCCCTGGCCGAGCCCGGCGGCAATCGCCTTGGACACCTGCGGCGCTGCGTACAGGTCGTGCAGTTTCAGACGCACCCCCTGCACCTGGCCCGGGGCCCAGCGCTGCATTTCGGCGGCGTCGGCGATGTGAATATAGGCCTGGGAGCCATCCAGCTCGGCGCCCACCTTGAAAATGCCGGCCACGGTCAGGCGCTGCATGCGCGGGGTGATACCACCCGGCTCGCTGCTGACCTCAGGCACGATCAAGGTCAGCTTGTCGCCGGTATTCAGGCGAAAGCGCCGCGCGGTCAGCTCGCCGATCACCACGCCGTATTCACCCGGCACCAGGTCCTGCAGGCTGCCCTGGACGATGTGCTGGGTAACGATGGAGACCTTGCCCTCTTCGGCCGGGTCGATGCCGGCCACCTGGATCGGCTGCATCGCCCCGCGGTAAGAGAGCATGCCTTCCATCTCGGTGATCGGCGCTGCAGCCATCACCGCCGGGTTGCCTTCGGCAGCACCGGCCACTTTGCGCCAGTCATCCAGCGGCTGCTCGCCGAGGATCGCGGCATGGGGCACCAGGCCCAGCACCCGCGAGCTCATCTCGCGTTGGAAGCCGTTCATCACCGACAGCACCGTGATCATTGCCAGCACGCCAAGGGACAGGCCGATCATCGAGGTCATCGAAATGAACGAGATGAAGTGGTTGCGGCGCTTGGCACGGGTGTAGCGAGCACCGATGAACAAGGGCAAGGGTCTGAACATGAACTGGAACACCCAATGAAATAGTGGATCGGGGCGCTTCAGAGCACCCCGCTCAAGCGGCTCAGATCGCCACCAGTCGCCCGTCTTCGAGGCTCAGCACACGGTCCATCTGGCGTGCCAGGCTGAGGTCGTGGGTCACCACCAGGAAGGCGGTCTGCGAGTGGCTCGACAGTTCCTGCATCAGTTCCTGGATACCCTGGGCGGTGTGGTGATCAAGGTTGCCGGTGGGCTCGTCGAGCATCACCAGGCCCGGGCGGTTGACCAAGGCACGGGCGATGGCCACGCGCTGGCGCTCACCACCGGACAACTCGGCCGGTTTGTGGTTCAGGCGGTGGCCCAGCCCTACCCGCTTGAGCAGCGCCTCGGCACGCTCGCGAGCCTCGGGGATTGGCGTGCGGCCGATCAGCAGCGGCATGCAGGCGTTTTCCAGGGCGGTGAATTCCGGCAGCAGGTGGTGAAACTGGTAGACGAAGCCCAGCGCGCGGTTGCGCAGCAGGCCGCGGGCACGTTCGCCCAGCGCCGACAGCTCCTCGCCGGCCAGCCAGACGCTGCCTTGGGTGGGGGTGTCGAGGCCGCCGAGCAGGTTGAGCAAGGTACTTTTGCCCGAACCGGAACTTCCGACGATGGCCACCCGCTCACCGGGGTGCAGCTCGAGGTTGAGCCCCGACAGCACCTGCACCGATTCCGGGCCCTCGTCGTAGCTCTTGCCCAGGTTGCGGCAACTCAACACGGCTTTATCACTCATGCGCGACTCACTCATAACGTAGCGCCTCTGCAGGCTGGGTGCGCGAGGCGCGCCAGGCCGGGTAGAGGGTTGCGAAGAAACTCAGGACCAATGCTGCGCCACAGACCATGTACACGTCCTGGGCCTGGATCTGCGACGGCAGGTAATCGATGAAATACACGTCGGCGTTGAGGAACTTGTGCCCGATCAGTTTCTCGATGCCGGCAATCGCCGCGCTGACGTTGAGCGCGCCGAGAATGCCCAGCACCGCGCCGATCAGCGTGCCGACCACGCCGATCACCGTGCCCTGGACCATGAAGATGGCCATGATCTGCCCCGGCGTGGCGCCGAGGGTGCGCAGGATGGCGATGTCGCCGCGCTTGTCGTTGACCACCATCACCAGGGTGGAAATGATGTTGAACGCCGCCACCGCGACAATCAGCAGCAACAGCAGGCCGATCATGGATTTTTCCATGCGGATGGCCTGGTACAGGTTGCCGTGGGTGCGGGTCCAGTCACGCGGGTAGAACTCCTGCTCGCCCAACTGCTGGGCGATGGCCCAGGCCGCGCGCGGGGCCTGGAACAGGTCGTCGAACTTCAGGCGCAGGCCCTGCACCTGGTCGGGCTTCCAGCGGTGCAGGCGGGACAGGTCGGTGATGTTGGTCAAGCCGAGGTAACCGTCGATTTCGCCGGCCCCGACATGGAAGATGCCCACCACGGTGAAGCGCTTCATGCGTGGGAACATGCCGGCCGGGGTCACGCTGACCTCGGGGGCGACGAAGGTGAGCTTGTCACCCACGCCCACGCCGAGCTTCTGCGCGGCCTTGTCGCCGATCATGATGCCCCACTCGCCGGGCGCCAGCGCATCCAGGCTGCCCTCGCGCACGAAGTTGTCGATGATCGACACGTCACGCTCGCGGTTGGGGTCGACCCCGTTGAGCAGCACCTTCTGCACCTTGCCCTGGTGCGTCAGCAGCCCCTGCATCTGGGTGAACGGCGCAACCGCCACCACCTGCGGATTCTGCTTTACTTTAGAGGCAAGGGCCTGCCAGTCGTTGATCGGCTGGCCGGTCTCAAGCGTGGCGTGCGGGATCATGCCCAGCACGCGAGTGCGCATCTCGTGGTCGAAGCCGTTCATCACCGAGAGCACCACGATCATCACCACCACGCCCAGGGCGAGGCCGATCATCGAGGTGAGCGAAATGAACGAAACGAAATGGTTGCGTCGCTTGGCACGGGTGTAACGCGTACCAATGAATACGAAAAGAGGTCTGAACATGTCGGGGCTTGTTCGGATGAAAGGGAACGTCCTTGTGGCGAGGCGCCTACGGCGGCTTTACACTCGGACCACCGCCGTAACCTTGGGTTCGCCATGACGACATTAGACGAAGAAGATCGCCGCGAATACTACCGCATCGAAGATCGGATCGCACTCCAAATCAGCCCCCTCAGCGCGGCCGAAGCCCTTGAAACAGAACTGTTGCAGGATGATTCACCGCTGTTCAACCTGCTCAGCGAACTGCACCTGTCCGACTTCGAGTCGCAGCATCTGCTGCGCCAGTTGAGCGAGAAGGACCGCACCCTCGCCGCCTTCTTGCGTGCGCAGAACAAACGCCTCGACCTGCTCAGCGCAGTGGTGGCGCACACCCTGATCGGCGAAATCGAAGCGCCGATACCGGTGATCATCTCCGAAGGCGGCATCGAGTTCGCCCAGCAGCAACCCATCGCCGCCGGCACCCGGGTGAAGGTGAAAATGGTGCTGATGCCCCGCGCCCATGGCTTGCTGCTGCGCGGCAAGGTCACCCACTGCGACCGCCGTCCGGACGGCAGCTTCGAGGTGGGCACCGAATTCACCGACATGACCGACGCCCAGCGCCAGTTGCTGGCCCGCTACATCCTCCAGCGCCAGCAGCAGCAACGGCGCCAGGCACTGGAACAGAACGACCCTGCCTCCTGAGCCCACTTCCCCCTGATTTGAAGGAACGAACGTGACCCTGATCTACGGCCACCGCGGCGCCAAGGGCGAAGCACCCGAAAACACCCTGAAGAGCTTCCAGCAGTGCCTGGCCCACGGCGTGACCCGCTGTGAACTGGACCTGCACCTGTCTGCGGACAACGAACTGATGGTGATCCACGACCCGACGCTCAAGCGCACCACCGGCCGGCGCGGCAAGGTGGTGGAGCACACTGCCGCCGACCTGGTCACCTACGACGCGCGCAAGGGCGGGCCGGGCCATGTGCAGCCGTGCCCCATCCCCAAACTGGAAGAACTCTTCGAAAAATGCCCGTTCGAGCACTGGCAACTGGAGGTCAAGAGCGCCTCGCGCACCCGCGCCGCCAGCACCGTGCTGGCGATCCGCGAACTGGCCGTGGCCCATGGCTTGCTGGACAAGGTCACCATCACCTCCAGCTCACGCGAGGTGCTCGGCGCAGCGCTTGAGCTGGTACCGGACGTAAAACGCGGGCTGGTGGCCGAGTACGCCTGGCTCGACCCACTGAAGGTCGCGCAGAACTACGGCTGCGAGCTGCTGGCATTGAACTGGACGCTGTGCACCCCCGAGCGCCTGATCAAGGCCCAGAAGCAGGGTTTGCACGTGTCGGTGTGGACGGTCAACGAACCGGCACTGATGCGCCGGCTCGCTGACTTTGGCGTGGACAGCCTGATTACAGACTTTCCCGGTTTGGCCAAGACCACCCTCGGGTAGGGCTGAAATCGGTCTCCCCGACCGGCTCAGGCCACCGGCCGGAGCCGCTCAAAAAAGCCGGTTCAGGCCGTCGTAGGCAGCTACCCGATAGGCTTCGGCCATGGTCGGGTAGTTGAAGGTGGTGTTGACGAAGTACTTCAGGTTATTCAGCTCGCCCGGCTGGTTCATGATCGCCTGGCCGATGTGAACGATTTCCGAAGCCTGGTAGCCGAAGCAGTGCACGCCGAGGATCTGCAGGGTTTCGCGGTGGAACAGGATCTTCAGCATGCCTTGCGGCTCGCCGGCGATCTGCGCACGGGCCATGCTCTTGAAGAAGGCCTTGCCCACTTCGTAGGGCACCTTGGCCTGGGTCAGTTCCTGCTCGTTCTTGCCGATCGAGCTGATCTCCGGAATGGTGTAGATACCGGTAGGCACGTCATCGACGAAGCGCCAGCTGCCGTTGTCGACGATGCTGCCGGCGGCCGAGCGGCCCTGGTCGTGGGCGGCGCTGGCCAGGCTTGGCCAGCCGATCACGTCACCGGCGCCGTAGATATTCGGCACGCTGGTACGGTAGTTCTCGTCCACTTCGATCTGGCCGCGGCTGTTGACCTTGATGCCGATGTTTTCCAGGCCCAGCTTGTCGGTGTTGCCGGTACGGCCGTTGCACCACAGCAAGGCGTCGGCCTTGATCTTCTTGCCCGACTTCAGGTGCAGGATCACCCCGTTGTCCAGCCCTTCAACCCGCTCGTAGTCTTCGTTGTGGCGAACGGTGATGTTGTTGTTGCTGAAGTGGTAGCTCAGGGCCTGGGAGATTTCCGAGTCCAGGAAGCTCAGCAGCTGGCCGCGGTTGTCCACCAGCTCGACCAGCACACCCAGGCCGCTGAAGATCGAGGCGTATTCGCAGCCGATCACGCCGGCGCCGTAGACGATCAGCTTGCGCGGGGTGTGGCTGAGGCTGAGGATGGTGTCGCTGTCGTAGACGCGCGGGTGGTGGAAATCGATATCGGCCGGGCGGTACGGGCGCGAACCGGTGGCGATGATGATGTGCTTGGCGTTGAGTTTTTCGACCACACCGTTGGGGCAGACCACTTCGATGGTTTGCTCGTCGGCGAAGCTGCCGGTGCCGACGAACACGTCGACGCGGTTGCGGGCGTAGTAGCCGGTGCGCGAAGCCACCTGCTTGCTGATCACCTTCTCGGCGCTTTTCAGCACGTCGGGGAAGGAGAACCAACGCGGCTCGCCGATGGCGCGGAACATCGGGTTGGTGTTGAACTGCATGATCTGCCGCACGGAGTGACGCAGCGCCTTGGACGGGATGGTACCCAAGTGAGTGCAGTTGCCACCGACCTGGCGACGGCTGTCGACCATGGCCACCTTGCGCCCTGCTTTGGCGGCGTTCATTGCCGCGCCCTCACCGGCGGGGCCGGAACCCAGCACCACTACGTCGTAGTTGTAGACAGCCATGCGTACTCCTTCAGAACTGGCCCGCGAGTCACGGTGGCTCGCGGGGCGCGATCATGGCGCCCGCGGCGCCATGCGAAAATTCGGGTGCAGTCTAATCAAGCGTGAACGCCGCGCACATTAACCCTTGGTCGCGTCGTAGGCCACTGTTGCCTGCACTACATGTGTTGCGCCGATTCCCTGGCGGCGATCATCCGTGCCTTGCCTTTCATTCGCCTTTCACCGCCCGTTCGAATGCGGGCGTGCTACGGGAGACGAAGCCACCCTCGGCCCGGGTCACCAACACCGCGGCAATGCCGTGGGCGATGGCGTAGTCCCAACCGCGCTGCGGCCCAAGAATGAGCAGCAGCGTGGAATAACCGTCGGCCAGCAGGGCCGAACCCTCGAGCACCGTCACTGCGGCCAGGTCATGCTCGACCGGGCGCCCGAGGCGGGCATCGAAGGTGTGCGAATAGCGCCGGCCATTGTCCTCGAAATAATGCCGATAGTCACCCGAGGTCGACACCGAAAGGCCTTGCACGGCAATCACCTGGCGGGCGACCTGGCGGTCTTCGCGGGGCAGCTCCAGCGCTACTCGCCAGGCACTGCCGTCGGGCTTGCGGCCCACCGCCTTGAGCTCGCCGGTGGCTTCGGCAAGAAAGCTGTCGATACCCATGGCAGCAAGGCGCGCGGCAATCAGGTCGACCGCGTGGCCAGCGGCGATGCTGTTGAAGTCCAGTTCGATGGCGGCGTCCTTGCACAGGTTGTGGCCTTCGATGCGCAGGTGAGCGTAGCCCACCCGCTGGCGCGCGCGGGCCAGGGCCTGCGGGTCGGGCACATGCATCTCGCGGGCCTGCGGGCCGAAACCCCACACATCGAGCAATGGCTCGACGGTGAGGTCGAAGGCGCCCTGGCTCTGCTGCGCCAGGTACTGGCCGAAGGTGACCAGCTCGAGCATGTCGTCATCGATGGCCAGGCACTGGTGGGCGGGCAGCTGGTTGAAGCGGCTGACGGTGGAGTCGCCGCGGTAGGTGGAATAGTGGGCGTCGATGGCCTGCAGGATGGCCTCGACCTCGGCCTGCACCTGCGCCGGGGCCGGGCCGTCGGGCTTGCGCACGTACTGGATGCTGTAGCTGCTGCCCATGGTCGGGCCGCCGAAGCGCTCGAGGGTGGGGGATGGGTCGCAGCCTGAAAGCAGAAACAGGATGAGCACAGAGGTGGCGCGCAAATTCACTCTCTCGACTGTCTGGACTGACCCTATCGCCGGCAAGCCGGCTCCTACAGGGTATCGCAGCCACTGTAGGAGCCGGCTTGCCGGCGATAGGGCCGGGCAAAAAAAACGGGAACCCGAAGGTTCCCGTTTGTTCAACGCATTACAAGCGGATCAGCGTGGAAACGCTGGCGGGTTCACACCGGCCATGTCTTCCATCACGCGAACCACCTGGCAGCTGTAGCCGAACTCGTTGTCGTACCAGACGTACAGCACAACGCGGTTGTCGTTGACGATGGTCGCCTCGGCGTCCACCACACCGGCGTGGCGCGAGCCGACGAAGTCGGTGGAAACCACTTCCTGGGAGCTGACGTAGTCGATCTGCTTGTGCAGCTCGGAGTGCATGGCGGTCTGGCGCAGGTACTCGTTCAGCTCTTCGCGGTTGGTGGCTTTCTCAAGGTTGAGGTTGAGAATGGCCATCGACACGTTTGGCGTCGGCACACGGATGGCGTTGCCGGTCAGCTTGCCCTTGAGCACTGGCAGTGCCTTGGCAGCGGCAGTGGCAGCACCGGTTTCGGTGATGACCATGTTCAACGGCGCGGCGCGGCCACGACGGCTGCCCTTGTGGAAGTTGTCGATCAGGTTCTGGTCGTTGGTGAACGAGTGAACGGTTTCGACGTGGCCGTTGACGATGCCGTACTGGTCGTTGATGGCCTTGAGCACCGGCACGATGGCGTTGGTGGTGCACGAAGCTGCCGAGATGATCTTGTCATCGGCAGTGATTTCACCGTGGTTGATGCCGTGCACGATGTTCTTCAGCGCGCCCTTGCCAGGTGCAGTGAGGATTACGCGGGCAGCGCCCGGGCAGGCCAGGTGCTGGCCGAGGCCGTCGGCGTCACGCCATACACCGGTGTTGTCGACGATCAGCGCATCGTTGATGCCGTACTGGGTGTAGTCGACTTCGCTCGGGCTCTTGGCGTAGATGACCTGGATCAGGTTGCCGTTGGCGGTGATGGTGTTGTTTTCTTCATCGATGACGATGGTGCCGTCGAACGGGCCATGTACCGAATCGCGGCGCAGCAGGCTGGCGCGCTTGGTCAGGTCGTTCTCGGCGCCCTTGCGCACGACGATGGCGCGCAGGCGCAGGCCGTCGCCACCACCGGTTTTTTCGATGAGGATGCGCGCCAGCAGGCGGCCGATGCGGCCGAAACCGTACAGCACGACGTCGGTGCCCTTACGTGCGTTGGCGCTCTGTTGGCCAACCACCTCAGCCAGCTCGTCACGCACGAACTGCTCGGCGCTGCGGCCATTGCCCTCTTGCTTGAACTTGTTGGCCAGCTTGCCCAGGTCGACCGATGCAGCGCCCAGTTTCAGCTCGCTCATGGCCTTGAGCAGGGGGAATGTCTCGTGGACGGACAGTTCGGTTTCGTCAGTTTGACGGTGACGGGCAAAGCGGTGCGCTTTGAGGATCGAGATAACCGAACGGTTGATCAGGCTGCGGCCATAGATCGAGCTCACCACGTTGTTGTTGCGGTAGAGCTGACCGATAAGCGGGATCATCGCTTCAGCCAAAGCTTCACGATCGATCCACTCACCAAGACACTGGTCGGGCTTCTGAGTCACGGTAACCTTCCACATGTAGGGGAACAAAAAAGGGGCTACATTATGACGCCCCGCGGCGTATCGGGCAATGAGCGCCTGTCGCCGGCCACAACCCCCGTCATCAGGCCCTTTGAAGCCTGACAGCGCGCGCCGTCACCGGTACAATCGACCTCTTTGCCGCAACGCTTGGAGTCCAATCTCCCGTGTCAGTTCTGCGCCTACCGCAAATGTCGGCCACGGCCGGCAAACAAACCTGGGGCAACCTGCCCGGTGCCGCCCTCAGCCTGGCCATCGCCGAAGCCGCCAGCAGCGCCGGCCGCTTCACCCTGCTGTTGACCGCCGACAGCCAGGCGGCCGACCGCCTGGAGCAGGAGCTGCGCTTCTTTGCGCCCGAGCTTCCGGTGCTGCCCTTCCCCGACTGGGAAACCCTGCCCTACGACCTGTTCTCGCCGCACCAGGACATCATCTCGCAGCGCATCGCCAGCCTGTACCGGCTGCCGGAACTGGATCACGGCATCCTCGTAGTGCCGGTGACCACCGCCCTGCACCGCCTGGCCCCCACGCGCTTCCTGCTGGGCAGCAGCCTGGTGCTGGACGTGGGCCAGAAGGTCGACGTGGAGCAGATGCGCACCCGGCTGGAAGCCAGCGGCTACCGCTGCGTCGATACGGTGTACGAGCATGGCGAATTCGCCGTGCGCGGCGCGCTGATCGACCTGTTCCCAATGGGCAGCAAGGCCCCCTATCGCATCGATTTGTTCGATGACGAGATCGAAACCCTGCGCACCTTCGACCCCGAGACCCAGCGCTCGATCGACAAGGTCGACTCGATCCGCCTGCTGCCGGCCCGCGAGTTCCCCATGCAGAAGGACGAGGTGACGCGCTTCAAGGCGCGTTTCCGCGAGCGCTTCGATGTGGATTTTCGCCGCAGTGCGATCTTCCAGGACCTCACCAGCGGCATCATCCCCGCTGGCATCGAGTACTACCTGCCGTTGTTCTTCGAAGAAACCGCCACCCTGTTCGACTACCTGCCGGCCAACACCCAGGTGTTCTCGCTGCCGGGTGTCGAGCAGGCCGCGGAGCACTTCTGGAACGATGTACGCGGCCGCTATGAAGACCGCCGCGGCGACCTCAGCCGGCCGCTGCTGCCGCCAGCCGAACTGTTCATGCCAGTTGAAGACTGCTTCGCCCGCCTCAAACAGTGGCCGCGGGTGGTGGTCAGCAGCGAGGACATCGACACCGGCGCCGGGCGCGAGCGCTTCCCGGCCCGCGCCCTGCCAAACCTTGCCATCGAGGCCAAGGCCAACCAGCCGCTGGCGGAGCTGTCGAACTTCCTCGACCAGTTCAGCGGCCGGGTGCTGTTCACCGCCGAGTCCGCCGGCCGGCGCGAAGTGCTGCTGGAGCTGCTCGAGCGCCTGAAGCTGCGCCCCAGGACTGTCGAAAACTGGGCCGACTTCGTCACCGGCAACGAGCGCCTGGCCATCACCATTGCCCCGCTGGACGACGGCCTGCTGCTGGACGACCCGGCCCTGGCGCTGGTGGCCGAGAGCCCGCTGTTCGGCCAGCGGGTGATGCAGCGCCGGCGCCGCGAGAAACGCGGCGAAGCCGCCAACGACGCGGTCATCAAGAACCTCACCGAGCTGCGCGAAGGCGCGCCGGTGGTGCACATCGACCACGGTGTGGGCCGCTACCTGGGCCTGGCCACCCTGGAAATCGACGGCCAGGCCGCCGAGTTCCTCACCCTCGAATACGCCGAAAACGCCAAGCTTTACGTGCCGGTGGCCAACCTGCACCTGATCGCCCGCTACACCGGCAGCGACGACGCCCTGGCGCCGCTGCACCGGCTGGGCTCCGAAGCCTGGCAGAAAGCCAAGCGCAAGGCCGCCGAACAGGTGCGCGACGTGGCCGCCGAGCTGCTCGACATCTATGCCCGCCGCGCCGCGCGCAAGGGTTACGCCTTCGCCGACCCGGCCGCCGACTACGCCACCTTCAGCGCCGGCTTCCCGTTCGAGGAAACCCCCGACCAGCAGGCCGCCATCGAAGCGGTGCGCGCCGACATGCTCGCCGGCCAGCCGATGGACCGCCTGGTGTGCGGCGACGTCGGCTTCGGCAAAACCGAGGTCGCCATGCGCGCGGCGTTCATCGCCGTGCACAGCGGCCGCCAGGTGGCGGTGCTGGTGCCCACCACCCTGCTCGCCCAGCAGCACTACAACAGCTTCCGCGACCGCTTTGCCGAATGGCCGGTGAAGGTCGAGGTGATGAGCCGCTTCAAGTCCGCCAAGGAAGTTGCAGCCGCCGCGGCGGAGCTGGCCGAAGGCAAGATCGACATCCTCATCGGCACCCACAAGCTGTTGCAGGATGATGTGCGCTTCAAGGACCTGGGCCTGGCGATCATCGACGAAGAACACCGCTTCGGGGTACGCCAGAAAGAACAGCTCAAGGCCCTGCGCAGCGAGGTGGACATCCTCACCCTCACCGCAACGCCGATCCCGCGCACCCTCAACATGGCGGTGTCGGGCATGCGCGACCTGTCGATCATCGCCACGCCGCCGGCGCGACGCCTGTCGGTACGCACCTTCGTCATGGAGCAGAACAAGAGCACGGTCAAGGAGGCCCTGCTGCGTGAGCTGCTGCGCGGCGGCCAGGTGTACTACCTGCACAACGACGTGAAAACCATCGAAAAATGCGCCGCCGACCTGGCCGAGCTGGTACCCGAGGCGCGCATCGGCATCGGCCACGGGCAGATGCGCGAGCGCGAGCTCGAACAGGTGATGAGCGACTTCTATCACAAGCGCTTCAACGTGCTGATCGCCTCGACCATCATCGAGACCGGCATCGACGTGCCCAGCGCCAACACCATCGTCATCGAGCGCGCCGACAAGTTCGGCCTGGCCCAGTTGCACCAGCTGCGCGGCCGGGTCGGGCGCAGCCACCACCAGGCCTACGCCTACCTGCTCACGCCACCGCGCCAGCAAATCAGCAGCGACGCCGAAAAACGCCTGGAAGCCATCGCCAATACGCAAGACCTGGGCGCAGGCTTTGTACTGGCCACCAACGACCTCGAGATCCGCGGCGCCGGCGAACTGCTGGGTGAAGGCCAGAGCGGGCAGATCCAGGCCGTGGGCTTCACGCTCTACATGGAAATGCTCGAACGCGCGGTCAAGGCCATCCGCAAGGGCACCCAGCCCAACCTCGAGCAACCACTGGGCGGCGGCCCGGAGATCAACCTGCGCCTGCCGGCGCTGATCCCCGAGGACTACCTGCCCGACGTGCATGCGCGGCTGATCCTGTACAAGCGCATCGCCTCGGCCGCCGACGAAGAAGGCCTGAAAGACCTGCAGGTAGAGATGATCGACCGCTTCGGCCTGCTGCCCGAGCCGACCAAGAACCTGATGCGCCTGACCCTGCTCAAGCTGCAGGCCGAGAAGCTCGGTATCAAGAAGGTCGACGCCGGCCCCAACGGCGGCAAGCTGGAGTTCGAGGCCGAGACGCCAGTGGACCCGCTGACCCTGATCAAACTGATCCAGGGCCAACCGAAACGCTACAAGTTCGAAGGCGCGACGCAGTTCCGCTTCCTGGTGCCGATGGAACGCCCCGAAGAACGCTTCAATACCTTGGAGGCGCTGTTCGAGCGCCTCGCCCCACAGACCACTTAAGGAAGCTCCATGCGCGCCATCCGTTGCCTGACCCTGCTGCTGTCGCTGATCGCGCCGGCGGCCTTCGCCGCAGGCCCGTATCAGGTGGAAATGCTCCTGGTGCGGCAGAACGCCGTGCCGGCCTTCACCAGCCCGTTCGCCCCGGAAAACTGGAGCGCCGGCGCCCCGCGCCTGGACCAGGCCGCCGAACGCCCGCCCATGCTGGCCGATGAGGCCACCCGCCTGCAGGCCACCGCCGACTACACCGTTCTGCTGCACAAAGCCTGGCAGCAACAGGGCGAGAGCGTCGCCATCCATGCCGGCGACGAGCAGTTCGGCCACTTCCCCATCGAAGGCAACCTGAGCATCAAGGAGAGCCGCTTCATCGCCGTTGACGCGAGCCTCTGGGTCAACCAGCTCGACAGCAACGGCAGCGTGGTGCGCAGCGAGCAGTTCAAGCAGAGCAACAGCAACATGAAAGCCGGCCAGCTGACCTTCCTCGACGGCGGCCACCTGGCCGTGCTGATCAAGGTCAGCCCTGCCGGCATGCGCAAGATGCCGGTGATGGACCCGGAGATGATGGAGCAGTGATGTGAGCCAGGGCGAGCTGCGCAAGCTGCTGGGTGAGTACCCGGGCTGGACCCGCTCGTTCGCAGGCCCCGCGCTGCAACGCGGCGAGCGCTATGCCAGCGAGGACCGCATCGAGCTCAACCGCTGCGACCTGAAGGGCATTGAAGCCCATTGCCGCGGCAGCCAGGGCCAGGTGTACCGCCAGCGCATCGAGCTCACCGTGCAAGGCCGCCAGTGCCACGTCAATGGCCGCTGCAGCTGCCCAGTGGGCCACAACTGCAAGCACTGCGCAGCGGTGCTCTATCACCTGGCCGCAAGCGAAGCTGATGGTAACGGCCTGGACGATGCCCTGCCGGCCAACCTGCAGCGCTGGCTCAAGGGCCTGGAGCCGCCGCAGGCCACCGAGCAGAGCGAACAGGAAGAAAAGCGCGGGCGCATGGTCTGCTACCAGTTGCGCCTGAGCGACGACGGCTGCGCTCTGCGCGTGCGCAAGGGCACCCGCGACGAAAACGGCATCCGCTACAGCCGGGTGCAGTCGCTGTACGAGTTTCTCTATGAGCCGCCACGCTTCGTGCAGGAAGAAGACATTCGCATCCTGCGCCTGCTGGCAGCGCAGAACCTGCCCAGCGGCGCCGAGCGCGGCTACCCGCTCAAAGGCCAGGAAGGCGGCGAACTGCTGCAGCGCGCGCTGGATACCGGCCGCATGCTCTACGACGAAAGCTTGCCGCTGCTGCTGCAAGGCCCCACGCGCCAGGCCGAGTTCCGCTGGGTGCGCCAGGACAACGGCAACTATGTCGGTATCTGGTACCACGGCGATGAACCGCTGCGTTGCGTGCTGCCACTGCTGCCGCTGTATTACTTCGACTACCTCACCCGCGAAATCGGCAAGGTCGGCCACGGCCTCGACCCGCATATCGCCCAGCAACTGACACTGGCACCCGATGTTCCTGAACACCTGGTCGTGCCCCTCAGCCACAAGCTCAATGCCTTGAACCATCAACTCCCCACCCCGACCACCCTAGACGAACAACTGCTCGACGGCATCCAGCCGGTTGCCCACCTGACCCTGGGCAGCCTCGAATTCAGTGCCTACATGCCCAAGACCGGGCGCATGCAGCGGCAGATGCAGCACCGCGCCGCGCTGGCCTTCGACTACGACGGCCTGCGCGCCAACGGCAGCGACGACAAGCCGCTGACCCGCCTGGCCGGCAACACCAGCCAGCGCATCCGCCGCCAGCCCCAGGCCGAACAAGCCCTGCGCAAGGCCCTGCGCGACTTTGGTTTCAAGCCTGCCACCCGGCAAAGCAAGGCGCTGCCCGACAGTGCCGGCGAAATGCTCCAGTTGCCCGACGACGAAGCCTGGCTGCGCTTTGCCCGCGAAGGCCTGGCAAAGCTGCGCGAAGCCGGCTGGGTGATCGACGTGCACCGCGACTTTGCCTTCAACCTGCACGAGGTGGACGACTGGTACGCCAGCATCGACGAGGCGCCGGGCCACGAATGGTTCGACCTGGAGCTGGGCATCGTGGTCGACGGCCAACGCCACAGCCTGCTGCCGATCGTGCTGCAGTTGCTGCGCGCCAGCCCCGAGCTGCTGCGCCCCAGCGAACTGGCCCGGCGCAGCGACGACGAACACCTGCTGCTGGACCTCAACCGCGCTCGCCACGACGCCCCGGCGCTGCGCGTCGCCCTGCCCTACGGCCGCATCAAGGCGGTGATGGGCACCCTGGGCGAGCTGTACCTGCACGAGGATGCAGTCGGCCCCAGCCTGCGCATGGAGCGCGCCGACGCCGCGCGCCTGAACGACATCGAAGGCTTGCCGCTGCTGTGGGAAGGTGGCGCCCAGGTACGCGACCTGGGCCGGCGCCTGCGCGATGCCCGCGACCTGCAGGTGGAGCCGCCCAAGGGCCTGAATGCCACCCTGCGCCCCTACCAGCAGCAGGGCCTCAACTGGCTGCAGGCGCTGCGCGAAATGGGCACCGGCGGCATCCTCGGCGACGACATGGGCCTGGGCAAGACCCTGCAGACCCTCGCCCACCTGCTGCTGGAAAAAGAAGCCGGGCGTCTGAACAGCCCGGCCCTGGCGGTGATGCCCACCAGCCTTGTGCCCAACTGGCTCGACGAGGCCCAGCGCTTTGCCCCCGGCCTGCGCGTACTGGCCCTGCATGGCCCGGGCCGCAACAAGCACTTCGCCGCGCTGGCCGAGTACGACCTGGTGCTGACCACCTACGCCCTGGTGCCGCGCGACCTCGAACACCTCAAGGCCCAGCCCTGGCACCTGCTGGTGCTGGACGAGGCGCAGAACATCAAGAGCGCCACCAGCAAGGCCGCCCACGCCGTGCGTGAGCTGCAGGCCAACCAGCGCCTGTGCCTGACCGGCACGCCGATGGAAAACAACCTGGGCGAGTTGTGGTCGATCTTCCACTTCCTGATGCCCGGCTGGCTGGGCGACAGCAAGCGCTTCAGCCATGACTACCGCACCCCCATCGAGCGCCATGGCGACGCCGAGCGCATGGCCCACCTGGCCGGGCGCATCCGCCCGTTCCTGCTGCGCCGCACCAAGGAGCAGGTGGCCACCGAACTGCCGGCCAAGACCGAGATGGTCCACTGGGTCGAGCTGAGCGATGCCCAGCGTGACACCTACGAGGCCGTACGGGTGGCGATGGACAAGAAGGTCCGCGACGAAATCGCCCGCAACGGCGCCTCGCGCAGCCAGATTGTCATCCTCGACGCGCTGCTCAAGCTGCGCCAGGTGTGCTGCGACCTGCGCCTGGTGAAGGGTGATGAAACCAAGGGCAGCTTCGCCGACAAGGGCAAGCTGGGCAGCCTGCTGGAGATGCTCGACGAGTTGCTCAGGGAAGGGCGGAAGGTGCTGCTGTTCTCGCAGTTCACCTCGATGCTGGCGCTGATCGAGCAGGAGCTGGTCAAGCGCGGCATCCGCTACAGCCTGCTGACCGGCGACACCCGCGACCGCCGCGCGCCGGTGCAGCAGTTCCAGAACGGCGACAGCGAGGTGTTCCTGATCAGCCTCAAGGCCGGCGGCACCGGCCTGAACCTGACCGCCGCCGATACCGTGATCCACTACGACCCGTGGTGGAACCCGGCCAGCGAGAACCAGGCTACCGACCGTGCCTACCGTATCGGCCAGGACAAGCCGGTGTTCGTGTTCAAGCTGATCACCCGGGGCACGGTGGAAGAGAAGATCCAGCTGTTGCAGCAGGAGAAGGCCGCATTGGCGGCCGGGCTGCTTGATGGCGGGCAGGCCGGGCAGTGGCGGCTGGGGGATGATGAGATCGAGGCGCTGTTCGCGCCGCTGCCGGGCAAGCGCAACCGGTAAGGCTCAATCGCGGGGCAAGCCCGCTCCCACAAGGATCACTCAACCCTGTAGGAGCCGGCTTGCCGGCTCCTACAGGTGCAGCGCTGGCCTGAGGCTTATGCGATCCCTGTGGGAGCGGGCTTGCCCGCGAAGAGGCCAGCGGGGTCAATCGACCAGCTGCGCGTCCTTCAACGCCCCCAGCGCTTCCAGCCAACGCGGCTGCTGGCGGTAATCGGTCCGCGCAAAGCCCTGCCCGCGCATCCGTGCGATGCGCGGCGACGGCGTGACCTTCATGCGCTGCGCCGCGCTCAGGGCCAGCTCGGCTGCAGCCCGGTCGTTGCACACCAGGCCCATGTCACAGCCGGCGCTCAGCGCCGCCTCGATGCGGCTGGCGGCATCGCCCACCACATGGGCGCCGGCCATGGACAGGTCGTCGCTGAAGATCACCCCGTCAAAGCCCAGCTCACCGCGCAGAATCTCCTGCAACCAGCGGCGCGAGAAGCCGGCTGGCTGGTTGTCCACCTGTGGGTAGATCACATGGGCCGGCATCACCGCCGCCAACTGGCCGCTCAGGCGGGTGAACGGTACAAGGTCCGCTGCACGCAACTGCTCCAGGCTGCGCTCATCCACCGGGATGGCCACGTGTGAGTCGGCCTCGGCCCAGCCATGCCCGGGGAAGTGCTTGCCGCAGGCGGCCATGCCGGCAGCATTCATGCCGCGAATGAACGCGCCGGCCAGTTGCGTGGCGCGCTCGGGACTACCCTCGAAAGCACGGCTGCCCACCACTGCGCTGCGCTGGTGGTCAAGGTCCAGCACCGGGGCGAAGCTCAGATCCAGGCCCACGGCCAGCACCTCGGTGGCCATCAGCCAACCGCACTGTTCGGCCAGGTACTCGGCGTTGGCGTTGTCGGCGATGGCGCGCATCGCCGGCAGGCGTACGAAGCCCTGGCGCAGGCGCTGCACGCGGCCACCTTCCTGGTCGACGGCAAGGATCAAGTCGGGGCGGATAGCGCGGATCGAGGCGCACAGCTCGCGCACCTGGCGCGGGCTGTCGATGTTGCGGGCGAAGATGATCAGGCCGGCCACTTCAGGCTGGCGCAGCAGGTGGCGGTCTTCGGCGGTGAGCCAGTGGCCGGCGATATCCACCATCAGGGAGCCTTGCAGGCTGGCGGTCATAGCGAGTCCTTCATTGGATGTGCGGGCAGGCCCGGTGCAGCCGGACCGCCACGGCGCAGGCACAGCCCACCGCGGGTGAAACCCGGCGAGTGCTGGCCAGCGAAAGAAAGGTACGGGAAATCGAGGTCGGGCATGGGGCGCTAGCTTAGCCGAAGCGCCCTGCCCCGCCCAGTGTCAGGCTTTGGCCGGCGCGCTGGTCTTGCTGCGCGGGCGCAGCTGCGCTGCGGCCATGGCTTCGTCGGTGACGCCGCTGTCGGCGCGCATGCCGGCAGCCAGGAACGGCACCATCAGGCGCATCACCTGCTCGATCGAGGTATTGATACCGAAGTCGGTTTCGGCAATGGCGCGCAGGGCCTTGATGCCGGACATGCTGAACGCCGCAGCGCCGAGCATGAAGTGCACGCGCCAGAACAGCTCCAGCGGCGGGATGCGCGGGGCGGCTTCGTTGACCAGCAGCATGTAGCGGCGGAACACCTTGCCGTACATGTCTTCGAGGTAGCGGCGCAGGTGGCCCTGGCTCTGGCTGAAGGCCAGGCCCAGCAGGCGCATGAAGATCGACAGGTCGTTGTTGCTGCGCGGCTGCACGGCCAGCGCCTGCTCCACCAGCATTTCCAGCAACTCTTCAAGCGTTGCCTTTTGCTCGGGGCGGCCCTGGCGGCGCTCCAGTTCACGCTCCAGGCTTGCGCAGAACGGGCCGAGGAAGCGCGAGAACACTGCCTGGATCAGGGCCTTCTTCGAACCGAAGTGGTAGTTCACCGCCGCCAGGTTGACCCCGGCCTTGCTGGTGATCAGCCGCAACGAGGTTTCCGCGAACCCGCGCTCCGCGAACAGCTGCTCTGCCGCATCGAGGATGCGTTCTACGGTTTCCGATTGGGCCATGACTACTCCGCCTGACAAACAGTTGTTTGAAACATACGTTTCAGCCCTGCTTCTGTCAAGGCTCCATGACCGGGTGGTCGCCCATTTAACCACAGCCACAAGGCATTGAATGCGCAGGCTTTGCCGGGTTTGTACGCGCGTGGTGCTTGCAGGCGGCCCGCCACTGTATATAATCCCAGTCACTGTATAAAAAGACAGAGCCCTCGACCATGCTGAAACTGACGCCACGCCAAGCCGAGATTCTGGCTTTCATCAAACGTTGCCTCGAAGACAACGGCTTCCCGCCGACCCGCGCCGAAATCGCGCAGGAGCTCGGTTTCAAGTCGCCGAATGCCGCCGAGGAACACCTGAAGGCCCTCGCCCGCAAGGGCGCCATCGAGATGACCCCGGGCGCCTCCCGAGGCATCCGCATCCCGGGCCTTGAAGCCAAGGCCGAGGAAAACGGCCTGCCGATCATCGGCCGCGTGGCCGCCGGTGCACCGATCCTCGCCGAGCAGCACATCGAAGAATCGTGCAACATCAACCCGGCGTTCTTCCACCCGCGTGCCGACTACCTGCTGCGGGTACACGGCATGAGCATGAAGGACATCGGCATTTTCGACGGCGACCTGCTCGCCGTGCACACCACCCGCGAGGCCCGCAACGGCCAGGTGGTGGTGGCCCGTATCGGTGACGAAGTGACCGTCAAGCGCTTCCAGCGCGAAGGCAACAAGGTCTGGCTGATCGCCGAAAACCCAGAATTCGCCCCCATCGAAGTCGACCTGAAGGAACAGGAGCTGGTGATCGAGGGCTTGAGCGTCGGCGTTCTGCGCCGCTGAACCAGGAGGCGTCATGCAGCCGTTCATCCAAGCTTCCCAGCCCACTCAGTTGCCGCTGTTCGAGGCCTTCCTCGCCCAGCCGGTACTGCCGGGGCTCAAAGCCAAAGAGGCACCCGGCAAAGCCACCCAGCCCGAGCTGTTCAGCGAGCTGACCCTGCGCGGCGCCCCGGGGCACTGCCATAGCTTGCTGGCGCCGATCCTGCGCGAGCTCAGCGAAGAAGACGACAACCGTTGGCTGACACTGATCGCCCCGCCCGGGAGCCTCACTCAAGCCTGGCTGCGTGACGCCGGTCTGAACCGCGAACGCATCTTGCTGCTGCAACCCGGCGGCAACCAGACTGCCCTGCAACTGGCCTGCGAAGCCTTGCGTCTGGGCCGCAGCCACACCGTGGTCAGCTGGCTGGGCAACGTCAACCACAGCATCCGCCAGCAACTGCTGCGTGCTGCGGCCACCGGAAACGCACAAAGCCTGAACATCCGCCTCGGCTGATGTTCAGGCTTTGCCTGTCAAAACTGCAATGTCTTGAGGGCTCACAGCCCTCAGTGAAGGACTCGCGGCCCCTCGTCACGCTCGAAATCGCCTTCTACCAGGCGACCCGCCATCTGCACGCCCACGCTGAGCATCGCCTTGGCCACTTCGACATGCTGTCCTTGCAGAAACACCTTGGCATCCTCGGAGAAATCCAGGGTCACCAGGGAACCTTCATCCTCGGCGCGGCGCAGCTCGATCCGGCCATCAGGCAACTCGACAATTTCTAGAAAGGACGTGGACATAAACGGGCCTGCGTTTCACGAAAGGTCCGTAGTGTAACAGCCATCAGGGCTATCAGCACTCACTCAACGCGTCGCGGAATCGTCTCACCAAGCCTTTAAGGTTGTTGCGCCAGCTCTCCAGCTCCTCGCGCGACAGCGCCGGGTGCTCGGGTTCGTCAAGGTTGACCGCCTGGATCAATGGCTGGGTAACGTCGGTTTTCGCGTTTTTTTTCGCGACCGGTGGTCGGAACAAATCGGCATAAGCGCCCAGCAACTGAGCCAGCCAGGTTTCCCGCTGGCGCACCAGTTCGAGCATCTCAGCCACTTCAGGGATAGCGATGCTGTTCAGCGCCTCATCGGCGAGGGCCTGCTCGACCGTGGCCACCACCGGCAGACGGTAGAAGCCACCGATCTCGTGGCACAGGCCCAGCAGCGCACCGTACAGGTGAAACAGCGCCGACTCGCGCTCGGCCTGGACCAGGCCCTGGGCGTTCATCGCCTGGCTGTGCTCGGCCTTGGCCATGGACTCCAGCGCAAGGCCGGCGAAGAACAGTTTCTGGTTGGTGCGGGTGTAGAGTTCCTGGGCCATTTTCGATGACCTCCCTAAAGCTGCAAAGCGATGCTGCAGTTTCGAGGATTGCCCTGCCCCACCGCAAGCACAAACGATCGCGGGGCAAGCCCGCCCCCACGATCAGCGTGGGAGCGGGCTTGCCCCGCGATTGAGCCTGAATGCCGAGCGCCGGGTCAGCGCTTGTCTTCAACCTTCCACTTGCCACCGTCGTAGAACGCCTTCCAGCCAGTCGGCTTGCCATCGACCTCGGACTGCACGTACTGCTCCTTGGTCTTGCGGCTATAGCGAATCACCGTCGGGCGGCCATCCGGGTCCTTCTGCGGGGCGTCGCAGAGGAAGTGGTACTTCGGGTCGATCTCATGCTTGTGCGGCACGATCTCGAGCACCAGCGGCGCGCGGGTCTCGCGGTTTTTCGGGAACTGGCTGGCAGCCAGGAACAGGCCCGAAGCACCGTCACGCAGCACGTAGGTGTCGTCGACCTTCTCGCACTTGAGCTCGGGCATGTCCACCTTGTCCATCTTCGGTGGCGCTGCCTCGCCGCTTTTGAGCAGCTTGCGGGTGTTCTTGCACGCAGGGTTGGTGCAACCGAAGAACTTGCCGAAGCGGCCGGTCTTGAGCTGCATTTCGCTGCCGCACTTGTCGCACTCAAGGCTCGGCCCTTCGTAGCCCTTGATGCGGTAGTTGCCCTCTTCGATCTCGTAGCCAACGCAATCCGGGTTGTTACCGCAGATGTGCAGCTTGCGCTTCTCATCCAGCAGGTAGGCGTCCATGGCGGTGGCGCAGATCGGGCAGCGGTGCTTGCCGCGCAGCACCAGCGACTCGGACTCGCCCTCGTCGTCAGCGGCGATTTCGTCGCCCGGCACCAGGTTCACCGTAGCCTTGCAACGCTCCTTCGGTGGCAGGCTGTAGCCCGAGCAACCGAGGAACACGCCGGTGGAGGCGGTGCGGATCATCATCGGCCGGCCACATTCCTTGCAGGCGATGTTGGTCGGGGTCGGCTGGTTGGCGCGCATGCCGTTTTCAGCGGACTCGGCGGTCTGCAGCTTCTTGCTGAAGTCACCGTAGAACTCGTCGAGCACGTTCTTCCAGTCACGCTCGCCCTGGGCCACGTCGTCGAGGTTTTCTTCCATGCCGGCGGTGAAGCCGTAGTCCATCAGGTTGGCGAAGCTCTCCGACAGGCGCTCGGTGACGATGTCGCCCATTTTTTCGGAGTAGAAGCGGCGGTTGTGCAAGGTCACATAACCGCGGTCCTGAATGGTGGAAATGATCGCCGCGTAGGTGGACGGGCGGCCGATGCCGCGCTTTTCCATCTCCTTGACCAGGCTCGCTTCGGTAAAGCGCGCCGGCGGCTTGGTGAAGTGCTGGCTCGGGTCGAGCTGGATCAGCTTGAGCACTTCGCCCTGGGCCATTTCCGGCAGCACGTCATCTTCGCCGGGCTTGCTCTGCTGTGGCAGCACACGGGTGTAACCGTCGAACTTGAGGATGCGGCCCTTGGCGCGCAGCTCGTAGTCGCCCGCCACCACGGTGACGCTGGTGGACAGGTATTGCGCCGGCGGCATCTGGCAGGCCAGGAACTGGCGCCAGATCAGCTCGTACAGGCGCTCGGCATCACGCTCCATGCCGCTGAGCTTGGTCGGGTGGGTGTTGACGTCGGACGGGCGAATCGCCTCGTGCGCTTCCTGGGCGCCTTCCTTGCTGCCGTACACGATCGGCGCAGCCGGCAGATACTGCTTGCCGAACTCCTTCTCGATGTAGCTGCGCGCCATTTCCACGGCATCCTGCGACAGGTTGGTCGAGTCGGTACGCATGTAAGTGATGTAGCCGGCTTCGTACAGACGCTGGGCCATCATCATGGTCTTCTTCACCCCGAAGCCCAGGCGGTTGCTCGCGGCCTGCTGCAGGGTGGAGGTGATGAAGGGTGCCGACGGCTTGCTGCTGGTCGGGCGGTCTTCGCGCTTGCTGATGGTGTAGCTGGAGGACTTGAGCTTCTCCAGCGCAGCCATGGCCTGAGCCTGGTTCAGCGGCTTGAACGCCTCGCCGTTCTCGCGCGCCACTTCAAAACGCACCTTGGCGTTCTTGGCGGTGCCCAGGTCGGCGTGGACTTCCCAATATTCCTCGGGGTTGAAGGCGCGGATTTCACGCTCGCGCTCCACCACCAGCTTGACCGCCACCGACTGCACGCGGCCGGCAGACAGGCCACGGGCGATCTTGGCCCACAGCAGCGGCGAAACCATGTAGCCCACCACGCGGTCGAGGAAACGGCGCGCTTGCTGGGCATTGACCCGGTCGATATCCAGCTCGCCAGGCTGCGAGAACGCTTCCTGGATGGCTTTTTTGGTGATTTCGTTGAACACCACGCGCTTGTAACGGCTGTCGTCACCGCCAATGGCTTCGCGCAGGTGCCAGGCAATGGCTTCCCCCTCGCGATCCAAGTCGGTTGCGAGATAGATGGTGTCGGCGTCCTTGGCCAGGCGGCGCAGCTCGTCGATCACCTTCTCCTTGCCGGGAAGGATCTCGTACTTGGCTTTCCAGCCGGCTTCGGGGTCGACGCCCATGCGAGCCACCAGCGTGCGGCGAGCCTTCTCCTTCGGCGACAGCGCCGGAGCCTCGGCCGCAGCCTTGCTGCGCTTGGCCGCCGGTTCCTTGCTCGCGCTGGCAGAACCGCTGGTGGGGAGGTCACGGATGTGGCCGATACTCGACTTCACCACGTACTGGCTGCCCAGGTACTTGTTGATGGTCTTGGCCTTGGCCGGGGATTCCACAATGACCAGCGATTTGCCCATGGATCGGAGTATTCCTGAATCTGAAGATGAAAAACGCGTCAGGTGCCGGACGCGGCACCGCTATATATAGTGGCAAAAGAGTGAGGTCAAGCGCGGTCGATCACTCGTGCGCCTTGCCACGCAGTTCAGGCAAGCCCTCTTCGGCCTTGACCAAAGCAAAGCGTGGCACCTGCTCGCCGTCAACCTCGACGGACTCCTGGAACATCGAAAGCGGCCTCACCCAGAAGCTGTAATCACCATACAGGCACTGATAGAAGACCATCCACTGCTCGTTCTCGGAATGCCGTGCAGCGCTGAAGACACGGTACTCAGGCCCTTTGTAATGCCGGTATACGCCTGGCTGTATCTGCATGTCGCCCACCCTCTTGAAACAAAACCTGTAAAAAAACAAAAACCGGGGCACAGGGCCCCGGCTGTAGCCTTGCCACGCGATCAGACGCGCTCGAAGACCGTGGTGATACCCTGGCCGAGGCCAACGCACATGGTCGCTACCCCAAGGGTGCCGCCATTTTGCTTCATCACGTTGAGCAGGGTGCCGGAAATCCGCGCACCGGAGCAACCGAACGGGTGGCCCAAGGCAATGGCGCCGCCGTGCAGGTTAACCTTCTCATCCATCTTGTCGAGCACTTTCAAATCTTTCAGCACTGGCAGGGCCTGTGCAGCGAAGGCTTCGTTGAGTTCGAAGTAGTCGATGTCGGCGATGCTCAAACCCGCGCGCTTGAGCGCTTTTTGCGTCGATGGCACCGGGCCGTAGCCCATGATCGCCGGGTCCACGCCGGCCACCGCCATGGAGCGGATCACTGCCAGCGGCTGGATGCCCAGGTCCATGGCGCGCTGCCCGGACATGACGATCATGCACGAAGCACCGTCGGTGATCTGCGACGAAGTACCAGCAGTCACGGTACCGCCCTTGGGGTTGAACGCAGGCTTGAGCGAGGCCAGGCCTTCGAGGGTGGTTTCCGGGCGAATGGTTTCGTCGTAGTCGAAGACCTTGAGGAAGCCGTTCTCGTCATAACCCTGCATCGGGATGATCTCGTCCTTGAACTTGCCTTCGAGCGTCGCCTTGTGGGCGAGCTGGTGCGAACGCAAGCCGAACAGGTCTTGCTGCTCACGGGTGATGCCGTGCATCTTGCCAAGCATTTCGGCGGTCAGGCCCATCATGCCCGAGGCCTTGGCCGCGTGCAGCGACAGGTGCGGGTTGGGGTCGACGCCGTGCATCATGCTGACGTGGCCCATGTGCTCCACGCCACCGATCACGAACACGTCGCCGTTGCCGGTCATGATCGCCTGGGCGGCGGTGTGCAGCGCGCTCATCGACGAGCCACACAGGCGGCTGACGGTCTGGGCCGCCGAGGTGTGCGGGATCTGAGTCATCAGCGAGGCCATGCGGGCGATGTTCCAGCCCTGTTCGAGGGTCTGGTTGACGCAGCCCCAGATCACATCCTCGACTTCTTTCGGGTCGACCTTGTCGTTGCGCTCCAGCAGCTTGCTGATCAGGTGCGCCGACATGTCTTCGGCGCGGGTGTTGCGGTGCATGCCACCCTTGGAGCGGCCCATCGGCGTGCGACCGAAGTCGACAATCACCACGTCTCTTGGATTCAGGCTCATATCAATAATCTCGCTCTAGCTCGTTGGGCGCTCAGTTGAAGAAGCGCTGGCCGTTCTTGGCCATTTCGCGCAGCTTCGCAGTGGGGTGGTACAGCGGCCCCAGGTCGGCGTATTGGTCGGCCAGTGCAACGAACTCGGCGACCCCGATCGAATCGATGTAGCGCAGCGCGCCACCGCGGAACGGAGGGAAACCGATGCCGTAGACCAGGCCCATGTCGGCTTCGGCTGCGGTTTCGACGATGCCGTCTTCCAGGCAGCGCACGGTCTCCAGGCACAGCGGCACCATCATCCAGTTGATGATGTCCTCGTCAGTGACTTCACGCTGCTCGAAGACCACCGGCTTGAGTACGTCCAGTACGGTGGCATCGAAGACTTTCTTCGGCTTGCCGCGCTTGTCGGTCTCGTAGGCGTAGAAGCCCTTGCCGTTCTTCTGGCCCAGGCGGTTGGCCTCGTACAGGGCGTCGACGGCCGAGCGGCGGTCGTCCTTCATGCGGTCCGGGAAGCCTTCGGCCATCACGTCGCGGCCATGGTGGCCGGTGTCGATGCCAACCACGTCCATCAGGTAGGCCGGGCCCATGGGCCAGCCGAACTTCTCCATCACCTTGTCGATGCGCACGAAGTCGACACCGGCGCTGACCAGCTTGGCGAAGCCTCCGAAGTACGGGAACAGCACGCGGTTGACCAAAAAGCCCGGGCAGTCGTTGACCACGATCGGATTCTTGCCCATTTTCTTGGCGTAGGCCACGGTGGTGGCAACCGCCACTTCACTGGACTTCTCGCCACGGATCACTTCCACCAGCGGCATCATGTGCACCGGGTTGAAGAAGTGCATGCCGACGAAATTTTCCGGGCGCTTGAGCGCCTTGGCCAGCAGGTTGATCGAGATGGTCGAGGTGTTCGAGGCGAGGATCGCGTTCTCGTTCACCTGGCCTTCCACCTCAGCCAGCACGGCCTGCTTGACCTTCGGGTTCTCGACCACAGCCTCGACGACGATGTCGACGTTGGCGAAGTCGCCGTAGGACAGGGTCGGGCGGATGGCGTTGAGTGCCTCGGCCATCTTGGCCGGGGTCAGGCGGCCCTTCTCCACACGGTTGCCGAGCAGCTTGGAGGCCTCGTTCAGGCCCAGCTGGATGGCTTGCTCGCGGATATCCTTCATCAGGATCGGGGTGCCCTTGACCGCCGACTGGTAGGCGATGCCGCCACCCATGATGCCGGCGCCGAGTACGGCGGCCTGCTTCACGTCGTGGGCGATCTCGTCGTGGGCCTTGGCCTTGCGCTTGAGCTCCTGGTCGTTCAGGAACAGGCCGATCAGGCTTTGCGCAACCGAGGTCTTGGCCAGCTTGGCAAATCCTGCGGCTTCGACTTCCAGAGCCTTGTCACGGCCAAAGTTGGCGGCCTTCTGGATGCTCTTGATGGCTTCGACCGGGGCCGGGTAGTTCGGGCCGGCCTGGCCTGCGACGAAGCCCTTGGCGGTCTCGAAGGCCATCATCTGCTCGATGGCATTGAGCTTGAGTTTCTCAAGCTTGGGCTGACGCTTGGCCTTGTAGTCCAGCTCGCCGCTGATGGCGCGCTTGATCAGGTCCAGGGCACCGGCCTGCAGCAGCTCGGGGGCCACCACAGCGTCTACGGCGCCGACCTTGAGGGCGTCTTCGGCGCGGTTTTCCTTGCCCGAGGCGATCCATTCGATGGCGTTGTCCGAGCCGACCAGGCGCGGCAGGCGCACGGTGCCGCCGAAGCCTGGGTAGATGCCCAGCTTGACTTCCGGCAGGCCGATCTTGGCGCTGCTGGACATGACCCGGTAGTCCGCCGCCAGGCACATTTCCAGGCCGCCACCCAGGGCGATGCCGTTGATGGCCGCGACGGTCGGCACTTCGAGGTCTTCGAAGGCATTGAAGATACGGTTGGCTTCCAGGTTGCCGGCAACCAGTTCGGCCTCGGGCAGCTTGAAGTTGTCGACGAACTCGGTGATGTCGGCGCCGACGATGAACACGTCCTTGCCGCTGCTGACGATCACGCCCTTGACCGAAGCGTCGGCCTGGATGGCGGCGACGGCTTCACGCAATTCGTTGAGCGTGAGGCGGTTGAACTTGTTGACGGACTCACCCTTGAGGTCGAACTTCAGTTCGACGATGCCGCTTTCAAGAGCCTTAACCGTGATGGCTTTACCTTCGTAAATCATCAACTGATCTCCACGATATGGAAGCTGAACTGTACACGCCGATCGCTGGCGCAAGTGCCGGACTGCCGGACGCTTGCCGCAGGCACACCCGTCGGCGGGCTGGTCGGGATGCTGTAAGAGCGGTCTGACATACAAACGCTCAATTCATACGCCCGTTTGATTTGGGTGTGCACACATTCTCCGAAATGATCGGCGTTGTCAAATGCTCGCGAACACCCTGAAAACGCGACTTTCCAGTCATGTTGTACTCCTCGGGTATGAAACATGATGACAGTGATCGCCGATCATTCATGTCAGCCATAAGCCATGGGCCGTCGCTTGCGGCTGGATATTTTTAAACGCGCCCGCCGCTAGTGGCTACACTGGCACCCACTGCACCCGTTTCCGGCCTGCCTGGCCTTTTCTGCGCAAGCAGAACGCATAGCGGCGCGCAGGAGCCCTTCAGCTCCTGCGCGCCGCTATGTCGTTGCGAGGTTGGAATTTGGATCATTTGGGGGCCGCTTTGCGGCCCTTCGCGGGCAAGCCCGCTCCTACAGGATTGTGCAACGCCCGCGAAGGGCTGCAAGGCAGCCCCAGGATTCAGGCAAGGGTTTCCAGGGCATAGGCAATATCCTGCAACACAGCCATTTCACCGCGCTCACTCCAGTACAGGGCGATCATGCGGGAGTCGGCCTCGACCTTGTAGACGCTCTCAGGCAGGCGCGCGAACACCTCTGCCAGGCGCGGGTCGGCGCAGGCTTCGCGCCACTGGTTGCACCACACGCCGGGGCTGACCTGCCAGTAACACCAGCTGTCGTCACAGCCCTTGCTCCGGGCGCGATGGTACTGCGGGCAAGGGCTTGGCGGCTCCTTTTCCAGCCAGTGCGGCCACTGCTGCGGGGCAAGCTGCATGGCCAGCCCCATGCGCCGCCCCTCAAGGCGCAGGCTCATCTGCTGGCTCTGCTTGCGCGACGGGCGCAGCCAGGCCAGCGGGCTCAAAACCACCGCAAGGATTGACACAACCAGCCATACCGTCATATCTGTAGACCTATAAAGCGTTGCAAATGAGCGGGTTACTCGGTTTCACGGAAGGCCCGAGCGAAAGCGACCATACTTCTACTATCGCGATTGTCAGGAGTACTGCACATGTCTTATGAACATCTTCTGGTCGCCGTCGACCTGACCGAAGAATGCGACCCGGTGATCAAGCGCGCCAAGGCCATTGCCTTGGCCAGCGGCGCCAAGGTCTCCCTGGTGCATATCGTCGAACCCATGGCCATGGCCTTTGGTGGCGACGTGCCGATGGACCTGTCGCAGCTGCAGCAGCAACAGTTCGACCAGGCCAAGGAACGCATGGACCGGCTGTTTGCCAAGTACCCGGACATCAACAAGGGCGACTCGCACCTGGTCTATGGCCAGCCACGTCAGGAAATCCACCAGCTGGCCAAGGACCAGAAGTGCGACCTGATCGTGGTCGGCAGCCATGGCCGCCACGGCCTGGCGCTGCTGCTGGGCTCCACCGCCAATGATGTGCTGCACGGCGCGCCATGCGATGTGCTGGCGGTGCGGTTGCAGAAAAAGGCTGAATGATGCGCTGACTGTCAGGGCTCTATCGCCGGCAAGCCGGCTCCTACAGGGTGCTGCATAACCCTGTGGGAGCCGGCTTGCCGGCAATGGTGTTTCAGCCTTCCAACTCGGCCCAGCGCTCTACCAGTACATCCAGCTCACCCTGCAGCTTCTCGATCCTTGCCAGCACTGCCGAAGTTTCGGCAATCGGTCGCTGATAGAAGCCCGTAGCGCTCACTTCTTCCTGTGCCTCGGCCATGCGCTGCTCCAGCGCGTCGATCTGCCCTGGCAGCATTTCCAGTTCACGCTGCAGCTTGTAGCTGAGCTTCTTCTTGCTGGCATCGGCCTGCGGCGCAGTGGCGGCAACCGGCTCCGCCTCTTCCACCGGCTTTGCCACCACGGCGCTGTTAAGCTCGGACTTGCCACCCTTGCTCTCGGTCACGCCCAGCAGCTTCGGCGAGCCGCCCTGACGAATCCAGTCCTCGTAACCGCCGACGTACTCGCGCACGCGGCCCTCGCCTTCGAACACCAGAGTGCTGGTGACCACGTTGTCGAGGAAGGCCCGGTCGTGACTGACCATCAGCACCGTGCCCTTGTAGTTGGACAGCACCTCTTCGAGCAGCTCGAGGGTCTCGACGTCGAGGTCGTTGGTCGGTTCGTCCAGCACCAGCAGGTTGGCCGGCTTGCTGAACAGCTTGGCCAGCAGCAGGCGCGCACGCTCGCCACCAGACAACGCCTTGACCGGCGTGCGTGCGCGCTGCGGGCTGAACAGGAAATCGCCCAGGTAGCTAAGCACGTGCCGGTTCTGCCCTTCGATCTCGATGAAGTCGCGGCCCTCGGCGAGGTTGTCGATCACCGTCTTCTCGAGGTCGAGCTGGTGACGCATCTGGTCGAAATAGGCGACCTCGAGCTTGGTGCCGCGCTCGACCTTGCCGGAGGTCGGCTCCAGGTCGCCCAGCATCAGCTTGAGCAGCGTGGTCTTGCCGGTGCCGTTGGCACCCAGCAGGCCAATACGGTCCTGGCGCTGCAGCACCATGGAGAAATCCTTGACCAGCTTCGGCCCGCCCTGGTGAGCGAAGCTGACGCCTTCAAGCACCATGACCTGCTTGCCGGACTTGTCGGCCACTTCGATCTGGATATTGGCCTTGCCCTGGCGCTCGCGACGCTCGCCACGCTCCACACGCAACGCCTTGAGCGCACGCACGCGGCCTTCGTTGCGGGTACGGCGGGCCTTGATGCCCTGGCGAATCCACACTTCCTCTTGCGCCAGGCGCTTGTCGAACAGCGCGTTGGCGGTGGCCTCGGCGGCCAGTTCGGCCTCCTTGTGCACCAGGAAGCTGGCGTAGTCGCCGTTCCAGTCGATCAGCCCGCCGCGGTCCAGTTCAAGAATGCGAGTGGCCAGGTTCTGCAGGAACGAGCGGTCGTGGGTGATGAACAGCACCGCGCCACCAAAGCCCTTGAGCGCCTCTTCCAGCCAGGCGATGGCACCGATGTCCAGGTGGTTGGTCGGCTCGTCCAGCAGCAGCAGGTCAGGCTCGGACACCAGCGCCTGGGCCAGCAGCACACGCCGGCGCCAGCCACCGGACAGCTCGGCCAGGGTCTTGTCGGCCGGCAGTTGCAGGCGGCTCAGGGTGCTCTCGACCACCTGCTGCAGGCGCCAGCCGTCGCGGGCTTCCAGCTCGTGCTGCACGTGCATGAGTTTTTCCAGGTCTTCGTCGCCCTGGATATTCTGGCTCAGGTGGTGGAACTGCGCCAAAAGCTCGCCGACACCGTCCAGGCCTGCGGCCACCACGTCGAATACCGAGCGCGAGTCGGCCACCGGCAGTTCCTGCGGCAGTTCGCCGATCTTCAGGCCCGGGGCGCGCCAGATATCACCATCGTCGGCCTTCTGCTCGCCCTTGACCAGGCGCAGCATGCTCGACTTGCCAGTGCCGTTGCGGCCGATGATGCACACCCGCTCGCCACGGGCGATCTGCCAGGAAACCTTGTCCAGCAGCGGCATCGCGCCGAATGCAAGGGACACATCGCTGAATTTGAGCAGGGTCATGATCGTCTCCAAAAACCGGGCGCGCATTCTACCTGACTTGCGTCGCATCGGCATCAGCCGAACAGCGCAGGCCTGCCGGGCGAGGCATTACAACTCGATACAAGCACAGTGCTTTCACCGCTCCCCGGCAAACGGCTAAGCTAGGCAGTAATACCCCACAGTGCTGGCTTCGCCGTCACTCTCTATGGTTCAACTGCCCGGACGTATCATGCGCAGCCGCCTGTTACAACTTGCTTCCTGCCTGCTGCTCACCGCCACCGCCGCGAGTGCCGCACACGCCGTCGACCTCACCCAGCAACGCCAGTACTACGATGAAGCCAAGCGCGCCCTGGCCAAGGGCGACAAGGGCCCGTACCTGCGCTACGCCCAGGCGCTGCGCGACTATCCGCTGACGCCCTATCTCACCTACGACGAACTGACCGCCCGACTCAAGAGCGCCAGCAACGAGGAAATCGAAGGTTTTCTCGCCCAGCATGGCGACCTGCCCCAGGCCAACTGGATGAAACTGCGCTGGTTGCGCTGGCTGGCCGAACGCGGCGAATGGAACACCTTCGTCAAGTACTACGACTCCAAGCTCAATTTCACCGAACTGGACTGCCTCAACGGCCAGTACCAGCTCACCCACGGCCTGCGCGCCGAAGGCTTTGCCACCGCGCAAAAACTGTGGAACGTCGGCAAGTCGCAACCGGCGGCCTGCGACACCCTGTTCGCCCTGTGGGCCGCCGAAGGCCAGCTGACCGAAGCCAAGCGCTGGGAACGCGCCAAGCTCGCCGCCCAGACGCGCAACTACAGCCTGGCCGGCAACCTGGTTAAAACCCTGACCACCCTCGCCCCCCAGGGCAAGCTGCTGCTGGACGTTGCGCAAAAACCCGAGCTGCTCAACCAGCCGTCGCGCTTCATGCCGGTCAGCGAGGCCATGTCCGACGTAGTCAGCCTGGGCCTGCGCCGCCTCGCCCGACAAAACCCGGAGCAGGCCATGGCGTTGCTCGACGACTACGCCTCGCGCATGCACTTCAGCCGCGACGAGAAAGTCGCCATCGCCCGCGAGATCGGCCTCACCCTGGCCCGGCGCTACGACCCGCGCGCCCTCGACCTGATGACCCGCTACGACCCAGAGCTGCGCGACAACACAGTGAGCGAATGGCGCATGCGCCTGCTGCTGCGCCTGGGCCGCTGGCAGGACGCCTACGAGCTGAGCAAGCGCCTGCCCCAGGACCTGGCCGGCAGCAGCCGCTGGAAGTACTGGCAGGCGCGCAGCCTGGAGCTGGCACAGCCAAGCAACCCGCAGGTGCCGCTGCTGTACAAGAACGTCGCCCGCGAGCGTGACTTCTACGGCTTCCTCGCCGCCGACCGTGCGCAAACCCCCTATCAGCTCAACAACAAGCCGCTGCTGCTGAGCCAGCAGGTGATCAACAAGGTGCGCAACACCCCGGGCATCCGCCGCGCCCTGGAGTTCCACGCCCGTGGCCAGGTGGTCGAGGGCCGCCGCGAGTGGTACCACGTCAGCCGCCACTTCAACCGTGACGAAATGGTCGCCCAGGCCCGCCTGGCCTACGACATGCGCTGGTACTTCCCGGCCATCCGCACCATCAGCCAGGCGCAGTACTGGGACGACCTGGACATCCGCTTCCCCATGGCCTACCGCGACACCCTGGTGCGCGAAGCCAAGGTCCGCGGCCTGCATTCAAGCTGGGTGTTCGCCATCACCCGCCAGGAGAGCGCCTTCATGGAAGACGCCCGCTCCGGCGTCGGCGCCAGCGGCTTGATGCAGCTGATGCCGGCCACCGCCAAGGAAACCGCGCGCAAGTTCAGCATCCCCCTGGCCTCGCCGGCCCAGGTGCTCAACCCGGACAAGAACATCCAGCTCGGCGCCGCCTACCTGAGCCAGGTGCACAGCCAGTTCAACGGCAACCGCGTGCTGGCCTCGGCCGCCTACAACGCCGGCCCCGGCCGTGTGCGCCAATGGCTGAAGGGTGCCAAGCACCTGAGTTTCGATGTGTGGGTCGAGTCGATCCCGTTCGACGAGACGCGCCAGTACGTGCAGAACGTGCTGTCGTATTCGGTCATCTACGGGCAGAAGCTCAATTCACCGCAGCCGCTGGTGGATTGGCATGAGCGCTATTTCGACGATATGTAGCAACCGGGCGCCACGCCCACTGTAGGAGCCGGCTTGCCGGCGATAGGGCCACCTGCCGCGACACAAGGTAAAAGTTGTGTCGCCAGGGCTGGCCTCATCGCCGGCAAGCCGGCTCCTACAGGGACCACCTCACTCCAGCACCTCTACCGCCATCCCCACCTGCAACTCCCCTTCCCCGTCCACCGCCAGGTTTTGCCCGAACAGCACATCGCCCTCTTTCTCGCGGAAGGTCTTGAGCGTGGTCAACGGCTCGCGGTCCGGGCTGCGTTCGCCGGTGGCCGGGTCAAGGGTGGTGAGGATACAGCGCACACTGGGCTTGAGCACACGCAAGGTCATGGCGCCGATGCGGATGCGCTTCCACTGGTCCTCGGCAAAGGCCTCGGCCCCTTCCACCACCAGGTTGGGGCGAAAACGCAGCATCTGCATGGGGCGCCCGACCCGCCGGCTCAGCTCATCCAGCGAGGCCTGGCCAATCAGCAGCAGCGGGAAGCCGTCGGGGAACGCTGCACGGTCGCTGGCCAGCCCGTAGCCGCTGGGCAGGTAACGTGCCCGGGGCGCAGGGCAGTGCACCAGGCGCACCGGTTTACCCAGCAACTCGCTGAGCCAGGCGGCCGCCTCGTCGCCGGCATCCGGCACGCGCAAGGTGTCACGCCAGATCGTCACCCCGCGCAGCGCCTCGTCGGCAGGCGGCACCGCCACCTGCAATGACGCCCGCCCGGCCGCAGCCAACAGCAGCGAGCCATCGGCCAGGTAATCGGCGTGGATCAAGCCAAGCCCGGGCCAGGCACGCTGGGTAAGAAAGCGGCCGTTGTCAGCCTCCACCACCATCCAGCGCCGGTCGCCTTCAAGCCCCATGCTGCCGACCGCAGAAGCCTGCAGGCTTTGCGCCTGCACGGACTTCACAGGGTAACGGTACAACGCGCTCAGAATCATTCCCTACCCACCCAGTGCTGGCAAAAAACCAAGCTTATACCGCGCACCGGCGCTCAGGAATCAGGCAGTGGTCTGCAGCATGTTCAAGCGCTGGCGCACCACTTCGACCAAACGGTCAGGCTGGAACTTGGAAAGGAAGTTGTCGCAACCGACCTTCTTCACCATCGAGTCGTTGAAACTGCCCGACAGCGAGGTGTGCAGCACCACGTAAAGGCTGCGCAGGCGCGGGTCATTGCGAATCTCGGTAGTCAGCCGGTAGCCATCCATTTCGGGCATTTCAGCGTCGGTGAAGACCATCAGCAGCTTCTCGCACACGTCCTCGCCGGCGTCGGCCCAGCCCTTGAGCAGGCGCAGGGCCTTCAGGCCGTCGCTGGCCACGTGCAGCTTCAAGCCCAGTTGCGAGAGGGTGTCGCGCAACTGCGCCAGGGCCACGGTGGAGTCGTCCACCAGCAGCACCTCACGCCCGCGGGCACGCGCCAGCACTGGGTCTTCGAGCTTGTCGCGGGATACCTTGGCGCTGTAGGGCACGATTTCGGCCAGCACCTTTTCCACGTCGATGATCTCGACCAGCTTCTCGTCCACCTTGGTGATGGCGGTGAGGTAGTGCTGGCGGCCGGCGCTGGTGGGCGGCGGCATGATCGCTTCCCAGTTCATGTTGACAATGCGGTCCACGCCGCCCACCAGGAAGGCCTGCACCGAGCGGTTGTACTCAGTGACGATGATGGTGCTGTCCGGGCCCGGCTGCAGCGGGCGCATGCCGATTGCCTGGGACAGGTCGATCACCGGCAAGGTCTGGCCGCGCAGGTTGACCACGCCGCACACATAGGAGTGGCGCTGGGGCATCAGGGTCAGCTTGGGCAGTTGCAGCACTTCCTGCACCTTGAACACGTTGATCGCGAACAGTTGCCGGCCAGCCAGGCGGAACATGAGAATTTCCAGGCGGTTCTCACCCACCAGTTGCGTACGTTGGTCTACCGTATCGAGAATGCCGGCCATTAGGAAAACCCCCAGGCTTTAGTCGGAAAAAATGAGTTGCATCAACCCTGTATCGGCGGATACTGGCGCAGCTTGACCCCTTGTGGAAAAAGCTGTCGGGGGTGATTGATATCACTTTACCATCATGCTTTACTGCTGCCACTTCCCTCCTGTTTGCCGCCCTGGCTGAACACCAAACCCCGAAGGCCCATCAGGGAAACCCCTAGAGGCAATCGGGTGCAACCTGATGTTCGCAATATCCATTAGCCATTAATGTGACGCCATTCTCAATGCATGAACGGAGTCAGGCTTTTGTCAGCGATTGCTTCGGTGTGGCCCACCCCTGCTCCAGCCCTGTGCGCTGGAGTGACATGATGGACAACACAGCCCTGCCGAACGGGACGTTGCAGGACTTTCTGCTGGATGCGCAGGTCTTGCTCAGCGGCGCCCAGGAGTGCCTGCAGCACCTGGAACTGATCGGCAACGACCCCGATGCCTGCTTGTGCCTGGACGAAACCCTAGACACCCTGGCCCATCGCTGCGACAAGCTTGCGCTGAGTGAAGTAGCGCAGTTCACCCGCACCCTCCAGCAACTCCTGGCCCCGGCCTGCAGCCGCCAACACCTGGACGGTGCGGCGCTGCCGGTGCTCGGCGCCTGCCTCACCCTGCTGGCCTGGCAACTGGAACTGCTCGACCCGCAGACCGGCCGCCTGGGCATGGACATCGAAGAGCAGCAGGCGTTGCTCAACGAACTGGCCAGCCTGCTTGGCCAGCCAAAGCCGCAAACGTGTGCGCCTTGCCAGACGCTTGGCGGCACCTGTGCCCATGCCCACGTTCAGCCGATGTCGCAGCACTGTCAGCCAACAGCGGGCAACAGCAACTAACGCTTCAAAGGCCGCACACGCAAATTACCCCCCTCTGGAACTTGCAAAGTTGGACAAGTTTTTATCCACACGGTTTGCAGGGTTCTTAGTTAGTTGCCACGGTATGAATTGAACGCCCATACAATGGTGGCACAGTGCCACTTATGCACGTATTACGAGGTTTGATGAAACCCCCGAAAATCCGAGGTTTCAAGCAGTTAACCTTCGCGACCAAAGCGGCCCGAAGTGTTAAGATGCGTTCATTCGAACATGCGCACCGTTAATAATTGGTCGATTGGACACGAGCCCGGTGCGTGATAACCCCCCCGGGGCGCCCAATCTTCTGTTAGTCATGTGGCATGCCTTCAACAGCAATCATTCAGTGGCTTCCCTATCTATGCTTGAACGCTTGAAGACTCTCCGGCGTTGCCACTCCAGGGCTGCCCTGTTCCGTTGGGCAACCACGGTGCTGTGCCTGGCTTCACTGGCAGCCAACCTGATCCTCTACCTACGCACCCAACCGCTGTCGGCCAGCCTGTTGCTGCTGCAACTGGCGGCCATGATCAGCGTCGGCTGGCACCTGCGCCACTGGGCACGCTCCATCAGCCTGCGCCCAGCCGAGCTGGCCACGCGCATGCTCAAGGTGCAGGAAAGCGAACGCCAGCGCCTGAGCCGCGAATTGCATGACGACATCGGCCAACTGCTCACCGCTGCCAAGTTGCAGGTCGACTGGCTGCAACGGCGCGTGCCGGCAGACCTGCAGGCGCATTGCACAACCTTGCGCGGCACCCTCGAGCAAACCTTGGGCAACGTGCGCGATGTATCCGCCCTGCTGAATCCGCGCCAACTGGCCAGCCTGGGGCTGGAGGCCAGCCTGCGCGAGCACCTGCTGCGCACCCTGGCCAACAGCGGCATCCACTGGAGCCTGGACTGCAACCAACGCCTGGGCGGGATCAGCGACGATGTGACCATGGCCGCGTTCCGTATAACCCAGGAAGCCGTCACCAACGTGCTGCGCCACGCCCAGGCCGGCAACCTGGTGGTGCGCCTGCAGCGCACGCCAGCCGGCCTTGCCCTGTCGATCCACGATGACGGTTGCGGCTTCTCCCCTGCTGCCGACCCAGCCGAGGCCGGCCAACGCGGCATGGCCGGCATGCATGAACGTGCCACCGCCTTGCAAGGCAGCCTGACCGTGATCAGCCAGCCCGGGCAAGGCACCCAGATCGACGCCCTGTTCCCATGGCCGCCCCGCAGCCAGGAACGCGCCAGGACCCCTGCACCCGATGACTTGTAGACTACTGCTGGTGGACGACCACTCCCTGATTCGCGCAGGCGTCAGGGCACTGGTATCGGACATTCCCGGATACACCGTGGTTGGCGAGGCCGAAGACGGCGCCCAACTGCTCGAACAGGTAGCAAGCCTGGCCCCCGACATCATCCTGCTGGACATCTCCATGCGCTCCACCAGCGGCCTGGACGCCCTCACCCAGCTGCGTGCCAGCGGTTGCACCAGCAAGGTGCTGATGCTGTCGATGCACACCGACCCGGAACTGATCATGCGCGCGCTGGAAAGCGGCGCCCATGGCTACCTGCTCAAGGACACCACCGCCACCGAGCTGGAACAGGCCTTGTGCGCCCTGCGCAGCAACGAGCGCTACCTCAGCCCGGCCATCGCCCACACCGTGATCAACCAGGCCCTGCAGCGCGCGCAGAACACCAAGGTGCCCGGTGACGAGCGTCACAACCTCACCGCCCGCCAGCTGGAGATTCTGCGCCTGATCGTGCGCGGCAAGTCCACCCGGGAGATCGCCAGCGGCCTGGGCCTGTCGATCAAGACCGTCGAGACCCACCGCTCGCAGATCATGAAGCGCCTGCAGATCTACGATGTGGCCGGCCTGGTGCTGTTCGCGGTGCGCGAGAAGATCATCAGCCTGGACGACTGAGCAGCGGCGAATCGGCGGGCAGGTGCACCCGCAGTGCCTTGGACAGCGCCTCGAAGCGCAGGCTGTCGGCCTGCAAGGGTTCGCCGTCGAGATTGATATCCAGCCCTTGCGAGCTCTTGATCTCGACCCACGGCAGGCGCGCCCGCACGAACAGTTCCTCACCGGCCAGCAAGCCGCGCAGGGCGCCGACCATCTCTTGCGGCGCCGGCAGGATGCCGATGTCCAGCAGGCCGTCGTCGGCCTTGGCCTCGGGGCACAGAATATGCCCGCCACCGGCCTGCCGACCGTTGCCGATACCCAGGGCCAGCAGGTCGCCCTGCCACTGAAAGCCCGGCCCCTGCAGCTCCACCGAAGCGCTTTGCAGCTCGCTGAAGCGTGACAGCCCGGTAAACAGGTAGGCCGCAGCGCCCAGTACCTTTTTCAGATCCTCGGAAGTATTGGCCGTGACCTGGCTGCCAAAGCCGCCGGTGGCCATGTTGAGGAACAGCTGGTCCCCTACCCGGCCCAGATCGATCGGCCGCGCCGGCTGCTCCAGCAATGCCAGCGCCGCCGCAGGCTCCAGCGGTACCGTCGCGGCCTTGGCGAAATCGTTGGCCGTGCCCAGCGGCAGCAGTACCAGGCTTGCCTCCCCTTGCGCCTGGGCCATGGCCTCGGCCACATCGCGCAGGGTGCCATCGCCACCGCCGGCCACCACATGGGGGTAGCCCGCCGCCAGCGCCTCGCCTACCAGGCGCTGGGCATCACCCGCCTCCCAGGTCAGCCGCACATCGAGTTGCCAACCGCGTTCGCGCAACTCGCCCACAGCGGCCCGCACCTCTTCGTTGGTGGCTTGCTTGCCATGCAGGATCAACAGTGCCTTGCGTTCGGCCATCGTCGTTCTCCGTGAAAATGCCCTGTGGCTATCTCGACCATTTCGATGAGCGAATTGCTCCCCGCCCGCCAAACTACGAATTTCGCCCCCCCTGTGGAGCGGCCTTGTGCCGCGAAAGGGCTGCGTAGCAGCCCCGGCGATGTCGATGTGAGGCACAAATAAGGGGCATACCACACCTGCCATGCCCGTTGCCTGCCAAACGGCCTGGGCGCGCCAGCCATCGTGCGCTTTACTCATACCCAAGGACGCGCCCCGGCACCCACCCTCCCAGGTGAGCTGCCAGCGGGCGCGTCGTGCTATCCGGCCGGCCGACAGCGAGGATCAAGGGCCATGCGCATACTCTGGACACTGCCCTACCTGCCTTGGCCCACCACCAGCGGCTGCAAGACCCGGCAATACCACCTGCTGCGCGAACTGGCAGGGCGCGGGCACCGCATCACCCTGCTGGTGCAGTCCAAGGTGCCGCTCGGCGATGCCGCCCGCGAAGCCCTGGAGCCCCTGCTGGAACGCCTGATCGTGCTACCCCGGCGCGCCGTGCACAGCCCGCTGAACCTGCTGGCCTCGCCGATCATCGACTACCCCATGCGCGCCATCATCAACGGCCTGGCGCCCTGCCTGCGGCACCGTTTCGAGCAGTTGCTGGACGAGCCTTGGGATGTGATCCAGATCGAGCACAGCTACAGCTTCCAGCCGTTCGAGAAGGCCCTGCAGGCGCGTGGCCTGCCCTACATGCTCAGCGAGCACACCCTGGAATCGGTAATGGGCGCCGCCAGCCATGACCGCCTGCCGCTATGGCTACGCCCGCTCAACGCCTTCGACCGCTGGCGCTACCGGCGCTGGGAGCAACGCGTGCTGCGCCAGCCAAGCGAATTGGTAGCGGTCAGCCCGCATGACGCCGAGCTGATCGGGCAGATCAGCGGCCGCCCGGTGAACGTGGTGGTCAATGGCGTCGACTGCGAGCACTACCAGGCGGTGCACCCGGCGCTGCACAGCCAGCGCCTGCTGTTTGTCGGCAACTTCGAATACGGCGCCAACCTCGAAGCCATCGAGTGGGCGCTGGAAGACATCCTGCCGCAGGTGTGGCAAAGCAACCCGGCGGTGCGCCTGGCCATCGCCGGGCATGCGCTGCCGGCCAGCTGGAAGCTGCACTGGAACGACCCGCGCATCGAATGGGTGGGCTACCGCCCCGACCTGCGCGAGCTGCAACGGCGCTCGGCGCTGTTCTTCGCGCCGTTGCGCTATGCCGGCGGCTCGAAGGTGAAGATCCTCGAAGCGATGGCCGCCGGCCTGCCGGTGATCACCACCAGCAAAGGCGTGTCGGGGCTGGCGGCCAACCGCGGCGAACATTACCTGGCCAGCGACGACAGCGGCCAGCTGGCGCTTCTGGTGACCCAACTGCTCAACCAGCCTGCGCGCATGGCCCAGCTGGGTGAAGCCGGGCGCGCGTTCGCCCGCCAGCGCCACGACTGGAGCGTGGCTGCCCAGCAACTGGAGAACGTGCACATGCGCCTCGGTCAGCTGGCACCGGCCAGTACCCCGCCGCTGGGCGGGGTACTAGCCAAGTAGCTCGCTGAACGGAATAAACGGCACCAGGTCGCCCTGGCCTGGGGTGCTGCCTTCAAGCACCTCCACCACACCCTCCGCCCAGGCTGCGCTGCGCAACACGCCAGAGCTCTGGTTCTTGTAGATGCGCACCCGACCCTCTTCGATACGCGCCCGCAGGTACTCACGGCGGTTGCCTGGCTTGGGCCAATCGAAGCCTGCCGGCACGCTGAAACGCAGCGGCGTGACATTGGCCACACCTTGGCGGCGCAGCAGGTACGGGCGGGTGAGCAGGCCGAAGGTGACCAACGTCGAGGCCGGGTTGCCCGGCAGGCCGATCACCGGCACGCCCTGGTAATGGCCAAAGGTCAGCGGCTTGCCTGGCTTGATCGCCAGTTTCCACAGGGCCAGTTCACCTGCTTCGCGCAGGGCCAGGCCGAGGTAGTCAGCCTCGCCTACCGAGACGCCGCCGGTGGACAGGATAAGGTCGACATCGCCCAGCGCCGCCAGGCACTGGCGAGTACGCTGCAGGTCGTCGGCAAGGATGCCGGCATCCACCACCTCGCAGCCCAGGCGCTGCAACCAGCTGACCAGCAGGCGGCGGTTGCTGTTGTAGATTTGCCCCGGCCCCAGCGGCAGCCCGGGCTCGACCAGCTCGTCACCGGTCGACAGCACCGCCACTTTCGGTTTGCGCACTACCTCCAGGCGGGCAAAACCCAGGGTCGCCGCCAGGCCCAGTTCGATAGGGCCCAGCCGGGTACCGGCGCCCAGCACCACTTCGCCGGCGCGGGTCTCCTGGCCCTTGGGGCGCACGTTGCTGTCGAGCGTCAACGGCTCGAGAAAACGCACCCGGCCGTCTTCCAGCACCTCGGTGTTTTCCTGCATCTCGACACAATCGGCGCCCTCGGGCAGCGGCGCGCCGGTGAAGATCCGTGCGCAGGTGCCTGGCTGCAGGGGCGCCGGGGCGTGGCCGGCGAAAATGCGCTGGCTGACCGGCAACGGCTCGCCCCGCCAGTCACCCTGGCGCAGGGCGTAACCGTCCATGGCACTGTTGGGCCAGGGCGGCAAATCGAGCCCTGCCACCAGTTCACGGGCCAGCACACGACCTTCGGCATCAGCCAGGCCGACCTCTTCGGTTTGCCTGATGGGCGCCGCCTCGGCCAATGCCAACAGGCGCTCGAGGGCTTCTTCCACCGGCATCAACGGCCGGGCCGGCGCTACCTCAGCCACGGCTTTCACAGGCCGCTGCCTGCTTCAGGTGCGGGACGAAATTGCACGGGCGGTGACGGCTGTCCAACTGCTCGGCGAGAATGCCGTCCCAGCCGGTGCGAACCGCGTTGGTCGAGCCCGGCAGGCAGCACACCAGGGTGCCGTTGGCCAGCCCGGCCAAGGCGCGGGACTGCACGGTGGAGGTGCCGATATCGGCCACCGAGATCTGCCGGAACAACTCGCCAAAGCCGTCGACCTGCTTGTCCAGCAGGCAGCCCACGGCTTCGGGGGTACTGTCGCGGCCGGTGAAACCGGTGCCGCCGGTGACCAGCACCACTTGCACCTGCTCGTCGGCGATCCAGGTGGCGACCTGGGCGCGGATCTTGTACAGGTCGTCCTTGAGCAGCACCCGGGCTGCAAGCTGGTGGCCGGCCGCAGTCAGGCGGTCGACGAACAACTGGCCAGAGGTGTCGGTGTCGAAGGTGCGGGTGTCGCTGACCGTGAGCACGGCGATGTTCAGCGCCACGAAGGGGGTATCTGCCTTGGCTTTCATGGGGTCCGTCGCAGGGAGTGTGTTATGGCGGCTGTTATATCACAGGCCACCTGCCGCAGCCCGGGCGTTGTTCCTGGTCAATGACGCGACGAGGTCGCTATGCTGCACTGTGCAAGGAACTTGCGTGGACGCCCCGCGTCTGAATGTCATCCAGCACCCTCGAATCGGAGAATCATGATGATCCCACGGACCCTTCCAGCCTTCCTGCTTGCCCTGGGCCTCGGCGCCCTCGCCGGCTGCGCCTCGCCTGCCGTCATCACCCTGAACGATGGCCGCGAGATCCAGGCAGTCGATACCCCGTCCTATGACGAAGACTCTGGCTTCTACGAATTCGAACAGCTCGATGGCAAGCGCACGCGCATCAACAAAGACCAGATCCGCACCGTCAAAGAGCTCTGATTCAGCCCCCTCATTTCGGCGCAACTCCTTTTTGCAACAAGGGGTTGCGTTGAAAAAAACCATGCAGTAGCATTTCGGTCATCGGAGTGTAGCGCAGCCAGGTAGCGCGTCTCGTTCGGGACGAGAAGGCCGCAGGTTCGAATCCTGTCTCTCCGACCAAATCCCTGAAAAGCCCGCCTTGCGCGGGCTTTTTTGTGCCTGGCGGAAAGCCTTATTGCAGGCTCACAGCCGCTTCCGGCAACACCGGCACATACAGCAACTGCAACCGCGCACTGCTCCACTCGCGGGTCTTGTTGGTCAGCGCCAGGTCGTCGTTCAGCTTCTGCCCGTAGGTGGGCACGATCTCTTTGAGTTTGGCCTGCCATTCGGGGGTCTTGATACGGTCCTTGAAGGTCTTCTCCAGCACCGTCAGCATGATTGGCGCAGCGGTCGAAGCACCGGGCGAGGCGCCCAGCAACGCGGCAATGCTGCCGTCCTGGGCGGCCACCACTTCGGTACCAAACTGCAGGATTCCACCGTGCACTGCGTCTTTCTTGATCACCTGCACGCGCTGGCCGGCCTGCAGCAGTTGCCAGTCTTCGTTCTTCGCATTGGGGAAGTACTCACGCAACGCCGCCATGCGGTCGTCGAAGCTGAGCATCAGCTGGCCCATCAGGTAGGTGCTGAGGTCAAGGTTGTCGATGCCGGCATGCAGCATCGGGCTCAGGTTGTGGCGGGTCAGCGAGGCGAACATGTCCAGCAGCGAACCGTGCTTGAGGTACTTGGTGGAGAAAGTCGCGAACGGGCCGAACAGCAGCACCTGCTTGCCGTCGATCATGCGGGTGTCGAGGTGCGGCACCGACATCGGCGGCGCGCCGACCGAGGCCTTGCCGTACAGCTTGGCCTTGTGCCGGGCGACGGTATCGGCATTGTCGGTCATCAGGAACTGGCCGCCCACCGGGAAGCCGGCATAGCCGTCGGCTTCGGGGATGGCGGACTGTTGCAGCAGCTTCAACGCGCCACCCCCAGCGCCGATGAACACGAACCTCGCCTTGACCTCGTTTTGCTGGCCACTGGCAAGGTCGGCCACCACCACATTCCAGCTGCCATCGTCGTTACGCACGATGTCGCGCACTTCGTGGCCCAGGTGCAGTTTGACATTGGGGTTGCGGGTCATCGAGGCGAACAGCTGGCGGGTGATCTCGCCGAAGTTCACGTCGGTACCGATGGCCATGCGGGTGGCGGCCACGCGCTGGTCGGGGTCACGCCCTTCCATTACCAGCGGCACCCACTTGCGGATCTGCTCGTGGTCTTCGGAGATTTCCATTCCGCGGAACAGCGGGCTGTGCTGCAGGGCGGCGACGCGCTTGTGCAAAAACGCGATGTTCTCTTCACCCCAGACGAAGCTCATGTGCGGCACATTGTTGATGAACGAGCGCGGGTTGCTCAGCACGCCCTGCTCGACCTGGTAGGCCCAGAACTGCTTGGACACCTCGAACTGCTCGTTGACGTTGACCGCCTTGCTGATGTCGATGCTGCCGTCCTTGCCTTCGCTGGTGTAGTTCAGCTCGCAGAAGGCGGAGTGGCCGGTGCCGGCGTTGTTCCAGGCGTTGGAGCTTTCTTCGGCGACCTGGTCCATGCGCTCGTAGATGTCCACCTTCCAGCCGGGCTCAAGCTCGGTGAGGTAGGTGCCCAGGCTGGCGCTCATGATGCCGCCGCCGATCAGCAGCACATCGACGGTTTTCTGGGGCTCTTCGGGTTTAGAGCAACCGATGACGCTCAGGCAGAGGAACGTCAGCAGGATTTTCTTCATTGGAGCTTTCCGGTTGTTGGTGTTATCGCGGGCTGCGATAGCGAAGAGCGTGCCAACCGGGTTGGGGGCCTTGGTTTGCGGGATGGGGTGGTGGGGGTGATGGCGACAAACCGCCACAGGGGTGGGGATGGGGTCGGGTGGGTGGCGGGATTCCCCCCGCTTGGGTTTGGGTTCCGGTTCCGGTTCCGGTTCCGGTTCCGGTTCCGGTTCCGGTTCCGGTTCCGGGCTCATAGTGCTTGCTTTCGGAGATGTATGCGCATTCATTGACGATAAGCGCTTTTCGTCACCTTTCCGCCCTTATGTTGGGCGGAAAGGTGAATAAGCGTCACTACAAATAATGAATGCGCATACCTCTTTCAAAACCAACTAGCCAACTAACCAACAGACACTCAAGCGCTCAACCGAGCAGTCACTTCCCCCAATTGCCCCGACAACCCATGCAACCGCTGCCCCGCCTGCTCGGTATGCTGCACCGCCTGCTGGTTGGCCGTGGCAATCCGGGTAATCTCGATCAGGTTCCGCGAAATATCCTCAGCCACACTGGTCTGCTCCTCCGCCGCCGTGGCGATCTGCCGGTTCATGTCGCGAATCGCCTCCACAGCAGTGGTGATGCGCTGCAGCATCTGCCCCGCCTGCTGCACCTGCTCGGCCCCCTCCTCGCTGCGCTGCTGGCCACTCTCGATGGCCTTGACCGCCTCCACTGCCCCCGACTGCACCGCCTCGATGATCTGGTGAATCTCGGCAATCGACGCCGCAGTACGCTGGGCCAGGCTACGCACTTCATCAGCCACCACGGCAAAACCACGCCCGGCCTCGCCGGCCCGAGCCGCCTCGATGGCCGCGTTCAGCGCCAGTAGGTTGGTTTGCTCGGCAATGCCGCGGATCACTTCCAGCACCTTGCCAATCCGCGTGCTGTCGCTCTCCAGGTGGCGAATCACCGCAGCAGTGCCGGCAATCTCGCGGTTGACCACACCGATGATGTCAATGGTCTGCTGCATCACCTGCTCGCCGGCCTGGGCGCTGTGGTCGGCGTCATCCGCCGCCCGCGCCGCCTCGGCAGCATGGCGTGCGACCTCTTGCGCGGTGGCCGACATCTCGTGCATGGCCGTGGCCACCTGGTCGGTACGCTGAAACTGGTCGTGGGTACCATTGGCCATATCGCCGGCGATGCTGCGCAGCTGGCCACTGGCGCTTTCCAGCTCCTCGGCGTTGTCCTTGAGCCGGCCGACGGTGTCAGCCAAAAAGTCGCGCAAGGTGTTGGCCGCCAACGCCAGGCGCCCCAGCTCGTCCTCGCGGCGGCTGTCGACACGCGCAGCGAAGCGCCCCTGGCTGAGCTGGGCCACGTACTCGATCAACTGGCGGATCGGCTCCACCAGGCTGCGGTTCACCAGCCACAGGCTGAACAGCCCCACCAGTAACGCAGACCCCAGCATCACCAGCACACCCAGCCACACCGTGCGCTCGGCGTTGGCGCTGATGTCTGCGGCGCGGCCACGGGCATCGGCGCGCAACTGCTCCACCAGCGCGCTCATCTGCTCGCTGGCGGCGCGGTCCACGCCCTTGACCGCGGCATCCCCCGCCACCGGGTCACCACCGGCGGCAACGAAGGCCTGGCGCCCACGCTCGTAGGCCACACCCAGTTGCCGGTGGCTGTCGCGCAGTTGCTCCAGCGGCGCCTTCATCGCCGGGCTGCTGTTGTCGGCCAACTGCCCGAGCAACTGCTGCACCTGCTGCTCACGGGCCTGGAACTGCTGCCAGTACTTGTCCAGCTCGGCCGGCTGGCGGCCACGCAGCAGCACGTTTTTCCATTCCTGCACCTGGATCTTGAACTGCAGGTTGGCCTCGTCGATCAACTGCGAGGCGCGCAGCGGCCCATCCACCAGCTCGGCGTAGCCACGCACGCTGGAAGACAAAAACTGGAAGCACACCAGGGCGATCAGCAACATCGCCGCCAGGCTGCCGCCCAGCAAGGTGAGAATTTGTACGCGAAGGGATTTACGCAACATTGCAGGTCTCGGAACAAGGAATTAAAGGAACGACGCGCCGAGGCAGCGCCGACTAAGACATCCTTGTCCTCGTTCGCAGGCCAAAAAAAAGCTGCCATCGTTCGAAGGCAGCCAGGTCGAGCACATACGCAACAGCTGAGGCAGATACTCTCAGGCAATTGCTACAGAATTGTTACAGGTTGAAGGCAATCTGCCCCTGCCGACGGCGCCATAGCTGCCGCCCCCAGGGGTGAATCCATTCAGGCGATATCGCTGTTGAACTGCAACGCCGCCAACCGCGCGTACAGCGGGCTTTCTTCGATCAGCTGACGGTGCGTGCCCACCGCCACCAACCGCCCCTGGTCGATCACCGCGATACGGTCGGCGTGCTGCACCGTGGCCAGGCGGTGGGCGATCACCAGGGTGGTGCGCCCGGCCATCAGTTGCGGCAACGCTTGTTGAATCAGGTGCTCGCTTTGCGCATCCAGCGCACTGGTGGCCTCGTCCAGCAGCAAGATCGGCGCATCCACCAACAATGCCCGGGCAATCGCCAAGCGCTGACGCTGACCACCGGACAGCCCTACCCCACCCTCGCCCAGCGGCGTCTGGTAGCCCTGGGGCAATTGCGCGATGAACTCATGGGCATGCGCGCTGCGCGCGGCGGACTCGACCTCGGCGAGGCTCGCCTCGGGGCGGCCGTAGCGGATATTGGCCTCGACCGTGCCGCGAAACAGCGCCGGCTGCTGGGCCACCAGGGCGAACTGGGCACGCAGCGCTGCCGGCGACAGCTCGCTGATCACCTGGCCATCGAGCAGGATGCTGCCCGACTGCGGGTCGTAAAAGCGCAGCAGCAGGTCGAACAGGGTCGACTTGCCGGCCCCTGAGGGGCCCACCAGGGCCACCGTCTGGCCAGGCTGCACCAGCAGGCTCAAGCCATCGATGGCCGCCACCCCAGGCCGCGACGGGTAGGCAAAGCGCACATCGCGCAGCTCGATCTGGCCACGGGCACGGGCCATGGCCAAAGGCGTGGCCGGCGCTAGGATATCGCTCTGCGCCGCCAGCAGTTCGGCGATGCGTTCGGCGGCGCCTGCGGCGCGTTGCAGCTCACCGATCACCTCGCTGAGGGTGCCGAAGGCACTGCCGACGATCAGGCTGTAAAACACGAATGCCGCAAGCTCGCCCCCGGAAATCCGCCCGGCGATCACATCCGTGCCGCCCACCCAAAGCATCACCGCCACCGCCCCGAGTACCAGCACGATCACCAGAGTAATCAGCCAGGCGCGCTGGGTGATGCGCCGCCGCGCCACAGTGAACGCGGCCTCCACGGTATCGGCGAACAACAGGCGGTCGCGTGCTTCGTGGTTGTAGGTCTGCACGGTCTTGATCTGGCCCAGGGTCTCGGCCACGTAGCTGCCCACATCGGCTACCCGGTCCTGGCTTTGCCGCGACAGGCTGCGCGCCCGCCGGCCAAACAGCAGGATCGGCGCCAGCACCAGTGGCAGGGCCAGCACCACGATGGCGGTCAGCTTAGGGTTGGTGACGAACAGCAGAATCACCCCACCGATCACCATCAGCGCATTGCGCAGGAACATCGACAGCGACGAGCCGATCACCGACTGCAGCAGCGTGGTGTCGGCGGTCAGCCGCGACTGGATCTCCGAGCTGCGGTTATCCTCGAAAAACCCCGGGTGCAGGCCCAGCAGGTGGTCGAACACCGCGCGGCGTATATCGGCCACGCAACGCTCGCCGATCCACGACACCAGGTAAAAGCGCGCGAAGGTGCCCACTGCCAGCGCCAGCACCAGCACCATGAACAGGCCGATGGTCTGGTTGAGCTGGTGCGCCGAGCCGGTCATGAAGCCCTGGTCGACCAGCAGGCGGATGCCCTGCCCCATGGACAGCGTAATGGCGGCGGTCACCACCAGTGCCAGCAAGGCCAGCAAAGCCTGGCGACGATACGGGCGAATGAACTGCCAGCTCAGGCGCAAGGCGCGGCGCTGGCGAGGGGAAACCGGGTCGGGCATGGTGGCGGGCATCTGGCGGGGAACGGGTACCAAGCCTACCACTGGTCGCCCCTGGCGGAACCTGCGCCCGGCGGCGAACGTCGCATCAAGGGACTGGTGCGCCAGCGCTGGCACCTATGCTCATTCGTTCTAATGGGCCGCTGGAGCTTTGCCGCGCTTTCTGGTGGACTGTATTGGCCAAGGCCCGCCAGGGAGTTGTAACAGGCCAGTCATGGCGCCGCAGTACCCTTGAGCTTGAACCTGATGAGGAGACAGGACATGAGCTTGCAACACAGCAACGACACCACCACCCAGCGCCCGCAACCCCAGGTGTGCGGTTCGATCATCGACGCCCAGGGGCGCGAAGTGCCAATCACCGAGCAGATGATCCAGAAAGCCTGCAAAGAGCTCGAAGCGAGCCGGGTGAAGAAAGTCCAGAAGGGCTGACCACAGAATGCCTTGCGACCCGGCGCTTGCGCCGGGTTTTTATTTGCCTGGGTTTTGTGGACATCAGGCTAACCCTGTAGGAGCCGGCTTGCCGGCGATGAGGCCCCAAGCCCCGGCGCAAAAATGGCCGGCTGGCTGGTTTGCAGGCCTGGCCCTATCGCCGGCAAGCCGGCTCCTACAGGTACAGCGCCTGACATCTGTGTGCTCAGGCCAATACCGCCCCCAGGGCACTCACCACCTGCGCCAGCTGCGGCGCTTCGCCGCGCAGGCGCACGGCAAGCCCTTCGATTTCCCGGCGTACCGGGTAATGCTTGCGCAACTGGTCGAACGCCGCACGTTGCTTGGCCGGGTCGTCACCCAGGCTGCGGCGAAAATCCGCATCGTCTCGACGCGGGTCGTACACCGCCCGGCACAGGGTGGCCAGCGCCCAGGCCGGGTCGGCCTCGGCGTGCAGTTCGATCTGCGCCAACGCCGGGGCCGGCAGCAGGTCGGCCAACTGCACGGTGGCCGGTTGGCCCAGCACCCGGCACAGCGCCTGATAGATCTGCGCAGTACCGCGCTGCTTGCCATCCAGGCTGTAGCCGGCGATATGCGGGGTGGCCAGGGTGCACAGGTCGGCCAGCTGCAGGTCCACCTGCGGCTCGCCCTCCCACACATCCAGCACCGCGTGCACATCTTCACGGGCCAGCAGCAGCGCACGCAGGGCGGCGTTGTCCACCACCGGGCCACGGCTGGCGTTGAGCAGCCATGCCCCACTGCGCAGGCGCGCCAGGCGCCGGGCATCGAGCAGATGCCAGGTGGGGTGCTCACCACCGCGCTGCAGCGGAGTGTGCAGGCTGATCACGTCGCATTGCTCAAGCAGCGTGTCGAGGCTGACGAAATCGCCGCCTTCGGCCGCCTGGCGCACCGGGTCGCATACCAGCACTTTCCAGCCCAGGCCGTGCAGCACCCGCACCAGGCGCCCGCCCACTTCGCCGGCACCGACCACGCCATACACCTTGCGGCTCAGGTCGGCGCCCTCAAGTTCGGCCAGGGTCAGCAGGCTGCCCAGCACGTAGTCGACCACGCCGCGGGCATTGCAGCCGGGGGCGCTGCTCCACTGGATGCGCGCCTGGGCAAAGTAGTCGAGGTCGAGGTGGTCGGTGCCGATGGTGCAGGTGCCGACGAAACGTACCCGGCTGCCTTGCAGCAGCTGCCGGTCCACGCGGGTCACCGAACGCACCAGCAGCACGTCGGCGTCCTTCACGCAGGCGGCGTCGATGGCCCGGCCGGGGTAGCGGCGCACTTCACCGAACCCGGCGAAGAAGGCATCGAGCAGCGGGATATTCTCGTCGGCAACTATCAGCATGGCGCTCTCCTGTCTGGGGAGCGCAGTGTAGCGCGATCACCGGCGGCTCAGTCGGCCTTCTTGCGGATCCAGTACAGGTAGGTGCCGGCCTCTTCCTGCTGGCCGAGCAACTCGTGGCCGAGGAAGATGCAGAACTTGGGGATGTCGCGGCGGGTCGAGGGGTCGGTGGCGATCACCTTGAGCACGCCGCCGGCGCTCAGCTCGCGCACGTGCTTGTGCAGCATCATCACCGGCTCCGGGCAGTTCAGGCCGGTAGCGTCGAGGATGGCGTCGTGGGTGAAGTCGGTCATGGTGGCTCCGCTGGGTTCGGGGTTCATTATGGGGGCGATCGGGGTGCAGCCCAATCGCCGGCAAGCCGGCTCCTACAGGCGATCAGCCTCAGCGCGGTTTAAGGTCAAGCCGGCGCAGGTGGCAGGTCACTTCCTCGCGGTCGTGATACAGCTGCTTGCAGGCAATCGACACCTTCACCTTGCGCGCCTTGAAGCCTTCTTCCATGCGCTCGAGCAGCTTGCGTACCTCGGCGTGGCGCTGCTTCATCGGCAGCTTGAGGTTGACCACCGCCTCGCGGCACAGCCCCTCGCCCAGCCAGGTGTCGATCAGCGACGCAGTGCGCGCGGGCTTTTCGACGATGTCGCAGACCATCCAGTCCACGGTCTGCTTGGGCTTCCAGGTGAACCCGTCGGCCATCAGGTGGGTGACCAGGCCGGTGTCCATCAGGCTCTCGGCCATCGGGCCGTTGTCGATTGCGGTAACCAGCATGCCGCGCTTGACCAGCTGGTAGGTCCAGCCGCCGGGGGAGGCGCCCAGGTCGACCCCGGTCATGTCGTCGTTCAGGCGCTGCTCCCACTGCTCGCGCGGGATGAACTGGTGCCAGGCTTCTTCCAGTTTGAGCGTGGAACGGCTGGGTGCCTCGCGGGGGAATTTCAGGCGCGGGATACCCATCGGCCACAGCGCCGAATTATCAGCCTCAGCAACGCCGACGAACACCCGGCGGCCACTGATGAAGGTCAGCAGCAGGCGCGGGCGGCGGGCGTCATCCACCAGCCGGCCGGCCTTTTCCAGTGCCTTGCGCAGCGGTACTTCGAACTTGCGGCAGAAGGTCGACAGCTCCTTGCCTTCGTTGCTGTCGAGCACCTCCAGCCACAGGCTGCCAAACACCGGCAGCTCGGCCAGGTGCTCCAGCAGCACGCTGATGCGGTCGGTTTCCGGCAGCTCTACATAAAGGCCGCGGGCCCACTGGCGCGGAAAGATCAGCTGGGCGAAACGCCGCTCATGCATCAGCCGTTCGGCGCCATCAGGCTCGCTGCAGACGAATTCGGCGCAGGCACTCTGCGGCTTGCCCTTGGCATAACCGGGCACCCCCAGAATGGCTGCATGTTCGCTGATTTCGGCGCAGACCTCGCCCTCGAAGCCGGGCCGACAATGCATGAACAGGGTATTCATTTTTCACTCCACATCACTGGCGCAGGCGGCGCCAGGGCGGCGAATGATAAAGGAAGATCGGAACCTGCGACACGCCCCACCGGTCCAGAAGAGGGTCAGGCCCGGTAAACGGGGCTAACCTGACCGTTCAACCAGGCCCGTGCCGTGCGGGCCGATTCGAAGCGGTGGCACCGGCCAACCAGTAATCCCCGGGCCACCGGAGCACAAGGAGTTGTTCATGCCCTCGCTCGATAGCCTGAAAACCCTCAAGACCCTCCAGGTGGCAGGCCACACCTACCACTACTTCAGCCTCACCGAGGCAGCCGGCAAGCTGGGCGACCTGCAGCGCCTGCCCATGTCACTGAAGGTGCTGCTGGAAAACCTGCTGCGCTGGGAAGACGGCAAGACCGTCAGCGGCGACGATTTGCGCGCCCTGGCCGCCTGGCTGGGCGAGCGGCGCTCGGACCGCGAAATCCAGTACCGCCCGGCGCGGGTGCTGATGCAGGACTTTACCGGTGTGCCGGCGGTGGTCGACCTGGCCGCCATGCGCGCGGCCATGCAAAAGGCCGGCGGTGACCCGCAGCGGATCAACCCGTTGTCGCCGGTAGACCTGGTGATCGACCACTCGGTAATGGTCGACCGCTACGGCACCGCCCAGGCGTTTGGCCAGAACGTCGACATCGAGATGCAACGCAACGGCGAGCGCTACGCCTTCCTGCGCTGGGGCCAGAGCGCGTTCGACAACTTCCGCGTGGTACCACCGGGCACCGGCATCTGCCACCAGGTCAACCTCGAATACCTCGGCCGCACGGTATGGACCGGCGAAGAAGATGGCCGCACCTACGCCTTCCCCGACACCCTGGTGGGCACCGACTCACACACCACCATGATCAATGGCCTGGGCGTGCTCGGCTGGGGCGTGGGCGGCATCGAGGCCGAGGCGGCCATGCTCGGCCAGCCGGTGTCGATGCTGATCCCCGAGGTAATCGGTTTCAAGCTCACCGGCAAGCTGCGCGAGGGCATCACCGCCACCGACCTGGTGCTGACGGTGACCCAGATGCTGCGCAAGAAGGGCGTGGTGGGCAAGTTCGTCGAGTTCTACGGTGACGGCCTGGCCGACCTGGCGCTGGCCGACCGCGCCACCATCGCCAACATGGCCCCGGAATACGGCGCCACCTGTGGCTTCTTCCCGGTGGACGCGGTGACCCTCGACTACCTGCGCCTGTCTGGCCGGCCCGATGAGACCGTGCAACTGGTCGAGGCCTATTGCAAGGAGCAGGGGCTGTGGCGCCTGCCCGGCCAGGAGCCGCTGTTCAGCGACAGCCTGGCACTGGACATGGCCGAGGTCGAGGCCAGCCTGGCCGGGCCCAAGCGGCCCCAGGACCGGGTCGCCCTGAGGCAAGTCAGCCAGGCCTTCGACCACTTCATCGAGCTGCAACCCAAACCCCTGGCCAAGGAAGTCGGCCGCCTGGAAAGCGAAGGTGGTGGTGGCGTGGCAGTGGGCAATGCCGACCAGGCCGGCGAGATCGACTACAGCCACGAAGGCCAGAGTCACACCCTGCGTGACGGTGCGGTGGTGATCGCCGCCATCACCTCGTGCACCAACACCTCCAACCCCAGCGTGATGATGGCGGCCGGGCTGGTGGCGAAAAAGGCCGTGGAGAAGGGCCTGCAGCGCAAGCCCTGGGTCAAGAGCTCCCTGGCTCCGGGCTCGAAGGTGGTCACCGAGTACTTCCATGCAGCGGGCCTCACGCCCTACCTCGACCAACTCGGCTTCGACCTGGTGGGCTACGGCTGCACCACCTGCATCGGCAACTCCGGCCCGCTGGACGAGGCCATTGAAAAAGCCATCACCAATGCCGACCTGACCGTCGCCTCGGTGCTGTCGGGCAACCGCAATTTCGAGGGCCGGGTGCACCCGCTGGTGAAGACCAACTGGCTGGCCTCGCCGCCGTTGGTGGTAGCCTATGCCCTGGCCGGAACCGTGCGCATGGACCTTGCAACCGATGCATTGGGTACCGGCAAGGACGGCCAACCTGTGTACCTGCGCGATATCTGGCCCAGCCAGCGGGAAATCGCCGAGGCCGTGGCCAAGGTCGATACCGGCATGTTCCACAAGGAATACGCCGAAGTGTTCGCAGGCGACGCCCAATGGCAGGCCATCGAGGTGCCGCAGGCAGCTACCTACGTGTGGCAGGACGACTCCACCTACATCCAGCACCCGCCGTTCTTCGACGACATCGCCGGCCCCCTGCCGCAAATTCGCGACATCCAGGGTGCGCACGTCCTCGCTGTGCTGGGCGACTCGGTGACCACCGACCACATCTCCCCCGCCGGCAACATCAAGGCCGACAGCCCGGCCGGGCGCTACCTGCGTGAAAAGGGCGTAGAGCCACGCGACTTCAACTCCTACGGTTCGCGGCGCGGCAATCACGAAGTGATGATGCGCGGCACCTTCGCCAACATCCGCATCCGCAACGAAATGCTCGGCGGCGAAGAAGGCGGCAACACGTTGCACATCCCCAGCGGCGAGAAGCTGTCGATCTATGACGCGGCCATGCGCTACCAGCAGGAGGGTACGCCGCTGGTGGTGATCGCCGGGCAGGAATACGGCACCGGCTCAAGCCGCGACTGGGCCGCCAAGGGCACCAACCTGCTGGGCGTGAAGGCGGTGCTGGCCGAGAGCTTCGAGCGCATTCACCGCTCCAACCTGGTGGGCATGGGCGTGCTACCGCTGCAGTTCATGGCCGGTGACAACCGCAAGCGCCTTGGCCTGACCGGCAAGGAGCGTATCGATGTACTGGGGCTGTCCGCCGGGCAAATCCGCCCGGGCATGAACCTGACCCTGGGCATCACCCGTGAGGATGGCAGCCGGCAACAGGTCGAAGTGCTGTGCCGCATCGACACCCTCAACGAGGTGGAGTACTTCAAGTCGGGGGGAATCTTGCACTATGTACTTCGGCAACTGATCGCCGCCTAATATGCCTCCTGCGGTTCGCATGGCGAACCTTTCGGGTTGCCTGGGCGATGTCGAGCACATCGCCCAGCCCCCAGCAAAAGGAGCCGTCATGCCCGTGCCATATTGGATAGCCCTGTTCCTGTTTACCCTCGGCTACGCCCTGGCACTCAAGCACGGTGAGATCAGCCTGGGCGCCCTGCCCGTGCTGGTTGCACTATTGGGCTCTGCCCTGCTGGCTCGACGCGCCGTGCTGTGGCAGACAACGCTGGGACACAGCCTGTTTCTTGTACTCGCCCTCGGCCTGGCCCTGCACTGGCTGCCCGGTTTTCATAACGCCAAGGTCATCGACGACGTGGTATTGAGCCGCGGGGCGACGCCTTTTTCCATGAATTTGAACCTGGACAAGCCGCTGATCGGCCTGTGGGTTCTGCTGGCCTGCCCCTGGCTGATCGTGCTGCGCCCGCGTGGCATGCTGCTGAGCCTTGCCGTGCTGCGCCCCCTCACGTTGATCGCTTGCCTGGGCGGCGCCTGGGCACTGGGGCTGGTGGCCTGGGCACCGAACTGGCCGGACGTGGCGTGGCTGTGGCTGGCAAACAACCTGCTGCTGGTCAGCCTGACTGAAGAATTGCTGTTTCGCGGCTACATCCAGGGCGGGCTGGAACGTCTGTTCAAGCATGAAGGCCTGGCGCTGGGCGCCGCTTCCCTGCTGTTCGGCCTGGCACACCTGCCCCTTGGCTGGCAGTGGTTCTACCTTTCGACCTTGGCGGGGGTGGGCTACGGCCTGGCCTACCGCCATGGCGGGCTGCTGGTGGCGGTGTGGTGCCACGTGTTCGTCAACCTGGTGCATTTCAGCTTGTTCACCTACCCGATGCTGGCCCCGGCCTGAACAATCGGTCATGATCCGACCTGTCATGACTCATAACAAAAATTGCAATATTGGCAGCAACTTGCAGCAAAAAGTGGCGTTCATCTAGCGCAAGCAGGATGATGGCACTTTGCTCCAGATCAATGCCGGTCAAATATTCATTCAACAAAACCAGAGGCTTGCCGATACCCGTCGAAAGCCTTGCGGATTGAACAGCCAATGCGTAACAACCAGCCGATTACCCAGAGAGAACGGACTTTCCCTGCCCAGCAGCGGTTGATCTCCACCACCAACGCCAAAGGCGTGATCACTTACTGCAACGATGCCTTCATCGAGATCAGCGGGTTCTCCCGCGAGGAACTCACGGGCGCGCCGCACAACCTGGTGCGCCACCCCGACGTGCCCCCAGCCGTGTTCGCCCACATGTGGCAGACCCTCAAGCAGGGCCTGCCGTGGATGGGCATCGTCAAGAACCGCTGCAAGTCGGGCGACCATTACTGGGTGAACGCCTACGTTACCCCGGTGTTCGACAACAACCAGGTGGTCGGCTACGAGTCGGTGCGGGTCAAACCCACCGCCGAGCAGATCCGCCGTGCCGAAGGCCTGTACCAGCGCATCAACCAGGGCAAGCCGGCGGTGCCGCGCCGCGACAAGTGGCTGCCGGTGCTGCAGGACTGGCTGCCGTTCATTCTCATCAGCCAGGTCGGTTTCCTGATCGGCAACTGGCTCGGCCACTCCTGGGGCTTTGCCCTGGCTGCCGGTTTGTCCGTACCGCTGGGCCTGCTTGGCCTGGGCTGGCAGCAACGCGGCCTCAAGCGCCTGCTGCGCCTGGCCGAACAGACCACCTCAGACCCGCTGATCGCGCAGATGTACACCGACAGCCGCGGAGTGCAGGCTCGCCTGGAAATGGCCATGCTCAGCCAGGACGCGCGCATGAAGACCTGCCTGACCCGCCTGCAGGACAGCGCCGAGCAGCTCAGCGACCAGGCTCGCCAGTCCGACACCCTGGCCCACCAGAGTTCCTCGGGCCTGGAGCGCCAGCGCGTGGAGACCGAGCAGGTGGCTGCCGCCGTCAACCAGATGGCCGCCACCACGCAGGAAGTGGCCAACCATGTGCAGCGCACCGCCGATGCCACCCAGGAAGCCAACCGCCTGACCAGCCAGGGCCGCAACATCGCCGGCGAAACCCGCGATGCCATCGAGCGCCTGTCGGCGGCGGTGGGTGAAACCGGCCTGACTGTCACCCAGTTGGCCAAGGACAGCGACGAGATCGGCGGCGTGGTCGACGTGATCAAGGGCATTGCCGACCAGACCAACCTGCTGGCACTCAACGCCGCCATCGAAGCGGCCCGTGCCGGCGAGATGGGCCGCGGCTTCGCCGTGGTGGCCGACGAGGTGCGCCAGTTGGCGCAGCGCACCGCCGAGTCGACCGGGCAAATCCACAACCTGATCGCCAAGCTGCAGCAAACCGCCAACAACGCGGTGCAGACCATGGAAACCGGCCATCGCCAGGCCCAGGAAGGCGTGGAACGGGTTATGGAAGCCGACCAGGCACTGGTGGGCATCAGCGAGGCGGTGGCCAACATCACTGACATGGCCACCCAGATTGCCGCCGCCACCGAAGAGCAGACTGCCGTGGCCGAGGAAATCAGCCGCAACATTGCCACCATCGCCGACCTGGCCGACCAGACCGCAGGCCAGGCCCAGCGCTCGGCGCTGCTCAGTGAAGAGCTGACCAGCACTGCCGGTACGCAGTACTCGCTGGTGGAGCGCTTCAACCGCTGATACGCCATCGCCGGCAAGCCGGCTCCTACGGCATGTAGGAGCCGGCTTGCCGGCGATCAGGCCGCTACCAGTTGCCTACCAGTCCAGCGTCAACCGACTCTGGAAATACCGCTCCTGCCCCGTCAGCGGGTCGTCGAAACGCAGGCTCTGCGCCAGCAACTTCAACGGCCGTGCATAATCGTCCTGCTCATCCACAAGTTCAGGGTAGAACGGATCGTTGCATATCCCCGCCCCCAAGGCCGCCATGTGCACCCGCAACTGGTGCGTCTTGCCAGTCACCGGCGACAAGCCGTAGCGCCACAGCTCACCGTTCTTCTCCAGCACGCAAGCATGGGTTTCGCTGTTGTCGGCGCCCGCTACCTCATGCATGCGGAAAAACGGCTCGCCATGCACCAGTCGGCTGCAATGCACCAACGGGAAAGCGTGCTGGGGCATGGCTGCGGCGATGGCCTGGTAGTGTTTGTCGATGCGCCGCTCGGGAAACAGCCGCTGGTAGGCGCCGCGGGTTGCGGGGTTGGCCGAGAACAACACCAGCCCGGCGGTGTGCCGGTCGATGCGATGCAGAGGCACCAAGTGCGGGTTGTCCAGGCGGCGGATCAAGCGGCGCAGCAGGGTGTGCTCGACGTACTCGCCAGTCGGTGTCACCGGCAGAAAATGCGGTTTGTCGGCCACCACCAGGTGCTCGTCCATGTGCAGGATGGTTTCCTGCACCGGAATGGGCTTTTCGTTGGGCACTTCGCGAAAATAGTGCAAGCGCATGCCCGGGCGGTAAGCCAGATCAGCGGCTATCGCCTGCCCCTGGGCATCGAGCACCCGGCCCCGGGCAAAGCGGTCGAGCCACACCTCACGGCCAATGGCCTTGAAGTGGTCGCACAGGCAGTCGAGCACCGTGCGCCACTGGCCAGGCGGCAGGCATACGGTACTGGCTTGCTGGCGGGCGGGGTCGAAGGGTGTGGTCATCGTCGGGCTCGGCGGAGTTGGCCGGGCATTATCCCCTGTCTGGCACGGCTCAACCAGCCTCGCCGGCCGGCTCGCAACGCGCCTTGAGCCAGCGCAGCACCTGCACCGCATCCCAGCGGGCGGGGTCGAACAGGGCGTAGCTCAGGCCCTGGTAGCCGACCACATCCAGCGGACGGTGAAAGCCGGCACGCTGGAACAGCGCCTCGATTTCAGCGAAGCAGGTATTGAAATGCACCTTGCCAAAGGGCGTTTGCTCATCGGTGACGATGCCGTCGAGGCGCAGTTCCAGCACGGCGTCGCACACACGCTCCGGGGCCATGTGGTTGATGCTGTACTTGAGTTGCTCGACATTGAGCATGGCTTCACCCCTATACTGTATTTATATACAGCATACGGAGCCAGCCACACCTGCGTCAATGCGCGGCTCAACCGAGAAAGGCCACCACCTGCTCGGCATCGAACGGCCAATGCAGCTCGGCACTGCTGTCGCAGCGGCGCAGTACCGGGATGATCAGGCCGTAGCGCTCGAACAGCGCTTCGTCTTCGGCGATGTCGACCAGCTCGACCAACAGGCCATGGTCGACGAACGGCATGAGCACGGCCTCAGCCACTTCGCACAAATGGCACCCGAGGGTACCGAACAACTGGCATTCAGGGAGCATGGGCAAACCCGAAATCGCATGATGGATGAAAGATGCTTATTCTAGGTCTGCCCCGCCCATCGTGCATCTGCCCCAGGTCAATCCTGGCTGGTGGCACCGATGCGGTGCAGCGACAGGTCGGCGCCCTGGAACTCCTGCTCGTGGCTCAGGCGCAGGCCGTGTACTGCCCGGATCAGCCCGTACACGGCAAAACCGCCGGCCAGTGCCACCAGCACACCCGCCAGGCTACCCAGCACCTGGCTGGCCAGGCTCACGCCACCCAGGCCGCCCAATGCCGCCTGGCCGAACACGCCACAGGCAATGCCGCCCCATACCCCGCACAGGCCATGCAACGGCCATACCCCGAGCACATCGTCGATCCTCCAGCGGTTCTGCGCTGCGGTGAAGCACCAGACGAACAAGCCACCGGCTACCAGCCCGGTGGCCAGTGCCCCGATCGGGTGCATCAGGTCGGAACCGGCGCAGATCGCCACCAGCCCGGCCAGCGGGCCGTTGTGCAAGAAGCCCGGGTCGTTGCGCCCGGCCCACAGCGCCGACAAGGTGCCCCCGACCATTGCCATCAGCGAATTGATCGCCACCAGCCCGCTGACGCCCTGCAGCGTTTGCGCGCTCATCACGTTGAAGCCGAACCAGCCGATGATCAGGATCCACGACCCCAGCGCCAGGAACGGGATGCTCGATGGCGCAAAAGCCACCAACCGGCCTTCGCGATAGCGCCCGCGCCGGGCGCCCAGCAACAGCACCGCTGCCAGCGCCAGCCAGCCGCCCATGGCATGCACCACCACGGAGCCTGCAAAGTCGTGGAACGGCGCACCGAAGCGTGCCTGCAACCAGGCCTGCACACCGAAATTGCCGTTCCACACCACGCCCTCGAAGAACGGGTAGATGAACGCCACGATCAGCGCCGTGGCGCACAACTGCGGGGCAAACCGCGCGCGCTCGGCGATGCCGCCGGAGATGATCGCCGGAATGGCCGCCGCGAAGGTCAGCAGAAAGAAGCACTTCACCAGCGCATAGCCGTGGTCGGTAGCAAGTTCGGCGGCAGGCTGGAAAAAGCTCACGCCATAGGCGATCCAGTAGCCGATGAAGAAATACACCAGCGCCGAGATGGCGAAATCGCTGAGGATCTTCGACAGGGCATTGACCTGGTTCTTGTGGCGCACGGTGCCGACTTCCAGGAACGCGAAGCCGGCGTGCATGGCCAGAACCAGGATGGCCCCCATGAGGATGAACAGGGTATTGGAGCCGTGGACCAGGGAGTCCATCGCGCTGTGCATGTTTTCCATGAAGTGGCAGACCTGCAAAAAGGCACCATGACAGTTCAAGTACCGGCATCCCTGCACCGAATCGGTGCCAGGCCCCTGCCCCGTTTCGGTGAGCGGGTCGGCGCCTGCGTGGTTTTTTCTTGGGTTTGTCGTGGATTGGGTTAAGGTTTATCGGTATTTGCCCGGGCCACGCACGTTTTCGGCGCGCTCGCGGGTGCTACGCCTCAAGCAGTAGCAAAGGCTGTACCAGCACATCGTGCTGAACCTTCGGCCTGCCCGATCACTCGAAATAGCCACACACATTCACAGGGAGAGGCCCATGGCCAGCAAATCGGCAAAAACTGCACAGGACATCTTGATGGCTGACTTCCAGGCCCTGGTCCGCGACACCGAAAAACTGCTCGCCGACACTGCCAACCTGGCAGGCGACCAGGCGGATGAGCTGCGCGAGCAGATCCACGACCGCCTCACCCAGGCCCGTGAAACCCTGCAACTGACCCAGGATTCGGTGCGCCAGCGCGGCCAGGCCGCACTGGGCAGCGCCGAACAGTACGTGCAGGAAAACCCCTGGCAGGCCATCGGCATCGCGGCTGGCGTCGGCCTGTTGATCGGCCTGCTGGCCAAACGCTGAGGAATGCCCATGGACAACGACGCCATCGGCGCCGGCGCTTCCAGCAGGCGCCTGGGCGCGGCTGTGCTGGGCCTGCTGCACAGCCACATCGAGCTGTTCGGCATCGAGCTGCAGGAGCAGAAAGCCCGCACCCTGAGCCTGCTGCTGTTCGCAGGCCTGGCCCTGGTATTCGCCCTGCTGCTGCTGACCGCCCTGTCGGGGCTGGTCCTGGTGTTGCTGTGGGACAGCTATCGCCTGGCCGGCATCATCGGCCTGTGCCTGTTCTACAGCTGCGCCGCGCTGTACTGCGGGCTGAAACTCAAGGCGGCGGTGTTCGATGAGTCCTCGCCATTTTCTGCCACGCTCGAAGAGCTGGCCAAGGACAGGGAGCGCCTGCTGCCATGAGCCTGCCGGAACTACCCGATACACGAAACCCGCGGGAGCTGCGCAAGGCTTTGCTGCGCCTGCGCATGGAAATGCACCGCCAGCAGATCCGCCACGAGTCCGGGCAGGTGCTTGAACCGCTGCACCGTCTGCGCGGCATGGGCAGCTCGTTCGGCGAGGGCATGGGGGTCAAGCACGGCTCGCTATGGGGCCTGGGCGCCGTGGTGGCGCTGGGCTTTCTCACCGGCAAGGGCGTGCGCAGCGGCAACCTGGCCAGGCTGCTGCGCCTGGGCACGCGCCTGGCGCCGCTGCTCCGCCTGTTCATGGGGGCCGAGCGCCGCCCGTAAGGCTCAGGCGCGCCTTGCAAGGGCGCGCCACTCGCGGGAAGCTATGCCGACCCACACGACGGAGACCGCGCCTTGGAATGGCACACCCTGCTGACCCGCGAACGCTTGGGCAAGGCCCTGTACAGCCCTGAAGAACTGGGCCGCAGCCCCTTCCACAAGGACCACGACCGCATCATATTTTCCGGCGCCTTCCGCCGCCTGGGGCGCAAGACGCAAGTACACCCGGTCACCAGCAACGACCATATCCACACCCGCCTGACCCACTCACTGGAAGTGAGCTGCGTGGGCCGCTCGCTGGGCATGCGCGTGGGCGAGACGTTGCGCGGCGTCCTGCCCGACTGGTGCGAGCCCAGCGACCTGGGCATGATCGTGCAGTCGGCGTGCCTGGCCCATGACATTGGCAACCCGCCGTTCGGGCATTCTGGCGAGGATGCCATCCGCCACTGGTTCCAGCAGGCTGCCGGGCGTGGCTGGCTGGACGACATGAGTGACGACCAACGCGCCGACTTTCTGAATTTCGAAGGCAATGCCCAGGGCTTTCGCGTGCTCACCCAACTGGAGTACCACCAGTTCGACGGCGGCACCCGCCTGACCTACGCCACCCTCGGCGCTTACCTCAAGTACCCCTGGACCTCCCGCCACGCCGATGCCCTGGGTTACAAGAAGCACAAGTTCGGCTGCTACCAGAGCGAACTGCCGCTGCTCGAACAGATCGCCGCCAAGCTGGGCATACCTCAGCTGGAACACCAGCGCTGGGCGCGCCACCCGCTGGTATACCTGATGGAGGCCGCCGACGACATCTGCTATGCCCTCATCGACCTGGAAGACGGTCTGGAGATGGACCTGTTGCAGTACGCCGAAGTCGAGGCGCTGCTGCTCGATCTGGTGGGCGACGACCTGCCGGAAACCTACCGCCAGCTCGGTGAGAGCGACTCGCGCCGACGCAAGCTGGCAATCCTGCGCGGCAAGGCCATCGAGCACCTGACCAACGCCGCTGCCCAGGCCTTCGTCGAGCAGCAGGATGCCCTGCTGGCCGGCCGGCTGGCTGGCGACCTGGTCGAGCACATGCACGGCCCGGCGCAACGTTGCGTGCTGCAAGCCAAGGACATGGCGCGCAAGAAGATCTTCCAGGACAAACGCAAGACCCTGCACGAGATCGGCGCCTACACCACGCTGGAAATCCTTCTCAACACCTTCTGTGCTGCAGCGCTTGAGCAGCACGGCGGGCGTACGCCGTCATTCAAGAGTCGGCGCGTGCTGGACCTGATCGGCAACAACGCGCCCGACCCGAACGGCTCGCTGCATGCGGCGTTCCTGCGCATGATCGACTTCATTGCCGGCATGACCGACAGCTATGCCAGCGAGATGGCCAGCGAGATGACCGGGCGTTCCAGCCCGACATGAAGGCAGCGGCGGTGACAGCGGACAGCCGCTGTCACCGCCGGCCACATGTAAGAAACTTCTTACTCAAATTAAATCAATTAAACACCCACAGAAAAATCTGACAAACCCCCCAACAAAACTCATACCCGCAGCTGAATATCCCGATTATTTGTAGCACGTACTCTTACTTCGTGTAAGGCATTTCCCATATACAGGATTTAGCCGACCCTCAACTGCCCGTCGACTTTCAACTGAGCTAATGTGCCCCCTGCTCTCGCTACGATGGAATGTTGCTCATGCACTCAGTATTTATCGTCGACGATCATCCCGTTATCCGCCTGGCCATTCGAATGTTGCTCGAAAACCAGACTTACCAGGTGATTGGTGAATCGGATAACGGCGTCGATGCCATGCAGATGATTCGCGAAACCCGCCCTGACCTGGTCATTCTCGACATCAGCTTGCCCAAACTGGACGGCCTGGAAATGCTCTCGCGCCTCCAGGCCATGGCCATCCCCCTCAAGGTGCTGGTGCTCACCGCACAATCGCCCGCGCTGTTCGCCATCCGCTGCATGCACCTGGGCGCCGCAGGTTATGTCTGCAAGCAGGAAGACCTCTGCGAACTGCTCAGTGCCATCAAGGCAGTACTTTCCGGCTACAACTATTTCCCCAGCCAGGTACTCAAGCCCGTCACGGACGAACACAGCCACGAGCTCGAACTGTTCCGTCAAGTCAACGACCGAGAACTGATGGTTCTGCAACTGTTTGCCCAGGGCCGCAGCAACAAGGATATCGCCCGGGGCATGTTTCTCAGTAACAAGACCGTCAGTACCTACAAGAAACGCCTGATGCAAAAATTGCGCGCCGGCACGCTGGTGGAACTGATCGATGTCGCCAAACGCAACGCGCTGGTCTGATTCGATGACCCTACGGCATCTCGCATGCTTGCTGCTCTGCCTGAGCCTGGGCCATACCGCCCAGGCTGCCACAACAGTCATCGATAAAGGCAAGCCCTACACACTGCTGAGCCGCTCCAAGCCGGTGACAGTCACACCCGCCTTCAGCGCCAGCCAACGGCAATGGCTCGCCAGCCACCATGAACTGGTTCTGGGCACCTCGGCCCCGGACTACCCGCCATTCGACATCACCACCGGCGGGCGCGAATACCAGGGCCTGACAGCCGACTATGCCGGCCTGTTGGGCGGCGCGCTGGGCCTGCCGGTAAGGGTCCAGCGCTTTCCCAGCCGGCCAGCCGCAGTCGCCGCCCTGCAAAGCGGGCATATCGACCTGCTCGGCAGTGCCAACGGCTATGAAGCAGTCACTCCGGGGCTGATGCTGTCGCGCCCCTATGCCATCGACCAACCCGTGCTGGTCACCCGCGAGGATGAAACCCGAGCGCTGAACACCGGCCTTGAGGGCATGCGCCTGAGCATGCTCTACCACTACCTGCCCCTTGGGGAGATTCATGCCAGCTACCCCGGTGCCGAACTGCTGACCTTCGAGTCATCCACCCAGGCACTCAATGCAGTGGCGTTCGAGCAAGCCGACGTGTTCATCGGCGACACCATCTCCACCCACTACCTGATCAGCCAGGGCCATCTGCCGCGCTTGCGCATGGCCAACTTCGGCAAGCACGAAATGGTCGGGTTCAGCTTCGCCCTGCGCCAGGACCAACAGGTGCTGCTTTCGCTGGTCAACCTGGCCCTCGATGCCCAGCCCGCCACCACCCGCAACGATATCTTCAAGCGCTGGAGCGCCAGCAGCGGCAGCCTGCTGACTGACCGCAAGCTGCACTTGACGGCGCGCGAGGAAAGCTGGTTGCGTGAGCACCCGCAGATGCGTGTGGTAGTCAACGACACCGCCGCACCGCTGACCTTCTTCGACAGCAACGGGCGCCTGCGCGGGATCGTCGCCGACCTGCTGGAGGTGATTCGCCTGCGCACGGGCCTGCGCTTCGACATACGCCGCGCCAGCGGCGAAGGCGACATGATCGACCAGCTCGCCGCCGGACGCGCCGACATCATTGCCACCCTGTCCACCGATACCCGCAGTGCCGCCGCACTGCAAGTCAGCCGGCCCTATCTGGAAAGCGCCTACGTGCTGGTCAGCCGCATCGGTAACGAGCAACCCAGCAACCTCGACGAGCTGGCCGGCAAACGGGTCGCCGTGCCACGCGACAGCAGTGTGGCCGCCCTGCTGGCCAGCCACTACCCGCACATCCACCAGGTGGCGACCGAGAGCACCTACTACTCCATGGCCCTGCTCGGCAGCAATGCCGTGGACGCGGCCGTGGCAACCCTCATTGACGCCAACCACATGCTGGCCAGCGACGCTCGCCTGGTGATCCGCAGTACCGTCGGCACTGAACCTGCAACCTTCTCCATGGCCACCAGCCCGCAGGCACGCGAACTGGCATCGATACTCGACAAGGCGCTGTTGAGCGTTTCACCGGAAGAACTGGGGGTGATCAACAGCCGCTGGCGTGACCACGAGGTGCTCGACGACACCTACTGGCGCAACTACCGGCGCATCATTTTGCAGGTGGTCGCGGTGATTGCCGTGCTGCTGGTGCTGGCGCTTGCCTGGAACGCCCACCTGCGCCGCCAGATCAAGCAGCGCCAGTTGGCCGAACGCGCATTGAACGACCAGCTGGAGTTCATGGGCGCCCTGCTCAACGGCACGCCCCACCCGATGTACGTGCGTGACCGCGAGGGGCGCTTGAAGAGCTGCAACGACAGCTACCTGCAGGCAGTCGGTGCCAGCCGTGAACGGCTCATCGGCAAGCGCCTGCAGGACACCCGCTTCAGCCAGTGCCAATATGTGCAGCAGATCCAGGACGACTACCAGCGGGTGATGGACGAGGGGCGCCCGTTGATCCTCGACCGCCCGCTCAAGCTGAAGAACAGGGAGCTGATGATCTACCACTGGATCCTGCCCTACCGCGACTCGCTGGGGGAGATGCAGGGCATCATCGGCGGCTGGGTCGATATCAGCGAGCGCCGGGCGCTGGTCCAGGACCTGCGCCTGGCCAAACAGCAGGCTGATGACGCCAACCGCGCCAAAAGCACCTTTCTGGCCACCATCAGCCACGAAATCCGCACCCCTATGAATGCCCTGATCGGCATGCTCGAGCTTGCCTTGCGGGGTGCTGACCAGGGGCACGCGGACCGCCCCGCACTGCAGGTCGCCCATCACTCGGCCAAGGACCTGCTGGCCCTGATCGGCGATATTCTGGATATCGCCCGCATCGAGTCCGGGCACCTGTCGCTGGCGCCCGAACCAGTCGACCTTGCCGCCCTGATCGAATCCGTGGGCCGGGTATTCGATGGCCTGGCACGGCACAAGGGCGTGTCCCTCAACATAGTGATTGCCGAAGAGGCCCGCTGCCATGCGCTGCTCGACCCGCTGCGGTTCAAGCAGGTGCTGTCAAACCTGGTCAGCAATGCCATCAAGTTCACCGAGCAGGGCCAGGTGCGCATTACTGCCAGGCTGCTGTCAGAAGGCGGACCGGCTGCCACCGCCCTTGAACTGGAGGTGCGTGACAGTGGCATCGGTATCCATGAACACGAACTCAAACGCCTTTTCACCCCGTTTGTTCAAGCCAACCCCGCCAGTGACGGCGCCCGGGCAGGCAGTGGCCTGGGCTTGGTCATCAGCCGCAACCTGTGCGCGATGATGGGCGGCGAGATGACCCTGCAAAGCCTGCATGGCGTGGGTACCCGGGTAAGGTTGGTGATGCCGCTGCAGCGTGTAGTGCCGGCCATCGACCCGCCCGCCACTGCAGACGAAATCCAGCGCCCGGATGGCAACCTGGAGGTGCTGGTGATCGACGACCACCCTGCCAACCTGCAATTGATAACCCGGCAACTCACCTACCTGGGGGTACGCCAGGACAGTGCCAGCGATGGCCATGAAGGGCTGCGCAAATGGCGCCAGGGTCGCTTCGATGTACTGATCGTCGACTGCAACATGCCACAGCTCAATGGTTACGAGTTGGCCAGAAGCGTGCGCCATGAAGAGCACCTGCATGGCCGCCCCCCGTGCGTGATGCTCGGCTACACCGCCAACGCCCAGCCCGAGGTGCGCCAGCAGTGTCTGGATGCCGGCATGGACGATTGCCTGTTAAAGCCCATCGGCCTGGGGTTGCTTGGCCAGTGCCTGGCAGCCCTGGGCCAGAAGGGGCAAGCTGACAGCACCTGCCCGCGCCCGCCCTGTTACGACCTCAAAGGCCTGCGCGCCATCGCCGGTGACAATGCCAACGACCGCAAGCGCTTGCTCGACACCCTGCAGATGAGCCTGCGCCAGGACCTGGACATTCTCATGGCCATCGACCCGCACCAGGCAGGCGAAGCCCTGGCCGCGCAGGCACACAAGATCCTCAGCGCAGCGCGGATGCTGGAAGCGAAAGCATTGATTGCGGCCTGCGAGGCATTGCAGCAGGCGGGGTTGCCGGTCAGCGTTGCGAAAGCTCGCCGCCAGGCACTGGCACGGCACATGCGCCGTGTGGAGAATGCCCTGGCCAGGCACCTGGCCGAGGGCAACTGACCCGGCACGCTGCAATGGCGTGCCGGCAGTGATATCAGGAAGCCGGGTTGATCGGCTTCTCTGGGTACCAGGCGTCCAGCAGCGGGCTGACTTCGATGTTGGTCAGTTCGCTGCGGCCTTTGAGCCAGGCTTCGACGGTGGCGCGCTGCTCTTCGCTGACCGAGCCGCGGTTGGCCAGGCAAACCAGGCCGAAATCGTCGCCGCCGACGTAGTCCAGGCCGTTGGCGTCCATGGCTTCAGCCAGAAAAGCGTCGAGGAAGGCATCGATGGCTTCATCGGACAGGTCTTCCTTGAAGCCCAGGTTCAGTTCGAAACCCAGCTCCTGGAATTCGTCCACGCACAGTTTTTTGCGCAGGCGACGGGAACGGTTGGTAGCCATGAAACAATCCTCTCAAGTATTTACGGGCGGCACTTTACCAGTTTCCGCGCTACAAGGGCGCATTTCCATCGAACAAGGCCCATGTACGCTGCGCTTGGGGCATAATGCCCACTATATTTCGACCTGGGGCCACCATTTCTTACAGCCCCATTACCCTTTTCCCTCGCCTGCAGGGTATTCATATTTATGATCAAGACGCTTCGCCCACTGCTGCTCGCCGGCCTGTTCCTGCCCTTCTCCCTCACCAGCCAGGCCGCCGCCGTCAACACCAGCCTGCCGCCAAAGGTGCAGCAGGCGCTGACCAAGAACAAACTGCAGGACACCGCCCTGTCGCTGGTGATGCTGCCCCTCGATGGCCCCGGCAACGCCACGGTGTTCAACGCCGATGTGTCGGTGAACCCGGCCTCGACCATGAAACTGGTCACCACCTACGCCGCGCTGGAGTTGCTGGGCCCGACCTTCCAGTGGAAGACCGAGTTCTACACCGATGGTACGCTGAGCAACGGTGTGCTCAACGGCAACCTGTACCTCAAGGGCGGCGGCGACCCCAAGCTGAACATGGAAAAGCTTTGGCTACTGATGCGTGATTTGCGCGCCAACGGCGTACGCACGGTGAGCGGCGACCTGGTGCTGGACCGCAGCCACTTCGTGCAACCCAACCTGCCGCAGTTCGATGACGATGGCGGCGACGAGAACAAACCCTTCCTGGTCAAGCCCGATTCACTGCTGGTCAACCTCAAGGCCTTGCGCTTCGTTGCCCGCAACGACGGCGGCAAGGTGGTAGTGTCGGTCGAGCCGCCGATCGCCAGCATCCGCATCGACAACCAGGTCAAGGCGGTGGCCGGCAAGCAGTGCGCGGGCGACGTGCGCTACAACCCGGTACAGCAGGCCGACGGCATCAGCGTGACGGTCAGCGGCCAGCTCGGTGAGGGCTGCAACTCGCAGACCTACCTGTCGCTGCTCGACCACCCGACCTACGCCGCTGGCGCCGTGCGCGCCATCTGGAACGAGCTGGGTGGCAGCATCCAGGGCCGTGATCGCATCGAGGACGTACCCAAGTCGGCGCGCCTGCTGGCCCGCGCCTTCTCCCCGGACCTGGTGGAGGTGATTCGCGACATCAACAAGTACAGCAACAACACCATGGCCCAGCAGCTGTTCCTGAGCATTGGTGCGCAGTTCCGCACCGATGCCGACGGCGATGACGCACGTGCTGCCCAGCGGGTTGTGCGCCAATGGCTGGCGAAAAAGGGCATCACCGCGCCGCACCTGGTGATGGAGAATGGCTCGGGGCTGTCCCGTGCCGAGCGGGTCAGTACCCGGGAAATGGCAGCGCTGCTGCAGGCGGCGTGGAAGAGCCCGTATGCCGCCGAGTTCATCAGCTCGATGCCGCTGGTGGGCATGGACGGGACCATGCGCAAGCGCCTCAAGCGCACGGCCATGACCGGCGAGGGGCACATCAAGACCGGTACGCTCAATACCGTGCGTGCGATTGCCGGCTTCAGCCGGGACAGTAACGGGCATACCTGGGCGGTGGCGGCGATTCTAAATGACCCCAAGCCTTGGGGGGCTTCACAGGTGCTGGATCAGGTGTTGCTGGATCTTTATCGGCAGCCGAAGTTGGGTGGTGGGACGGCTGGGGTTGAGCCTTGATCTGATTATGGGATCGGGGTTTTAGGGTGATTGCTTTGGTAGATGTATGCGCATTCGTTGACGATATGCGCTTTTCGTCACCTTTCCGCCCTTACGGCGGCCTACTTTTGTCGTGGCAAAAGTAGGCAAAACCGTCTGCTCCCATCATCCGGCCCCCTACGCTGCGCTTCGGGGGTTCCCTCGCTCCGGGCTTGCTCCGGAGGTACGCGCCGACGGGCCGTCCCTGGCCCGATCGGCGCTCGACCGGCATCCATGCCGGTCGCCCTCCTACGCAATCCCTACGCTCGGCCTCCTGAAGTCGCGATTTGTGTTGCCTGGGCTATTGCGCGCTTAGAAGCAAGATCAAGAGCCAGATCAAGAGCCAGATCAAGAACTGGGATGTTGGTTTTATTGTTATTGATGTGTTGTTTGTTCTGGCCCTATCGCCGGCAAGCCGGCTCCTACAGGGGTATGCGTTATCCGAATTAACGCGTTCCACTGTAGGAGCCGGCTTGCCGGCGATTGCTATCCTGAGTTCCCACAAATGCAACTAGCGACCGAGCTGCGTACTCATAGGCGCCGCCCCTAACTTCGCGACTTCAGGAGGCCGAATGCAGGGATTGCGTAGGGGGGCGACCGGCATGGATGCCGGTCGAGCGCCGATCGGGCCAGGGACGGCCCGTCGGCGCGTACCCCCGGAGCAAGCCCGGAGTGAGGGAACCCCCGAAGCGCAGCGTAGGGGGCCGTATGAATGGAGCGAGCATTTTTTGCTTACTTTTTGATGCTTCAAAAAGTGAGCCGCCGTAAGGGCGGAAAGGTGAATAAGCGTCAATGCAAATAATGAATGCGCATACAATCCACAAACAAACAAACAAACAAACAAACAAACAAACAAAGATCAGCATATCAAACAAATAAGCACACAACTTTAAAAACCAATACCCCCCCTACGGCAACTCCCCCTCAACCCGATCCCGCCCGGCCATCTTGGCCGCATAAACCCCAGCATCAGCCCGCAACAACAAGGCATCCGCCCCCTCCCCATCCCGCCACCCCGCCACCCCAAAGCTCGCCGTCACCCGCCCAACCCCCTCCACCGGCACCTCGCGCACCCCATGCCACAATTTAAGCGCCAACAACCGCGCCTGCTCGGCATCACTCCCCGGGCACAGCACCATGAACTCCTCGCCCCCCAACCGGCAAAACACATCGGTGCGCCGCAAACGCTGCCCGATACGCTGGCACAGAGTACGCAACACCAAATCACCCACCGCATGCCCGTACTGGTCGTTGATGCGCTTGAAGTGATCGATGTCGAGCATGATCACCGCCAGCGCCAGCCCATCGCGCCGCGCCCGCTCCAGCTCGCTGCCAAGCCGGTCCTGGAAATAGCGCCGGTTGTGGATGCCGGTCAGGGCATCGGTGACCGACAGCGCCCGCAACTCCTCCTCCACCCGCTTGAGGTCGGAAATGTCGGTCAGATAGCCGTGCCAGAGCGTACAAGCGTGCTCGCCGATCTCTGGCGTAGCCTCACCACGCACCCAGCGCAGCCCAGCCCGCGGCAGGCATACCCGGTACTCCTCGCGCCACGGCGTCAGGTGCTCGGCTGAATAGCGCACCGACTGGCGCACCCGCTCCAGATCATCAGGGTGAATGCGCTGGAACACCACCGTGGCATCCTCGCGCAACAAGGCCAAGTCGACCTCGTAGATGTCGTGCAGGCCTTGGCTGGCATAGGGGAAGCACGAATGGCCGTCGGCATCCAGGCGGTACTGGTAGATCCCACCTGGCACCTCGGCGCTGAGTTTTTCCAGCAGCCGGTCACGGGCCGCCAAGGCCTCGTGCACCCGGCGCCGCTCGGTGACGTCGATGCAGATCGCCAGGTAACCCACCCACAACCCTTGCTCATCGAGCACCGTTGTAACCAGCATGTTGGCCAGCAGGTGGCTGCCATCCTTGCGCACCAGGGTCCAGTCAACCGGCTGCGTGCCGCCCTCGCGCACGGTTTCGGCGAACATCGCCTGACCAGCGCCGATCTCCCGGCCATAGCGCAGGCTCAGGGTATGGGCGCGGCGGTGCAGCTCTTCAGGCTGCACCAGATCCTCCAACGTGAGATGGCCCAGCGCCTCGCCGGCCGAATAACCCAGCATGCGCTCGGCACCGGCGTTGAAGGTGCTGACCACCCCCTTCAGGCTGGTGGCGATGATCGCCACCTGGGTCGCGGCATCGAGCACGCTGCGTAGCTGGTTATGGGTCTCGCGCAGCGACTGTTCACTGACCCGCAGCTCAGCGGTACGCCGCGCGACCAAACCGAGGGCGCGCTGGCGCTGGCTGAACAGGCTGTACAGCAATGTCGCCAGCAACAGGCTCAGCAAGCCACCGAAAATACCAACCACCGCCACCGCCGAAGAGCGGTTGGCCTGCAGAAAGTCCACGCTGGGGCGGATATCCAGCTGGAAATGATGATCGGCCAGGTGCAACAACTCGCTGCTGACCAGGCTCAGGGCCGCCGGCTGGTTTCCCGAATCGAACAGCACTTCGTGGGCGCCGCCGCTGGACAAGTCATAGATACGCACCACCAGGTCATCATCAGCCTCGGTGGGCAGGCTTTCATTGATCAGCTGTCGCAGGCTCAGCAACGCCATCACGTAGCCGCGGGGCACTGCCCCCTCGGTTGCCGGCTCACTGAACACCGGGGCGACAATCAGCAGCCCGCGGCTGTAACCGGGCTCGACGTTGAGCATGTCCAGCGGTGCCGACACTGCCATGCTGCCAGGGCTCAGCGCACGGGCCAGGGTCGCCGCCCGCAGCGGCTGGCCGCGCAGGTCAAACCCGATGGGTTGCGGCTGCTGGCTGGTGGCCTGGGTGTAGAGGATGGGGTAGTACAGATCACGCGCCGCGGCCGGCTGCCAGGTACCGTCAGCGCTGCGGTCGCGAATGCCGTAAGGCATCTGCAGGCGCTCGCTGGACGCGCGCTCGAACGCCACGCGCTGGCTGCCTTCGACGCGCGGCGCCCAGGAAAACGCCTGGGTACGGCGCAGCAAAGGGCGGGCGAAGCCTGCGAATTCGCTGGGGGTGACTTCGTTGGAATAGCTGAAAAAGCGGCGCAGCCCGTCAAGACGCTGCTCCTGCTCTTCGAAACGCTCGGCGATGCGGCTGTAGCGCTCGCCGGCCAGCAACTCGAAACGCTGGCGCAGTTGCTGCTTGTAGAAGGTTTGGGTGGCAATGGCCAGCGCGCCGGTGAGTAGCCCACCGGCGACCAGTGCGGCCAGGGCAACCCCCCAGGCCGACAGCTCGTCACCGAGCTGCGCCAACAGCTTTGCAGGTACCTTCCACATAGAGGACTCTCAGCAACTTCAGCTTCAGCGTCCTGCGAATGGTTCAGCCCTGTATTGCTTTATAGCCAATGGCCAGCAGCGGCGCCACCCTCTTCGACGATCAGCGCAGGCGCAGCTGCCAGGCGCGGTGGATGCGGTTGTTGCGGGCGAAGTCCGGGTCCAGGGTCTGGGCGCTGATCTCCTCCACCGCGTAGCGCGCCGCCAGGTGCTCGTCGAGCTGGAACTTGCGGAAATTGTTGGAGAAATACAGCACGCCCCCCGGCGCCAGACGGGCCATGGCCAGGTCCAGCAGCTCGACATGGTCACGTTGCACGTCGAACACCCCCTCCATGCGCTTGGAGTTGGAGAAGGTCGGCGGGTCGATGAAGATCATGTCGTAGCTGTCGGTGGCGTTCTGCAGCCAGGCCATCACGTCGCCCTGCTCCAGGCGGTTGCGCTCGGAGAAGCCGTTCAGCGCCAGGTTGCGCCGCGCCCAGTCCAGGTAGGTCTTGGACAAGTCGACACTGGTGGTGCTGCGCGCACCGCCCTTGGCCGCGTGTACCGAGGCCGTGGCGGTGTAGCAGAACAGGTTGAGGAAGCGCTTGCCCTCGGCTTCGCGCTGGATGCGCATGCGCATCGGGCGGTGGTCGAGGAACAGGCCGGTGTCCAGGTAGTCGGTGAGGTTGACCAGCAGCTTGACGCCGCCCTCGTTCACCTCCTGGAAGCGCCCTTCAGTGGCCTGGCGCTCGTACTGGCGGCTACCGCTTTGGCGCTCGCGGCGCTTGAGCACCACACGCTGCGGGTCGACGCCCAGGGCCTGGGGGATCGCCGACAAGGCATCGAGCAGACGTGCCTGGGCCTTGTCCGGGTCCACCGAGCGGGGGGCGGCGTATTCCTGCACGTGCACCCAATCGTGGTACAGGTCGACTGCCAATGCGTACTCGGGCATATCGGCATCGTACACGCGGTAGCAATCGACCTTCTCGCGGCGGGCCCACTTGCCCAGCTGCTTGAAGTTCTTCTGCAGGCGGTTGGCGAACATCTGTGCGCCTTCGGACAACCGCGCCGGCTCGCTGGCCACCGGGGCCTGGCGGCGCGGCTCGCTGTCGGTGGGCTCCACCGCGCCCTGACGGCGCTCGCCGGTAACGAACTGGTCAGGCTGCACCTTGAACAGCAGCAGCTTGCACGGCAAGGCGCCGTTCCAGAACGCGTACTGCTTGTGGCTGCGGATACCCATGCGCTTGCCCAGCTCCGGGGCGCCGGTGAACACCGCCGCTTCCCAGCCCAGGCAGGCCTGGCGCAGGCGCTCGCCGAAGTTCTGGTAGAGGTACAGCAGGCTGGCTTCATCACCCAGGCGCTCGCCGTACGGCGGGTTGCTGATCACCAGGCCTTTCTGGTTCTGGTCCGGGCGCGGCTCGAAGCTGGCCACTTCGCCCTGGTAGATCTTCACCCAGTCGCCCAGGCCCGCGCGCTCGACGTTGTTGCGCCCCGGCTGGATCAGCCGCGGGTCGGCCTCGTAGCCGCGAATCCACAGCGGCGGCTTGGCAAGGCCGGCCTGGGCACGGGCCTGGGCCTCGTCATGGACTTTGCGCCACAGCGCCGGCACATGGCCGAGCCAGGCACTGAAACCCCAGCGCTCGCGCTTGAGGTTGGGGGCGATATCGGCGGCGATCATCGCTGCTTCCACCAGGAAGGTGCCCACGCCGCACATCGGGTCGGCCAGGGCGCCACCTTCGGCGGCAATGCGCGGCCAGCCGGCACGGATCAACACCGCGGCCGCCAGGTTTTCCTTCAGCGGTGCAGCACCTTGCTGCAGGCGGTAGCCACGCTGGTGCAGGCTGTGGCCGGACAAGTCGAGCGAGAGGATGGCCTCGCCGCGGTCCAGGCGCAGGTGCACGCGCACATCCGGGTCGAGCTTGTCCACCGACGGGCGCAGGCCTTCGCGATTGCGCAGCTTGTCAACGATGGCGTCCTTGACTTTCAGCGCGCCGAAGTGGGTGTTGTCGATGCCCGAGCCATGGCCGCTGAACTCCACCGCCAGGGTGCCGTCGGCAGCCAGGTGGTCGGCCCAGTCGACCGCTTGCACGCCGTCGTACAGGTCGTCGGCGTTCTTCATCGAGAAGCGCTTGAGCACCAGCAGCACGCGGTTGGCCAGGCGCGACCACAGGCACAGGCGGTAGGCGGTTTCCATGTCGGCGTCGCCGCGAATGGCCGAGGTGTGTTCACGCACCTCTTCCAGGCCCAGGTTGCGGGCTTCCTCGGCAAGCAGGCCTTCCAGGCCTTTGGGGCAGGTGAGATAAATTTCGAAACGGTCCGACATGAGTTTTCCAGAGCCTTTGGCTAGGTCAGTGGCAGGCCGACGCATCGGCTGCCGAAGTTTTCCCGCACACCTTTTTTGCAGGCGCCCGGGTGGCCGGCGAAACGCTCGCCGGGCCTGGCCACCGGGCGAGTCAAGCCTTCGCCTGGTGGCAGAATGGCTTTGATCGTCCGGCAGTATGAAAATTTCCTCGCTTCAGGGTGCGGGGGTGACCCTTCGTCGCATGAGCAATTATTACCGCCATCAACCGGCGACGCTGGCCAATTGACGTCAATGTTGATCAAACCCTGATCATAGCGGGCTCAACGGCAAACAAGGTTCAGTCGCATTTATTTACTTATCCCCTCACCCTATGAAAGGTTACGTCCTTATGACAAATCGATCATTCACACTGTGACGCGCATTCGTTAGAACTGGTCTCAGGCCGCTTCGCAACGAGGCGGCACTTTCAGCCCGCGACGCCGGCAGCGGGCGCATACCGGCAGAACGATTCTGCCCGGCCTCGTAGAGGCCGACGGGACATTACAGTCAACAAGTGAGGGCAACACCCTATGAGAAGACTTAAGCGTGATCCGTTGGAAAGAGCATTTTCACGTGGCTACCAGTATGGAGTCACCGGCAAATCCCGCGAACTTTGCCCATTCACCTTGCCATCTGTCCGCCAAGCCTGGATCAACGGCTGGCGCGAAGGCCGCGGCGACAACTGGGACGGCATGACCGGCACCGCTGGCATCCATAGACTCAACGAAAATCACGCCGTTGGCTGAACGAGGACACTGAATTCGAGTCACCATGCGCGCCCCATCCGGGCGGCGGGCTACGGCCCAGGGGGCCCCAGGCGGGGCCCCTTTTTTATTTCTCTGGCGTGCACGCCCTTGTAGGAGCCGGCTTGCCGGCGATCACCGGCAAGCCGGCTCCTACAGGTCCCCACAATGCCGTCGACTCAGCGTTTCATCGCCGCAATTGCATCCACCGACTCGCGAATCAGCGCCGGCCCCTTATAAATGAAGCCCGAGTAAATCTGCACCAGGCTCGCACCGGCAGCGATCTTCTCGGCGGCATGGCGGCCTTCGGTAATGCCACCGGCTGCGATAATCGGCAACTTGCCGCCCAGCTCACCCGCCAGCACCTTCACCGTGTGGGTGCTTTTTTCCAGCACCGGCGCGCCCGACAGCCCGCCTGCTTCACCGCCAAACGGCAAGCCCTCGACCCCTTCACGGCCCAGGGTGGTATTGGTGGCAATCACCGCATCCATGCCCGACTCCAGCAGCGCAGCTGCCACCAGCGCGGTCTCCTCGTCACTCATGTCCGGGGCAATCTTGATCGCCAGCGGCACGCGCTTGCCATTGGCGCTTGCCAGTTGCTCACGGCGTTCGGCCAGGGCATCCAGCAACTGCTTGAGCGAGTCGCCGAACTGCAGCGAACGCAGGCCCGGGGTGTTGGGCGAGCTGACGTTGACGGTGATGTAGCTGGCGTCGTTGTAGACCTTCTCCAGGCAAATCAGGTAGTCGTCCTGGGCACGCTCCACCGGGGTGTCGAAATTCTTGCCGATGTTGATACCCAGCACGCCGGTGTAGCGCGCCGCACGAACACGGGCCAGCAAGTGGTCGACACCCAGGTTGTTGAAGCCCATGCGGTTGATGATTGCAGTGGCTTCGGGCAGGCGGAACAGCCGTGGCTTGGGGTTGCCCGGCTGCGGGCGCGGGGTGATGGTGCCGATCTCGACAAAGCCGAAGCCCAGCTGGGCGAAGCCGTCGATGGCCGCGCCGTTCTTGTCCAGGCCCGCGGCCAGGCCGACCGGGTTGGCGAAGTTCAAGCCCATGACGTTCACCGGCAACGCCGCCGGCTGCTTGCACAGCAGGCCGTTGAGGCCCATGCGGCCTCCGGCGCCGATCAGGTCCAGCGACAGGTCGTGGGAGGTTTCCGGGGAGAGCTTGAACAGCAGCTGGCGGGCCAGGGTATACATGGGCGGGCGGACTCGCGGTGTGTGAGGGGGCGATTATAGCCAGCGCATCGTCGGTGCGACAGGGCCCTGGCACATGGGTTGCTTCGTAGGGTTTGTACGAAAAGTCGCCGAGCGGCGATCAGGCAAGGCGAAAACAGGCGAGGAACGGTCGGAGTCGCGCTCGACTTTACGGGTTGTAAATGAGCATTCCGACCGGGCTGGCGCACCAGCCTGTTTTCAACGCAGCATGATCGTCGCGCAGGCACTTTTCGTACAAAGCCCAGCACCCATGCCGCCTTTGCAAAATGCCCCGAGGTCCTACGTGAATACCCCCCTCCCGACAACACCTTTGGCCTGGGTCAACGGCAGCGACGCACCGGAAAAGCCCAGCCTGGACATCGGTTTCATGGCCCTGAGCGACTGCGCCTCGGTGGTGGTCGCCGCCACCCAGGGCTTTGCCCAGCAACAGGGCCTGACGCTCAACCTGCGCCGCCAGGCCTCCTGGGCCGGGCTGCGCGACAAGCTGGTGAGCGGCGAGCTGGACGCCGCCCACTGCCTGTACGGGTTGGTGTACGCCGTGCAGTTGGGCGTGGCCGGCGGGCCGGCCAGCGACATGGCCGTGCTCATGGGCCTGAACCAGAACGCCCAGGCCATCAACCTGTCCCCTGCCCTACAGCGCAAGGGCGTGACCAGTTCCGAGGCACTGGCGCAGCAGGTGCACCAGGGTGGTGCGCGGTTGACCTTCGCCCAGACCTTCCCCACCGGCACCCATGCCATGTGGCTGTATTACTGGCTGGCCAGCCAAGGCATCCACCCGCTGTTCGACGTCGACAGCGTGGTGGTGCCACCGGCGCAGATGGTCGCCCACCTGCAGGCCGGGCGCATCGACGGTTTCTGCGTCGGCGAGCCGTGGTCGGCCGATGCCGTCGCCCAGGGCCAGGGTTTCACCCTGGCCACCAGCCAGTCGATCTGGCCAGACCACCCGGAAAAGGTGCTGGCCTGCGCCCGCAGCTTCGCCGAGCAATACCCCAACAGCGCCCGCGCGCTGATCAAGGCAATCCTCGCCGCCAGCCGCTTCATCGAGAGTAACGACGAAAACCGCCGCAGCACCGCCCAGTTGCTCAGCGCCAATGCCTACCTGGACACCGCCGCCAGCACCATCGAGGCGCGCCTTTTGGGTAACTACCAGGATGGCCTGGGCCACCACTGGCACGACCAGCACCCGCTGCGCCTGTTCGACCAGGGCCGGGCCAACCTGCCCTATCTTTCTGACGGCATGTGGTTCATGACCCAGTTCCGCCGCTGGGGCATCCTCCGTGACGACCCGGATTATCTGGGTGTAGCCCGCCAGGTGCAGCAACTGGCCCTGTACCGCGAGGCCGCCGAGGCGCTCGACGTGCCCTGCCCCGAGCAGGCGATGCGCAGCAGCCTGCTGATCGACGGCAGCCGTTGGGATGGCAGCGACCCACACGCCTACGCGCGCAGCTTCAGCCTGCACGCCCTCGATGCGGCGCCGTGCGCCCGCGTAAACCACTGAGGGCCCGAACATGCTGCGTATCCTGCTGATCGATGACACTGAGAAGAAGGTCGGCCGACTCAAGGCCGCGTTGATCGAGGCCGGTTTCGAAGTGATCGAAGCCACCGGCCTGACCATCGACCTGCCCGCTTGCGTCGAAACGGTGCACCCGGACGTGGTGCTGATCGATACCGAGTCACCCGGACGCGATGTGATGGAGCAGGTAGTGATGGTCAGCCGTGACCGCCCAAGCCCGATCGTGCTGTTCACCGACGAGCACGACCCTGGGGTGATGCGCCAGGCGATCCAGGCCGGAGTCAGTGCCTACATTGTCGAAGGCATCCATGCCGCACGCCTGCAACCGATACTCGACGTGGCCATGGCCCGCTTCGAGAGCGACCAGGCGCTCAAGGCCCAACTGCTGGCCCGCGACCAGCAACTGGCCGAGCGCAAACGCATCGAACAGGCCAAGGGCCTGCTGATGAAGATGAAGGACTGCAACGAGGAGCAGGCCTACACCCTGATGCGCCGCCAGGCCATGAGCCGCCAGCAGAAGCTGGTACAGGTGGCCGAGCAGATCATTGCCATGTCCGAAATGCTCGGCTGAACTTGCCCCTGTAGGAGCCGGCTTACCGGCGGTCACCGGCAACGCCGGTGCTATCCAGCGTGGTGGGTTCATCGCCGGCAAGCCGGCTCCTACAGAGGTCAGCACACACAGCAACAACATTGGCCCGCCTCTTGCTCAGTCAAACCCCAGGTAGCCAACGGCGGTTGCCCCAAAATCCCGACAAAGACGTCGCTCCCCCTTCCACACCTGTGGACCGGGCAGCGGCGTCTTTTTCGTTTCCGCCCCTGCGTTGCACGCCGAACGAGGTGTTCGATGAATACGAGCTTCTGGAAATCCGGGCATGTGCCCACGCTGTTCGCCGCCTTCCTTTATTTCGACCTGAGCTTCATGGTCTGGTACCTGCTCGGCCCCCTGGCGGTGCAGATTGCCGCCGACCTGCAACTGACTGCCCAACAGCGGGGCCTGATGGTCGCCACGCCGATTCTGGCAGGCGCCATACTGCGCTTTGTCATGGGCGTGCTGGTGGACCGCTTGTCACCAAAAACTGCCGGGCTGATCGGCCAGGTGATCGTCATCGTCGCGCTGGCCTGCGCCTGGCACCTGGGCGTGCGTACCTATGAGCAGGCGCTGCTACTGGGCGTGTTCCTCGGCGTCGCCGGTGCTTCGTTCGCCGTGTCGTTGCCGCTGGCCTCGCAGTGGTACCCGCCGCAGCACCAAGGCAAAGCCATGGGTATCGCCGGTGCCGGCAACTCGGGCACGGTGTTCGCCGCGCTGCTGGCTCCGCTGCTGGCAGCGGGCTTTGGCTGGAACAACGTGTTCGGTTTTGCCCTGCTGCCGCTGCTGCTGACCCTCGCGCTGTTCGCCCTGCTGGCGCGCAACGCCCCACAGCGCCCCAAGCCCAAGGCCATGGCCGACTACCTCAAAGCTTTGGGTGACCGCGACAGCTGGTGGTTCATGTTTTTCTACAGCGTCACCTTCGGCGGCTTCATCGGCCTGGCCAGTGCCCTGCCCGGCTACTTCAGCGACCAGTACGGCCTGAGCCCGATCACTGCCGGCTACTACACCGCCGCCTGCGTGTTCGCCGGTAGCCTGATGCGCCCGCTGGGCGGCGCCCTGGCCGACCGCTTCGGCGGCATCCGCACCTTGCTGGCGATGTACAGCGTGGCGGCCCTGTGCATCGCTGCAGTCGGTTTCAACCTGCCCAGCGCGGCGGCGGCCCTGGCCTTGTTCGTCAGCGCCATGCTCGGCCTGGGTGCCGGTAACGGTGCGGTGTTCCAGCTGGTACCGCAGCGTTTTCGCCAGGAAATCGGCGTGATGACCGGGCTGATCGGCATGGCCGGCGGCATCGGTGGTTTCCTGTTGGCAGCCGGCCTTGGCACCATCAAGCAGCACACCGGTGACTACCAACTGGGCCTGTGGCTGTTCGCAAGCCTCGGCGTGCTGGCCTGGTTCGGCCTGTATGGGGTCAAGCAGCGCTGGCGCACCACCTGGGGCTCGGCGGCGGTCACTGCGGCGCGGGTATGAGCCTGCGCCTGAGCTTCGCCCAAGCCACCGCCACCGGCCCGCGGGAGGAAAACCAGGACGCCCTGCGCCTGGTCACCCCCGCGCCGGAACTGGCCGCCAGCAAAGGCTACCTGTTCGCCCTTGCCGACGGCGTCAGCCAATGCGCCGATGGCGGGCTGGCGGCACGGGCCAGCTTGCAGGCTTTGGCCCTGGACTATTACGCCACCCCCGCCACCTGGGGGGTGGCCCAGGCCCTGGACAAACTACTGCTGGCGCAGAACCGCTGGCTACGCGCCCAAGGCAATGGCCAACCGCTGCTCACCACCCTCAGCGCCCTGGTGCTGCGCGGCCGGCGCTTCACCCTGGCGCATGTCGGTGATTGCCGCGCGTACCGCTGGCACGACGGGCGCCTGCAGTGCCTGAGCGAAGACCATGTATGGGACCAGCCAGGCATGCAGCATGTGCTCAAGCGTGCCTTGGGCCTGGACCAGCACCTGCTGGTGGACTACCTGGACGGCGAGCTGCATGAAGGCGAGCGCTTCGTGCTGCTGAGCGACGGCGTGTGGGCCTGCCTGGGCGACCAGCGCATCCACAGCATCCTGCGCGAACACCCCGACCTGCAGGAGGCGGCAAACACCCTGGTAGCGACCGCCCACCACAGTGGCAGCCAGGATAACGCCAGCGCATTGCTGGTGCAGGTCGACGGCCTGGGTGCCGGCAACCTGGGCGACACCTTGGCGCAATTGCAGCACTGGCCACTGCCCGGCGCCCTGCGCGAGGGCCAGGCGATCGATGGCTGGCGGGTCGACGGCGTGCTGGCGCAGAGCCGCCAGTCGCTGCTGTACCGGGTACGCGACCCGCAAGGCCAGGCATGGCTGCTCAAAACATTGCCTCTGGCCCGTGAAGACGAACCCGGCGCGGCCCAGGCGTTGCTGCTGGAAGAATGGTTCCTGCGCCGGGTCGCCGGCCGCCACTTCCCCGAAGTGCACCCGGCCAGCCAGCGCCAGCACCTTTATTACCTGATGCGCGAATACCCCGGTGCGACCTTGGCCGGTCAGCCGCCGTTGCCATTGGCGCAATGGCTGGAAGTCGCCCGCCAGCTGCTGCAGGCAGTGGGCGTGCTGCACCGGCGCAACCTGCTGCACCGCGATATCAAGCCGGACAACCTGCACCTGGGCAGTGATGGCCAGCTACGCCTGCTGGACTTCGGGCTGGCCTACTGCCCGGGGCTTTGCGAGGATCAGCCCCACAGTTTGCCAGGCACCCCGTCGTTCATTGCCCCGGAAGCCTTCGATGGCCTGCCGCCCGGGCCGCGCCAGGACCTGTACGCCGCAGGCGTCACCCTTTATTACCTGCTGACCGGCCATTACCCCTACGGCGAAGTCGAGGCGTTCCAACGGCCGCGTTTCGGCACAGCGGTCGACCCTGCGCGGTATCGCCCGGACCTGCCCGAGTGGTTGCAGTGCAACCTGTTGCAGGCCGTGGCAGCGGACCCGGCGCAACGCTTCGAAACAGCCGAGCAGTGGTTGTTGCTGCTGGAGCGAGGGGACCGCCAGGAGCTGGCGGAGCGGCCACGGCCGTTGCTGGAGCGCGAGCCGCTGAAGGTGTGGCGCACGCTGGGGTTGCTGTCGTTGCTGTTGAATTTGGTGTTGTTGCTGATGCTGATCAAGCACTGAAATCAGCCCCCCTGTAGGAGCGGCCTTGTGTCGCGAAAGGGCTGCGTAGCAGCCCCGGCGATCTTGCATGATGCGCAAATCCTGGGGCCGCTTCGCAGCCCTTTCGCGACACAAGGCCGCTCCTACAGGGGGGAGAGAACTGCCCGCTGAGAAATCGCAGGCAAAGAAAAACCCGGCCGAGGCCGGGTTTTTCGTCAAGCTTCAAACCAATTACTTGGCCTGGGCTTCTACCTGAGCTTCTACGCGACGGTTAACGGCGCGGCCAGCTTCGGTGGCGTTGTCGGCAACCGGACGGGTCTCACCGTAGCCAACCGAGTCAACACGGTTGGATTCGATGCCGTACTGCTGGGTCAGGACCTGCTTGACAGCATTGGCACGACGCTCGGACAGCTTCTGGTTGTAAGCATCTGGGCCGACGGAGTCAGTGTGACCTTCCACGGTGGTGGTGGTCTGTGGGTACTGCTTCATGAAGTCAGCCAGGTTCTTGATGTCGCCGTAGCTGTTTGGCTTGACGACCGACTTGTCGAAGTCGAACTTGACGTCCAGCTCAACACGAACGACTTCGGCAACAGCCGGGCAGCCATCGGCGTCAACGGTGACGTTGGCCGGGGTGTCCGGGCACTTGTCGACGTTGTCGCAAACGCCGTCGTTGTCGCTGTCGGAGCAGACTTCGGCTACTGGAGCAGGAGCAGCTTCGGCGTGCTTCGGGCTACCGCCGAAGTTCAGGCCAACACCAACGCTCGGGGCCCACTCGGTGTCACCCTGGTCGATGTTGTACTGGGCTTCAACGCCGGCACGGGCGTAGAACATGTCGGTGATGTACCACTTGGCGCCAGCGCCAACATTGGCGAAGGTCGACTGGTTACGACCGCCACGGCCGGTCTGGCCCAGGGACTGGTGCGAGAAACCTGCCGATACGTACGGACGGATGGCGTCGTACGGGTTGTTGAAGTGGTAAACGGCGTCCAGGGCGGTGTTCGAGCCCTTGATGTTCTTGCCGTCGTCGCCACGAGCGTTGTGTACTTCGTCGTAGCCCAGACGCAGTTCAACGTCGTCGGTCAGGAAGTAACCGATCGAGCCGCCGAACAGGTTGCCGTCGTTTTTGAAGTCGCGCTGGCTGTCGAAGAATTCTTTCTTGTAGAAGCCTTCGACCTCAACGGCGCCTTGACCTTGTGCCAGAGCGCCGAACGAAGCGGCAGCTACAAGCGAACCAATGGCCAAGCCCAAGGTGTTTTTCAATTTCATCCGTTAAATCCCCATCTGGTGATAGTTAAGCAGTCCCACCAAAATCCGGGGGACAACTCGACGGCAAGTCTAGCAGAACTCGCCGGTTCGTTAGAGATATTTGCTGGCCACTAAGTTTCAGTCAGGCCTGCAAATTTCTCGCGAAGCTTGTCGAGCGCACGCTTGTAACGCATTTTCGTGGCGCTCAGGCCCATGTGCATGATGTCGGCAATCTCCTGGAATTCCAGCTCCGCGACAAATCGCAGCACCAGGATTTCACGGTCGATCGGGTTCACGTGCACCAGCCATTTATCCAGCCCGCCTTTTTCTTCAGGCTTAGGTGCCTTGTCCTCGGACGCCTCTTCGACAGGGTCCAGGCTCAGGGCATCCATCAGCCGTCGCTTGCGACGCTCCTTGCGGTACTGGGTGATGCATTCGTTGTAGGTGATGCTGTAGAGCCAGGTTTTGAACTTGGATTTGCCCTCGAAGTTCTTCAACCCGTACAGCACTTTCAGCATCACCTCCTGACAGACATCGTCGGCATCGCGGTCGTTCCCCAAATAACGCGCACAGACGTTGAACAGCGTGCGCTGGTAGCGCCGCATGAGCTCTTCATAGGCGCGGGTAACGTGAAACAGCTCCTCATGCGAACGCGCCACCAACTCCTCGTCGGTGAGTGCTCGGGGGTCGTAGCGCATGGGCGGCGAGTGGTCTTTGTTCAAACGGTTCAGGCCGACAGTCAGGTCAATGTCGCCGCTCGGCCCGTCGGGGCCGAATTTTGCGGCGGCATACATTAACAGCTTTTGCTCGCTCAGCGGCTACTCACGCGCTGCTCGAGCAATACACGGTTGGACAGCGACACCAGTTCGCCCTCATCGGTCAGCAGCACGGTCTTGACCGTGCCGATCTCCTCGATATGGCCTTCGACCTCGCCAATCTGCACGTGCTGGCCTACCTGGTAGAGTTCACGCACGTAAATGCCGGCCAGAATTTGCCCGGCAATTTCACGGCTGCCCAGGCCCATGGCCAGCGCAACGGCCAGACCAACGGTAATCAAGCCGATGACGATCACGTGGTTGAGCAGGTCGGTCTTGACCTCCAGCTGGCTGATCGCCACCGAGATGGCGATGATGATCACCAGCCCCTGAACGATACGCCCCAGGCCCGCCGAATACTCAAGGCCAATGCCTTCGGCAGCGCCGCGGGTCAGGCCGTTGGCCACCTGGGCCAGCAGCACGCCGGCCAGCAGCACCAGCGCTGCGCCGAACACTTTGGGCAGGTACAGGGCAAGCATGTCGAGCGTGGCCGAAACCCGCTCAAGGCCGAGGGATTCGGCCGCAGAGACGAGGAAGATCAGCAGCACGAACCAATAGACGATCTTGCCGATCAGGGTCGAGATCGGCACCTGGATGCCGACCCGGGCCAGCATTTTGGTCAGCCCGGTGCCGCTCATCAGGCGGTCCAGGCCAAACTTGGCGAGCAGTTTCGACAGCAGGGTGTCCAGCAGCTTCGCCACGACGAAGCCCAACAGCACCACCACCAGCGCGCCGAACAGGTTGGGGATGAAGTTCGCCACCTTGGTCCAAAGGGCAGTCATGGCGGTGACCAGACTCTGGGTCCAGAGATCGAGTTCCATATTCAATCGGCCTTATCTACAGTGCTGCCAGCGGCAGGTTTGCGGGTAGCGTTGCGTCGCACCGGCGCGACATGCGCCGAGCCATTGTTGACGGCAATCAGCAGCGCCTGGCTCCAACGGCCAAGCAGGCTGAACAGATCGCCCGCGCCCACCTGGCGGTTGGCGGTTTTCAGCACGCGACCCAGGCAGGCGGCGTCGTCACGGTCCTGGCCGGACGGCGACGCCTTGAGCAGGTCACGCAGGGATTCTTCGAACGGATCGTGCATGTGCACCTCACGCAGTGTCAGTCAGAGACGAGGTGGCCGGGTAATCGGTCACACATTGCCCACGGGCACATGTTTCAAAATCGATCAGTGCCCGCGAAGAGGCCGGCACAGGCAGGCTATCTATACCCACCGCAACCTGCGGAACAACCACCACTGCCCCACTGCCAGCCCCAGCACGATCAGGCTGGCGAACAAGAAGCCATACGGGCTGCTCGAGCCCGGAATCCCGCCCACGTTGATCCCCAGCAAACCGGTGACGAAGCTCATGGGCAAGAAGATGCAGGTGATGATGCCGAAGCGGTACATGGTCCGGTTCATCCGCTCGCTGCGCCGCCGGTCCTCGCTCTCCAGCACCAGTGCGGCGCGCTCGCGGGCCAGCTCCAACTCTTCGAGGTAGCGGATCAGGCTGTTGTTCAGCTCGTTCCAGTAGTCGCCGTCAGGGTCGGCGAACCAGCTGCACTTGTTGCGCGACAGCTGTGCGTAAATGTCCCGCTGCGGTGCCAGAAAGCGGCGCAGGCCGGCAGCACGACGGCGTATCTGCTGCAAGCTGCCATGCTCGGGCGTATACCGCTCGTCGGTTTCCACCTTCTCTTCTTCGTCGTCGACGGCCTCGGAAAGGTCGCTGACCAGCGCCTGGACCTTTTCAGTCAGCAGTTCACCCATCAACAGCAACAATTCAGAGGCCGACTTCGGCCCCCTGCCCTCCTCCAGTTGCTGCAACACCTCGTCACTGGCGCGCAACGGCCGCAGGCGCAACGAGATCACCCGCCGCGCCTCGGCAAAGATGCGTACCGAGACCATGTCTTCGGGCTCGGCACCGGGGTTGAGGTTGACCCCGCGCAGGAACAAAAGCATCTGCTCGTCGGCCATCTGCAACAGGCGCGGGCGGGTGTTCTCTTCCAGCAGAAGGTCACAGGCAAACGCACTCAGGCCACTGTCCTGCAGCAGCCAGGTGCGGGTCTGCGGGTGGCTGCGGTCCCAGTGCAGCCACAGGCTTTCTAGGGCCTGCAACTGCAGGCCGTCCAGCTCGGTGCGGGCGATGGACCGTGCGCCGCCCTTGCCGTCGAGCACCAGAGCATGCACCAGGCCCCACTGCGCGTTGTCTTCCTCGAACATCAAAGCTCCATCAGCGCACGGGGCGCGTCACTCCGGCATTGTCAGCGGGCTTGGCGAGACGATCACGCCGTTATTGTCGGCATAGAGGTATTCACCCGGGCGGAAGGTCACGCCGGCGAAGGTCACCGCGACGTTCAAGTCACCGATGCCACGCTTGTCGGTCTTCAGCGGGTGGCTGGCCAGGGCCTGCACACCGACGTCGGTCTGGATCAGCACGTCGACGTCGCGCACGCAGCCGTAGATCACCAGGCCTTCCCAGCCATTCTTGGCGGCCTTTTCAGCGAGCATGTCGCCCAGCAGCGCCCGGCGCAGCGAACCGCCGCCGTCGACCACCAGCACCTTGCCCTTGCCGTCGAGCTCGACCTGCTCTTTGACCAGCGAGTTGTCTTCATGGCACTTGATGGTGACGATCTGGCCACCGAAGGAGTCGCGGCCACCGAAGTTGCTGAACATGGGTTCGAGCACCTGTACCAGGTCCGGGTAGGCGTCGCAGAGGTCGGGCGTTACGTAATGCTGCATGGGAAGCTCCTGTCAGTCACAACGAAAGCGGATGTGAGGGCAAGGCTACACCGCCAGGGCACGGCAGTCATCCGGGACCAGGCAGTCAGTTTGGTGTTTGCCAGTGCCGCCCTCTTCGCGGGCAAGCCCGCTCCCACAGGATTTGCACAACCCTGTGGGAGCGGGCTTGCCCGCGAAGAGGGCCGCTCAGGCCACCGCCACCGGCTCAGCCACCACGGTCGACGGATGCACCGCCACCTGCGGCTCGCTCAGCCAGCGCGCCACCAGCGGCCACACCTGGGCCTGCGCGGCCTTGCTGACCAGCATGTCGACATGCCCGAAGGCATCGAAACCTTCCTCGCGCCCCAGCCGCAAGAACTGCTTGCTGTCGCCACCAAACTGCTCGAACAGCTTGCGACAAGCCCATACCGGGTCCTGGAAGTCACCCGCGCCGGCCACCGCCAGCAGCGGCACCTCGACCTCTGCCAGGCCCGCCCACCAGTCACTGTGCTTGTCGCCAAAGCGGCCGAACAGGCCGTTCCAGCGCAGGCTCTCCAGCGCCAGGCCAATCGGCTCGTCTTCCGGGCCGCGCTTGAGCCGGCTGCCGGAAATCTGCGCGAAGCGCTTGAGCAGCAGCTTCGCGCCCCAAGCCACCGGCGGCACTTTCAAGGGCCAGTAAACCCGGCTGACCTGGGCGCCGAACAACGCAGCGCTAGCCACCCGCTGCGGCTCCAGATAACCGCCGCCCAGGGCAGCGGCGAGCGTGGTGCCGCCCAACGAGTGGCCCAGCCAGTGTGGCGCCTGGCCGGTTTGCTCGTGCACGAAGGCACCGATTACCGGCAGGTCGTAGCGGGCATAGTCGGCCACCTGGTTGTGGCGCCAGTCGCGATTGCGCGGCGACAGGCCGTGGCCGCGCATTTCCGGGACCCACACATCGAATCCGGCGCGCACCAGGTAGGCACCAAGGCCGATGCCCTTGGGCGAGAACCAGAAGCGCCGGTTGGAAAAACTGCCATGCAGGAGAATGACCGGCACGCCCTGGGCGCGGCCCTGGTCGGCCAGGCCCAGGCGGGTAACGGCGATTTCGACGCTGGCATCGGGGCTGTTGCCGGCTTTGATCCGGTAGACGTCTTCGCTGAGGTCGCCGCGGCGCTCGGCACTGAGCAACGCGACGGGGAATTGGGTGCTGCTGCTTTGCATGGGTTCACAAACAAACTGGAAGTGTAGATGTGAGAGCGGGCTTGCCCGCGATTGCGTCCGGCCAGACTACCTAAGTGTCTTTGCCGACGCCATCGCGGGCAAGCCCGCTCCTACAGGGTTTCATGCCAGAGCGCGAGTGGCGCCCCGGCATGGGTACATCAGGCCGCGCCCTGGCCCTCGGCCAGGAAGAACCAGGTCTCGAGCACCGAGTCCGGGTTCAGCGACACGCTCTCGATGCCCTGCTCCATCAGCCACTTGGCCAGGTCCGGGTGGTCCGACGGGCCCTGGCCGCAGATGCCGATGTACTTGCCGGCCTTGTTGCAGGCGGCAATGGCGTTGGCCAGCAGCTTCTTGACGGCCGGGTTTCGCTCATCGAACAGGTGGGCGATGATGCCCGAATCGCGGTCCAGGCCCAGGGTCAGCTGGGTCAGGTCGTTCGAACCGATCGAGAAGCCGTCGAAGTATTCGAGGAACTCTTCGGCCAGAATGGCGTTGGACGGCAGTTCGCACATCATGATCACACGCAGGCCGTTGTCGCCACGGGCCAGGCCGTTCTCGGCGAGCAGGTCGACCACCTGGCTGGCCTCGCCCAGGGTGCGCACGAACGGCACCATGATCTCGACGTTGGTCAGGCCCATTTCGTTGCGCACGCGCTTGAGCGCACGGCACTCGAGCTCGAAGCAGTCACGGAACGACTCGCTGATGTAGCGCGAAGCACCGCGGAAGCCCAGCATCGGGTTTTCTTCTTCCGGCTCGTACAACTTGCCGCCGATCAGGTTGGCGTATTCGTTGGACTTGAAGTCCGACAGGCGCACGATGACCTTTTTCGGGTAGAAGGCCGCAGCCAGGGTGCTGATGCCCTCGACCAGCTTCTCGACGTAGAAGCCGACCGGGTCGTTGTAGCCGGCGATGCGCTTGTCGACGCTCTCTTTGAGCTCCGGCGGCAGGCCTGCGTAGTTCAGCAGCGCCTTGGGGTGCACGCCGATCATGCGGTTGATGATGAACTCCAGGCGCGCCAGGCCCACACCTTCGTTGGGCAGTTGGGCGAAGTCGAAGGCACGGTCCGGGTTACCGACGTTCATCATGATCTTGAACGGCAGGTCCGGCATGGCGTCCACCGAGTTCTGGCGGATGTCGAAGCCAAGCTCGCCTTCGAAGATGTAGCCGGTGTCGCCTTCGGCGCAGGACACCGTCACGCCCTGGCCATCCTTGAGCACCTGGGTGGCGTTGCCGCAACCGACCACGGCCGGGATGCCCAGCTCACGGGCGATGATCGCCGCGTGGCAGGTACGCCCGCCACGGTTGGTGACGATGGCGCTGGCGCGCTTCATCACCGGTTCCCAGTCCGGGTCGGTCATGTCCGACACCAGCACGTCGCCCGGCTGCACCTTGTCCATCTCGGACACATCGTTGATCACGCGGACCTTGCCGGCGCCGATGCGCTGGCCGATGGCGCGGCCTTCGACCAGCACGGTGCCCTTCTCTTTAAGCAGGTAGCGCTCCATCACATTGGCGCTGGCGCGGCTCTTCACCGTTTCAGGGCGGGCCTGAACGATGTACAGCTTGCCGTCGTCACCGTCCTTGGCCCACTCGATGTCCATCGGGCGCTGGTAGTGCTGCTCGATGATCATGGCTTGCTTGGCCAGCTCAACGACTTCGTCATCGCTCAGGCAGAAGCGCGCACGCTCGGCACGGTCGACCTCGACGGTCTTGACCGAACGACCGGCCTTGGCTTCTTCGCCATAGACCATCTTGATCGCCTTGCTGCCCAGGTTGCGGCGCAGGATGGCCGGGCGGCCGGCCTGCAAGGTGTTCTTGTGTACATAGAATTCGTCAGGGTTGACCGCACCCTGCACCACGGTTTCGCCCAGGCCGTAGGCGCCGGTGATGAACACCACATCGCGGAAGCCCGACTCGGTGTCCAGGGTGAACATCACGCCGGCGGTGCCGGTTTCGGAGCGGACCATGCGCTGCACGCCGGCCGACAGGGCGACCAGCTTGTGGTCGAAGCCCTGGTGCACGCGGTACGAGATGGCGCGGTCGTTGAACAGCGAGGCGAATACTTCCTTGGCCGCACGGATGACGTTATCGACGCCGCGGATGTTGAGGAAGGTTTCCTGCTGGCCGGCAAACGAGGCGTCCGGCAGGTCTTCGGCGGTGGCCGAGGAGCGCACGGCCACGGCCATGTTGTCGTTGCCGTTGGCCATTTCGGCGAAGGCGGTGCGGATCTCGGCGTCCAGGCGCGCCGGGAACTCGGCTTCCATGACCCACTGACGGATTTGCGCGCCGGTCTTGGCCAGGGCGTTGACGTCGTCGACATCCAGCGCGTCGAGCGCGGCGTGGATCTTGTCGTTCAGGCCGCTCTGCTCGAGAAAGTCGCGGTACGCCTGAGCCGTAGTGGCAAAGCCGCCCGGCACCGATACGCCGGCGCCGGCAAGATTACTGATCATCTCGCCCAGGGATGCGTTCTTGCCCCCCACATGCTCCACATCATGGACGCCGAGCTTATCGAGGGAAACTACGTACTCTACCAAGGTGATCTCTCCACTAACTGTGTTGGAAAAGCTCAATGGCACCCGCCTGTCGACTCTGCGACTGGGCCGGGCGCTGGTGGCCTGGACCTGGAAAATAAGTGAGAATGCCGAGCAACCGCGTTCGGCAAACCGAACCTATCATATCCAGAAACATTCAGCAGCTTAAGGCCCCTGGCGCAAATGAAACGAACCGCGTTCTTCATCTCCGACGGCACCGGCATCACGGCAGAGACCCTGGGGCAAAGCCTGCTCGCTCAATTCGAGAGCATTCCGTTCAATAAATTCACTCGCCCCTACATCGATTCGCTGGAAAAGGCCCGGGCCATGGTCCAGCAAATCAACATGGCCGCCGAGCGCGACGGGGTACGCCCGATCATCTTCGACACCATCGTCAACCAGGACATCCGCGAAGTCCTGGCCACCTCCAATGGCTTCATGATCGACATCTTTTCGACGTTTTTATCCCCGCTCGAGCAGGAATTGACTGCCCATTCGTCGTATTCGGTGGGCAAATCCCACTCCATCGGCGGCAATTCCAACTACATGGAGCGCATCGAGGCGGTGAACTTCGCCCTCGACAACGACGACGGCGCGCGCACCCACTACTACGACAAGGCCGACCTGATCCTGGTGGGCGTGTCGCGTTGCGGCAAGACCCCGACCTGCCTGTACATGGCCATGCAGTTCGGCATTCGTGCTGCCAACTACCCGCTCACCGAGGACGACATGGAGCGCCTGCAACTGCCGGCAGTGCTGAAGAAGTACCAGCACAAGCTGTTCGGCCTGACCATCGACCCCGACCGCCTCACCGCCATCCGTCACGAGCGCAAGCCCAACAGCCGCTATTCGAGCTTCGCCCAGTGCGAGTTCGAGGTGCGCGAGGTGGAAAACCTGTTCCGCCGGGAGAACATTCCCAACATCAATTCCACGCATTTTTCGGTGGAGGAGATTTCGGCGAAGATTCTGGTCGAGAAAGGCGTCGAGCGGCGGTTCAAGTAAGCCTGCAAGGGCCCTATCGCCGGCAAGCCGGCTCCTACAGGGGAATGCGATACCTGTAGCCGGCTTGCCGGCGATAGGGCCCTCAACCCAGACAAAAAAGCCCCGGCATCACTGCCGGGGCTTTTTCATTTCAGCTCACAGCTCAGGACGGTACCGCCGCCACCTGCCCACTCATGGCCAGGTCGACCAGCTCGCGGTTGGCCACCGCGTACATCGCATAGTCGGTGCCGGTGGCATTGCGCAGGTCGTCGAGCATGGCGCGCCAGCGCTCCACCATCACCCGGTGCTGCTCGCACCAAAGCGCCACGCGCTCGTCCATGTCCTGCGGGGCATCGGCCATCTGCAGCACCGAGATGGTAATCGCCCGCTGCTGCAGGTCGATATCGTCGCGGAACGCCTCGCGGGCCAGCGCCTGCCAGTTGTTCTCCACCGGCAGGTTGCTGATTTCCTGCAGGTACCAGGTCAGGTCCAGCGAACTGCCCACGGCGAAGAACGCCTTGGCCACCTGCGCCGGGTCATGGCCGGTAACGTCAGCCGCCTCGATGATCGGAAGCAGGGTGTACAGGTGGCTGGTACCAGCCACCATGCGCGCCAGCAGCTCCGGTACGCCGGCCTCGACGAAGCCCTGGTAGCGGACCATCCAGCGTTCGCGGGTCGGGCCCTCCAGCAGTTCGTCTAGCTTGAGCCCCAGTTGGGCGATCTTCGGCCCGAAGTGGGCGACGTCGCGGCCAGCGTCCTGCTCGTTGCGCCGGCTGCGCAGGAACCAGCGGGTGGCGCGGCGGCCCAGGCGCATCAGCTCGTCCATCAGCGTCAGCTGGACCTCTGCCGGCACCTGGTAGTCCAGCGCCTCGATCTGGCGGAACCAGTGCGGCAGGTGGAAGATGTCGCGCACGATCACATAGGCGCCCGCCACGTTGGCCGGGCTCATGCCGGTGGACTCCTTCAGGCGCTGCACAAAGGTGATGCCCATGTTGTTGACCAGGTCGTTGGCGATCTGGGTGCTGACGATCTCGCGCTTGAGGCGGTGGCGGCGCATGGCCTCGGCGAACTTGCTCACCAGCGACGGCGGGAACGCGGTTTCCATGTCGCGGGTGAGGTAGTCATCGTCGGGCACCAACGACTTGAGCAACTGCTCCTTGAGGTCGATCTTGCTGTACGAGATCAGCACCGACAGCTCGGCACGCGTCAGACCCTGGCCTGCGGCCAGGCGCTCGGCCAGTTGCTCTTCGCTGGGCAGGAACTCGATGGCGCGGTCCAGCTTGCCGCGGCCTTCAAGGTCGGCCATCAGGCGCTTGTACTCGGCGATCCGCTCACGGGCGCGGCGGGCGGCCAGCGAGAGGGCCTGGGTTTGCTTGTAGTTGTTGCCCAACACCAGGGCTGCAACCTCGTCGGTCATGCTGCCCAGCAGCTGGTTGCGCTGCTTCTCGGTCATATCGCCACCCTGCACCACTTCGTTGAGCAGGATCTTGATGTTGACCTCGTGGTCGGAGCAGTCCACGCCACCGGCGTTGTCGATGAAGTCGGTATTGGTGGCGCCGCCGTGCAGGCCGAACTCGACACGGCCCAGCTGGGTCATGCCCAGGTTGCCGCCCTCGCCCACCACCTTGCAGCGCAGTTCGTTGCCGTTGACCCGCAGGGCATCGTTGGCCTTGTCGCCGACATCTGCGTGGCTTTCAGTGCTGGCCTTGACGTAAGTACCGATACCGCCGTTCCACAGCAGGTCCACCGGCGCTTTCAGCAGCGCATGCAGCAGCTCGGTCGGGGTCAGGCGGTCGGCCTCGATGGCGAAGCGTTCCTTCATCTGCGGGCTGATGGCGATGCTCTTGGCACTGCGCGGGAAGATCCCGCCGCCTTCGGACATGATGCCGGTGTCGTAGTCGCTCCAGGCCGAGCGTGGCAGGTCGAACAGGCGCTGGCGCTCCTTGAAGCTGCTGGCCGGCTCCGGGTTGGGGTCGATGAAGATGTGCAGGTGGTTGAACGCCGCCACCAGTTGCAGCTTGTCGGACATCAACAGGCCGTTGCCGAACACGTCACCGGCCATGTCGCCAACGCCGATGACGGTGACCGGGTCTTGCTGCACGTTGATGCCGCGCTCGCGGAAGTGGCGCTGCACACCCACCCAGGCGCCACGGGCGGTGATGCCCATCTTCTTGTGGTCGTAGCCGGCCGAGCCGCCCGAGGCGAAGGCGTCGCCCAGCCAGAAGCCGTAGTCGATGGCGATGCCGTTGGCGATGTCGGAGAAGGTCGCAGTGCCTTTGTCTGCAGCCACCACCAGGTACGGGTCGTCATCGTCATGGCGAACAACGTTGGCTGGCGGCACCACCCCACCGTCCTTGAGGTTGTCGGTGATGTCGAGCAGGCCGCTGATGAAGATGCGGTAGCACGCCACGCCCTCGGCGGCGATCTCGTCGCGGCTGCCGCCCAGCGGCAGGCGGCGCGGCAGGAAGCCGCCCTTGGCACCCACCGGCACGATCACCGAGTTCTTCACCTGCTGCGCCTTGACCAGGCCCAGCACTTCGGTGCGGAAGTCTTCCTCGCGGTCCGACCAGCGCAGGCCGCCGCGGGCGACGTTGCCAAAGCGCAGGTGCACGCCCTCGACCCGTGGCGAATAAACGAAGATTTCGAACTTGGGCACCGGCTTGGGCAGCTCGGGGATCAGCTTGGGGTTGAACTTGAAGCTGAAGTACGACTTGTTCTGGCCGTTGGCGTCCGGCTGGTAGAAGTTGGTGCGCAGGGTGGCCTTGATCAGGTCCAGGTAGCGGCGCAGGATGCGGTCCTCGTTGAGCACCTGAACGTCGTCCAGGGCGGTGAGGATGGCCTGTTCCAGGCGCAGCTGCTTGTCGTCGAGGTCCTCTTGGGTGAGTTTGCGCGCCAGGTAGAAGCGGGTCTTGAACAACCGGGTCAGCTCGCGGGCGATGTCGGTGTGGTTGTTCAGGGTGCTGGCGATGTAACCCAGGTCAAAGCCCAGGCGGATCTGCTTGAGGTAGCGGGCGTAGGCACGCAGCAGCGCCACATCGCGCCATGGCAGGCCGGCGGTGAGCACCAGGCGGTTGAAGGCGTCGTTTTCGGCGTCGCCCTTGACGATGTGTACGAAGGCGTCCTGGAACGTATCGTTGAGCTGCTGGATATCCAGGTTCAGGCCTTCGCTGTAGGTGAAGGCGAAGTCGTGAATCCAGAACTCGCGCCCGCTTGCGTGGCGCAGGCGGTAGGGGAACTCGCCGAGCACGCGCAGGCCGAGGTTTTCCAGGATCGGCAGCACGTCCGACAGCGCCAGCGGCGTGTCGGCGTGGTACAGCTTGCAGTGCAACTGGCGTTCACCCAACTGCGTGAGCGGCTGGTAGAAGCTCATGGCCAGCGGCTTGGCCTCGGACAAACCCAGCACATGCTGCATGTCGACCACCGCCGAGTGCGCGGCGAAGCGTTCGCGGTAGCCGGCCGGGAAGCCCTTGGGGAAGTCGTCGAGGATGTTGGTGCCCTGGGCCTCGCCGAAGTTTTCCACCACCAGCGCCGAGAAGTCGTCCTGCCACGAACGGCAGGCCTGTACCACTTCGTTCTCCAACTGCTGCGGGTCGATTTCGAGGCGGTTCTTCGGGTCGACCCGCAGAATCAGCTGCACGCGGGCCAGCACCGACTCGGAGAAGAAGGTCCAGAACTCGCAGTCGGTGGCCTTCAGGCGCTCCATCAGCACCTGCTGGATCTTCTGGCGCACTTCGGTGGAGTAGATTTCCCGCGGCACGTAGGCCAGGCAGTAGCAGAAGCGGCCGTACGGGTCCTTGCGCAGGAACACGCGGATCTTGTTGCGCTCCTGAATCTGCACGATCGACATGGCCGTGGTGAACAGCTCGTCGATGGGCGTTTGGAACAGGTCGTCGCGGGGCAGCACCTCGAGCACCTGGGCCAGCTCCTTGCCCAGGTGCGCCTTGGCATCGAACCCCGAACGACGCTCCACTTCAGCGACCTTGCCGCGAATGTAGGGGATGGTGTGCACGCTCTCGCCGTACACCGACGAGGTGTACAGGCCCATGAAGCGACATTCCTTGATGACCTTGCCGTCGGCGTCGATCTGGCGGATCGATACGTAGTCCGGGTAGGCCGGGCGGTGCACACGGCTGGGTTGCGAGGCTTTGGCGAACGACAACAGGCGCGGCTCGCGCAGGTAGGCGACGGCGTAGTCCTCGATGCGCAGGTCATCGGCGCCCAGCCCTGCGCGCAGCAGGCGGGTCAGGCCGAGGAACGAGCCCTCGTCGTACTTCAGGTGGCCGCCGTCGGCATCGGACTCGACGGTGAATTCCTCGTAGCCGAGGAAGGTGAAGTGGTTGTCCAGCAACCACGACAGGAAGCTTTGTACCTCGGCCTTGTCATTCTGCGCCGGGCCAAAGGCGTTCTGCTCGACCAGCTCGAGCAACTGGCGAATCTTGGCCTTCATCGGCTCGAAGTCGGCCACCACGCCGCGCACCTCGGCCAGCACCTGCTCCAGCTCCTTGGCCAGGGTGATGAGTTCGGCCGGGTTGGAGCAGCGGTCGATTTCCAGGTACATCAGCGACTCATGGCCCACGCTCTCGCCTTGCGTGCCCTTGGGCAGCAGCTCGAGCAGCTCGCCCTTGGCGCCGCGGCGCACACTGAGCACAGTGGTTTGCAGGGTGTGGATGCTGTAGCCGCGGCGGTTGAGCTCGGTGCGCACCGAGTCGACCAGAAACGGCAGGTCGTGGTGCAGCACCTCCACCACCGTGTGGGTGGACTGCCAGCCGTGGCGTTCGTAATCAGGGTTGTAGACCCGCACCTGGGGTTGCGCCGGGTCGAAGCGCTCGATGATGCGCCAGGCGGAAAGCGTGCAGCCGGCGAGGTCGGACAGCCGGCGCTGGGTGAGTTCGTCCAGAGAGATGATGCCGAAGAACTGTTCGGCGAACAGTGCCACTTGTGGCAGTGACTGCTCGCTGATGTGCTGGGCCAGGGCGGCTTGCAGTTGGTGCTGGAAGTCGGCTTTGCTGGCTGCGGTGAAAAACGCCATCTGTGGTACTCCGCTTGGGCTTTGTTATAGGTGAAGCGTCGCGTAGGTCCGCCGTGTACGGATCAACGATAGCCAACCCGTAGCAAGCCGGACGGTAAACCAGGCGCTGAACGTGCGTTTGCGCACATCCACCGATGGCGCAGCTTAACGACTGAACGGTCACCGAGGCTTGCAGCGCTGCGACATATTCGGTCAAGACCGCACCCCACCCCGGGGCCTGCGCCGTACCTGTAGGAGCCGGCTTGCCGGCGATGAGGCCGGTACCTCCAGCACAAGACAATGGCTCTGACAACTGCCGTGCCGGCATACCCCTGGCGCAATCGACGCGGTAGCATGGCGGTCTATTCCCCGAACACAGGCCCCGCCATGCAACTGAAAACCGCCCTGCTCTTCGCCACCCCTTGCGATGACGAGGAAGACAACATGGCGACCCTGTGCTGCCACAGCGACAAGGGTCAGATGTTCCTGCTGACCCGCTACCCGGACGAAGACACCGTCGACCTGACCTTGGACGACGAGCCCTCGACGCTGGATGGCCTGAAGGTGACCCTGAGCGCCCAGCGCCTGCTGATCGAAGTGGCGGCCGGCGACCGCGATGCGCTCAAAGGCGATGAAACCCTGGAAATCGTGCTGACCTCGGCGGGTACCGACCTGGAAGAGGTGGCGCTGACCCTGCGCAACATCCTCGACGGTACCGGCACCTTCGTCAGCGAGCTTTGAGCCCGGCCTGGTCGACAGGGTTGTCGTGCATCACCCGGCCGGCCTGAGCTGGCCGGTCGAGGTAAAGGTAGTCCAGCGCACTGTTGCGCAAACCCTTGATTGCATTCCAGTGCGCCGAGGTGTGCACGTACTTGCCACGCAGCAGCGCATCTTCCCCGTCAGTGAACTGCACTGTCGGGCAGACGCCCAACGCGTAATCGTGCAGCTTGCGGCTCAGCGGTTGCAGCTCTGCGGGCAGTTGGTGTGCCGGCTCATCCCCGAGCGCCGCAAGCGGCACCCCAGCGCGCACCGCCAATTCGCGCATGATGCTCAGGTAGACCCGAGACAAGTGCCCGTACACCTCACGTTCCCGGTAAACCGCGGCGTAGACCTGTTTTTCTGCCACTTCCCGGCGCGCCCGGTTACCCGCCAGTGACTCTTCCCAGGCCAGCACCCGAGGCCTGGGGTCGGCCAGGTGGGCGAAGGCCGAAGCCAGCAGGGCATCAGCCTCGGCATAGGCCGCCGTACGCTCGGCCGGCGTCGTTTGCGGTACGCGGTTGGAACAGGGTTTGCTCAGCAGCACCTGCTCGCGCATCGACTCCAGGTAACCGCCGCCGATATCGGAGTGCGCACCTGGCACCACAATGTCGTTTTCGCTGCGCAGCAGCGGGAAGTTACGCCGCTGCTCGTCACCGGCCACCAGTTGCACGTGCTGGCGCGCCTGATGCTTGCCCAGGCCCAGGCGTAGGCCGTCGTACCGGGTATTGGCCGGGTCGAAGTTGCCGCGCAGGGGCGCGACGATCGCTGCCACCGTGTCGAACAGGCCGATGAAGTTGACCGACCGCTCGCCTTGCAGGGCCGCCGGCAACCCTGCCTCGCCTGCACCCAGGCGGTTGGCCATGTGCCGGGCAGCTGCGGCGCCGCGGCTGAAACCGAACAGGTCAAACGCCACATGCCCAGCCCTGCCCTGCAACTGTGCTGCCAGCCGCTCACCGAGGGTGGCCAATGCCTGTTCGACCCGGGCCATCACGCCCGATCCGCCACGGCCGGTGGCCTGGGCGAACAGCGAGTCGGGCTGGCCCTCGTTGGTGCCGATGCCCTGTACGTAGAGTTTCAGGTGGCGGCGCCCGCCTACCTCGCCGGTGGGATACAACTCATGCAGCAATGCGATGTTGCTGCGGGCATTGGCGTAACTGCCGTTCACCAGGCTGCCGGGGGTTGTGGTGGCGTTGGCCTGGTTGTTGCCGGTGCCGTCGAAGAATACGCCTATATGGATGGTGGCTTGCTGATTCATCGCCATGCTCCTTCATGATGTGAAGAGGTCAGCAGGCGACAGGCGGTGGGGGTGGGGGAATCGGGGTAGGTGGATTTGGGTGGGGGAATTTTCGATATGGGTTCGGGTTCGGGTTCGGGTTCGGGTTCGGGTTCGGGTTCGTGGCTTATGGTGATTGCTTCTGGAGATGTATGCGCATTCATTGACGATATAGGCTTTTCGTCACCTTTCCGCCCTTACGGCGGGTAACTTTTTGATGGATCAAAGTCACCAAAAAATCCCTGCTCCCATCATCCGGCCCCCCTACGCTGCGCTCCGGGGGTTCCCTCGCTCCGGGCTTGCTCCGGAGGTACGCGCCGACGGGCCGTCCCTGGCCCGATCGGCGCTCGACCGGCATCCATGCCGGTCGCCCTCCTACGCAATCCCTACGCTCGGCCTCCTGAAGTCGCGATTTGTGTTGCCTGAACTATTGCGCGCTTAGAAGCCAGATCAAGAGCTGGGATATTGGTTTAATTGTTGTTGATATGTTGTTTGTTCGGGCCCTATCGCCGGAAAGCCGGCTCCTACAGTGGTATGCGTTAGCCAAATTGACGCGTTCCACTGTAGGAGCCGGCCGGCGATTGCGATCCTGAGTTCCCACAAATGCAACTAGCGACCGAGCTGCGTACTCCTAGGCGCCGCCCCTAACTTCGCGACTTCAGGAGGCTTCACTGCGGGATTGCGTAGGGGGGCGACCGGCATGGATGCCGGTCGAGCGCCGATCGGGCCAGGGACGGCCCGTCGGCGCGTACCCTCGGAGCAAGCCCGGAGTGAGGGAACCCCGCCGCGGGCGGGGCTGATGAATGGAGCGAGGACTTTTTTGCTTACTTTTGATTGGCCGGCATTCTGGACTTCAAAAAGTGAGCCGCCGTAAGGGCGGAAAGGTGAATAAGCGTCACTACAAATAATGAATGCACATACAACTTTCAAAACCAAACCAAAACTAGCACCCTGCTCAGGCAATTCGTTAATTTAAAAGTCCCCGAAATCATTGAGCGAAACCATTTACGCAGATGAATAAACCGAGCGGAACACTAGTCTCTGTGTGAAAAGCCTTGATACTCGGTGTTGCTGCGTTGAAAACAGCCTCGGAATGCTCATTTACAACCCGTAAACTCCGCTTCCTCGGCTGTTTTCGCCTTGCCTGACCTTCGTCTCAAGACTTTTCACACAGACCCTAGATTGCTGAACAAACCCGGAGATCATCGACAGCCCCAATCTCGTCCCCCGGCCTGAAGGCTTGGTGGTGAAGAGGGAAAGAGTGAGCTTATCAGTAAGTTGTGCCGGCATCCGCAGGCTGATGCGCCCTTCAGACATCTTCCAGAATAGCCTCTGTGGCTTTGTCGAAGGCTTTCTTGAATGCCTCGATGGCGTCTCCGGCGGCGGAGCCAGGCTGGGATTGCTCATCCTGGAGGGTCTGGATATGTTTCTTGAGTTCCGAGTTGGCGCTGACGAAGACTTCGAGTTTTGAGATATGCGTCAGCAGTTTTTCACACAGTTTTATTCCCTGAGGTGTCAGGCCTGTGTATATCGAAATGCAATGTGTATTTGATTGCACTCTGAAGAACTTTATGTGTTCATCATAGCGATGAAGTCTTGGGTGGTACATGTCGGAGAATGCACGGGCGGTGGGGTAGCGAGTTGTTCGCCAGAATCTTTCCCCGTGTGCAGTCCATACGTCGTCAGATTTCTTGCTGTTGCAGTCGACGCAGGAAATGCTCAAGTTGAGAATATTGAAAGTATGTTGAACAAAAATGCTGTGTGGCAAGATGTGCTCGATCGGTTTGGCGTAGGCGTTGTTGAGCAAAGGCCGCCGACAATAGCAGCACTGCTGGTGTTGCTCTGCCTCGATCAGTGTGCGGATGTGGTTTCTGATGGATTTTCCGGTAACGTTTTCGTTCGTCGGTGACGCGTATTCGTAAAACTCACTCCATAGTGTCTTTTTCTTGGGCGAAGACGAACCTTTTTTTCGGCGAGGGGGGGTTGTCGTTGAGCTGAAGCCTGACGCTTTACGGGTTTTATATTCAGCCAAGGCTTTGTCTGTCATCGAGGTAATATAGCGCTGCGCCTCTGCCAAGCCTGAGGGATCACCGATGCAGTGTTTTCGGTATTTCGCCAGAAGGTTTCTGATGTCGTTTTTATGCGCTGGCATCGCTGGCCTCGTCACGTACTGCTTTGATGGCAACCATGGCTTTGTTGATGAGGTCGAGGTCGCTTTTATGGCGACTGTCATGATTGATGACGGAGGATGCTTTAACCGTAATTTTCAGGTCTTTTAACTGTTTTAAATTATCGTTGTAAAATTTTTTCAATTGTTTGGTCTGACTGTTTTTTCCTTCGATCGTCAGTGCCACGAGTCGGGCGCAGCGCTCGTAAACTTCTTTGTTCAAGGGTGTGTAAGTATCGAAGACAGACACCAGAGCGGTTTCCACCGAACGTCGCTTCGCGGCCTCAATGTATTCGAGGCTTCCGGCTTTAAGTGTATAAGCGTGAGTGTTGTCAAGTGGGGCGTTGGAAATCAGAAGTGGAGAGTGCGTCGCCGTGATGAACGAAACTTTCAAGTGTTGAGAAATGATTTCAAGGAGCAAAGGGAACCTTTGCTGCCAACGCACATGCAGGCTGATCTCCGGTTCGTCCAGAAGGACGATTTTTCCTCGTGCGGAACTGTCAATGCATAATGCCAGTAAGGCTATTATGTTTCGCTCGCCAGAGCTCAGCTCTGAGAAAATGATGTAATTATCGGGTGAGCTTTTTTTAACCAGATAAAATGCCAGAGACTCTTCATGGAGGTCTCGCAGGCTTTCATCGTTTTCAATGGCGCTCTCGCCAATGGAGATCAAATGTTCGATATTGACGTCGAAAGATTCATCTGAATGAGGTTTTGGGCCTAGATAAAGATTCTGTGTGAAATCCAGCAGCTCTAGGCAACGGTTAAAGGTATCAAGTTTTTTTACGTCACGGCAAAGAGCTGAAATCAGCTTAGGCACAATCTCAGACAGATATTTTGGAGTACGGTTTTTCAGGCAGTAAGACAAGAAGTGCTCGTTGCCTGACATTTTAGGGAAGCGGCTCGATTGCGAAAGTGTGATGCCTGTAGAGGGCTGTTTGTTCTCGGTTATTTGTGCTGCCAATTTCCCAAGAAGTGAGCTTTTGCCGGATCCATTGTTGCCCATGATGTAGAGGCATGTCGGAGTGGCAGAGTTCAAATGCTCAAGCAGCTCTTCAACGTTATAGTCCTGCGTGATCGTCTTTCGCTCTGCGAAATTGACGTGTCGTTTGACATTGAAAAGGTGGCGATTGGGAACAGGTGTCTGGAGAATCTCATTGCAGAGCCCATTGACATTGCGATAGCCATTTTTGAAGTGACTGTTCCATAAACTGGTGGCTTTTTCGGAAATATTTTTGACGGAGTGAACGTTAAAGCGCCAGGAAAGATAAACTGCACCCGCCAGCATCGAGCGTTCGATGGCGTCGAGGTGCTGGATGGCCGGATTGTTGGAGAGGTTGATATAGAGGCAGGCATCGTTTCGGGTATTTTGACGATTCAAAACAATGAAGATAAATTTTTTCAAAATGTTGTCATGGTAGCTGTCGAAGGCAATGACGGCCTCCATGCTCCGGTGATAACGCTGCCATGAACGTTTGAATTCTGCAGAATTAACGCCGTTGGCGCTGCGTGTCAGTATGTAAAGACTTCCATCCCCAAGGTCTCCAGGGATTTGCTCAAGAATCTCTTCCGAGGCCATTTCGTGGATTAATTTATCCTGGTCAACGGAGAGGTTTTTAGGGAGGGGCGCGTCAATCAGATAAGCACGATGTTCATTGGGGTTAGGTAGGTTACGGGGGCGGTCAACAAAGCGGATGTTGATCTGGCTGCAGTGCAGTTTAAGCTTGATGAGGTTGTATTGTGCTTTGCTGATCCTTCCCGACATCAGGAATGAATGTTTTATGCCCTGGCTTTTAGTGCCGAGAGATAGGTCGGCGACGTTGGGTACTACGTCGATGACGTCGTATGGACGGTGGTTCAATACCGTTCCGGCAAACCCTGAGACGATTTTGCAGTGCCTCGGCTCAACCTGTGTAAGCCTTTTGATGCAGCGATCAATTAGATAATTGAGGAATTCAGTTGTTCCTCGTGTGCCCAGGCCTTGAAATGGGCTGTGCAGTGCCTCGAAGAGGTGGGGAAGATGGGCATTGTTGTGAGGGATCTCGGCCTCCTGAGCGTGCTCACCGATACCGGTCATCTCGTCTATGGAAATAGGCCTTGATGCAGGGGCTTCGCCGCGCAATAGCAGGTAGGAAACAACCGCTATGCATGAATAGATCAGCTCATTTTCATCAGCAGCCTGTAATCCAGGGTGCTTTTTGACTTTTTTCAGAATAGAAAGAGCTCTTAATTCGCGCGCGTCGTAAAACATGGTATCTGTCCGTAATCTTATGGAGTCATACCACTAAGATGTCATATTGACATCAAATTTTCCAATCGCTGACCCACAGAGCACTGACATACAAAAGCGCCCTAGGCTCTGTCTGAAATGCCAAGAAACTGAAATGTGGCGCCGGAACGGCCTTGGTTTTGTACAGTTGCCGACCATCTACGGAAAGGAATTCTGTGATGGCAAAGCGTTATGAACTCTCGGATGAAGCGTGGGCAGTGGTCGCCGATCTGTTTACAGCAGCGCACGTCAGGGACAGGCCCCGCAATAGTGATCGCTTGATGCTCGATGGTGTGCTCTGGGTTCTCTGCTCGGGAGCAGCCTGGCGAGATATGCCTGAGCGCTTCGGGTCTTGGGCTACGGTCTATCACCGCTTCCGAGTCTGGCGAAACCGCGGAACATTCGATCAGATGCTCAGACGATTGCACCTCAAACTCAATGACAAAGGCTTGATCGCCCCCCACACCTGGATGATCGACTCCACTGCTGTTCGAGCAACCCGTGCTTCATCTGGAGCACGGAAAAAAGGGGGCCTGACGAGCCTGCCGATCACGCTCTAGGCCGCAGTCGCGGCGGCCTGACAACCAAAATCCATATGCTATGCGACGCCAACGGGATACCGCTGCGCTTCCTTCTCTCTGGCTGCCAAGCCAGTGACATCAGTTACGCCCAACCCTTGCTTGATAGGGTCAGCATCCCGACAAGCCAGCGTGGCCGTCCACGCAAACGATGCAAATGGTTGCTGGCCGACAAGGGCTACGACGCCGAGGCCTTGCGCCGTTACTGCGACCGCTATCGGATGCAGCCGGTCATACCGCTCCGCTCAATGAAGCGCAAGCCCAAGCCCGGCTTGCCGAGGCTGTTTGATCGCCCCAAATATCGACAGCGCAACATCATCGAGCGCATGTTCGGCTGGCTAAAAGAGAACCGCCGAATCGTCACGCGCTTCGACAAGCTCGCAAAAAGTTATGCCGCAATGGTCTCGCTGGCCTGTGTCATGCAGTGTATGCGACGGTATTTTTCAGACAGAGCATAGCCACCTGCCACCTGATATTTGTGCCAGTAGCGCCCACCCAATCACCCCCCTTAAATCACCCAGGTATCCATCCCCACGGGCAATCACGATGCCTACCACCCACACGCCCACACACCCGACTTGCCAACTTTCGTCAGCCATCGCATCGCGCGCTTCGTCGATGATCGTTTCAACCAGCTGTGGGGCGGCCGGCATCTGCTGCACGGCTCACCACCCCCACCCGACGCCCTGATGCTGTCAAGCAACGACTACCTGCGCCTCACCCAGAACCCAGCCTGGCTCGCAACACAAACAGCGGGCCACGAAGCCAACCAGCAACTACTCATGTCCCCCGTCTTTCACGACGAACACAGCCCCACCCGCCAACTGGAAACCAGGCTTGCCCACTATGCCCAGACGCCCGACGGCATCCTCTGCCAGTCAGGTTGGGCCGCCAACACAGGCATGCTGCAGGCCATCGCCAACGAAAACACACCGGTGTACCTGGACCAACTGGCCCATATGTCGCTTTGGTACGGCGCACGCGCAGCAGGCGCACCTGTCGTGGTGTTTCGTCACAACGATGCCGAACACCTGAGCGGGCAACTGGCACGCCACGGGCCAGGCATCATCACGGTGGACGCCATCTACAGCACCAATGGCTCACTCTGCCAATTGCCACACATCGCCGACGCCTGCGCGCAATCAGGCTGCGTACTGGTGGTCGACGAATCCCACTCGCTCGGCGTGTTCGGCCACAAGGGCGCAGGCCTTGTCAGCGAACTGGGGCTGCACGGGCAAGTGCACTTCATCACCGCAAGCCTGGCCAAGGCATTTGCCTGGCGCGCAGGGTTCATCGGCTGCCCGAAGGGGTTCAAGGACTACTTCATGATGGCGTCCTACCCGACCTGCTTCAGCTCTGTCCTGCTTGACCTGGACCTTGCCTGCATCGGGCAGGCGTTGAGCCTGATCGAATGCGCCGATGACCAACGCAGACGGCTTGGCCAGGCCACCCTCGCAGTCAGGCAGGCGTTGAAAGACGCCAAGGTGCCGGTGTCGCCCGGCAGCCAGCAGATCGTCGCGCTGGAAGGCGGGAGCGAGGCCAGGACCATGGCCCTGCGCGATGCACTGGAACAGCGCGGGGTCTTCGGTTCGGTGTTCTGCGCCCCAGCCACCGCAGTCCGCCACGCGCTGGTACGCCTGTCGCTGCACAGCGAACTGGACGAGCAACAGGTGCAACGCCTGATCGAAGGCTGCATCAGCGCCAGCCGCAACCTTTAGCCCCCTGCCCCGTCCTTTTCGCGATATTTACCCAGCGCCATTGGTCGCCACCCCCCTGGATGGATTAAAGTATCAGCCCTCTGCCCGGCAACCGCCCCCGCGCGCCCAGGCCCATCCCCAGGAACCGTCAACGATGGAACATCGTGAAGCGCTGATCGCGCTGCGCACCTTTCTCTCCTCCCAGATTCTCGGCCAGGAAAAACTGGTCGAGCGCCTGCTGATCGTGCTGCTGGCCGACGGCCACATGCTGGTGGAGGGTGCGCCGGGCCTGGCCAAGACCAAGGCCATCAAAGAGCTGGCCGAAGGCATCGAGGCGCAGTTCCACCGCATCCAGTTCACCCCGGACCTGCTGCCGGCCGACATCACCGGCACCGAAATCTACCGCCCCGAAACCGGCAGCTTCGTGTTCCAGCAAGGGCCGATCTTCCACAACCTGGTGCTGGCCGACGAAATCAACCGCGCCCCGGCCAAGGTGCAATCGGCGCTGCTCGAAGCCATGGCCGAGCGCCAGGTCAGCGTCGGGCGCAGCACCTACGAGCTGTCGCCGCTGTTTCTGGTGATGGCCACGCAAAACCCCATCGAACAGGAAGGCACCTACCCGCTGCCCGAAGCCCAGCTCGACCGCTTTCTGATGCACGTGAAAATCGGCTTCCCCGATGCCGCGGTCGAGCGGCGCATCCTGCTGCAGGCCCGCGGCGAGGCGCTGGGCGGCGAGGTCAAGCCCGAGCGACGGGTCAGCCAGCAGGCGATCTTCGCCGCGCGCAAGGAAATCCTCGGCCTGTACATGGCCGATGCGGTGGAGGAATACCTGGTGCAACTGGTAATGGCCACCCGCACCCCAGCCAAGTTCGACAGCGAGCTGGCCGACTGGATCGCCTACGGCGCAAGCCCGCGCGGCTCGATCGCCCTCGACCGCTGCGCCCGCGCCCACGCCTGGCTGGCCGGGCGCGACTTCGTCAGCCCCGAGGATATCCAGGCGGTGCTGTTCGACGTGCTGCGCCACCGCGTCATCCTCTCGTTCGAGGCCGAGGCCGCCGGGGTCGACCAGGACCGTGTGGTGCAGCGCATCCTCGACGTGGTCGCCGTGGCCTGACCCCATGCCCACCTCACAGCTGGCCGAACCCGGTATCCGCATCGGCCTGTCCGAACTGATCGACATGCGTCACCGCGTGCGCGAGATCCAGCTGTTCTCGCGGCCCGGCCAGCGCAGCCCGTTGGTGGGCCTGCACCACTCCAAGCTGCGCGGGCGCGGCGTCGACTTCGATCAGGTGCGCGTGTACCAGGCCGGCGACGATGTGCGCAACATCGACTGGCGCGTCACCGCGCGTACCCAGGAGCCCCACACCAAGCTGTTCCACGAAGAACGCGAACGGCCGATCTTCATCATGGTCGAGCAGAGCCAGCGGCTGTTCTTCGGCTCGGGGCTGATGTTCAAGTCGGTGCTGGCGGCCCAGGCCGCTGCGCTGTTCGGCTGGGCGGCGCTGGGCCACAACGACCGCATTGGCGGGCTGGTGTTCGGCGACAACGAAAACCACGAAATCAAGCCCAGGCGCAGCAAGCAGAGCCTGCTGCAACTGCTCAACCGCCTGGCGCGGATCAACCAGGCCCTGCACACCGAGGCCACGCCGCAACCCGACAGCCTCGGCCTTGCCCTGCGCCGGGCGCGCGAGGTGCTGCGCCCCGGCAGCCTGGCCATCGTCATTTGTGATGAACGTGCGCTCAGCGCCAGCGTCGAGCAGCACCTGGCCATGCTTTCGCGCCATTGCGACGTGCTGCTGCTGCCGGTCAGCGACCCCCTCGACCACGCCCTGCCCGCCGCCGGCCTGCTGCGCTTCGCCCAGCGTGGCGCACAACTGGAGCTCGATACCCTCGACGCCAGCTTGCGCCAGGCCTACCGCGAACAGGCCGAGGCGCGCATCGAGCGCTGGGAACTGCTGGCGCAGAAACTGCGGGTGGTGCTGATGCCGCTGAGCACCCAAAGCGAAATGATCGAGCAACTGCGCGAATACCTGAACGCCCAGCGGCCACGGAGCGGCCAATGAACCCGCTCGACCAGTTGCAGCCGCTGATCGCCCCGCCGGCCATCGGCCTGTGGCCGCCAGCCCCGGGCTGGTGGCTGCTGCTCGCCCTGTTGCCGCTGCTCGGCTACGCCGGCTGGCGCCTGCGCAAATGGCGCCCCGGCAAGCGCAAGGTAGTGCGCGCAGAACTTCCCCTGGACCCAGTGCGCATCGAAGCCCTGGCCGAACTCGCCCGCCTGCCGCGCCCCTACGACGGCGCCCCGGCCGGGGCCTGGCTGCAGCAAATCAATGCGCTGCTCAAACGCCTGTGCCGCAACCATTACCCCGGGGCCAACAGCCATACCCTCAACGGCCGCCAGTGGCTGGCGTTTCTCGACAATCGCTGCCCGGCCGCAGGCCTGACTCGCTGGATGGTACTGGTCGAAGGCGCCTACAAGCCCGAGTGCAAACTCGATGACAAAGCCATCGTCGGGCTCGCCCAGGCGGTGGAAACCTGGATTCGCAAGCATGTTTGAACTGGCCTGGCCCTGGTTGTTCGCCCTGGCGCCGCTGCCCTGGCTGGCGCGCCTGCTGCTGCCTGCCGCCGACAGCGGCGAGCCGGTGCTCAAGGTGGGCTTTCTTGACGAGCTCGAAGGCCTGGCCGGGCGCCGCGCGCGGCTGAACCTGCCAACCTGGCGCCAGCAGGCACCGTTCGTGCTGATCTGGCTGCTGCTGTTGCTGGCTGCGGCCCGCCCGCAATGGCTGGGCGACCCGGTGCCGGTGTCGGCCAGCGGGCGCGACCTGTTGGTGGCGGTGGATGTGTCCGGCTCCATGGACTTCCCCGACATGCAGTGGCAGAACGACGAAATCAGCCGCCTTGACCTGGTCAAGGCGTTGATGGGCGACTTTCTTCAGGATCGCCAGGGCGACCGTGTCGGCCTGATCCTGTTCGGCAGCCAGGCTTACTTGCAAGCCCCGCTGACCTTCGACCGGCGCACCGTGCGCACTTTCCTCGACGAGGCGCAGATCGGCATCGCCGGCAAGAACACCGCCATCGGCGACGCCATTGGCCTTGCCGTCAAGCGCCTGCGCCAGCGCCCGGCACAAAGCCGGGTGCTGATCCTGATCACCGACGGCGCCAACAACGGCGGGCAGATCCACCCGCTGACCGCCGCCCGCCTGGCCGCGCAGGAAGGCGTGCGCATCTATGCCATCGGCATCGGTGCCAACCCCGAGGCCAGCGGCACCCCGGGCCTGCTCGGGCTGAACCCGAGCCTGGACCTGGACGAAGCCTCGCTCAAGGAGATCGCCGACATCACCCACGGCGCCTACTTCCGCGCCCATGACGGCGCCGAGCTCAACGCCATCGGCGATACCCTTGACCAGTTGGAACCGGTAGCCCAGCAACCCACACAGGCGCGCACCGCCAAAGAGCTGTATGCCTGGCCGCTGGCCCTGGCGCTGCTGCTCAGCGTGCTGCTGGTGGTGGCCGTGCAATGGCCGGACAACCTGCTGCAACGCCTGCTGCGCAAGCCGCGCTTTCTGCAGCCCCACCCGGAATGGCGCCAGCGCCTCAAGCGCCTGCGCCTGAGGAGGCGGCGATGATCGACCTCTGGCCACAATGGCTGCGCCCGCTCTGGCTGCTGGTGATACCGCTGCTCGGCTGGCTGCTGTTCAAGCTCTGGCACCGGCGCAAGCGCGCCGGGCGCTGGCAGTTGATTTTGCCGCAGCCCTTCCATGCCGTGCTGTTGGGCGGCGGCAGCGGCAGTACCAGCAAGCTGCCCTGGGTGGCCCTGGGCCTGGCCTGGCTGCTGGTGGTGCTGGCCCTGCTCGGCCCCAGCTGGCAGCGCCTGGAAGAAACCCGCCAGCGCCCCGCCGACCCGCTGGTGATCCTGCTCGAGCTGACCCCGCAGATGCTCGCCGAAGACAGCGCCCCCAACCGCCTGGAGCAGGCCCGGCGCAAGGTCCTCGACCTGCTCGAACACCGCAGCGACAGCCAGACCGCGCTGATCGTCTATGCCGGTAGCGCCCACACCCTGGTGCCGCTGTCGGACGATTTGAGCACCACCCGCAACCTGCTGGAGGCCGTCGACCCGTCGATCATGCCGCAGTCCGGCCAGCGCGCCGACCTTGCCGTGCAAAAAGGCCTGGCGCTGCTGGCCCAGAGCGGCCTGGGCCAGGGCCGGCTGCTGTTGATCGGCTCGTCGCTGAGCGAGCAGGAGCGCGACGGTATCGTCAAGGCACTCGGCCGCCAGGGCCCGAGCCTGTTGATGCTGGGCATCGGCAGCGCCGAAGGCGCACCGGTACGCCAGGCCAACGGCGAGTACCTCAAGGACGAGCACGGCGCCATCCTTCTGCCGCGCCTGGACAGCGCCGCGCTCAAGGCCTTCGTCAGCGGCACCGGCGGGCGCTACCGCCACGCCCGCATCGACGACCTCGACCTGCGCGGCCTGGGGCTGTTCGACAACCCGCGCCTGCTGCGCGATGACGGCCAGACCGTGCAACTGGACAGCTGGGCCGACCAGGGCTACTGGCTGCTGCTGCCGCTACTGTTGCTGGCCGCCTGCGCCGGGCGACGCGGCTGGCTGTTCTGCCTGCCGCTGCTGCTGGCCTTGCCGCAACAAAGCTACGCTTTCGGCTTCAACGACCTGTGGCTGCGCCCCGACCAGCAAGGCCAGCAGCTGTTGCAACGCCAGCAACCGGCCGCCGCCGCGCGGCACTTCGAAGACCCGCAATGGCGCGGCATGGCGCTGTACCAGGCCGGTGACTTCGAAGGTGCAGCCGCGGCTTTTGCCCAGGGCAACGACGCCGCCGCCCACTACAATCGAGGCAACGCCCTGGCCCGCGCCGGTGAGCTGGAAGCGGCGCTGGACGCCTACGAGCAGGCCCTGGAGCGCCAGCCCGACCTCAAGGCCGCGCTGGACAACCAGGCCCTGGTGCAGCAATTGTTGCAGCAGCGCGAAGCCAAGGCCGAACAGCAGCCGGGCAACGACGATGCCCAGGGCAGCCCCGGCAAGCAGACCGAAGGCAACAGCAGCTCGGCCAGCAGCCAGGCCGAAGGCACCCCGGGCAACGCTGACCAGGCGCAAGCCCAGGCCTCCGCCGAGGCTTCGAGCAACACCCAGGCACCACCGGGCACCGCCGCCGGCGACGACGATACAGTCACCCAGCCGCCGCAGCGGCCGGTCTCCACCAGCCTCGACGCCGAACAGCGCCAGGCCCTGGAGCAGTGGTTGCGGGAAATCCCCGACAACCCCGCCGAGTTGCTGCGCCGCAAATTCTGGTATGAACAGCAATTGCATCAGGAAACCTCACGATGAGTCGCTTCGGCGTCTTTGTACTTGGCCTGCTGTGGAGCCTTGCGGCCCTGGCCGAGCCGACCCTGCAAGCCAGCGTCGACCGCAACCGCCTGGAGGCAGGTGAAACCCTCGAGCTGACCCTCGAAAGCCAGGACGTGACCCAGTTCGGCAAGCCCGACCTGAGCGCGCTGGAGGGCGACTTCGAGGTGCGCGGCACGCGCCAGCTCAACAGCCTGCACAGCCTCGACGGCGAAACCCGCGCCAGCACCCGCTGGATCATCACCCTGCTGCCGCGGCGCAGCGGCAGCCTGCGCATTCCCGAGCTGCAACTGGGCCGCGCGCAGAGCCAGGCCATCGATTTGCAGGTGCAGCAGGCCGACAGCCAACGCCCGGACATCGCCGCCCAGGTGTTCATCGAAGCCACCCTCGACAGCAACGAGGTCTACGTCCAGGGCCAGGCCGTGCTGACCCTGCGCATCTACCATTCAGTGGCGCTGTACGACGACAGCAGCCTCAGCCCGCTGCAGCTGGACAACGCCAAGGTCGACCCGCTGGGCGAGTCGCGCACCTACGAAAAAGACATCAACGGCGTGCGCCACGGGGTGATCGAGACCCGCTACGCCATCTACCCGCAACAAAGCGGCAGCCTTGAGGTGCCACCGCTGAGCTTCACCGCCACTGCCGCCGACAACGGCGAGCAGCCCGCCGGCACGCCACGGGTCGGGCGCCAGGTGCAGGTCAGCTCGCGACCGCTGCAGATCACGGTCAAGCCGATCCCGGCCAGCTACCCGAAAGACCGCCCCTGGCTGCCAGCGCGCAGCCTGACCCTGGAAGAGCACTGGAACCCCGACCCGGCCAGCCAACCCACCCAGATCGGCGACTCGCTGACCCGCAACGTCACCCTGCGCGCCGAAGGGCTGTCCAGCACCCAGCTGCCGCCGCTGCCGGCCACCGAGGCCGTCGGCCTGCGTCGCTACCCCGACCAGCCGCTGCTGCGCAACGAGATCAGCGAACGCGGCATGGTCGCCAACCGCGAGGAGCGCGAGGCGCTGGTGCCGACCCACAGTGGCGAGCTGGCCCTGCCGGCCCTGGAGGTCACCTGGTGGAACACCCTCGAGGACCACCTGGAGCAGAGCAGCCTGCCGGCACGCACCCTCGAGGTGCAGGACAACCCGGCCCTGAGCGCCGACACGCCGGTGGGCGACAACAGCACCAGCCAGCGCCCGCTATGGCCCTGGCAGCTGGCGACGCTGCTGTTCGCCCTGACCACCGTGCTCGGCTTCGCCCTGTGGTGGCGCGCCCGCTCGCAACCAGCGGTGCTGCGCACCGCGCAGAGCGGCCCGAGCCCACGCACGCTGCTGGACGACCTCAAGCGCGCCAGCCAGGCCAACGACCCCCAGGCCACCCGCCAGGCGCTGGACGCCTGGGCGCGCCAGCAACCAGAAACCCTCGCCGAGATGGCCGCCCGCTTCGTGCCGTTGTCGGATGCCCTGGATGGCTTGAACGGGGCGTTGTACAGCGAGAGCGGCCAGTACTGGCATGGCGATGAGCTGTGGCGGGCGATCGGGGCGATTCCGCCGGCCGAGCAGCTGTTGGCGCCAACCGGGGAATCGGGCAACCTGCCGCCGTTGTATCCCAAGTGATGCTCGTTCAGTTAGCAGGTGCCCCACGCTAGAAGGTCCTCGCTCTCGTTGGAGGGAGTATCATTTCTGCGGCTGGCAGCCCCAAAGCACCCCACCTTGCAACGCACTACTTCCGTCTCAATCTGCCATGGACATCAACGCACAAACGTGAGATATCGCTGTACACACCAATCATAGACGCGACAAGGAAGCATTATGGACTTCATCACAACGGGCCTCATCGCCAGCAGCGTATACGACATACTCAAAGCAGGGCTAAAAGTCACAAGTGGCGAGTTGACTAAGCGCTTAACCCGGTGGTTAAAAGAGGACGTGATTACCCAAGCGCTTGTATCCGAAATCAACACCCTTGGCATCAACGACGACATGAGTGAAAAGGCAATTTCTGAACGCCTTAAGCAATCAAAAAATATTAGCGACATCCTCGATAAAATAAATAGCTCTCCAGCAATCACTCAATCAAAATTCAACGATATAACGCAAAATCACAGCGGCAACGGAGACAACATCGCCGGCAACATAATTACCATCAACCATAAATAACACGACCGTCCCCTTCCGATCGACCACCGGCTTGTAGCTAAACCTCAAGCGGAAGCAAACTACACTTCGATGACCACGAGCATGAATGACAATAAAACCAACATCACGCAAACGCATCACGGGACCGGCCACAATATTGTCGGCAATCATTTTTCCTACACCACCAATGAAAGCACACTCAATAGAGATATTTCATTGGCCATGCTCATTGGCGGCTGGAATGAATCAATTGAACATGACATCCAAATCATTGAATCCTTGACAGGCAGCCCGTACAGGGAGTGGATAAAACGAATCCAGGAGGCCCTAGAAAAACCTGACACCCCCATAAAGCATCACCTAGGCATTTGGGAGATTACAGAAAGGCGATCTTACTGGGACAGCATTTTAAGCCGCCTTTACAAGGAAGATTTAGAAAGATTCGAGTCCGCTGCAATCCAAGTATTCAGCAAACTAGACCCCGCGCTTCAACTGGCACCAGAAACCAGATACGCCTCCGCCGCCTATGGCATAATCCCCACTAATAGCCCTCTGCTAAGAAAGGGATTCGCCGAAACACTTGCACTACTGAGTACTTTTAGCAAAAGCGCGGTAAACGTTCCACACTATCTGTGTGCAACTCTTTCCTATCGCGTAGTCTCAAAAACGTTAACCCACGAAAACTGGGAGCATTTCGCCAGTGTCAGCGACATAATCAGCACACTTGCCGAAGCCGCTCCAGAAGCATTTCTGAAGCAAATCCAAAAATTACTGACTTCTTCAAAACCCATTCTTTCTGAACTATTCAAGCAAAGCCAGCTCGGCGGCACACATGCCACGCCCTATATCTATGGATTTATTTCCGCACTTGAGCGCCTGGCATGGTTTCCAGACCATTTAACTCACTCATTACTGGCACTGGGTGAATTACAGACACTGGATCAAGGCGGCAACCAGCGCTATAGCCCATTGAATTCCATCGTCAATATCCTTTCACCTGACAACCCCCGCACTACTGCAGACTTCGCCAGGCGAATGGTCGCACTAGAAGTTCTGGCCAATGAAACCCCTGAAGTGGCCTGGCCGGTGCTTCTTCAACTACTACCTCAACGGTGGAGCTCGCGCCCCGAAAATTCACGCCCACAATTTCTACCCGTCACCATAAAGCCCCATGATCGTTGCATAGACAAAATTTTGGAAGAGCAAGCTTCACTCAGCTCGCTTACCATTAAGATCGCCAGACTCGACAGCAGGCGCTCATTGGAGATTGCCAAAAATCTCGACACATTCCTCCGCCCCCCACACGATTTCAAATCAGCCATTGATTGCATCTCAAAAACTTCCGAAATCATTGACGAAGACGAAAAATACGAAATCTGGTCAACGCTAAGCAGTCTTGCCAAGAGCATAAAAACAAACCCTTACTTTCGAGACATTAGAGACACGCCCCCTGAAGCATACTTACAGAGTGCGATAACGAAAGTATCCTCAAAAAACCCAACCATTTTCTATAGAAAGCTATTTTCCAACAACCCGCTGGAAAACCTCGAACAATTCTCGAATTTCGAGGAGCAAGAACTAAAAATCAACAACCTTACTCATGCCGCGATCAAAGAAATCTATGGGACTGGGGACTTCAAACTAATTTCACAATTCGCCCTAAAGATAGACAACCCTGCTCTTGCCGGCCGGCATCTGGCAGCGTTGGTCAAAACCGAGCACGCTGATGACTTGAAAGAGCTGATTACACACCCCCATGAGAAGATGCAACAATTTATCTCGAGCTATATCAAAACACGTAACTACAAAACCACAATGGAGTTCTTAAAACCACTCAACCTACCCACCTGGAACCTACGAGCGCTCGTTAAATTATTCACCACACTTCCTCTTTGCCCCGCCACCTGGCAGGCGGTCGAGCTGTTATCAAACCCTGAACTCACTTCTAAATACTGGCAAACCGTCGATATAAAATGGCCAGGCTATATCGAATACACCGGACCAGCACCTCTATATACTGCCATTGACAAATTTTTGAACCATAATCGCCCAACAGCAGCGCTGCACTGCATCCTTCACTTACTATTTCGGGAAAAAACCATAACAACCCAAGCAATTATTGCCGTTCTCAAAAGCTTCCTTACCACTCAAATTGCAGTACCCCCCTATCATGACGACATTATAAAACTGATAGATATCTTACGCACCGACAAAAAGACCAACCCTGACGAGCTGCACGCAATTGAGTTTGCGTACTGTCAGATTTTGCAGCACGGAAAGTCCGACCTTAGTCTACACTGGGAAATTTCTAAAAACGCCACTCTTTTTCACGACTTGATCTGCTCTGCCTATCCAAGCGATGAAGACTCACTCACTCAAGAGGAGGCGACCTGGGCGGACATATGCCGCAAGCAAGCCCTTACTATTTTTGGCTTTTGGAAAATAATACCTGGCCACACCACGACCTTTGACGCAGGGGCTTTCGAGGCTTGGACAAGCCAAGCAATTGCTCTCTCCGACGCCTCCGGCCACAGCGAAATAGCTTTGAAACTAATAGCCCAACTATTAGTGCACTCACCGCAGGACAGTAGCGACTTATGGATCAATCGCTCCATTGCAGATTTTCTCAACCAAAAAAACATGGAAATCCTGAGATCCCATTATGTTACCGCAACATTAGATAGCCGAGGCGTACACATTATAGAACCGAACGCAGCCGCAGAAATTCGGTTAGCCGAAAAATATAAAGAACGTGCAGAACAATGCGACGCACTCGGTCTTTTTCGATTCGCCTCATCACTCAGAGAAGTCAGCAACTATTATAGCGACTTTGCAACCACCCTTATTCGAGGCGACACCAAGCTATTTGACACTACAATCAATGAACGTCACCACCCGCAGTCGGATGACTAACCCATTGAAACCCGCCGCTTCCAGGTTACTGCCCCCTTAACAGGACTTCGATCTCTCTGCCTGCCAATCAAGATACCTGCGACTCGCGGCCCCCTTCAAAAAGCAAGATAGCCCAGTTAGCACTCGAGCGTCATGCCTACTTGAGTTATCCTCAACGCCATTTATGAGCAGCTCAAAGCCGAGCCTTTGTTCGCCTGAACCTATTCTTACAGGTCACCCATGCGTCTGTTTCACACCTCCGACTGGCACCTGGGCCAGAGCCTGCACGGCCAGGAACGCGACTTCGAACACGCCTGCTTCATCGACTGGCTGCTTGGCCAGCTGCGCCTGCGCCAACCCGATGCACTGTTGATCGCCGGCGACATCTTCGACACCGTCAACCCGCCGGTCAAAGCCCAGGAGCGCCTGTACGACTTCATCGTCCAGGCCCACGAGCAACAGCCCAAGCTGGATATCGTGATGATCGCCGGCAACCACGACTCCGGCTCGCGCATCGAGCTGCCGGCACCGTTGATGCGGCGCCTGCGCACCCATGCCCTGGGCCGCGTGCACTGGCTCGACGAGGGCCAGCTGGACGCCGAGCGGCTGCTGATCCCACTGAGCAACGCCCGCGGCAAGGTCGAGGCCTGGTGCCTGGCCCTGCCCTTCCTGCGCCCGGCCGAAGTCACCGGGCCCGCGCTGGGGGACAACTACCTGCAGGGTATTACCCAGGTGCACCAGCAATTGATCGACGCGGCGCTGAAAAAGCGCAAGAAGGACCAGGCGCTGGTGGCCATCAGCCACGCCCACATGGCCGGCGGCAGCATCAGCGAGGACTCCGAACGCAGCCTGATCATCGGCAACGCCGAAGCCCTGCCGGCGCGGCTGTTCGACAAGGCCATCGGCTATGTCGCCCTGGGCCACCTGCACAAACCGCAGAAGGTCAACCGCGAGGAACGCATCCGCTACAGCGGCGCGCCGATCCCGCTGTCGTTCGCCGAAATCAACTACCCGCACCAGGTGCTGGAGGTGGAGCTGCAGGGCAGCCAGTTGGTCAGCGTCGAGCCGCGCCTGGTGCCGCGTGCGGTGGCGTTGCGCCGGGTCGGCCCGGCGCCGCTGGCCGAGCTGCTGGAGCAACTGGCCGAGCTGCCGGTGATCGACCTGCTCGAAGACCCCAACCGCCAGCCCTGGCTGGAGGTGCGGGTATTGCTGGACGAGCCGCAGCCCGACCTGCGCCAGCAGATCGAAACCGCCCTGCAGGGCAAGGCCGTGCGCCTGGTGCGCATCAGCGCCGAATACGCTGGCAGCCGCCGCGAAGAGGATGACCAGCAGGCCTTCGTCGAGCTGTCCCAGATGACCCCGCAGGACCTGTTCGGCCGCGCCTGGGAGCAGGCCTACGGCAGCGCCGTCGACGAACAGGCCCTGGCCGATTTCGCCGAGCTGCTGCAGGACGTGCTGCAGGAAGAGGAACAGCCATGAAAATTCTCGCCATCCGCCTGAAGAACCTGGCATCCCTGGCCGGCCCCATCGATATCGACTTCACCGCTGAGCCCCTGGCCAGCGCCGGCCTGTTCGCCATCACCGGGCCTACAGGTGCCGGCAAGAGCACCCTGCTCGACGCCCTGTGCCTGGCGCTGTTCGGCAACGTGCCGCGGCTCAACGACATCGCCCGGGAAGCCAAGGTGCCCGACGCCGACGGTGAAATCCCCACCTCCGACCCGCGCAACCTGCTGCGCCGGGGCACCGGCAGCGGCTTTGCCGAAGTGGACTTCGTCGGCATCGACGGGCGCCGCTACCGCGCCCGCTGGGAGGCCAACCGCGCCCGCGAAAAAGCCAACGGCAAGCTGCAGCACAGCCGCCAGAGCTTCTACGACCTGGACGCCGAGCAACTGCTGGCCAGCGGCAAGAACGACTACAAGCAACTGGTCGAGGCGCGCCTGGGGCTGAACTTCGAACAGTTCACCCGCGCGGTGATGCTGGCACAGAGCGAGTTCGGCGCGTTTCTCAAGGCCGACGACAAAGAACGCAGCGAGCTTTTGGAAAAGCTCACCAACACCGCCATCTACACCCGCCTCGGCCAGCGCGCCTTCAGCAAGGCCCGGGAAACCGGCGAGGCGCACAACGACCTGAAGAAACAGGCCGAGCACCTGCTGCCCCTGGCCGACGAAGCCCGCGCCGAGCTGGACCAGCAGCTGGAGCAGGCGCAGCAGCAGTTCAAGGCCGACCAGGCGCGCCAGCGCCAGTTGGAGCAGCAGCGTGCCTGGCTGAACGAGCAACGCCAGTTGCAGGCCCAGCACGGCGAAGCCAGCCAGACGCTACAAGCCGCCGAGCAGCAGTGGCAGCAACTGGGCGAGCAGCGTGTCGACCTGCAACGCCTGGAGCGCCTGGCGCCGCAGCGCCACCAGTTCCATCGCCAGCAGCAATTGGCTGCACAACTGGCGCCGCTGCTCGATGAGATCACCCAGCAGCAAACTCAGCAGAACGCCCTGCAAACCAGCACCGCCGAACAGGAGCAGACGCTGGGCACGGCGCGTGAGCAACTGGCCGACAGCCAACGCCAGCACAGCGAAAACGCCCCGCACCTGCGCCAGGCGTTCGCCGCCCAGGGCGACCTGGCGCGGCTGGATAACGAGCAGGCAGAACTGCGCGAAGCCTGCCTGCAGGCCGAACAGCAGGTCAGCGAGGGCCAGCAGCAGTTGCAGCAGCTGCAAGACAACCAGCAACGCAGCCTGCAACAACTTGCCCAGATCGACAGCGCCCTGGCCGAAAGCAGCCACCTGGCCAGCCTGGCCGATGCCTGGCAGGCCTACCTGCCACAGCTCAAGCAAGTGATGCTGATTGGCGGACGCCTGGCCAAGGGCCGCGAAGAGCTGCCCGGGCTGCAAGCCCAGGCCAGCCAGGCCACTGCCCAGTTGCAGGGGCAACGCGACAGCTTCGAGTTGCTGTTCCGCGAAGCCGGCGCCGAACCTGGCGCCCTGGCCGAGCAGATCGACCTGCTGGGCGGCATGCTGCAGGACAACCGCAAGCAGCAGCGCGCGGTCGAGGAGCTGGCACGCCTGCACGGCCGCGAACTGGAACTGCGCCAAGGCCTCGACAGCCTGCGCGAGCGCCAGCAACAAGCCATGCAGCAGCGCCAGCAACTGATCACTGAAGGCACTGCGGCCAAAGCCGAACTGGAAGCCGCCGAGCAGGCCCTGACCCTCACCCGCCAGTTGCTCGAACGCCAGCGCCTGGCGCGCAACACCAGCGTCGAGGAACTGCGCGCACAACTGCGCGATGGCGAACCCTGTCCGGTGTGCGGCAGCGCCGAACACCCGTTCCACCAGCCCGAAGCGCTGCTGCACAGCCTAGGCCGGCATGACCAGGCCGAAGAAGACGCCGCGCAAAAACAGGTGGAGCAGCTCAACACCACCCTGGTGGAACTGCGCACCCAACTGGGCGTGGTCAATGCCCAGCTCAAGGACTACCAGCAGCAACAGGCCCAGCTGGGCGAGCAGTTGCAGGCGCAGACCGCGCAGGTGCAGGCCCACACCCTGTGGCCGGCCCTCGCCCCGCAGGATGACCAGGCCCGCAGCCGTTGGCTCGACGGCCAGCTACGGCGCCTGGGCGAAGAGATCGAGCGCGACGAGAAGCGCCAGGCCGCCCTGCTCGGCTTGCAAAAGGACGCCGCACGCCTGACCCAGCAGTTGCAGGCTGCCAGCGACGCCCAGCAGCAGGCCCAGCGCCACCTCGACCAGCAGCATCAAGCACTGGCGGCTGACCAGCAGCAACTGGAGCAAGGCCTGAGCGACCTGGCCAGTGTGCTGCCCGGGGAGATCCTCCAGGCCTTGCGCGACGACCCGGCTCACGCCTTCCTCGGCCTTGACCAGCAGATCGCCCAGCGCCGCCAGCAGTTGGACCAGCGCCAGGATGAGCAGCAAGAGCAGCAAGCCCGCCAGGTGCAGCTGGACAAGCTGCGCGACCAGCAGCAGGCGCGCCAGCAAAGCCTGCAGCAGGTACAGCACAAGCTCGCCGCGCTGGACGCACAGCGCCAGCAAGTAGCTGCCAGCCTCGCCGAACTGCTCGGCGAGCAGGCCAGCGCCGAAGCCTGGCAACAGCATATGGACACCCAGCTGGAACAGGCCCGCCAGCGCGAGGCCGACACGGCGCAGCAACTGCAGGCGCTGCATACCCAGGGCGTGCAACTGGCCGGCGAGCTGAAAGCCAACCACCAGCGCCAGCAGGCACTGGAGCAGGAACACCAACAGCTGCACGGCACTATCGCCCAGTGGCGCGCGGCGCACCCCGAGCTGGATGACAGCGGCCTCGATCGCCTGCTGGCCATCGACGACGCCCAGGTAGGCGAGCTGCGCCAGCAGTTGCAGCACGCTGAAAAAGCCGTCGAGCAAGGCCGGGTACTGTTGCAGGAGCGTGAACAGCGCCTGCAACAGCACAGCGCCCAGGCCCACGGCGAGCTGCCCACCGAAGAACTGGAGCAAAACCTCGAAACCCTGGCGCAGCAACTGGCCGCCCAGGAGCACCAGTGCGCCGAGCTGCGCGCCCGCCAGGCCGAAGACCAGCGCCGCCAGCAAGCCAGTCAGGCCCTGGCCGAGCAGATCGACCAGGCCTACCGTCAATGGCAGCGCTGGGCGCGGTTGAACGCATTGATCGGCTCGGCCTCAGGCGATGTGTTCCGCAAGATCGCCCAGGGCTACAACCTCGACCTGCTGCTGCACCACGCCAACAGCCAACTGCGCCAACTGGCCAGGCGCTACCGCCTAAAGCGCGGCGGCAGTGCCCTCGGCCTGCTGGTGCTGGATACCGAGATGGGCGACGAAATGCGCTCGGTGCATTCGCTGTCCGGCGGCGAGACCTTCCTGGTATCGCTGGCCCTGGCCCTGGGCCTGGCGTCGATGGCGTCCAGCACCTTGCGCATCGAGTCGCTGTTCATCGACGAGGGCTTCGGCAGCCTCGACCCCGAATCGCTGCAACTGGCCATGGACGCCCTCGACGGCCTGCAGGCCCAAGGCCGCAAGGTGGCGGTGATCTCCCACGTGCAGGAAATGCACGAGCGTATCCCGGTGCAGATCCAGGTGCGCCGCCAGGGCAATGGCCTGAGCGACGTTGAGGTGTGCGGGTGATTCTCTACTCGTTCCGCCGCTGCCCGTGGGCCATGCGTGCGCGCCTGGCGCTGCGCTATGCCGGCTGCGCGGTGCAGGTGGTGGAAGTGCAGATGAAGCAAAAGCCCGCCGAGTTGCTGGCACTGTCGCCCAAGGGCACGGTGCCGGTGCTCGACACCGGTGACGGGGTGCTGGAGGAAAGCCTGGACATCATGCGCTGGGCCCTGGCCCGCCACGACCCGCAGGACTGGCGCTTGCTGGCCGACCCGGCTGCGGCCAAGCAGGCCGAGGCGCTGATCGTACACAACGACAGCACCTTCAAAGCGCAGGTGAACCTGTACAAGTACGCCGAGCGCTACCCCGAGCATTCGCGGGAGTATTACCGCAGTCAGGCCGAAGCCTGGTTGGCGCAGTTGGAGGGCCTGCTCGAAGGCAGGCGCTACCTGCTGGCCGACCACCCGAGCCTGGCCGATGCCGCCTTGCTGCCCTTGATGCGCCAGTTTGCCGGGGTCGAACCTCAATGGTTCGCCGAGGCGGCTTATCCGCGGTTGCGGAGCTGGCTGGAAGGCTGGCTGGAATCGGCCTTGTTCAAGGCGGTGATGGCCAAGTGATCAGCCCTGTGGGGCCGAAGCAGGTTGAAATCAGATCGCCAGAATCGGCGCGGACATCAGCAACAGCACTACCGCCGTGATACGCCACATCATGCTCTGCCCCTTCGGAGAGTCAAAAATACAGCGTCAAATTAAAACATATGGCGTTGTGCTATTACCAATCCCTTTACGCTTTCAGTGCGAGTGCTTGCTCAATGCTGCGTGAAAGTGCGCGCTTTGTTGCAGGTACTTTTCGGTGTAGCTGTGGGTGGTGGGTAGCTTGCCAGCCTGGTCAGCCTGGGCATGGGCCGGCAGTACGACGGAGGCGGAAATGGCGGAAGCGGCGATGACCGGGAACAGGTTGAAATTCATGATGGCGGACCTCGGTGTCGGTGGTTGACGTTGGCCCGTCGGGGCCTTGGGTCAAAACTTACGCCGATGCGGCCGCTGGCTGAAATTCATTGCAGCAGTAGCGGATATCACCCAGATCGATAGTGGCGCTCACCGCCCCTGTAGGAGCCGGCTTGCCGGCGATCACCGGCAAGCCGGGTCTCATGGAACAAACTACAACTCATTGATTTAACACGATCTCTGTGGGAAGCGGCCTTGTGTCGCGATGGGCTGCGCAGCAGCCCCGGCAATGTTGCATGAAGCCGAGGCCTTGGGGCCGCTTCGCGCCCCATCGCGACACAAGGCCGCTTCCCACAGGAGCGCGGTGCATCTGCGAGACTTGCTCTCTGCGCGACAGGGCAGCCCGTAGGGCTGGGTGATCTCCTACAGAAACTTGAGGTCCGACGGCGCCGGCTGGTCGAAGGTCTGCACCACCTCACCGAGGGTGCCCTTGCGCGGGTCGCGCTTGAACACCACGATCCGGTCACTTTTCTGGTTGGCCACCAGCAGGAAGTTACCCGTCGGGTCCAGGGCAAACTCGCGGGGGTGGTCGCCTTCCACCGGGCGGCGCTGCAGCAAGGTGAGCTGGCCGTCGTTCTTGCCCACCGCGTAGACCACGATCTGATTGGCAGTGCCGCGATTGCTGACATAGAGGAAGCGGCCATCGGCTGACAGGTGCAGGCCGCCGCCGGCCTTGGCGGCAGCGTCCTTGCTGTCGGTCAGCGGCAGGCGCTGACGCTCGCTCAGGGCGCCGTCCTGCACATCGAACACCACCACTTCGGCGCTCATTTCCAGGGTGAGGTAGGCATGCCGGCCCTTGGCGTCGAACAGCAGGTGGCGCGGGCCGCTGCCGGGCGGCAGCGTTACCGAAGCGGGAATGGCCGGGCTCAACGGGTGTTCGGGGCTGGCGCCGTCGTAGCGGTAAATGAACACCTTGTCCGCCCCCAGGTCGCAGGCATACAGGTGTTGGCCGTCCGGCGAGAGCACCAGCGAATGCACATGGGCACCGGCCTGGCGCTCCGGGTTGACCTTGCTCGGCGCGTGCCGCGCCTGCTGCACCACCGGCTTGAGCTTGCCGTCCTTCATCACCGGGATCACCACCAGGCTGCCGCCGGGGTTTGGGGCGACGGCGTAGTTGGCGACGAACAGGTAACGCTGGTCGTGGCTGAGGCTGGCGTGGGTGGGCTCATCGCCCTGGCTCGGCACCTGGTTCAGCGGGGTGATCTGGCCCTTGGCATCCACGGCAAAGCTGCTGACATGGCCCTGGGGTGTTTCGTTGACTGCGAACAGCTGGCGCTGGTCGGCCGACAGCACCAGCCACGACGGGCTGACGCTCTTGACCACCTGTTGCGGCGTGCTGGCGATATGGCCGCTGCGGGTGTCGAAGTCGTAGCGGTAGATACCCTGGCTGGCACCATCGGTATAGCTGCCCACCAGCAGCACGGCGGCGTGGGCATCGAGTGCGAGGGTCATCAGGCTAGCGGTCAGCAGGCTCGTCCATTTGCGGTTCATCGTCTTCTTCGTCCGGGGCGCGGAAAGCACTCATACAGACTAGACGATGCTCGCCTTCGGCAGAGGCCAGCTGCCAGTCATCGCCGGCACCGGTGGCGGCGGCAACTTGCTCGGGGGTGAACGCCCAGCGGCGCAACTGGCGGCCGTCCATGCACTCGATGGTGAGGCCGGTGTCGTCGAAGGTGAAGTCAAAGGCGTGCAGGCCGTCGATCAGGAGCATGTCGCAGGCGGCTAGGGCGGTGGCGAGGGTCATGGGTTTGTCCGAAAAAAGGGTCGGGCATTATAACCAATGGGGCTGCTTTGCAGCCCATCACGACACAAGGCCGCTCGCACAGGTAACCGCAATTCCCTGTGGGAGCGGCCTTGTGTCGCGATGGGCCGCAAAGCGGCCCCCTTTCACGGCCTCAGTGGGCGAAGATCGACCCGCCCTGCTTGCCCACCATCTTTTCCGGCTTGATCAGGAAGCGCGCCAGTGCCGGCAGCAGCCACAGCGCGCCGAACATGTTCCACAGCAGCATGAAGGTCAGCATCAGGCCCATGTCGGCCTGGAACTTGATGGCCGAGAAGATCCAGGTGCACACGCCGATGGCCAGGCACAGGCCGGTGAACAGCACTGCCTTGCCGGTGGAGCGCAGGGTCTCGTAGTAGGCCTCCTGCAGCGGCAGGCCGGCACGCAGGAAGCTTTCCAGGCGGCTGTAGATGTAGATGCCGTAGTCCACGCCAATGCCCACGCCCAGCGCGACCACTGGCAGTGTGGCCACTTTCACGCCGATGCCCATGAACGCCATCAGCGCGTTGCCCAGCACCGAGGTGAGCACCAGCGGCAGCACGATGCACAGGGTGGCGGCAAAGGAGCGGAAGGTGATCATGCACATCACTGCCACGCACAGGTAGACGAGGATCAAGATGGTCAGCTCGGCCGACTTGATCACCTCGTTGGTGGCCGCCTCGATGCCGGCGTTACCGGCCGCCAGCAGGAACTGCAGGCCGTCCCTGTTGTGGCTGTCGGCAAAGGCCTTGGCCGCAGCGGTTACCCGCTCCAGGGTTTCGGCCTTGTGGTCGTTGAGGAACACCAGCACCGGTGCCAGCGAGCAATCGGCGTTGTACAGGCCGTCAGCCCGGGCGATGGAGTTGTTGAGGATGTCCGGGTTGCGCGACAGCGTCTCCCACTTCAGGCTGCCCTCGTTCATGCCCTTGATGACCTGCTTGGAGACGGTCACCAGCGAGATGGTCGACTGCACCCCGGGGGTGTTGTCCATGGCCCACATCAGCTCGTCGATCGGCGCCATGGTGCCGTGCACCGAGCACTGCTCGGCCGGGGTCTTGACCATGATCACCAGCACGTCGGAACTGGTGGAATAGTTGCTGATGATGAAGCTGTTGTCCTGGTTGTAGCGCGAGTCCGGGCGCAGCTCCGGGGCGCCCTGGTCGAGGTCGCCGATCTTCAGGTTCTGGCTGTACCACAGGCCGCCGGCGAAGGCCACCAGGGCCAGGGCGATGGACACCGGCGCCACCTTGGGGCTGGCGAAGTTGGCCAGCAGGCGCCAGAACGGGTGCTCGCAGGTGGCGTCCTTCTTGCTGCGGGCGATGGCCTTCTGGCTGATGCCCACGTAGCTGATGGCCACCGGCAGCAGGATCAGGTTGGTGAACACGATCACCGCCACGCCGATGGAGGCGCCGATGGCCAGCTCGCGAATCACCCCGATGTCGATGATCAGCAAGGTGATGAAGCCCACGGCATCGGCCAGGATGGCGATCATCCCCGGCAGGAACAGCTGGCGGAAGGTGCGCCGGGCGGCGGTCAGGGCGTTGTCGGCGTCACTGGACTGCAGGGCGATGCCGTTGATCTTCTGCACGCCGTGGGAGATGCCGATGGCGAAGATCAAAAACGGCACCAGCATCGAGTACGGGTCCAGGCCAAAGCCCACGGCATGCATCAGGCCCAACTGCCAGACCACCGCCACCAGGGTGGTGATCAGCACGGCGATGGTGCTGCGGATGCACCAGGTGAACCAGTACAGCAGCGCCCAGGTGATCACCAGCGCCACGCCGAAGAACATCGCCACCATCACCAGGCCGTCGATCAGGTCGCCGACCTTCTTGGCGAAGCCGACGATGTGGATCTTCACGTCGGGGTTCTGCGCCTGGAACTTGTCGCGGATCTTCTCTTCCAGCTGGTGGGAGAACTGCTGGTAGTCGAGCTTGACCTGACGCCCCGGGTCTTGAGGGTCGGGGTAGCTTTCCTGCAGCGGGATGTCGACGATGCTGGACTTGAAGTTGTTGGCCACCAGGCGCCCCACCTGGCCAGACTTGAGCACGTTGTCACGCAGGGTGTCGAGGCTGTCCTGCGAGCCGTTGTAGGTGTTGGGGATCACCTCGCCGCCGGAAAAGCCCTCTTCGGTGACCTCGCTCCAGCGCACGCTGGGGCTCCACAGCGACTTGAGGCCGGCCCGGTCGACGCCGGGAATGTAGAACACCTCGTCGTGGATTTGACGCAGGGTCTCCATGTAGTCCTTGTCGAAGATGTCACCCTTGGTCGATTCCACCGAAATGCGCACGGTGTTGCCCAGGTTGGCCAGGTCGTTGCGGTGCTCCATCATCTGCTCGATGAACGGGTGCTGCAGCGGGATCATCTTTTCGAAGCTGGTGGAGGGGCGGATCTGCGTGGCCTGCCAGAACAGGAAAATGCTCACCAGCACGCAGATGGCGATGACCACCGGGCGGTTGTTGAAGATCAGCCGTTCCAGCAGGGTGGCCTTGTCCTTGTGCTGCATGTCGAAGCTCTCCCGGCTGGTCATGGGCGTGCCTCCTCTGCGCCGTTGGCGGTGGCCAGGTGTACGCCGCCCTGCCCCACCAGCAGCAGGCCGCCACCGGCCAGGCCGCTGACGCCCGCCAGGGCGATACGGTCGCTGCGGTTGTGCACGCTGAAGCTCTGCCCGTCATCGGTGCTGCGCAGTACGCTGCCGCCGTTGCCCACCAGCACCAGGCTGCCATCTTCGAGAAGCGTAGCGCTTGCCAGGCCGAATTCGAGGGGGCCACGTTCGGCCTTGAGCGCGATGGTTTGCCAGGTGTCGCCGAAATCGGTGCTGCGCAACAGGTTGCCGCGCAGGCCGTAGGCCAGCAGGGTGCGTGGCTGGGCGGTGCCGATCACGCCGAACAGCGAGCCCTCGTAGGGGCCCTGGACCTTGCTCCAGGTCTGGCCGTCGTCGCTGGAGCGGAACATGCCGCCCTGCTCGCCGACGATGAACAGGCCGGCGTCCTTCACCTGGGTGATGGCGTTGAGGTGCAACTGGTCGGGGTTGTCCAGGCGCTCGGCGACGTCCAGCCAGTGCTGGCCGCCGTCGCTGGTTTCGAGCAGTGCGCCGTAGGCGCCCACGGCGAAACCGCGCTGGGCATCGAGCATGCGCACGTCAAGCAACGGCGCTTCGCGCTCGAGGTCTTCGAACTGCTTGCTCCAGGTGGCGCCGCCATCGCTGCTGGCGAGAATCTGCGCGTCGTGGCCGACCGCCCAGCCGCGCTTGTCGTCGAGGAAGAACACCGCAGTGAGCAGTTGCCGGGTGGGCACCCGGGCCTGGGTCCAGGTCTTGCCCTGGTCGTCGGAGAACAGGATGTGGCCGCGGTCACCGACCACCACCAGGCGCTTGCCGGCATGGGTGGCGCCGATCAGCAGGCTCTGCGCGGCCTTGGCCGACTCCACCGAGTACTGCTCGGCGGCCACCGCCGCTTCCACATCGCTGGCGCCGATACCCAGCACCAGCGCCAGCATCGCGCCGGTCGCCAGCCTGCGGCGTGGCTTGAACCGCTCTCTCATGACTGCCCCCTGTTGTGTTCTTGTCGCGGGTCAATCTATTGCCAGGTGCTGTGAAAACCCTGTTCCAGAGCCCTGGAATAGCTTTTGGCCATGCTAGCGGGATTGTCCGACAGAAAACAACGAGCGGGACGTTATGTTTTGTTAACCGCCCAAAAGCATCGCGGGGCAAGCCCGCTCCCACGCCAATCATCGACAGGCGTGGGAGCGGGCTTGCCCCGCGATTGGCGTCGGAACAGGCTTACGCCAGGCTCTTGCTCACCACTTCATACACATCGCTGGACAGCGCACCGGACGCGCGAATGCGCTCCAGCTCGCCCTTCATCAGCACCTGGCGCGCGTCGTCGTACTTGCGCCAGCGGGTCAGCGGCGCCAGTTGGCGCGAGGCGATCTGCGGGTTGAGTGCGTTGAGCTCGATCACCAGGTCCGCCAGGAAGCGGTAGCCCGAACCGTCGGCGGCGTGGAAGTTGACCAGGTTCTGCCCGGCAAAAGCGCCAACCAGCGCACGCACCTTGTTCGGGTTCTTCAGGGTGAACGCCGGGTGCTGCATCAGCGCCTTGACCCGCGCCAGAGCGCCCGGCAGCGCGCTTGCCGCCTGCACGCTGAACCACTGGTCCATGACCAGCGGGTTGTCCTTGAAGTGCTCGGCAAAGGCTTCTAGGGCCTTGGCGCGCTCGGCCTCGAACGGCGAGTTGACCAGCACCGCCAGGGCGGTGAGGCGTTCGGTCATGTTGTCGCAATGCTCGAACTGCTCCAGGGTCGCCTCCAGTACCTGCGGCTTGCCCGACAGCATCAGGTACGACAGCGCGATGTTCTGCAGGCTGCGGCGGGCGAAGTGCTCGGCAGAGGCCACATACGCCGTGTTGCGCGACACCTCGCGGTTGGCCTGGTAACGGGCCCACAGGGCGTCGAACAGCTGCCCGGCGATTTGCTTGCGGGCAAACTCGCGGGCGGCGTGGATGGCATCCACATCGGCCACCTGGCTGATTTCGGTGAGGTAAGCCTCACCTGGCAGCGAGAGCATTTCGGCGACCATGGCCGGGTCCAGCGCCGCATTGCCCAGCACGGTGCCCAGGGCGGTGATCAGGCGCTGGTCGAGGGCGAGTGCTTCGCCGCGCTGGTGCTGGCCGATCAGTTCCTGCAGTACCTGCACCGCCAACTGCTGCCCCGCTTCCCAGCGGTTGAAGCCGTCGCTGTCGTGTTGCATGAGGAACATCAACTGATCGCGGTCGTACGGGAAGCTCAGCTTGACCGGCGCGCTGAAGCCGCGCAGCAACGACGGCAGCGGCTTGGCCTGGATGCCTTCGAAGGTGAAAGTCTGCTCGGCTTCGGTCACCGACAGTACGCGGCTGGTGCCGCTGGCGGCGCTTTCGCCGGCCAGTTGCAGCGCCAGGTCGTTGCCCTCGGCGTCCAGCAGGCCCAGCGCCACCGGGATCACGAACGGCAACTTGGCTTGCTTGTCCGGGGTCTGCGGGCAGCTCTGGCGGAAGGTCAGGCTGTAACGCTGGGCAGCGGCGTCATACTGCTCGCTGACCTCCAGGCGCGGGGTACCGGCCTGGCTGTACCAACGCTTGAACTGGGTAAGGTCGACGCCGTTGGCGTCTTCCATGGCCTTGATGAAATCGTCGGTGGTCACCGCCTGGCCATCGTGGCGTTCGAAGTACAGGTCGCTGCCTTTACGGAAGCCTTCTGCCCCCAGCAGGGTGTGGACCATGCCCACCACTTCGGCGCCCTTCTCGTACACGGTCAGGGTGTAGAAGTTGGAAATCTCGATGAAGCTGTCCGGGCGTACCGGGTGGGCCATGGGGCCGGCGTCTTCGGCGAACTGGTGGGTACGCAGGTAGGCGACGTCCTCGATGCGCTTGACCGTGCGCGAGTTCATGTCGGCGCTGAACTCGGCATCGCGGTACACTGTGAAGCCCTCTTTGAGCGACAGCTGGAACCAGTCGCGGCAGGTGACGCGGTTGCCCGACCAGTTGTGGAAGTACTCGTGGGCGACCACACCCTCGACCCGCTGGTGGGCGGCATCGGTGGCGGTTTCGGCGCGGGCCAGCACGCAGCTTGAGTTGAAGATGTTCAGGCCCTTGTTTTCCATGGCGCCCATGTTGAAGTCGTTGACCGCGACAATCATGAAGATGTCCAGGTCGTACTCGCGGCCATAGACCTCTTCGTCCCAGCGCATGGACTTCTTCAGGCTGACCATGGCGTGGTCGCACTTGTCGAGGTTTTCCGGCTCGACATAGATACGCAGGGTCACATCGCGGCCTGACTGGCGAACGAAGGTGTCTTCCTTGCACCACAGGTCACCGGCTACCAGGGCGAACAGGTAGGCCGGCTTCTTGAACGGGTCTTCCCAGGTGGCCCAGTGGCGGCCGTCCTCTGCAGGGCCGCTGCCGACCGGGTTACCGTTGGAAAGCAATACCGGGTAGCGGTGCTGCTCGGCGATCACCGTGGTGGTGAACACGCTCATCACATCCGGGCGGTCGAGGTAGTAGGTGATCTTGCGAAAACCCTCGGCCTCGCACTGGGTACAGAACATCTTGCCCGACTTGTACAGGCCTTCCAGCGCGGTGTTGCTCTCGGGGTGAATCTTCACGCTGGTGTCGAGGGTGAAGCGCTCGGCTTGCGGCTGCACGGTCAGGGTGCTGTCGTCGAACTGGTAGTCGCCGGCGGCCAGCGCCTGGTCGTCCAGTTGCACGCTCAGCAGCTCCAGTTGCTGGCCGTCGAGCACCAGCGGCGGCAAGCCGGCGCCGCGCTCGGGGTTGCGGCGCATGACCAGTTGCGCATGGACCAGGCTGTGGTCCTCGAACAGCTCGAAGGTCAGGTGCGTCTCGTCGATCAGGTACTCGGGGGCCTGATAGTCCTTGAGGTAGATCACTTGCGGTTGTTCGGTACGCATGGTGACGATCCTTTACTGGAGCACGGCCAACTGGTAGGCCGTGTACTTGCGAATGTTGATCACGCCGGTGTCGAAAATCAGGTACTGGCCCTTGATACCCAGCAGCGTGCCCTCCACCACCGGGTTCTTGTCCAGGTTGAAGCTTGCGATCTTTTGCGGGTAAGCCTGAACCGGGTAGTTCATCTGCACCACTTCGGCGTCCGGCAGCGGCTGCATGGCCTGCAGCCCGAAGCGCTCCTGCAAACCGCGAATGCCGTCGGCGCAGGCGTCGAAGATCTGCTCACGGATGGCCGGCAGGTCCAGCACTTCGGCGTCGCCCTTGAGCAGCGCGCGCCAGTTGGTGCGGTCTGGCACCTGGCTGCGCAGCACGTCTTCGAGCAGGCCCGATTGCTGGCGGGTAGCCACGCGCATGATCGGCAGCGCCTGGCTCGCGCCCTGGTCGAGCCAGCGGGTGGGCAACTGGGTGGCGCGGGTGATGCCGACCTTGATGCCCGAGGAGTTGGCCAGGTACACCACGTGGTCGGTCATGCAGAACTGCTCGCCCCACGACGGCTCGCGGCAGGTGCCGGCGTCGTAGTGGCATTTTTCCGGGGCCATGATGCACACGTCGCACTGGGCCAGCTTGGTCATGCACGGGTAGCAGTAACCCTGGCTGAAGCTGGTCTTGGTGCGTTTGCCGCAGTGGGTGCAGTGGATGGCGCCGAGGTATTCCAGGCGGATCGACTGGCCGATCAGCGGGTTCACCGGCACCTGGGTGTCGTCCAGGCGAAAACTGTACTGCACGACCGGTGCTTCCAGACGCACCGCCATCTTGCTCAAAGAGCCACGAGCGAGTTCGATCAATGTACCGAGTCCGACTTGAACAGGATGTTGGCGATTGGCGCCGACTTGGAGGCGCACTCCTGCGGGCCCATGTAGCCGGTGCGCTGCTCTTCGGGAAGGTTTTGCATCTCCCAGGCGATCACCGCCTGCAGCGACAGCTCTTTCTGCTCGGTGGTGAGCTTGCGGCCATCGGACCATTTGCCGATTTCCACGGCCGTTTTCAGGCTTTCGTAGATTTCCGGGGTGATGTTTTCGATCATTTGCGCGAATGTGGACATGCTGTCTCCTCAGTCAGGCGGCTAGTTTACGCCGGGCGACCATTCCACCCAATAGGCCAGTCAGGCATCCGATGAGCAGGCCACCCACGTGGGCGGCGTTGGCGATTTCGCCAAAGCCCAGCTTGCCGACCACACCGCTCAGGCACACCAGCAGCCAGATCAGCATCATCCCCAGCACGCCGCGGGGCAGGCTGAACTGCGGGCTGGGCGCCAGCTTGTGGTACAGCCATACATGCCCGAGCAAGCCGTACAGCACCCCCGACAGCCCACCGAACAGGCCCGGGCCGCTGGTAAAGTGCTGGGCCAGGTTGGACACCAGGCTGAACAGCAGGGTCAGTGCCAGCAGCATCAGCGGGCCCTGGCGCGACTCGATGCGCCGGCCCAGCTCCCAGTACCACATGCCGTTCATGGCCAGGTGCAGCACACCGAAGTGCAGCAGCATCGGCGACACCAGGCGCCACCACTGGCCCTCGGCCAGGCTTTGGGCAAAGCCTGTGAAATACAGGTACTCGCCCTGCACCTGGAACGGCAGGAAGCTGAACCAGGCGATGGTCGCGAGGTTGTCGCCCAGGTTGGTGATACCGGCCACCAGCAGGCACAGGAACAGGGTGAAGGTGGTGACCTTGGCCGCGCGGGCCTGGTCTTTCAGTGAGGGCCGCGCGGGCGCCAGCGCCGGCAAGCCGGTGTCGGCAAGCTGCAGGTCGGCATTGCCGTCGGGGTAGCGCTGGTAGAGTTCATGCACATCGGCGGCAATCGCCTGCGGCGCCCACAGCACTTGCTCCTCGCCCTCCTCTACCACCCGGTGCGGCACCTGCAGGCGGCGCAGCAAGGCGACGAAGCCGGCCAGGTCGACGGCCAGCGGCAGGCGCAGCACCTCGACCGCTTTCATTGGCTGGCCTGCGGGCGTTCGACGTCGACCCAGACGAACTTGTGCGGGTCGATGCAGGTTTCGTCATCCAGGCGGTAGGCGGCCAGCTTGCCGTACAGCACGGCGCTGTAGTCCAGGCACGCCAGGTTGTCGCGGATCGGCGCCGGGCGGCCGCTGCGCCAGTAGTGGCCGACGAACAGCAGCGGCTCGTCCGCCCCGTAGCGCAGCAGGGCATTCTTCTGGCTGTGGCTGAGCGGCGCGCGGGCCACTTCGTCGGGCAGCGCGTCGGGCTGGAAGACGATGTCGCCGTAGGTCTGCGGGTCTTCTTCCCAGAACTTGGTGCGGAAGAACGCCCGGGTCAGGCCGTCGCCACCGGTGAGCGTAAGGCCGTCGGGCAGGCGCATGTCGGTGCCGCGCAGCAGACGGTTGCACACCGTGGCGGCGAAGCTGCCGCTGACCGCCGAGGCCTGGACGAAATGCTCGTCGATGCAGCCGTTGGGGTACTGCTGGCGCAGCGGGGCGATCAGTTGCGGGTCCCAGCAGGCGTGCACCAGACGGAAGCGCCCGGCATCGACGAACAACGGCAGCTCGTAGAACCAATTGATGAAATCGTGCCAGTCGCCGGGGTGCTGGGCGAACTGGGTGAGGGTTTCATCGATCAGCCGGGCATGGCGCGGGGTGTGCTCGCGCACATGGGCCTTGCCGCTGCCGGGCAACCCCGGGGTGACCCAGCCGAGGGCGTTGTACTCGTGGTTGCCCATGATGCAGAAGGCCTGGCCGGCCTCGACCATGTCGTGGACGATGTGCAGCGCCTCGCGAATGCGCGGGCCGCGGTCGACGATGTCGCCGAGAAACAGCGCCTGGCGCCGCGGGTGGCGCCACACCCCGCCGATACGCTTGTAACCGAGCGCATCGAGCAGGCGTTCGAGGGTGTGCGCGCAGCCATGCACGTCACCGATGATGTCGAAACTGCGCGCCGGATCGAGCATCAGTCGTCCCTGCCCCCCAGGCGGCTGCCCCAGCCGAGCTTGGTGCGGCAGACCTCGTAGTAATTGTGATCCAGCGGGTGGATCAGGCGCAGTTTTTGCGGCTTCTTGCTCACCGTGATGGTATCGCCGGGGGCGCAGGTGAAGTGGTTTTGGCCGTCACACGAGACCTGCGGGTAGATCTGCAGGTCGTTGGCCACCACGATTTTCAGCTCGCTGTTGCCGTCCACCACGATTGGCCGGCCCGACAGGGTGTGCGGGTACATCGGCACGATGACGATGGCGTCGAGCTTGGGGTGCATGATCGGGCCGCCGGCCGACAGCGCGTAGGCCGTGGAGCCGGTGGGGGTGGCGACGATCAGGCCGTCGGCCTTCTGGCTGCAGACGAACTGGCCGTCGATATGGATTTCGAATTCGATCATCCGCGTCGACTTGCCCGGGTGCAGTACCACGTCGTTGAGCGCATCGCCCTGGCCGATGGCCTCGTGGTGGCGGCGCACCTCGGCTTGCAGCAGGAAGCGGTTCTCTACCAGGTAGTGGCCGTCGAGCACTTCGGCGACTTTTTCTTCCAGCTCGTCGGGGCGAATGTCGGTGAGAAAGCCCAGGTTGCCGCGGTTGATGCCCAGCACCGGGATGTTGTGGCGGGCCAGGGCGCGGGCGGCGCCCAGCAGGCTGCCGTCGCCACCTACCACGATCACCAGGTCGCAGACCTCGCCCAAAAGCTTGCGGGTGGAGGTTTGCAGGCCGTGGCCGGGCAGTACTTCGGCGATGGTGTCCTCGAGGATCACGTGCAGGTGGCGCTCGAGGAGGAATTTTTTCAGTCGGCGAATGGTGTCGAGCACCTGGGAGCTGCCAAGGCGTCCGATGATACCGATATTGCGAAATTGCTCCATGGTGCTCCTGCGAGGCTCTGCGGCGGGGTGACAATAGCGGGATTATGGGCGAAACGACCGGCCAGCGGCAAACCGGCTATGCTCGCTGGATGACGCCTTTCGCCCACCTCGAGCCCCTGCCCCGCCACCTGCGCCACCCTGCGGTGCGCGACCTGGCCTGGGTGCTGCTGTCAGCGCCGCTGCTGGGCGATGCCCCGTGCCGCCAGCGCCACCCGCTGGCCGGCAGCAGCTGGGCCGATGAACCTGAGCGCCTGGCCGCCTGGCTGCACGCCCTGGACCGTGACCCTGCGCCCTTGCTGGCCTGGCTCACGCGCCTGACCAGCCGGCGCCTGGGCCTGTATTACGAACACCTGTGGCAGTTTGCCCTGCAGCAGGCCCCGGGCATCGAACTGCTGGCGGCCAACCTGGCGATCCGCGAAGGCGGGCGCACCCTGGGCGAGCTGGACATTCTGTTGCGTGACCACGAAGGCGACCATCACCTGGAACTGGCGATCAAGTTGTACCTGGGCCCCCAGGCAGGTGATAGCCAGGACCCTGCCCAGTGGCTGGGCCCCGGCTGCCACGATCGGCTGGGCCTGAAGCTTGCGCACCTGGCCGGGCACCAGTTGCCGATCTCGGCGCAGCCGCACAGCCGCGAAGCCTTGCACGGGTTGGGTGTGGCGCAGGTTCAAGCCCACCTGTGGCTGGGTGGCTACCTGTTCTACCCCTGGCCGGGCCATGCCGAACCACCGGTCGGCGCCCACCCACGGCACCTGCGCGGGCGTTGGCTGCACCGGCGCGACTGGCCGCTGGGCATCGGGCGCTGGCAGCCGCTGGCCAGGCACAGCTGGCTGGCGCCGGCGCGGGTCGAGGCAGGCAGTTGCTGGGCGCCGGGGCAGTTCGAGCACTGGCTGAAAGGGCTCGACGAGGTGGCGCCGGCGCAGTTGCTGGTGCGCCTTGAAGAGGATCACGACGGCGCCTGGCAGGAGGCCGAGCGGGTGTTTCTGGTGGCCGACAGCTGGCCGAATCTGGGCGGGTGAGCCAGCTTGGCAGGGCTGGCCCTATCGCCGGCAAGCCGGCTCCTATGGAACAAATTACAACTCATTGATTTAACAAGGTCCCTGTGGGAAGCGGCCTTGTGTCGCGATGGGCTGCGCAGCAGCCCCAGCAATTTTGCATGAGGCTAAGACCTTGGGGCTGCTTCGCGCCCCATCGCGACACAAGGCCGCTCCCACAGGGGCGTGGCGCATCTGCCAGACGAGTTCTCTGCGCGACAGCGCAGCCCGCAAGGGCTGAGTGATCTCCTACAGGGGCTGTGCACTTGCCCCGGAACAACGCAATTTTTACAGCCAACCATTACGATGATCGCCAGGCGCCAGCAAGAGCGCCCCTACCGACCTGATGACGAGGATCCACCATGGTTTCATCCACTCCTGCGGGCCACTACGCGCGGTCGTCGATCGTGCTGCACTGGCTGATGCTGGTGCTGCTGGCGGCGGTCTACGCCTGCATCGAACTGCGCGGCCTGTTTCCCAAGGGCAGCGCCGAGCGTGACCTGATGAAAGACCTGCACTTCATGCTTGGCCTGAGCGTGTTCGTGCTGGTGTGGCTGCGCCTGGCCATGCGCCTGTCGCGCCCGACCCCGCCGATCATCCCCAAGCCCCCGGCCTGGCAGACGGGCCTGTCGCACCTGGTGCACCTGCTGCTGTACCTGATGATGATCGGCCTGCCCCTGGCCGGCTGGGCGATCCTCAGCGCCGCCGACAAGCCCATCCCGTTCTACGGCCTGGAGCTGCCGGCCATCACCGCCCCCGACCCGGACCTGGCCAAATTCATCAAGGGCTGGCACGAGCGCATCGGCAGCTGGGGCTATTGGCTGATCGGCCTGCATGCGGTGGCCGGGCTTTACCACCACTATGTGCGCCGCGATAACACCCTGCTGCGCATGCTGCCCTACAAATAACCGCGCCGCCCCTGCAGGCCGCCGGTATGCACGAACACCAGGCGGCTGCCGGGGCCGAAACGCCCGGCCTGCACTTGTTCGCGCAGCGCCAGCAGGGCCTTGCCGGTGTACAGCGCCTCCAGCGGCATACCGGCCTCGCGCTCGCTTTGCGCGATGAACGCCAGCAGTTCGTCGTCGATGCGGGCAAAGCCGCCACGGCTGGCGTCGTGCAGTTCATAACCCTGAGTGCCAACCAACCCTGCAACCGTTTCCGCCACCCCATGGCCTGCCGGCAACGCTAAAGCGCCATGCACCGGGTGCCGACCCGCCTCTGCCAGCACCAGGCCGGCCAGCGTCGTGCCGGTACCGGCGGCCAGCCACCAGGCGTGGTAATCATCCCAACCCACACTGGCCAGTTGAGCCTGGCATTGCTCGACGATCAGTGCGCAGCCCTGGGCGCCCGGCATGCCGCCACCGCCTTCGGGGATGCAGTGCCAACCGGGGTACAGGGCCTGCCAGGGTTGCCAGAATTCGGGCCGGTAGCGCTCGCGGTAACCGCCATAGCCCAGCCAGTGCAGGGTCATGCCCAGGGCGCGCAGGTCGCGCACGGTGGGGGTGTCCTGCGCATGGCCGCGCAGCAGGCCGGCGGTGGCGAAGCCAAAGCGTTTGCCAGCGGCGGCCAAGGCGTGCAAGTGGTTGGAGTGGTTGCCGCCCAGACTGATCAGGCCCGGGGCGGACGCTTGCCGAGCCTCGATGAGGTGGTGGCGCAGCTTGAACCATTTGTTGCCGCTGATCAGCGGGTCGATCAGGTCCAGGCGCAGGGCTGCTAGCTCGACCCCGGCAGGTTGAAGCCACGGCAGGTCGAGGCGTTGCAGGGGGGCTTGGGGGAGTGAGAAATCAGGCATGGCGCGAGTGTATCAGTTGCCGGGGCGGGCCCTATCGCCGGCAAGCCGGCGCATACAGGGTTGCGCAAACCTGTAGGGGCCGGCCCGGGCGATTACAGCTCGGCAGCCAACCGCGACCCCTGGTTGATGGCCCGCTTGGCATCCAGCTCGGCGGCCACGTCAGCGCCACCGATCAGGTGCACCGACTGCCCTGCCGCCAGCAACCCTTCGTGCAACTCACGCAGCGGGTCTTGGCCTGCGCACACGACAATGTTGTCCACCGCCAGCAACTGTGGCTCGCCCTCGCCGATGCGCACGTGCAGGCCGGCATCGTCGATGCTCAGGTATTCCACGCTATTGAGCATCTGCACCTGCTTGTTCTTGAGCCCCGTGCGGTGAATCCAGCCGGTGGTCTTGCCCAGGCCGTCGCCCACCTTGGTTTTCTTGCGCTGCAGCAGGTACACCTGGCGCGCCGGGGCGTGCGGCTCGGGCTGCACGCCCGCCACCCCGCCACGGGCGTCAAGCTGGGTGTCGATGCCCCACTCCTTCCAGAACGCCTCGCGGTCCTGGCTGGTGGCCACGCCCTTGTGCACCAGGTACTCGGACACATCGAAGCCGATGCCGCCCGCGCCGATCACCGCCACCCGCTCGCCCACCGGCTTGCGCTGCAGCAACACGTCCAGGTAGCTGAGCACCTTGGGGTTGTCGATGCCGGGGATGGCCGGGGTACGCGGGGCGATGCCGGTGGCCAGGATGACCTCGTCAAAGCCGCCAGCCAGCAGCGCCTGCACATCCACCCAGGTGTTCAGACGCAGGTCGACGCCGGTGCTGCGCAGCTTGTTGGCAAAGTAACGCAGTGTCTCGAAGAACTCTTCCTTGCCCGGTACGCGCTTGGCCACGTTGAACTGCCCGCCAATCTCGCCGGCGGCGTCAAACAGGGTCACCTCGTGGCCGCGCTCGGCGGCCACGGTGGCGGCCGACAAGCCGGCGGGGCCTGCCCCTACCACGGCAATGCGCTTGACCGCACGCACCGGCAGGTAGTTGAGCTCGGTCTCGTGGCAGGCGCGGGGGTTGACCAGGCAACTGGTGAGCTTGCCGCCGAAGGTGTGGTCGAGGCAGGCCTGGTTGCAACCGATGCAGGTGTTGATCTCGTCACCCCGGCCGGCAGCGGCCTTGTTGACGAAGTCCGGGTCGGCGAGGAACGGCCGGGCCATGGAGACCATGTCGGCATCACCCTCGGCCAGTACGGCCTCGGCCACTTCCGGGGTGTTGATACGGTTGGTGGTGATCAGCGGAATTCCCACCGCGCCGCGCAACTTGGCGGTCACCTTGGTGAACGCCGCCCGCGGCACCTTGGTGGCGATGGTCGGGATGCGCGCCTCGTGCCAGCCGATGCCGGTGTTGATGAGGGTGGCACCAGCCTGCTCGATCGCCTTGGCCAGTTCGACGATTTCGCCCCAGTTGCTGCCACCCTCGACCAGGTCGAGCATCGACAGGCGGAAGATGATGATGAACTCGCGCCCGACCGCCTCGCGCACCCGGCGCACGATCTCCACTGCCAGGCGCATGCGGTTCTGGTAGCTGCCACCCCAGCGGTCGGTGCGGTGGTTGGTGTGGGCGGCGAGGAACTGGTTGATGAAGTAGCCTTCCGAGCCCATCACTTCGACCCCGTCATAGCCGGCGCGCTGGGCCAGGCTTGCGCAGGTGACGAAATCGCGGATCTGCTTCTCGATGCCGTCTTCGTCCAGCTCACGCGGCTTGAACGGGTTGATCGGCGCCTGAATGGCGCTGGGCGCCACTTGCTTGGGGCTGTAGGCGTAGCGCCCGGCATGCAGGATCTGCAGGCAGATCTTGCCACCGGCGGCGTGCACCGCCTCGGTGACGATGCGGTGCTTGTCGGCTTCTTCCTCGGTGCTCAGCTTGGCCGCGCCCGAGTACACCCCGCCCTCCTCGTTCGGTGCGATGCCGCCGGTGACCATCAGGCCCACCCCACCCCGGGCACGCTCGGCAAAGTAGGCCGCCATGCGCTCGAAACCGCCCGGGCGCTCCTCCAGGCCGGTGTGCATCGAGCCCATCAGGGTGCGGTTGCGCAAGGTGGTGAAACCCAGGTCGAGGGGGGCCAGCAGGTGCGGGTAAGCTTGGGTAGCCATGGACGGACTCCACAGGTGGCGTGATCACGGAATGCAGGCGCCTCTACCGGTTTGGCGGGGCCTGTCGTTTGTCTGCCATGGACATTAAACAGGCGTTTGAATGCACTCAATGATCGAAACTGACAACCTGATGATCCTGCTGCGCAGCCTCACCTGCGCCTGACACCTGCCAGATGGGCCCACCCTGCTACCAGCCCATGCGCGCTGAGGCCTACTTCACATCCTTCTTACCGAACACCCGCCAGCCAACAAACTTTTTCAGCATCTGCATCTGCGCCCAGAAATACTTGGGGTCCTTCCAGATATTGACCAGCAGCGACTTCATGAAACTGAGCCCCAATATCAGCACGAAATAAACATCGTGCAGGCGCCCGCTCAAGTTTTTCACAGGCAAATGACGCTTCACCGCTTCATTGACCTGGCACTCGATAACAATATGGACACGCGTGCTATCCCCTTCATTGCGAACCTCATGCAAAAAGGAAGTATCCAGTGCCCACAACTCACCCGGGGACATCACCACGCGCTCCCGGGACACATTGAAAAATATGTTGTCGTGGGTGATGATCGGGACGTGAAAACGCAGACGGGCATTGCTCGATGCGCCGGTCAGATCTCGATGTGGATGCAGGACTGCACCCGGTGACAAGTAGTAAAACACACAAATGCCGTTTTTTTCCGCGCCCAGAAACTCGTAGATTCTGGCAACGAACGGATGCGCCTCAGGGGTAAGGTCGACTTTATGCCACTGAATATCCTTGTACTTGCCCTCGCCGTGTACATTGGTCTTTTCTTGCTCTATAGAAACAGCCAGGCTGGCAATTTCCTTGATCTCGTCTTCAATAAAGAAATCTTTCTTTATCAAAAAAGCGCCAGTATTCATTTCTCTTCTCGTCCGATCAGATTCAATCTTGCGCTGACACGCGGGCGGCCACAACACCAGGCCTGGGGCGCCAAGGTTATAGCAGCCCCGGGTTGTTTCCAAGGGTTCTGGCGCGCCCGCCATTGAGCCTCATCAAGATAGCGTGCAGCCGGGCTTGAGTTGCCGCCTGCACGACAGTGGCTGTTACGCTCGAGAGTGCCTGGCGCGAGCCAGCAGACGCCAGACGTTCTTCATTGCACGCACGCTCTGTGCTAACTTTCCGTACGCGCCATCAGGCCCCCTTCTTCGACGACACCAAGGTCCCATGCGTAAAGTGCTAGCCGGCGCCCTGTCGCTGGTCCTCATCGCCACTCTCTTCGGCTACGGCTTCTGGACCGTGCAACGACCAGAGGGCCACTACCTGTCCGACCTGCGTATCGAACTGGCAATCAACCAGGGCATACCCGGTGAGCATGGCAACTTGCTGGGCGTCGAGCCATTGCTCTACCCCGGCGACTACCAAAACCTTACCCGCCTGCACCGCAAACTTGCAGCCTATCTGCAACAAGCCCGTGAACAAGGGCTGGTCAACCCGCGTACCGTTGTGGTTTTGCCGGAACACATCGGTACCTGGCTGTGGGCCCGGGGTGAGAAACGCGAGCTTTACCAAGTCACTCAGCGCCGTGAAGCCTGGCAGTGGCTGGAACTCAGCAACCCGCTGCGTTATGGCCTGGCAATGCTGGCCGCCCATGGACACGACCGCCGCTCGGATGCGCACCTGCGCATGAAAGCCACGCAAATGGCGGCAGATTATCAGCTTCTGTTCGGTAACCTGGCCCGGGAGTTCGGCGTAACGCTGGTGGCCGGGTCGATCATCCTGCCGGCACCCTATGTAGAGGACGGCGTGCTGCGCACCGGGAATGGCCCCCTGTTCAACAGCAGCCTGGTTTTCGCCAGCGACGGCTCGTTGCTGGGCCAGCCGCAGTATCAGCAATACCCCGACAGCGAAAACCGTCGCTACATCCATAGCGGTGCCGACCACCCGCTGCAAGTCGTGCAAACCCCCGCAGGGCGCTTGGGCGTGCTGGTCGGGAGCGACAGCTGGTACCCGCCGAACTACCGGCAACTGGACAAGCAATCGGTACAGCTGATCGCCAATCCGGTGTTCCTCAGTGGCAAACACAGCTGGCATGAACCCTGGCGCGGCAACCGGCATCAGGCGCTCAGCGCCAACCTGCCATTGCAACGTGGCCAAGTCAGCGAACAGAGTGCCTGGCAACAACTGACGCAGACCGGTGCCAACGGCATTGCCAGCATGAGCGTATTCCTGCGCGGCCAGTTCTGGGAGTTAGGTAGCGACGGCCAGGGCTTTGCCAGCCGAGCCGACACACAGTGGGTTGGCAATCCCAGCCAGGGTGCCCGCCTGCTCAACCTGTGGTTGTAACCCATGGCCACTCCCCGAGTACGCCTGGGTGACCTGTCGGTAGGTTTTGTCCAGCCGCTGGCTGAAGCGCTGCTGAAGCTGGGGCACGACCCACAACCGCTATTACTGCGATACAGCCTGGACGCACCACGACTGGCCGAACCCAGCGCACGCCTGTCAATCCCCCGCTACATGCACCTGGGCCATGCCGCCATTACCTTGTGCAACGAACCGGCTCTTGGACTGCACATGGGCCGCTTGAGCCGCTTGGCTCAAGCCGGTCTGGCCGGCATCACGGCGAGCCAGGCACCCACCCTGGGCGAAGCGGCACGCACGCTGCTACGCTTCGAACCGCTTTACGCCGCAAACTACCGTGGCCATTCAACCTTCCACGAAGATGCCCAGGGCGCCTGGTTACGGTTCTATTCAATAAGCCCGTACAACAGCTACAACCGCTTCGTGGTCGACTCGCTGCTGGCCGGCTGGCTGGCGCAACTGGGGGCATTGGTCGGCAGGTCAGTGCAGGCCGAACGCCTGGAGATCGAATTCCAAGCTCCTGCCTATGCTGCGCAGTACCAAAGCCTGTGCAGCAACGCCGTCCAGTTCGGCGCCGACGGCAACCAACTGCGCCTGGACAGCAGCACCCTGGCCCTGACCAATCCGCAGCACTGCCCGAGTACGTGGCGGCATCTGTTGCAACTGTGTGAGACGGAGCTTGCGCAACGAAGCCGGGTACGCGGCCTGGCCGAGCGCATCGTCCACCTGCTGGGGCCGCTGCTCAATGGCGGGCGCGAGCCGGACCTTGAGGAAGTGGCGCAGCACCTGCACCTGCCCACCTGGACCTTGCGCCGCAAGCTGGCCGAAGAGGGCACGCGCTTTCGCGACCTGCTCAACGACACGCGCCGCGACCTGGCCGAAGCCTATATCCGCGACACGGAACTGGCTTTCGGCGAGATCGCCTATCTGTTGGGGTTTGCCTCGGCCGAGGCGTTCCAGCGCGCATTCAAGCGCTGGAGCGGGCTGACGCCGGGGGAATATCGCCGCATGCAGCGGCTGACGGGTTAAAGCTCGGTGGCGTCGTCGGCGGGCTCTGGCATATCCAGCTCGTAGGCCTGAAACTCCAGCAGTTCTTCCTGATACTCGTCCATTGGCTGCTTCCTCTGTGTTCGCTCGTCGTTCATCGGCCTGGCTTCACCCTATTTCAGTGGGGTGACGCTTTGATGACAGGCCTTGAGGAATAAACGTAGCAGCGTGTTGGGAAGTTATCGATGGCTGAATGTAGGAGCGGCCTCGTGTCGCGACAGGGCTGCGCAGCAGCCCCGGGATCTTGCATGATGCCTAGACCCTGGGGCTGCTACGCAACCCTTTCGCGACACAAGGCCGCTCCTACAGGGAGCGCGTCAAATCGACGGGCGGCAAAGGTTGCGCCTTACAGCGAAGCCGGCGCCGCCTCGCTTTGCGGGGCCTGCTGCTGCACCTGGATCGGCGCAGCTTCAACGGGCGGTGCAACGGGCTGCGAGCCCTGGCTGTCATCCACTACCGGTGCGGCAGGTGCCTCACTGGCGGGTACGGCGGTTGCCGGCGGCTCGGTGGCAGGTGCCACGCTTGCTGGCGCAGGCTCCGGCGCGCTCACGGCAACCGGCGCGGCGGGTTGCGCGGCCGGGACCAGTGCCGCGGGCGCAGGTTCCGGCAGGCCGAGGTCCTGGGCGGGCATTTCGACCTTGGCAGGTTCGGCTTCGGGCTTTTTCACTTTCTTCGGTTTTGGCAGGTAGCTTTCCACCAGGGCGAAGTAACGGTCGTAGAACTGCGGCGCAGTGACCGTCTCGCTGGCGACCTTGACCATGGAATCGTCGGTAGAGCCGATCGGCATCGACACCGAACCCAGCACACCCACGCCAAGGCTTGCCGAGGTGTTGGACTTTTTCAGGGTGTAACGGTCCTGCAGCGCGTTGGCGAACATGGTCGAGCGCTGCTTGTCGCTCATATCGGGCACGCAGGTGATGTTGAAGCTGATCTGCATGTGGTTTTCGGCGGTCTGCTGGAAGCTCTTGTTGCCGGCCACCTGGTTGGCATCACTGCTGGTGATGATGTAGCCCTGGCTGAGCAACGCGCGCCGCGCGGCCTCGCACGAGCCCGCCTCGCTGACCGAGAAGCTGCGCGAGAAGGTGCCCGAGTCGTCGAAGTTCTCGTGTTCGTACACGGCAGGCTTCTTCGAGGAGCAACCGGTCACGCCCGCCAGCACCAGGGCCAGCCCGAGCGCACCGTAGACGGATGATCTGGACATCGTGAATTCCGGGGTAAATCGAACGGCGCCTATTGTGCAACACATCCACAGGCCTTCGAAACCTTGGGCGCGCAAGGTTCATGTAAAGTCCGGTAAAACCGGCAGCTGCCCGCAGGAATTTTCACACACAATTCAGAGACCTCCCCTACAGCAATTGCAAGCGCCGCCTGACCGAAAAAATCGGCCTTGCTGAATAAACTCGTGTGCCCCCATGAATGCATCGCATCAGGACCCACGATGAAAAACCTTTCGGTACGCCTGAAACTGCTGCTAGGCCTGGCGCCCCTGCTGCTGCTGGTCACCGCCCTGGCCGCCATTGCCGTGTTCAGCCTGTCGGCCCTCACCCACCGCGCCGAACGGCTGGTATCGGTGAACTACATCCTCGACCACCTCAACGACATACGCGCCGCACAAATGGCCTACGCCCTCACCGGCGAGCCTGCCGAGCTGCAGACGCTGGGCAAGGCCCAGCAACAGATCGACGCACTGATCGCTGAAAACCTGGCCAAAATGCCCTACCCCCAGGCCCAGGCAAGCCTGCCGGCGATTCGCCGGATCATGCAGGGCTACCAGCAAACCCTGCAGCACGCCCTGGACAGCAATGGCCGGCAACTGCCGGTGGGCATCGGCAAACAACTGACGGCGCAGGTGGCCGAGGCCATCGGCCAGGTGAACGCGCTGATCAGCGAGCAGAACCTGCGCAGCGCCCAAGAGCTGCAGCAACGCTCACAGCTGATGCTGGGCATATTCCTGACCACCGTACTGCTGGCCGGACTGGTCGCCTGGTTGCTGGTCCGGCAGATCTGCAGCCCCCTGCAGCAAGCCCTGGACATGGCCCAGCGCATTGGCGCAGGCGAGTTGCAAGAAAGCCCGGTCGCACACCGCCGCGACGAATTCGGCCAGTTGCTGCAGGCACTGCAGCGCAGCAGCGCCAACCTGCGGCGTGCCCTGCAGCAGGTCAGCCAGGTCTGTACGCGGCTGTCGGGCGCCGCGGCCTCGCTGACCGGCGTCATCGAGCGCACCAGCCAGGGGGCGGCCAGCCAACAGGCCGAAACCAGCCAGGTGGCCACCGCAATAGGCCAGATGGCCAGCGCCGTACAGGAGGTGGCCCACAACAGCTCGCTGGCCAGCGAAGCTACCCGCCAGGCCAGCGACAAAGCCGACCTCAGCCTGCGTGTGGTGTGCGATACCCAACAGCAGATCACCCAGCTGGCCAGCGATATCGGTACCAGTACCGAGGCAGTGCAACAGTTGTCGGCATCCGCCGAGCAGATCGGCGGCATCATGACGGTGATTCAGTCCGTGGCCGAGCAGACCAACCTGCTGGCGCTCAATGCCGCGATCGAGGCCGCCCGTGCTGGCGAGGCCGGGCGCGGCTTTGCCGTGGTTGCCGACGAGGTGCGCAGCCTGGCCCAGCGCACCCAGCATTCCAGCGCCGAAATCGAAACCCTGGTCGCCACCCTGCAGGACGACGCCCGGCATGCCGTCGAGCGCATGCACGGCAATCGCAACAGCGCCGGGGCGACCGTGACCCTGGCCAACCAGGCCAGCGAGGCGCTGCAAGTCATCACCGCCAGCGTCGACGACATCCAGGGCATGAACCAGCAGATCGCCGCCAGCACCGAACAACAAAACGCCGTGGTGCTGACCATCCAGCAAAATGTGGAAAACGTTCGTGATGTGGCACAGGGCTCGCTGAGTGCCACACGTGAGGTACAGGCAGCAGCCGTTGAGCTGAAAGGGCTGGGTGAAGAGCTGCAGGGGTTGCTGGGGCAGTTCAGGCTTTGAGAGGGCGTGAGGATTGGTGTTGGCGGTGCCGGCCTCATCGCAGGCAAGCCTGCTCCTACAGGGGGCGGGCTGGTTTGCGGGACAGCAGAAACAAGAAAAGCGACCCGAAGGTCGCTTTTTTTGTTTAAACCAAGCTGTTCAAGGGGCTTGGTGCGCAAGATGGCGCAGCGGACGGGACTCGAACCCGCGACCCCCGGCGTGACAGGCCGGTATTCTAACCGACTGAACTACCGCTGCGTATCGTTCGGGCTCGCACCCGATTGAAACTGGGATCTGAGCTTTCAAGCGTTAAAACGCGAAAGCCAGGCACAAAAAAGGCGACTTTTGATCGCCTTTTCTGGTTTGCTTCAAGCTGTTCAAGGGGCTTGATGCAGAAGATGGCGCAGCGGACGGGACTCGAACCCGCGACCCCCGGCGTGACAGGCCGGTATTCTAACCGACTGAACTACCGCTGCGTATCGTTCAGGCTTGCGCCTGATTGAAACTGGGATCTGACCTTGCGGCCTCAGACCGGTTCAAACACCCATCTGGAGAAAAGTGGCGCGGCGGACGGGACTCGAACCCGCGACCCCCGGCGTGACAGGCCGGTATTCTAACCGACTGAACTACCGCCGCGCATAGTTGGACTTGCGTCCTGTTCCTCTCTGCCAACGGCTTCTATAAGAAGCTGCTGAACCAGGAACGCCTCAGGAAGTGGTGGGTGATGACGGGATCGAACCGCCGACCCTCTGCTTGTAAGGCAGATGCTCTCCCGGCTGAGCTAATCACCCCCGCGATGTTGCTTGTTGCGTTTGCTTCGCTGAGGCCGCGAAATTTACGCAGGTACCGATGCTAAGTCAATAGCCCCATTGAAGTTTTTTTAAAAAAGATGAAAAAAGGGAGGTGCTGGCGAAGGCTGATCGCGGGGCAAGCCCGCGCACACGGCAATGCACACAAGGCCCGCGCACAAAAAAAGGGCCTTTCCAGACTGTGTGAAAACACACTGACAGGCCCCAGACCAAACGCCCCGACTTGTTCGGGGCGTTTGTTTTTGTGCTGAAAAAGGCTCTTCAGCCCATCATTTGCATCATTTGCTTGGCACTCAGGACGCTGATCGCTCGCTTGAGGTTGTAAGCGGTCACAGCGAGAGCCATTTCAGCTCTTGTGCCTTCGAGTTGTCGCAGCAAGAAGCGCCCGTTTCCAAATAGCCATTGTTTGAGATTACCAAACGGGTGCTCCACGATGGATCTACGCCGCTCCATCATCTCTGGATGCAGCTGCATCCGCTGCGCCATGCGCTCAAAGGCTTCCTCTTGAGCGTGACGCGAGACATAGCGGCGCTTGGCCGTCGTGCATTGGGCTTTCAGCGCGCACCCGGCGCAATCACTGATCGCCGCCTGGTAGATCCGATCGCCCTTGTAGCGCTGCTTTAGCGTTAGCCACTGACCTGCCGGGCACTGGTACCGATCCTGTTCGGCGTCGTAGGTAAAGTCCTTGCGCTCGAATAATGCCTCGCCGCCTGGGTTCGAGGTTCGGTTTGGCGGCACGTACGCGGTAATGGAGGCTTCCTCACATGCCTGGAACTGCTGGCCATTCGAGTAGCCCATATCGGCTGTCACGGTCAGCGCTTCCTGCCCCAGTTCAGCCTTGGCCGCTTTAGCCATGGGTTCAAGCTGCTTGCGATCATCGCCTTCTTGCGTCACCTCGTGATGCAAAATCAGGCAGTGTTCTGCGTCAACGGCGGTCTGCACGTTATAGGAAACACGCGCTCCTTTTGGCGTGCGCATCATTCGGGCATCGCTTTCGTGCGTGTTGAATTGCTCCAGCCCCATCGATTCCATCAAGGCCTGACAAGTGCGGTTGTCTTGCTGCTTTGCCTCAAGCTTCGCCAGGGCCGCTTTGATCGCAGTGCGATCTATTACTTGCTCGCCCTCAGACTGGTCAGCGGCATCCAACTCAGCCAGGTATTGGGCGATCCGCTTATCCAGCTTCTCGTCTTGGCGCTTGAGTTGATTCAAGTTCAACTGGCGTCGCGCGGAAGCGACCGCCTGAAACTTGCTCCCGTCGATGGCAACCAGGTCACCGGCAATCAAACCGGCAGTTCGGCAGAACTGCACAAAGGCCCGGCACGTCGTAACGAAAGCAGCTTTGTTGTTCTTGCGGAAGTCAGCGATGGTCTTGAAGTCAGGTTTGAGTCGGTTGATCAACCACATCACTTCGATGTTGCGCTGGCACTCGGCTTCCAGACGCCGCGATGAACGGATGCGCTGAAAATAGCCATAGAGATAAAGCTTGAGCTGGTCGGCGGGGTCGTAGGCGGGGCGCCCAGTGGCCTTGGGCTGGGCCTTGTCGAAACCTAGCTGCGCCAGATCCAGCCTAGCGACATACAGGTCGATGACACGAACGAGGTGATCCTCGGGGATCAGCTCTTCCAGCGAGACCGGGAACAGACTGGTCTGGCTGCGGGATTCTCCCTGGATGTAGGCCATAACGAAAAATGCTCCGTATCTTTCGATACGGAGCATTCTCTTAAAGGGCCGGGCAGATTGCTAGGTTTTCACACAGTCTGTTTCGGCCCCTTTCTGTTGTATCTCAATAACTTACCGCTCAGGTGTAGATCATCTTGCGGCTCATGCCGCCATCGACCACAAATTCCTGGCCAGTGACGAAGCCTGACTGGCGCGACAGCAACCAGGCCACCAGCGCCGCGACGTCCTCCACCGTCCCTACCCTGCCCGCCGGATGCTGGGCATGGTCGGCGTCGGTCAGGGGTTCGGCGCGGCGCTGCGACGGGTCGCGGGCATCGATCCAGCCCGGGCTCACCGCATTGACGCGAATCTCCGGGCCCAGGCTCATGGCCAGGGCATGGGTCAAGGCCAGCAGGCCACCTTTACTCGCAGCATACGCCTCGGTATCCGGTTCGGACTGCCGCGCGCGGGTCGAGGCCAGGTTGACGATGGAACCGCCATGGGCGCGCAGGTACGGCGCACAGTGCTTGGCCAGCAGCATCGGGCCATTGAGGTTGACCGCCAGCACACGGTTCCACTGGGCCAGCGATAAGCTTTCCAGCGTCTGGTTGTGCGGGTTGGCGATGGCCGCATTGCTGACCAGCGCATCCAGGCGGCCGAACTGGCCGAGCACCTGGGACACCCCGGCGCTGACCTGCGCTTCGTCAGCCACATCCATGGCAATGAACAAGGCGTTGTCACCCAGCGCCTCGGCCACCTTGGCGCCGCGCTGGCGATCAAGATCGCTCAGCACCACCTGCCAACCTTCGCAGATCAGCCACGCGGCGATGCCCAGGCCGATGCCGCGGGCGGCACCGGTCACCAGGGCGACCCGGCCGTTATGGCCTGGCCCACCGCCGCGGATTTCCATCACAGTGCCGCCAGCCCACGGGCGAGGTCCGCCTGCAGGTCAGCGACGTCTTCCAAGCCCACGGCAACCCGGATCAGGCTGTCGCGGATACCCGCCGCTTCACGCTCCTGCGCCGTCAAGCGGCCGTGGGAGGTGGTGGCCGGGTGGGCGATGGTGGTCTTGCTGTCACCCAGGTTGGTGGTGATGGAGATCACCCGGGTGGCGTCGATGAAGCGCCAGGCGCCCTCTTTGCCACCCTTCACCTCGAAGCTGACCACCGCACCGAAGCCGCTCATCTGGCGCTTGGCCAATTCGTGCTGCGGGTGGCTCGGCAGGCCGGCGTAATGCACCTTCTCCACGCCGCCCTGCTGCTCCAGCCATTCGGCCAGCACCTGGGCGCTTTCGCAGTGCGCGCGCATGCGCAGCTTCAGCGTTTCCAGGCCCTTGGTGAAAATCCAGGCGTTGAACGGGCTGAGGGTCGGGCCTGCGGTACGCAGGAAACCCACCACTTCTTTCATCTGCTCGGCACGGCCGGCAACCACACCGCCCATGCAGCGGCCCTGGCCGTCGATGAACTTGGTGGCTGAGTGGAACACGATGTCGGCACCGAGCTTGAGCGGCTGCTGCAAGGCCGGGGTGCTGAAGCAGTTGTCCACCACCAGCATGGCGCCACGGGCGTGGGCGATTTCGGCCAGCGCAGTGATGTCGACCAGTTCGGCCAGCGGGTTGGACGGCGACTCGACGATCAACAGCTTGGTGTTGGCCTTGATGGCCTTCTCCCAACCGCCCAGCTCGACCAGCGGTACGTAGTCCACCTGCACGCCAAAGCGCTTGAAGTACTTCTCGAACAGGCTGATGGTCGAGCCGAACACGCTCTGCGACACCAGCACGTGATCACCGGCGCTGCACAGCGACATGACCACGGCGAGGATTGCCGCCATGCCGGTGGAGGTAGCGACCGCCTGCTCGGCACCTTCCATCGCCGCCAGACGCTCTTCGAACGCCCGCACGGTGGGGTTGGTGTAGCGCGAGTAGACGTTGCCGGGTGTTTCGCCGGCAAACCGCGCGGCCGCGTCGGCAGCCGTGCGGAAGACATAGCTGGAGGTCAGGAACAGCGCTTCGCTGTGCTCGGCTTCCGGTGTACGGTTCTGACCGGCGCGCACCGCCAGGGTATCGAAACCGACACCCTCGAGGTCACTGTCCAGTCGTCCGGCATCCCATTGATCCGTCATGCCGTGGCTCCCAAATCAGTTGTTGTACAGGTCGATGATCGCGCTGACAGCCTGGTTCTTGACCTTGGCCAGGTCGTTACGGGCCTGTTCGATGCGGTCCAGGTAGGCCGCATCGATGTCGCCGGTGACGTACTCACCGTTGAACACCGCGCAATCGAAGTGATCGATCTTGATCTTGCCGCCACCGACCGAGTCGATGAGGTCCGGCAGGTCCTGGTAGACCAGCCAGTCGGCGCCGATCAGCTCGCCCACCTGTTCGGTGGTCCGGTTATGGGCGATCAGTTCGTGGACACTCGGCATGTCGATGCCGTAGACGTTCGGGTAGCGCACCGCAGGGGCTGCGGAGCAGAAGTAGACGTTCTTGGCGCCGGCTTCGCGGGCCATCTGGATGATCTGCTTGCAGGTGGTGCCGCGCACGATCGAGTCGTCCACCAGCATCACGTTCTTGCCGCGGAATTCCAGCTCGATGGCGTTGAGCTTCTGGCGCACCGATTTCTTGCGCGCAGCCTGGCCGGGCATGATGAAGGTGCGGCCGATGTAGCGGTTCTTGACGAAGCCTTCGCGGAACTTCACACCCAGACGGTTGGCCAGTTCCAGGGCGGCGGTGCGACTGGTGTCGGGGATCGGGATGACCACGTCGATGTCGTGCTCGGGGCGCTCGCGCATGATCTTGTCAGCGAGTTTTTCACCCATGCGCAGACGCGCCTTGTACACCGAGATGCCGTCGATGATCGAGTCCGGGCGGGCCAGGTAGACGTGCTCGAAAATGCACGGCTGCAGCTTCGGCGCATCGGCGCACTGCTTGGTGAACAGCTGGCCTTCTTCGGTGATGTACACCGCTTCGCCCGGGGCCAGGTCACGGATCAGGGTGAAGCCGAGCACGTCCAGGGCGACGCTTTCGGAGGCGATCATGTACTCCACGCCTTCGTCGGTGTGGCGCTGGCCGAACACCACCGGGCGAATGCCGTTGGGGTCACGGAAGCCAACGATGCCGTAGCCGGTGATCATCGCCACCACCGCGTAGCCGCCGACGCAGCGGCTGTGCACGTGGGAAACAGCAGCGAACACGTCTTCTTCGGTGGGCTGCAGCTTGCCACGCACCGCCAGCTCATGGGCGAATACGTTCAACAGCACTTCGGAGTCGGAGTTGGTGTTGACATGGCGCAGGTCGGACTCGTAGATCTCCTTGGCCAACTGCTCGACGTTGGTCAGGTTGCCGTTGTGCGCCAGGGTGATGCCATACGGCGAGTTGACGTAGAACGGCTGGGCCTCGGCCGAGGTGGAGCTGCCCGCAGTGGGGTAGCGCACGTGGCCGATACCGATGCTGCCGACCAGGCGCTGCATGTGGCGCTGCTGGAAGACGTCGCGCACCAGGCCGTTATCCTTGCGCAGGAACAACCGGCCGTCATGGCTGGTCACGATACCGGCAGCGTCCTGGCCGCGGTGCTGGAGGACCGTAAGCGCGTCATACAGCGCCTGATTGACGTTCGACTTACCGACGATACCGACGATGCCACACATGCGACGCAACCCCTACTTTGATGAAACTTGAGTGAAAAGCGCTCAGGGTTTGATGGGCCCGAGCAGCTGTTCCTTGAACGGAAGGTCAGCAGGTGCGCTGACCCCATTGGACATCCACTGGCCGGTGAACCCGAGAATGAGGTTCTTAGACCAGTCGGCCACCAATAGAAATTGTGGTATCAGGCGCGATTCCTGCCACCACGGGTCCTGTTGTACCGGGCCCAGGCTCAGCAGCCCGACGGCCACCACTACCAGCAAGCCCCCGCGCGCGGCGCCAAAGGCCATGCCGAGGAAACGATCGGTACCGGACAGCCCGGTAACGCGGATCAGCTCGCCGATAAGGAAGTTGAGCATCGCCCCCACCAGCAGGGTGGCGACGAAAAGAATGGCGCAGCCAGCAATGACCCGGGCCGAGGGCGTCTGGATGTAGCTCTCCAGATACTGTGCCAGCGAGCCGCCGAACATCCAGGCCACGGCACCCGCGACAATCCAGATGAGCAGAGACAAGGCTTCCTTGACGAAGCCGCGCTTGAGACTGATCAGTGAGGAAACGGCGATGATCGCGATGATCGCCCAATCAACCCAGGTAAATGCCACGGTGCTGCCTGCTAACGTTTGAGGCGGCGCATTTTAACAGAGCAACGGGCTTGGGGTAAGCGGAATGTCACGTGGTTGAAGGGCTGCGGGCTGACTCGGGGGACAGCTTTTAGGCATGGATCAGCCTGCTCGGGCCCCATCGCCGGCAAGCCGGCGCCTACAGGTGTGACACAGCCCTTGCAGGAGCGGACCACCGGCGCAGCCAGTGACACCAAGACGACAGGCTCAGCCGCGTTCGGGCTGGAAGCGCACCACGAAGCCCTTGAGGTTTTGCTGGCGGTTGATCACATCGCGCAGGCGCTCGGCCTCGGCGCGTTCGATCAGCGGGCCCACGTACACCCGGTTCATGCCATCGGCTGAGCGAATGTAAGCGTTGTAGCCCTGGCTGCGCAGGGTTTTCTGCAGGTTGTCGGCACCGGCGCGGTTGGACAGGCTGGCCAGCTGGATCGACCAACTGACCGGCAGGCCGTTGGGGTCGATCTTGGACGGCGCTGCCGGCTTGGCTGCCACCGCAGTTGCCGAGGCGGGCGCAGGTGTTGCCACCTTTGGCGTTGGCACCGGGGTCTGCGGCTTGGGCTGCGCCTGAGCCTGCACCTGGGCCTGAACCTGGGGTGACGGGGTAATGGGCTGGCTGGGCGTGCTCGGCGGCGCGGTGGACTCGTCCACCACCACCGGCGGCTGCTCGTTCTGCTCGGGCAATGGCTGCGGCTCCGGCACCTGCACCGGCTCGACCTGCACTTGCGGCAGGCTCGGCATGGCTGGTGCTTGCGGCGCCTCGACGCGCACCTGGCGCATCTCGTCCTCGCGGGTAAAAAGCATCGGCAGGAAGATCACCGCCAGCGCCACCAGCACCAGCGCACCGACCATGCGCTGCTTCATCCCTTTATCCAGCACTGCCATCTACTCCATTCATGGGGGCCTGCCGCTCGAGCCAGGCCAGGGCCTCACCGACGCAGAAAAACGAACCGAACAGCAGGATCTGGTCATCCGCCGTGGCCTGGGCGCACTGCGCATCAAGAGCAGCATCGACGCCTGGGTGAGACTTCACTGTCGCACCAAGGTTCGTCAAGGCCTGGGCCAGCTCGGCAGCCGGGCGGCTGCGCGGTGTATCCAGGGGGGCCACGGCCCAGTCGTCGACCAGCGCGTGCAGGGGTGCGAGCACGCCTTGCAGATCCTTGTCGGCGAGCAGGCCGAACACCGCCAGGCGGCGCCCCCTGGGTGGCCGCGCCGCCAGGCGGCGGGCCAGGTACTCGGCGGCATGCGGGTTGTGCCCGACATCCAGCAACAGCTCGACCGGCTTGCCGGCGAACTGCACCACGCGGCGGTCGAGCCGGCCAGTGATGCGGGCATCCAGCAGCGCCTGGCGAACCTGCTGCTCATTCCACGGCAGGCCCAAAAGCAGGAAGGCCTGCAGCGCCAGCGCGGCGTTTTCCATGGGCAGGTCAAGCAGCGGCAGGTCGCGCAACTCTATGCTTGCGCCATCGCCTGCGGTGCCGCGCCACTGCCAGTGGCTGTCGGTACTCGCCAGGTCGAAATCACGACCGCGCAGGAAGAACGGGCAGGCCAGTTCGCCAACCTTGTCCAGCAGCGGCTGTGGCGGGTCCAGGTCGCCGCACAGGGCAGGCTTGCCCTGGCGGAAGATGCCGGCCTTCTCGAAGGCCACCGACTCACGGGTATCCCCCAGGTAGTCGGCGTGGTCGACGCCGATACTGGTCACCAGCGATACGTCGGCATCCACCAGGTTGACCGCATCCAGCCGGCCACCCAGGCCGACCTCAAGCACCACGGCGTCCAGTGCCGACTGCTTGAACAGCCAGAACGCCGCCAGGGTGCCCATTTCGAAATAAGTGAGCGAAACATCGCCCCGCGCCGCCTCGATGGCGGCAAAGGCTTCGCACAGCTGCTCATCGCTGGCCTCGTGGCCGTCGATCAGCACCCGTTCGTTGTAGCGCAGCAGGTGCGGCGAACTGTACACCCCGACCTTGAGCCCCTGCGCTCGCAGCAGCGAGGCGACGAAGGCGCAGGTGGAGCCCTTGCCGTTGGTGCCGGTAACGGTCACTACCTGCGGCGCCAGGACGCCCAGCCTCAGGCGCTCGAGCACCTGTTGCGAGCGCGCCAGGCCCATGTCGATGGCCGAGGGGTGCAATTGCTCGAGGTAGGCGAGCCAGTCGCCCAGGCTGCGCTGGTTCATCAGGCGACCGCAGCGACCTCTTTGGCCTCGGCCGGGGTGGCCTGGCCGGTCATCTGCGCCAGCAGGCGCGCCAGGCGTGGGCGCAGCTCGTCACGGGAGATGATCAGGTCGATGGCGCCGTGCTCCAGCAGGAACTCGCTGCGCTGGAAGCCTTCTGGCAGTTTTTCCCGTACGGTCTGCTCGATCACCCGCGGGCCGGCGAAGCCGATCAGGGCCTTTGGCTCACCGACGATCACGTCGCCGAGCATCGCCAGGCTGGCGGAAACGCCGCCGTAGACCGGGTCGGTCAGTACCGAGATGAACGGAATGCCTTCTTCGCGCAGGCGCGCCAGCACAGCCGAAGTCTTGGCCATCTGCATCAGCGAGATCAGCGCTTCCTGCATGCGCGCACCGCCCGAGGCGGAGAAGCAGACCATCGGGCAGCGGTGTTCCAGGGCGTAGTTGGCGGCGCGTACGAAACGCTCGCCGACGATGGCACCCATGGAGCCGCCCATGAACGAGAATTCGAAGGCGCTGACCACGATCGGCAGGCCCATCAGGGTGCCGCTCATGGAAATCAGGGCGTCTTTTTCGCCGGTCTGCTTTTGCGCTGCGGTCAGGCGGTCCTTGTACTTCTTGCCGTCACGGAACTTCAGGCGGTCGACCGGCTCCAGCTCCGCGCCCAGCTCGGCGCGGCCGTCCTTGTCGAGGAAGATGTCGATGCGCGCACGTGCGCCGATGCGCATGTGGTGGTTGCACTTGGGGCAGACGTCGAGGGTCTTTTCCAGCTCCGGGCGGTACAGCACGGCCTCGCAGGACGGGCACTTGTGCCACAGGCCTTCAGGGACCGAGCTCTTCTTCACCTCGGAACGCATGATCGATGGAATCAGTTTGTCTACCAACCAGTTGCTCATGCTTGCTTTCTCCAGTATCGGCAGAGGGAGCCTTTAGCCACCACACCTGCCCTTGAGCTCAAATTCTGCTTAAAACGACGATGGGCCGGCCATGGCACTGCCACGTGCCGCCCCACCTCCAATATGTACGTCGATACCCAACGCAGGCGCTGCCTGCCGGTATCGCGTTGCGAAACCTATGGACGATGGCGCGCGGCCAGCCGTCACATCCACGCTTACGCCTGCCTGACCGCCTGCATGAAAGCCTCGATCTTCGCGGCATCCTTGATGCCCTTGGCCTGCTCTACCCCACCGCTGACATCCACCGCAAACGGGCGCACCTGGCGGATGGCCTGGGCGACATTGCCGGCCGACAGGCCGCCGGCAAGGATGATCGGCTTGCTGAGTTTGGCCGGCACCAGCGACCAGTCGAAGGCCTCACCAGTGCCGCCGGGCACGCCCGGCACGAAGGTGTCCAGCAAAATGCCCCGTGCACCTGCGTACTCACGACAGGCCGCCTCGAGGTCATCGCCCGGGCGCACCCGCAAGGCCTTGATCCAGGGCCGGTGAAAGCCTTCGCAGTCGGCCGGGGTTTCATCGCCGTGGAACTGTAGCAGGTCCAGCGGAACCACTTCGAGGATCTCGTTGAGCTCGCAGCGCGAGGCGTTGACGAACAACCCCACGCTGGTCACGAACGGCGGCAGCTCGGCAATGATCGCCCGCGCCTGGCGCACGTCCACCGCGCGCGGGCTCTTGGCATAGAAGACGAAACCGATGGCATCGGCGCCGGCTTCGGCTGCCGCCAGGGCGTCTTCGATGCGGGTGATCCCGCAGATCTTGCTGCGAACGTTGCTCATGGAAAGCGAACCCTGGGTGATCGGTGAACGGCGGATGTTAGCAAATGCCCCGCGCCCCGTCAGTCGCCCAGGGCCTCGAAGCCGGTGAGGAAGTGTGGGCCGATGTAACGCTGCGGCAGTTGGTATTGCTCCGGGTATTCCACCTGCACCAGGTACAGCCCGTACGGGTGGGCAGTCACCCCGCCTTCACGGCGGTTGCGCCCTTCCAGTACCTCCCGCGCCCACTCCACCGGGCGCTCACCGGCACCGATGGTCATCAGCACGCCAGCGATGTTGCGCACCATGTGGTGCAGAAAAGCTGTGGCGCGTATGTCGAGCACGATCATCTGGCCATGGCGGGTGACCCGCAGGTGGTGGATGTGCTTGACCGGCGACTTGGCCTGGCACTGGCTGGCGCGGAAGGCACTGAAGTCGTGGGTACCGAGCAGGTACTGGGCAGCCAGGGCCATGCTTTCGACATTCAGCGGGCGGTGGTTCCAGGTGACTTCCTCGGCCAGGTGGGCCGGGCGAATCGGGTCGTTGTAGATAACGTAGCGGTAGCGCCGCGCAGTGGCCTTGAAGCGGGCATGGAAATGCGCCGGCATCGGCCGCGACCAGACCACGCTGATGTCGTGGGGCAGGTTCTGGTTGCTGCCCAAGGTCCAGGCGCGCTCGTCGCGCACGGCGCGGGTGTCGAAGTGCACGATCTGCCCACTGCCATGCACGCCGGCGTCGGTGCGCCCGGCGCACAGCACGCTGATCGGCTCGTTGGCCACCTTCGACAGCGCCTCTTCCAGCGCCTGCTGGACACTCGGCACGCCACTGCTCTGGCGCTGCCAGCCGCGGTAGCGCGAGCCTTTGTATTCCACGCCCAGGGCGATGCGGGAGTAGCCTTCGGCAGCCGATTCGGCGGCGGCGGTTTCGATGATGTCCAAGAGCGGAGAACCTGATCATGTAACGGAAGGCGGGCAGTATACCGACAATCCACACAGGGGCCGAAATGATCGCGGGGATGGCATAAGCATCAGGCTAGTGCCGTACCTGCAGGAGCCGGCTTGCCGGCGATGAGGCCGGGCCTGCCATCACAATGCAATGGCCTACGCAATCTCTGTAGGAGCGGCCTTGTGCCGCGATGGGGTGCGCAGCGGCCCCAGGATCTCGGCATCATGCATTTTCGTCGGGGCTGCTGCGCAGCCCATCGCGACACAAGGCCGCTTCCCACAGGACTTACGCCCGCTTCAAGACCTTCAGCAAGACAGTTGCTCCCACGGGTTCAGCGCCTGGCTTTGCGCCTGCACTGCACCTGTGGGGGCGGGCTTGCCCCGCGATTGCCTGGCCTGGGTCAGACCAGGCGCGAGAGCATGTCGCTGGCTTCCTGGCGCTGGCTGTCGTCGCCGTCCTTGACCACTTCGTCGAGGATGTCGCGGGCACCCTGGTGGTCGCCCATGTCGATGTAGGCGCGGGCCAGGTCGAGCTTGGTGGCCACCTCGTCGGTGCCGGAGAAGAAGTCGAAGTCCAGGTCGTCCAGCGGCTCGGGCTCCAGCGCCGCGTCTTCGGCGGTGAACTGCGGCTCCAGCGATGGGGATTCGAGGTTCTGCGACAGCTTGTCCAGCTCGGCGTTGACGTCATCCAATTCGGAGGCGAAGTTCTTGGCCGCCGGCGAATCGTCATCCAACGACAGCGACAGGTCGAAGTCTTCCGGCAGCTCCAGTTCGGAGATCGGGTCGAACTCCGGCATGGCCTCGAACGCTGCCAGCTCGGCGGCGACATCCACCGGAGCTTCTTCGCCACTGGCAACAGGCGTGGTGTCGCCAACGTCCAGGTCGAAGTCAGCCAGGTCGTCAGCCGACAGCTCAGGTGCAGGCTCGGCAGCCTGGGCCTGGGCGAGCAAGGCTTCGAAGTCGTCGTCAGCGTCAGTTTCGGCGGCTGCGGGGGCCGCCTGGGGTTCGGCCAGCGCTTCCAGGCCTGCCGTTTCATCCAGCACCGGCAGGTCGAGCGGGTCGTCCACCGGCAGGTCGTCGCCCAGGCTCAGGTCGAAGGCGCTGTCCAGGTCATCCTCATCGATGGCTGGCGCCGGTTCAGGCTCAGGCTCCAGAGCTGCAACCGGCTCCGGCTCGGGCTGCACTTGAGGCTCAGGCTCGGCTTCGGCCGCTTGCGGCTCCTGAAGCAACTCCTGAACGTACTGCTCGTCCAGGCCCGAAGCCAGGGCTGCGGCACTGGCCACCACGGCAGCTGCGCCGAGCATGGCGGGGAAGCGCTCCTTGAGCGATGCCACTTCGGCCTGATTCGCCTGGTTAGGCGCCAGCTTGCGCTCCTGGACGGCAAAGGCGTCCTGGTCGCCCTGGCGGGCGTAGACTTCCATCAGCTTCAGGCGCAGGTCGCTGCGCTGCGGGTCGGAGGCCACAGCAGCCTCCAGCAGGTCGGCGGCGTGGTTGAGGCGACCGCGGGCGATACTTTCGTCCACCTCGGCCAGCAACGCGGCACGCGGGTCGGCGACAGGGGCTTCGACGACGGCCGGTTGCACCGGCTTTTCTGCGGCAGTGGCGGCAGCGGCAGACGCGGCCACCACGGCTGGCGACAGGGTCACGCTGGGGGCCGACATGTCCAGGCCGTCAAAGCTGTCTGCTGGCAGCTCCAGGTCCGGGGCACGCTCGCCCTCCTCGGCCAGGGCGCGGGCCATGCGCACGTGCTTCTCGGCTTCCTGCTGGGCCTTGCGCTTGCGTGCCAGCAGCAACAGCAGGAGCAACAGCACCAGGAACGCGGAACCTGCGACCAGGCCCAGCAGCAGCGGGTTGCCCAGCAGTTGGTCGAGCACACCCTGCTCTTCGCTGGCCGGCGCCTCGGCTTCAACCGGGGCGGTATCGGTGGCCGCAGGCGCAGGCGCGACCACAGGCTCGGCAGGGGTCAGCTGAGCATTGACTACAGGTTGCGCCGGGGCAGCCGGGGCCGGTTCACCCGGCAGCGCGGCGGGCGCGGCCGGTGCCGCGGTCGCCGAAGCCTGGGCCTCGAGGCGCGCCAACTGGTCATTTTTCAGCTCGATCAGACGCTGCAGCTTGTCCAGCTGGCTCTGCAGGTCGGTCATGCGGCTCTTGAGTTCGTCGTTGTCACGCCGGCTGGTGTCCAGGCTTTCCTGGGCCACCGCCAGCTTGTCGTTGAGCGCCTTGGCTTCGCCTGCGCCGGCCTTGCCACCGGGCGACACCAGGCGCAGGTTGTCGCCCTGGTTGATGCGCGACGGCGCCGCACCGGCCTCGCCACGGCGGGTGGCATCGAGCTGGCGGGCACGCGGGCCGAGACGGCGGCCTTCACGCCAGGCGGCGTACTGCTCGGCCACTTCGCGGTTGGCTTCGGGGCGGGGGATGCTTTGCACCTGCTGCTGGTCGGGCAGACGCAGCACCTGGCCGATCTTGAGCTGGTTGATGTTGTTGCCGATGAAGGCATCCGGGTTCAGCGCCTGGATCGCCAGCATGGTCTGCTGCACCGTGCCGCCATGGGTGTTACGCGCGGCGATCTGCCACAGGGTGTCACGGCGCTTGGTGGTGTAGCTGCCGGCGCTCACCGCAGGGGTGATGTTGGCTTTGGCAGGCTGCTCGCCCTGGGCCTGGGCCTGGTCGAGCAGCACGTTGTAGTCACGCAGCAGGCGGCCTTGCGGCCACATCACCTGCACCAGGAACTTGACCACCGGCTCCGGCAACGGCTTGCTGGAGGTGACGCGCAGCACGCTGCGGCCATTGGGGTTGATTACCGGGGTGAAGGTCAGGTCTTCGAGGTAGGTCGCAAGCGGCACGCCCGCCTTGGCGAAGTCTTCTGGCGAGGCCAGGCTGGGGGCCATTTCGGTGGCGGTGAGGTCGCGCACGTCCAGCAATTCGATCTCGGCATCCAGCGGCTGGTTCTGCGCCGACTTCAAGGTCAGCTCCCCCAACCCCAGTGCGTTCGCGACACCCGACGACAACGCCGAGGCGGCCGCGATGGCCAGAACCAGTTTGCGAATTCGCAGCATGAACTCTTCCCTTGTATGAACCGTCCCAAAAACCCTGTCGCGGTGTAGGACAAAATTGCTGGCCAGTATCTTTTACGCCATGTGTTTTATCAACAATTGCGCCACTTGCACGGCGTTGAGCGCCGCTCCCTTGCGCACATTGTCGGTGGTCAGCCACAGATTGAGCTGTTCATCTTCATCAATGCCATGCCGTACACGACCAACATAGACCACGTCCTGGCCTACTGCGTCACCTACCGGGGTCGGATAATCATCCGCTTCGACCCGTTCGATGCTGTCGGCGCTGTCCAGCGCCCGGTTGACCGCGTCGAGGTCGACCGCGCGACGGCTCTGCAACGCCACACTGAAGCTATCGCCGAAAAACACCGGGACTTGAATGCAGGTCACGGAAATCTTCAGTGCCGGCATGCCCAGCAGTTGGCGCAGTTCGCCGACCAGGCGCCGCTCAACGGCCGTGTGGCCTTGCTCATCGGGCGCACCGACCTGGGCCAGCAGGTTGAAGGCCATTTGCCGGTCGAAGAACCGCGGCTCCAGCGGGCGGGCGTTGAGCAGCTCGGCGGTCTGGCGCGCGAGCTCACTGACCGCTTCACGGCCCTGGGCCGAGACGGCCAGGCAGGCGTTGACCTGGATGCGCTCGATATCCACCAGGCCCTTGAGCGGGGCCAGTGCCACTGCCAGGGCCACAGCGCCGGCGCTGGGGCTGGTGATCAGGGCTGGCTGCGGCAATTGACCCAGGCGCTCAGGGTTGGCCTCGGGCACCACGGCCACTGCGTCGTGCAGTGCGCCGGACAGGTCGATCACCGCGCAGCCGGCCTTGTGCGCCTTGGCTGCGAAGCTGCGGCTGACGGCCGGGGTGGTGGCGAAGAACGCCAGCTTGACCTGGCTGAAGTCGAAGCTGTCGACTTCGCGGACCTTGAGCTTCTTGCTGGCGAACATGACGCTGCTGCCCGCCGATTCCATGCTGGCCAGCAGATGCAGGGTGGCTACCGGGAAGGCCAGTTCTTCGAGGATCTGCACCAGGGTTTCGCCTACGGTGCCGGTGGCGCCTACTACGGCGATGTCTAGCTTGGTCGTCATGGGGTGGGTCCTTCTGGGTGCTGGGGTACGGCGGGGAGCGGCACTTTACTTGGAATGTGGGGTTGGGGGTAGGGTTCGGGTTCGGGTTCGGGTTCGGGGCTTATGGTGATTGCTTTTGGAGATATATGCGCATTCATTGACGATGCGCGGTTCGGGTTCGGGTTCGGGTTCGGGTTCGGGTTCGGGTTCGGGTTCGGGTTCGGGTTGGGGCTTATGGTGATTGCTTTTGGGGATATACGCGCATTCATTGACGATAGCGGCTTTTATTCACCTTTCCGCCCTTACGGCGGGTAACTTTTTGAAGGATCAAAAAGTCACCAAAAAATCCCTGCTCCCATCATCCGGCCCCCTACGCTGCGCTTCGGGGGTTCCCTCGCTCCGGGCTTGCTCCGGAGGTACGCGCCGACGGGCCGTCCCTGGCCCGATCGGCGCTCGACCGGCATCCATGCCGGTCGCCCTCCTACGCAATCCCTACGCTCGGCCTCCTGAAGTCGCGATTTGTGTCGCCTGAACTTCCGCGCGCTTAGAAGCAAGATCAAGAGCCAGATCAAGAGCCAGATCAAGAGCCAGATCAAGAGCCAGATCAAGAGCCAGATCAAGAGCCAGATCAAGAGCCAGATCAAGAGCCAGATCAAGAGCTGGGATGTTGGTTTGATTGTTATTGATGTGTTGATTGTTCTGACGCCATCGCGGGGCAAGCCCGCTCCCACAGTAAATATGCGGCCGGCGTGGGAGCGGGCTTGCCCCGCGATCAAATCCTGAGTTCCCACGGTGGCAACTAGCGGTTAGCTGCGCCAGTGCAGGCGCCGCCCCTAACTTCGCGACTTCAGGAGGCCGAACGCAGGGATTGCGCAGGGGGGCGACCGGCATGGATGCCGGTCGAGCGCCGATCGGGCCAGGGACGGCCCGTCGGCGCGTACCCCCGGAGCAAGCCCGGAGTGAGGGTACCCCGGAGCGAAGCGCAGGGGCCGGATGAATGGAGCGTGTACGGGCCACCCACATGGGTTACACAAAAGTTCACTCACATAGGTGACAACACCTGAAGTGTTACATAACCATCATCGGCATCTCGCTCATCGATCCTGCCGAGAATGATTGGGCCGAAAATAACATCCCACACCCCATCCCCGACCTGCTCCAGCCCAATGGTCTGATGCTTGAGCACGTAACCTACGTAGATCCTCAAACCCCGACGGTTGACGATGCCACTTCGATCAGCTGGCAGACTCTCGATATGACTGGGGTAAGTCATTTCAGGTAGTTTTTCCGGGAACGGGCGTGGCGAAGGCTGATAGCAGGACGCTGGTGTTTTCTGCTTCAGTGCTTCGTGGAGCCGCTCGTAATTGTAGTGCTGCCGGAAGCGGTCGAAGTGCCGTTGTTGAGCCTCCCAAGCCACTGCGGGAGGTGACGGAAGCGTACTTTTGAGTGTTCGGTGCATACGCTCGTGCCGACCATTTTGCTCCGGTCTGCCAGGCGCAATACGTTCAGGAATAATGCCCAGGCGCAGCCACCAAATGGACAGCTGGGAGAGCCCCGCACGCCCTTTGCTGGCAAACGGCACGCCGTTATCGGTTCGGATACGTTCAGGTAGCCCGTTCTCGCGAAAGACCTCAGTGAACACAGCCTGTGTCTCCAGGAAGTTCGTGTTGGCCATACTGTGGCACGCAAGCAAGAAACGACTGGCGTGATCCATGATCGTCAACGGATAGCACCAGACCCCAGCGCCTGTCAGAAACTGGCCTTTGTAGTCCGCACTGAATAGCTGATTGGGCGACTCCGCTTTTTCCAGCGGCTTGGGATAGACCGCCACACGCTGGCGCAGGCGTCGCGGCTTGATCAGCTCGGCCTTCTTGAGGATGTTGTAGATCGTTGTCTTGGAAGGGGGCGCCTCGTCAGGAAAACGCTCCTGTAAAGCTGCCTGGATTTTCTTGGGGCCAGGCTCCGTCTGGCCCTGACCACGCAATTCGATGATGGCCTCACGAACGGCGACGGGCACAACCCAATCTTGCGTCAGCCGACGACGGCTGCGTTCCTCCAAGCCTGGCGGACCATCGTTCTCGTAACGCTCTACCCATTTGTAACCGGTCTTTCGACTGATCTCGTAGGCCTCGCAAAGGGCGCTGAAGCTAGGCGCCCCATGGAGATAGTCCGCGATGAAAAGCAATTTCATGTCCATAGGTTTCAGCTCTCGCCAAGGCATGGTCAGACCCTCGAAAAACCGACCATGCCAGTTAAAAACTGTTACCTATGTGCGTGAACTGATTTGTCACCTATGTGGGTGAGTCATACCAGCGAGGATTTTTTGCTTACTTTTTGATCCCTCAAAAAGTGAGCCGCCGTAAGGGCGGAAAGGTGAATAAGCGTCAATAAAAATAATGAATGCGCATACAACTTCCAAAACAAACCAAACTCAACTCAACTCAACTCAACTCAACACCAGCCCCAATAAAAAAACCCGCACCACTCACCATGGCACGGGTTTCTTCAACAGCAAACACTCAAACCAAAGCGATCAACGCTCCAGCAGAATCCGCAGCATGCGACGCAGCGGCTCGGCCGCGCCCCACAGCAGCTGGTCGCCCACAGTGAAGGCCCCCAGGTACTGCGACCCCATGTTCAGCTTGCGCAAACGCCCAACCGGGATGTTCAGGGTGCCAGTCACCTTGGTAGGGCTCAGCTCCTGCATGCTGATCTCACGCTGGTTCGGCACCAGCTTCACCCAAGGGTTGTGCTGGCTGATCATGCCTTCGATATCGGCCAGCGGCACGTCCTTGTTCAGCTTGATGGTCAGCGCCTGGCTGTGGCAACGCATGGCACCGATGCGCACGCAGATACCGTCCACCGGGATCGGGCTCTTGAAGCGGCCAAGAATCTTGTTGGTCTCGGCCTGGGCCTTCCACTCTTCACGGCTCTGCCCGTTCGGCAGTTCCTTGTCGATCCACGGGATCAGGCTGCCGGCCAGCGGCACGCCGAAGTTCTCGGTGGGGAAGGCTTCGCTGCGCATGGCCTCGGCAACCTTGCGGTCGATGTCGAGGATGGCACTGGCCGGGTTGGCCAGGTCATCGGCGACCGCTGCATGGGTGGCGCCCATCTGCTTGATCAGCTCACGCATGTTCTGCGCACCAGCACCGGAGGCGGCCTGGTAGGTCATGGCGCTCATCCACTCCACCAGGCCCGCTTCGAACAGGCCACCCAGGCCCATCAGCATCAGGCTGACGGTGCAGTTGCCGCCGATGTAGTTCTTGGTGCCCGCGTCCAGCTGCTGGTCGATGACCTTGCGGTTGACCGGATCGAGGATGATCACCGCATCGTCCTGCATGCGCAGGGACGAGGCCGCGTCGATCCAGTAGCCCTGCCAGCCGGCTTCGCGCAGCTTGGGGAAGACTTCGTTGGTGTAATCGCCGCCCTGGCAGGTCAGGATGACGTCGAGGGTCTTGAGCTCTTCAATGTTGTAGGCGTCCTTGAGCGGGGCAGTATCCTTACCCACGTTCGGACCCTGGCCACCTACATTGGAGGTGGTGAAGAACACTGGCTCGATCAGGTCGAAGTCCTGCTCTTCGAGCATCCGCTGCATGAGCACGGAACCGACCATTCCACGCCAACCGATCAGACCTACACGTTTCATCGCAACTACACCTTTGCTAAAAGTGGGCCGCCACCGGGAGTTTTTGGTGGCGGGCCAGAGAGATTACAGATTCCGCAGCGCTGCGACTACTGCGTCGCCCATTTCCTGCGTACCTACCTTGCGGCAACCTTCAGAGAAGATGTCACCGGTGCGCAGCCCCTGGTCCAGCACCAGGCTCACGGCCTTCTCGATCGCCTCGGCGGCGGCCTGCTGGTTGAAGCTGTAGCGCAGCATCATCGACACCGAAAGAATGGTCGCCAGCGGGTTGGCTATGCCCTGCCCTGCGATGTCCGGCGCCGAACCGTGGCATGGCTCGTACATACCCTTGTTGTCGGCATCCAGCGACGCCGAAGGCAGCATGCCGATGGAACCGGTGAGCATGGAAGCTTCATCCGACAGGATGTCGCCGAACATGTTGTCGGTGACCATCACGTCGAACTGCTTGGGCGCACGCACCAGCTGCATGGCCGCGTTGTCGACGTACATGTGGCTCAGCTCCACGTCCGGGTAGTCCTTGGCCACGTCTTCGACCACTTCACGCCACAGCTGGCTGGAGGCCAGGACGTTGGCCTTGTCTACCGAGCACAGCTTCTTGCCGCGCACGCGGGCCATGTCGAAACCGACACGGGCAATGCGGCGCACTTCGCTTTCGCTGTACGGCAGGGTGTCGTAGGCCTGGCGCTCACCGCCCTCAAGTTCGCGCTGGCCGCGCGGGGCACCGAAGTAGATGCCGCCGGTCAGTTCGCGGACGATGAGGATGTCCAGGCCCGAGACGATTTCCGGCTTGAGCGACGAGGCATCGGCCAACTGCGGGTAGAGGATGGCCGGGCGCAGGTTGGCGAACAGGCCCAGTTGCGAACGGATCTTCAGCAGGCCGCGCTCGGGGCGGATGTCGCGCTCGATCTTGTCCCATTTCGGGCCGCCCACGGCGCCCAGCAGCACGGCGTCGGCCTGGCGCGCACGCTCCAGGGTTTCGTCGGCCAGCGGCACGCCGTGCTTGTCGATGGCAGCGCCACCGATGACGTCGTGGGCGAGGCTGAAGCCGAGCTGGAACTTGTCGTTGGCCAGCTCCAGCACCTTGACCGCTTCGGCCATGATTTCCGGGCCGATGCCATCACCTGGGAGAATCAGAATCTGCTTGCTCATGCTTTCCTCTATCCATTCAAGCGGCGCGGCCGGCTCGGCCCCGCCGTAAACAATCAACGCTCAGCCCACAACACCAGCACGTCGGTGCTGAAGGTGCCATCGGCTTCGATCTGGTAATACTGCCGCACTTCCTCACCCATGGCTTGCTGCAATTGGCGAATGGCCACGCGCAACGGCTCGGGGGTGCGCATGCGCTCCACCCAGGTGTGCCACTCAAGGCGCAGGCGCTGGCGGCTGTGGCTGCGCACATGCAGGCCGGCCTCGCTGACCTGGCGCTGCCACTCGGCGGCACTGTAGTCGCGCACATGGCTGGTGTCGCGCAGCACTTCTACGCTTTGCAGGTAGGTGTCGAGCAGCGGGCTGCCCGGCGACATCACGTCGATGAAGGCAGCCACCCCGCCCGGCTTGAGCACCCGGCGCACTTCGCGCAGGGCCAGGCCCAGGTCGCTCCAGTGGTGCGCCGAATAGCGGCTGAAGACGAAGTCGAACGACGCATCGGCGAACGGCAGGCGTTCAGCGGCGCCGCGCTCGGTGCGGATGTTGGCCAGGCCGCGCTCGCTGGCAGCGGCGGCCACCACATCGAGCATCGACTGCGACAGGTCATAGGCCACCACTTCACCGACCAGCGGTGCGACGTGAAAACTGACATGGCCAGCACCGCAGCCCAGGTCCAGCACACGGGCGCTGCCCTGCCCTTGCAGCTCGGCTTGCAGCAGCGCGAACTCACTGCCCTGGGCGTGCACGGCGCTGCTGAGGTAGGCGCTGGCCTGCTCGCCGAACTGGCGCTGGACCACGTCGGTGTGGGTGGTGCTGGTCATATCGAAATCCTTTGGTTTTTTTGTTGCTTGTTCCGGCCTATTCGCGGGGCAAGCCCGCTCCTACACAGGTATCACCTCTCCCTGTAGGAGCGGGCTTGACCCGCGAAGAGGCCAGTACTGCTAACGACAAACCTCAGGCATCACGGAACAGCCACGGCTGGCTGGCGCGGTGCTTGCCTTCGAAGGCCTTGATCGCATCGCTGTCCTGCAGGGTCAGGCCGATGTCGTCCAGGCCGTTGAGCAGGCAGTGCTTGCGGAAGGCATCGATCTCGAACTTCAGCACCTTGCCGTCCGGGCGGGTCACCGCCTGGGCTTCGAGGTCGACGGTCAGCTGGTAGCCCGGGTTGGCCTCGACCTGCTTGAACAGCTCGTCCACTTCAGCGGCGTCGAGAATGATCGGCAGCAAGCCGTTCTTGAAGCTGTTGTTGAAGAAGATGTCGGCAAAGCTCGGCGCGATGATGCTGCGAAAGCCGTATTCGTCCAGCGCCCATGGCGCGTGTTCGCGGCTGGAGCCGCAACCGAAGTTTTCGCGGGCCAGCAGCACGCTGGCGCCTTGATAGCGGGCGTGGTTGAGCACGAACTCTTCGTTGCGCGGGCGCTTGCTGTTGTCCTGGTAGGGCTGGCCCACGTCCAGGTAGCGCCATTCGTCGAACAGGTTGGGGCCGAAGCCGGTACGCTTGATCGACTTCAAGAACTGCTTGGGGATGATCTGGTCGGTGTCGACGTTGGCACGGTCCAACGGGGCGACCAGGCCGATGTGCTGGGTGAAGGCTTTCATGCTGCGCTCCCTTGGATCAACTCGCGGACATCGATGAAGTGGCCGGTCACTGCGGCGGCCGCGGCCATGGCCGGGCTGACCAGGTGGGTACGGCCACCGGCGCCCTGACGGCCTTCGAAGTTGCGGTTGGAGGTGGAGGCGCAATGCTCGCCGCTTTCGAGGCGGTCCGGGTTCATCGCCAGGCACATCGAGCAGCCAGGCTCACGCCATTCGAAGCCAGCTTCGAGGAAGATCTTGTCCAAACCTTCACGCTCGGCCTGGGCCTTGACCAGCCCGGAACCCGGCACGACGATGGCCTGTTTGACGGTCGCTGCAACCTTGCGGCCCTTGGCGATATCCGCCGCGGCGCGCAGGTCTTCGATGCGCGAGTTGGTGCACGAGCCGATGAATACGCGGTCGAGCTTGATGTCGGTGATCGCCTGGTTGGCGCTCAACCCCATGTACTTGAGGGCGCGTTCGATGGAGCCACGCTTGATCAGGTCGGCCTCGGCGGCCGGGTCCGGCACGCGCTGGTCAACGGCAAGGACCATTTCCGGCGAAGTGCCCCAGCTGACCTGCGGCTTGATCTGGGCGGCATCGAGCTCGACCACGGTGTCGAACACCGCATCGTCGTCGGAAACCAGGTCTTTCCAGGCTTCGACGGCGCGCTTCCAGTCCTCGCCCTTTGGCGCGTACGGGCGGCCCTCGACATAGGCGACGGTGGTGGCGTCGGTGGCCACCAGGCCGACACGGGCGCCGGCTTCGATGGACATGTTGCAGATGGTCATGCGGCCTTCCATCGACAGCTCGCGGATGGCGCTGCCGGCGAACTCCATGGCGTGGCCGTTGCCGCCGGCGGTGCCGATCTTGCCGATCACGGCCAGCACGATGTCCTTGGCGGTGACGCCGGCAGGCAATTTGCCATCGACGCGCACCAGCATGTTCTTCATTTTTTTGGCCACCAGGCACTGGGTGGCGAGCACGTGCTCGACCTCGGAGGTGCCGATGCCGTGGGCCAGGGCACCGAAGGCGCCGTGGGTGGAGGTGTGCGAGTCGCCGCAAACCACGGTCATGCCCGGCAAGGTGGCGCCCTGCTCGGGGCTGATGACGTGGACGATGCCCTGGCGCTCGTCGTTCATCTTGAATTCGACGATGCCGTATTCGTCACAGTTTTCATCGAGGGTCTGCACCTGCAGGCGCGACACCTGGTCGACGATGGCCTCGATACCGCCCTTGCGCTCTGGCGTGGTCGGCACGTTGTGATCGGGGGTGGCGATGTTGGCATCGATGCGCCACGGCTTGCGGCTGGCCAGGCGCAGGCCCTCGAAGGCCTGGGGCGAGGTCACCTCGTGGATGATGTGACGGTCGATATAGATCAAGGATGAGCCGTCGTCGCGGCGCTTGACCTCGTGAGCGTCCCAGAGTTTATCGTAGAGCGTTTTGCCAGCCATCAGACTGTTCCTCATCAGCGTCTTTCTATGCCAAAAACCCCTTGGCTTGTATGGACGATGCTATGGCGATAGATTGAATAACTCAAATTCATAATTTTCATGCTTTGCATAACCATCAGGAATTCGAACGATGGACCTCGCCAACCTCAGCGCCTTCATCGCCATCGCCGAAACCGGCAGCTTCTCCGGGGCGGGCGAGCGCCTGCACCTGACCCAGCCGGCCATCAGCAAACGCATCGCCGGGCTTGAGCAGCAACTGGACGTACGGCTGTTCGACCGCCTGGGCCGCGAAGTGACCCTGACCGAGGCCGGCCGCGCCCTGCTGCCCCGCGCCTACCAGATTCTCAACGTACTGGATGATACCCGACGGGCACTGACCAACCTCACCGGGCAGGTGAGCGGTAGGCTGACCCTGGCCACCAGCCATCACATCGGCCTGCACCGCTTGCCGCCGCTGCTGCGCGCCTTTACCCGCCAATACCCGGCGGTGGCGCTGGATATTCAGTTCATGGACTCGGAAGCGGCCTACGACGAAATTCTGCATGGCCGCGCGGAAATCGCCGTGATCACCCTGGCGCCGGAGCCGCACCACCTGGTGCGCGCCACCCCGGTGTGGGATGACGCCCTGGACTTCGTCGCCGCCCCCGAGCACCCGCTGGCACGCGACGGCAACGTGGCGCTGGCCGATGTCGCGCGCCACCCGGCGGTATTCCCCGGCGGCAACACCTTTACCCACCACATCGTCCAGCGCCTGTTCGAAAGCCAGGGCCTGACACCGAACATCGCCATGAGCACCAACTACCTGGAAACCATCAAGATGATGGTTTCCATTGGCCTGGCGTGGAGTGTGCTGCCACGTACTATGCTCGATGAGCAGGTCGCGCCCATCGCCTTGCCCGGCATACAGCTGTCGCGCCAGCTAGGCTACATTTTGCACACCGAACGTACGCTGTCGAACGCGGCCAGGGCTTTCATGGCCCTGCTCGACAGCCACGCAGGGTGCGACTGACCGCTCGTCGGCGCGGCATTCACGCTACAGGGACGCATTATCTGCCAAAGGTCTGGTAACGATGCCCAAATCAGCAAACCGCTTTCCGCGCCTGCCGCGCATTCCCGCGGCCGACCCCCAGGAATCCGAACAGGCCTGGCAGAATGCACCGCAGTTGCTGGCCGCGCTCAACGGTGCGCGCCTGGGCGCCTGGCTGTGGGATATCGACAGTGGCCGCATCAGCTGGTCGCGGGGTACCCAGGCGCTGTTCGGCTTCGACCCGCTGCGACCGATGCCCAACGACGTCGACTACCTCGACCTGCTGCCCGAAGAGGACCGCGCCCGCACCCGCCAGGCGTTCCAGGCGGTGGTCAACGGTGAACCGATCGAACAGGCCATGCGCCACCGCATCCGCTGGCCGGACGGCAGCATGCACTGGCTGGAGATCAACGGCAGCCTGACCCATGACGCCCACGGCCGGCGACAGATGATCGGGGTGATTCGCGAGATCACCCGCCAGCGCGAGCGGGAAACCGCGTTGATCAACTCGGAAAAACGCTTTGCCACGCTGTTCCACCTCAGCCCCAACGCCATTTTGCTGACCCGCCGCCACGACGGCCTGATCATCGAGGTCAACCAGCACTTCGAGGACATGTTCGGCTGGCCCGGCCCGCAGGTGGTGGGCAAGACCAGCGTCGAGCTGGGCCTGTGGGTCAACCCCGAGCAGCGCTACCAGGTGCTGGAGGCCACCCGCGCCGGCAGCGGGCCGCTGATCATGGAGGTGCAGTTCCGCGCCACCAGCGGCAAGGTCCATGACGGCATCCTGTGCACCCAGGGTATCGAGCTCGAGGGTATCACCTACCTGATCAGCACCTTCGTCGACACCACCGAGCGCAAGCGCGCCGAGCAGGCGCTCAAGGACAGCCAGGAGCGCCTGGACCTGGCGCTGGATTCGGCGCAGCTGGGCACCTGGGACTGGCACATCCCCAGCGGCATGCTGTATGGCTCGGCCCGTGCGGCGCAGTTGCACGGGCTGGACCCGGTGCCCTTCCATGAATCGTTCGAGGCGTTTTTCGAGGGTGTGCCGGACCACGAGCGCGAGGTCATGCGCCACGCCTACCGCAGCCTGCGCGAAGGGCCGGCGGGCAATTACCAGATCACCTACCGGGTCGAGCTGGAAAACGGCGGCTCGCGCTATATCGAAAGCCGCGCCCGGCTGTACCGCGACGACCAGGGCAACCCGCTGCGCATGGCCGGCACCCTGCTCGACATCACCGACCAGGTGGAGCGCGAGCAGCGCCTGAGCGCCTCGGAAGAAAAATTCGCCAGCCTGTTCCAGGTCAGCCCCGACCCGATCTGCGTCACCCGCCAGGACACCGGCCAGTTCATCGAAATCAACCCCGCGTTCAGCCAGACCTTCGGCTGGAGCGCCGAACAGGTGCTCGGCCACACCGCCGAAGAACTGGGCCTGTGGGCCGAGTCTGCCGAGCGCGCCCAGCGCATCGAGCGGGTGATCCGCGACCAGGCGCTGAGCAACGTCGCAGTGGGTATCAAGCACCGCAATGGCACGCCGCTGACCTGCGTGATCTCCAGCCGGCTGATCAGCGTCGACAACCAGCCGTGCAGCGTCACCACCCTGCGCGACATCACCCAGCAGCAACGCGCCGAAGCTGCGCTCAAGGCCAGTGAAGAGAAGTTCGCCAAGGCCTTCCACTCCAGCCCCGACGCCATCACCATCACCGAGCGCCAGAGCGGCCGCTACCTGGAGGTGAACGACGGTTTCACCCGCCTGACCGGCTACAGCGCCGCCGAGGTGGTCGGGCGCTCGGTGTTCGATGTCGGCATCTGGGCCGACAACAAGCAACGCGCCGCCCTGCTCAACGAACTGCGCGAGCATGGCCGGGTGCACCACCGTGAAATGCTCGGGCGCAACAAGCGCGGCGACATTCTTACCGTGGAGGTATCAGTGGAGCCGATCAGCCTCAACGAGACCGACTGCCTGCTGCTGACTGCGCGGGATGTAAGCCTGCTGAAGAACGCCCAGGCGCAGATCCGCCACCTGGCCTACCACGACCCGCTGACCAACCTGCCCAATCGCGCGCTGCTGATGGACCGCCTGAGCCAGCAGATCGCCCTGCTCAAGCGCCACAACCTGCGCGGTGCACTGCTGTTCCTGGACCTTGACCATTTCAAGCACATCAACGATTCCCTCGGCCACCCGGTGGGCGACACGGTGCTCAAGATCATCACCGCCCGCCTTGAGGCCAGCGTGCGCCTGGAAGATACCGTGGCGCGCCTGGGCGGCGACGAGTTCGTGGTGTTGCTGAGCGGGCTGGACGGCAGCCGCGAGCTGGTGGAAAGCAAGGTACGCGAGCTGGCCGACACCCTGCGCGAGCTGCTGGCCGAGCCCATGTCGCTGGATGGCCAGCGCCTGCAGGTGACCCCGAGCATCGGCGTGGCGCTGATCCCCGACCATGGCGCCACCCCGGCCGACCTGCTCAAGCGCGCCGACATTGCCCTGTACCGGGCCAAGGATTCCGGGCGCAACACCACCCAGCTGTTCCACACCACCATGCAAAAGGCCGCCAGCGAGCGCCTGCGCATGGAAAGCGACCTGCGCCTGGCCCTGGCCCGCGGCGAGCTGGCCCTGCACTTCCAGCCGCAAGTGGATGCCCGGGAAAACCGCATCGTCGGTGCCGAGGTGCTGCTGCGCTGGCACCACCCGCAACTGGGCCAGCAGCCGCCAGGGCAGTTCATTCAAGTACTCGAAGAAAGCGGCCTGATTCTCGAGGTAGGCAGCTGGATCCTCGACGAAGCCTGCGACGCCTGTGCGCGCATGCTCGAGGACGGGCTGATCGACGCCGACGATTTCAGCCTGTGCGTGAACATAAGCCCCAGGCAGTTCCGCCAGAATGATTTCGTCGAGCGGGTGCTGCGCAGCCTGGACGACTACCGCCTGCCGCGGCGCATGCTCAAGCTGGAGATCACCGAGGGTATCGTCATCCAGAACCTCGAAGACACCATCAGCAAGATGCGCGAGCTAAAGCGCTACGGGGTGAGCTTTGCCATGGACGATTTCGGCACCGGTTACTCGTCGCTGACCTACCTCAAGCGCCTGCCGGTGGATGCACTGAAGATCGACCAGACCTTCGTGCGCGACGCGCCCATCGACCCCAACGACGCCGAGATCGTTCGCGCCATCGTGGCCATGGCCCGCAGCCTGGAGTTGGCGGTAATTGCCGAAGGGGTGGAACTGACCGAGCAGCTGGAGTTTCTCGAGCGCTTGGGTTGCCACCTGTACCAGGGCTACCTGCACAGCCGCCCGCTGCCGCTGCCGGAGTTTCGACAGATGCTGCTGGAGGCGCCGGCGGATTATTGAGCGCCACGTGTAGGAGCGGCCTCGTGTCGCGAAAGGGCTGCGAAGCAGCCCCAGGATTTCAGCTTTGCAGCATGGATCGCTGGGGCTGCTTCGCAGCCCTTTCGCGACACAAGGCCGCTCCTACAGGGGGGGGGGTGTATCGTCTTGAGCTGCAACGAAAAAGGGCACCCGAAGGTGCCCTTTTTCATACGCGTGAACTTAGTTCAGCACAGGCTTTTCGCCATTGATCGGGATGCGCTTGGCCTTGGCTTCTTCCGGTACCACGCGCAGCAGTTCGATGCTGAGCAGGCCGTTGGCCAGGCCCGCGCCCTTGACCTCGATGTGGTCCGCCAGGCGGAACGACAGCTTGAAGGCGCGCTGGGCGATACCCTGGTGCAGGTAGGTGACACCGCTGGCGGTGGCGTTTTCGCGCTTGCCGCCGGTCACGGTCAGCACGCCCTTTTCAACCTGCAGGTCGAGGTCTTGCTCCTGGAAGCCGGCTGCGGCAACCACGATGCGGTATTGGTCTTCGCCATGTTTTTCCACGTTGTAGGGCGGGTAGCTGCTACCGGCCTCGTTACGGGCTGCGGACTCGAACAGGTCGTTGAAACGGTCGAAGCCAACAGAATGGCGGAACAGTGGAGCGAGGGAGAAAGCGGTAGTCATGGTCATGAACTCCTGAGATTCAGCAAGTTAAGTCACTACGCGACCCGACTTCGGCATCGCGTACTCAAGAGATATGGCCGGGCGAAACGCTTTCAAGGGGCCGATGAAAAATTTTCGTCGAACCACCCATGCAATCGCACTGCTTCATTGGGCCGACTGTCTTGTGCTGCCTGTACCGGCCTCATCGCCGGCAAGCCCGCGATGAGGCCCATTCAGGCGACAACAGCCTCAGCTGCTTGCTGACATCCCAGCAACACCCCGATCCGCGCACAATCATCCTCGCGCCGCAGCTCGGCAAACATCGCCACCGCCTCGGGGTAAGCGCGGGTCAGCATCGCCATCCACTGCTTCATGCGCCCCGGTGCATAGCGCGGCGACAGCTTGGCCTGGGCCTGGCGCCAGAACTCGCGCAGCAAGGGCAGCAGCTCGTACCAGCTCATCGGCTGGTAGTCACGGCCATCGCGCGCGGCGGCGATCTGCAACGCCAGGTCGGGGCATGACACCAGCCCGCGGCCGAGCATGATGTGCTCGGCGCCACTCACCTCGCGGCAACGCCGCCAGTCGTCGACGGTCCAGATTTCGCCATTGGCGAACACCGGCACCTTGACCACATCCTGCACCCGCGCCACCCACTCCCAATGCGCCGGCGGCTTGTAGCCCTCGACCTTGGTGCGGGCATGCACCACCAGGTGCTCGGCGCCGCCTTCGGCCAGGGCAATGCCGCAGTCCAGCGCGCCGTCCGGGCTGTCGAAGCCCAGGCGCATCTTGGCGGTGACCGGGATATGCGCCGGCACCTGGCGGCGCACCTCGTGCACGATGGCGTGCAGCAGTTCGGGCTCCTTGAGCAGCACCGCGCCACCGCGCGACTTGTTCACTGTCTTGGCCGGGCAACCGAAGTTCAGGTCGATCACCGGCGCTCCCAGCTCGCAGGCCAACACCGCGTTTTCGGCCAGGCACACCGGGTCAGAACCCAGCAGTTGCACACGCATCGGCACCCCGGCAGCGGTGCGCGCGCCCTGGCGAAGCTCAGGGGCGAGCTTGTCGAACGAGGACTCCGGCAGCAGGCGGTCGCAGACGCGGATGAACTCGGTGACACACCAGTCGATGCCGCCGACCCGGGTCAGGACGTCGCGCAGGATGTTGTCGACCAGCCCTTCCATCGGGGCCAGGGCAATTTGCATTTCAGGGTCTCGGGGCGAAAAAGGCGGCAGTCTAGCAAAAAACTGCCGGTTTTCAGCTGCCGATCAGCGCCGGGCCGTAGCCCTCGAGAAACTCTGCCGGCATACGCCGCGGCTTGCCGGTGGACAGCTCGATGCAAGCGAAGGTGGTTTGCGCGCGCAGCAGGGTGACGCCATCGCTCGGGCGCTTGAGCTGGAAGCGACGGGTCATGCGCAGGCGCTGGTCCCAGTCGACGATCCAGGTGGCCAGTTGCAGCTCGTCATTTTCGTAGCCGGCGGCAAGGTAGTCGATTTCATGGCGCACAACGGCCATGGCCCGGTCCAGGCGACGGTATTCGGCCAGGTCCAGGCCCAGGCGCTGAGAGTGGCGCCAGGCGCAGCGCTCGAGCCAGGTGACGTAGACCGCGTTGTTGGCATGGCCGAGGCCATCGATATCCTCGCTGCCGACGCGCAGGTCGATGATGAAGGGTGCTGCTGCCAGATCCCAGGTCATGAGCGGCTCCTTGAAAGAAACAGGGATTTAGCCGGGCATGGGGTGGCGATGTCCAGTGCTTGTATCAACCAAGACGCAAACCCTGTAGGAGCCGGCTTGCCGGCGATGAGGCCGGTGCAGGCTTAAAAATCTCCACCCGACGTGCAGGCCCTATCGCCGGCAAGCCGGCTCTTACAGGGGCTGTGTAACGGCTCAGGCTGTCCGCAGGGCGTTCTGCGTACTGCGCGCGAGCAATTCCAGCACTGCCTCGCCCAGCCGCGGGTCGGCCAGCACGCGCTGGTGGCCACCCTCCTCCAGCAGCAGCAGGCGGCTATCGAACCAGGCCTTGTGAATGACCTGCGATTCACTGGCCGGCACCAGCGCGTCGTCACGGGCGTGCACCACCAGGCCCGGCAGGTCGAGCTGATAGCCGCTGACATCCAGGCGCGCCACCTGCATGCCGACATCCTGCTCGACCTGGCGAATGAACGCCGCCCTGGCCCGTGCCGGCAAACCCAGGTGCCGGGCAAAGCCGCGCAGCACGCCCAGCAGTTGAGCCGGCGCGGCAATGCTTACCGCTGCCTCCGCGCGCAGCCCCCACTGCAACGCCAGCAGCACGCTGGCGCCACCCATGGAGTGACCGATCACTGCGCGCAACGGCGGCAGTTCAGCGGCAGCTTCCAGCAAGGCGCGGGCGAACAGCACGACATGCGCCTGGCTGCCTGGCGAACGGCCATGGGCCGGGCCCTCCAACGACACCACCGTGTGCCCGGCAGCAACCAGGGTTTCGATCAACGCGGCGAACTGGGTCGGGCGCCCTTCCCAACCATGCATCAACAGCACAGTCGGCCCCTGCCCCCAGCGCAACGCCGACAGGCCAAAGCGCAGGGTGATGCGCTCGGCCCTGCCCAGCAGCGGCAACTCCCACTGCCTGGGCGGCAGGTTGCGCGGGGTCATGAAGGCGCGGCGCATGCGCCCGGCGACATGTTCGGGGGCCAAGTGGCCGAGGGTGCCGTTGACGCCGCGAATCCAGCTCAGGGTAGTCATTGCCGTGCTCCAGAGTTAGATAATCGCCGACTTTGCGGCGCGCAGGATGCGGTCGGACAGCTCGCCATCGCCCAGGGCGCGGGCCACGGCCAGGCCGCCAACCATCAGGGCGAAGTCGGCCAGGGCCTTGTCGATCTCTTCGGGGCGGTCGACCATTTGTGCAGTCATCAGCTCAATGTGCTCGATCAGTACCTGGCGAAAGCTTTCTGGCAGGCGCTGCATTTCGCTGAGGGCGTTGGGGATGGGGCAGGCCTGCACTTCGGCGTCGCGATGCTTGCGCGACAAGTAAAACGCTGCCACCAGGGCCCGGCGTCCGGCACCGTCGAGGCTTGGGTCGACACTGGCGAGCAAGGCGCGGCGCTCGGCGAGCAACTGGCTGAAGGCCTCGAGCATCAGCTCGTCCTTGCTGTCGAAGTGGGCGTAAAAGCCACCTACCGTCAGCCCCGCAGCGCCCATCACCTGGCTGACGCTGGGCTCGGCCGGCCCCTGCTGGATCAACGCACTGCGCGCGGCATCGAGGATGCGTTCGCGGGTCTTGGCCTTCTTGTCGGTCATGGCACCTGCCTCAAAATATTATGATCGACATATTATGCTTATAATATTTTATGGCAAGCAGAACTTGCGGCCGTTGATCGGCAGGCAGATTTTCAGGGAGCAAGAAAAAACAAAAGGCCCATTCAATATGCGAATGAGCCTTATAAGTCCCGCAAAACGCGGGTAAAAAATGGCGTCCCCTAGGGGACTCGAACCCCTGTTACCGCCGTGAAAGGGCGGTGTCCTAGGCCACTAGACGAAGGGGACGTAACCTTCGTGCCGTTCCACCTGAGTGAAACGCGGCAAAATTGGTGGAGCTAAGCGGGATCGAACCGCTGACCTCCTGCATGCCATGCAGGCGCTCTCCCAGCTGAGCTATAGCCCCGAGTAAAACAAAAGGCTCACCGATCTGATGATGAGCCTTTCAACTCCCGCAAAACGCGGGTAAAAGTGGCGTCCCCTAGGGGACTCGAACCCCTGTTACCGCCGTGAAAGGGCGGTGTCCTAGGCCACTAGACGAAGGGGACGTAACCTTCGTGCCGTTCCACCTGAGTGAAACGCGGCAAAATTGGTGGAGCTAAGCGGGATCGAACCGCTGACCTCCTGCATGCCATGCAGGCGCTCTCCCAGCTGAGCTATAGCCCCGGATTTCTAGCCTCTCGGCCCAGCGACGCGTTGAAACATCGCTTGTGCAAAACTGGCGTCCCCTAGGGGACTCGAACCCCTGTTACCGCCGTGAAAGGGCGGTGTCCTAGGCCACTAGACGAAGGGGACGAACCTTCTTACCTTCAAGACCCGGTTGCTGGACCCGGTCTTGCTCGACAACCTTGATTGCCAAGCGGAATTTGGTGGAGCTAAGCGGGATCGAACCGCTGACCTCCTGCATGCCATGCAGGCGCTCTCCCAGCTGAGCTATAGCCCCACAATGTCGCTTTGAACCGAAGCGCTGGCTGGGTGCCTGGCGTTTCGTTATCGTTCATCGCTGTGGACGGGGCGCATATTAAGATCCGATTGCAGGGCTGTCAAACTAATTTTTGAAATTATTCAAAATTTTTTTCACAGATAACAATCACTTACCGCCCTGCCCTGCTGCCTCGGAGCACTGCGCCCTTGTAGGAGCGGCATTGTGTCGCGAATGGGCCCGCAAAGCGGCCCCGCCGATTCTGCGTCACGCACAGAATGTGGGACCGCGTTGCGGGCCCATTCGCGACACCAGGCCGCTCCTACAGGGGCAGCGATAGCTGGCTCAGGCAATGTTCGCCAGCAGCTTTTCCCATTCCTTGTTTTCTTTCTTCGACACACCACCCAGCAGGTCCAGGGCCTGGCGCAGGCGGTAACGGGTCAGGTCGGGGCCGAGGATTTCCATGGCATCGAGCACCGACACCGAGCTGGCTTGCCCGGTGATGGCGGCGAACATCAGCGGCATGGCGTCACGCAGCTTGAGCTCCAGCGCTTCGACCACCGCCTGGATGCAGCCGGTGATGCGCTCTTTCTCCCACTGGCGCAGGCTCTCGAGCTTCCACAGGATCAACTGCACTACTTGACGCACCTGGTCGGCCGACAGCTTTTTGCTTTCGAACAGCTTGGCGTCCAGCTTCAACGCGCCTTCGAAGAAGAAACCGCCCAGCGGGGCGATCTGGCTGAAGGTCTCGACCCGGCCCTGAACATGCGGGGCAATCTGCATCATGTACTGGCTGTTGAACGCCCACCTCTGCACCCGCGCGGCAAACTCTTCAACCGGCAGTTCACGCAGCCACTGGCCATTCAGCCAGCTGAGCTTCTCGATGTCGAAGATCGGCCCGCCCAGGGAGATGCGCGACAGGTCGAAGTGCTCGACCATTTCGGCGAGGGAGAACTTCTCGCGCTCGTCGGGCATCGACCAGCCCATGCGGCCCAGGTAGTTGAGCATCGCCTCGGGCATGAAGCCCATGCGCTCGTAGAAGGTGACCGAGGTCGGGTTCTTGCGCTTGGACAGCTTGGACTTGTCGGGGTTGCGCAGCAGCGGCATGTAGCACAGCTTGGGTTGCTCCCAGCCGAAGTACTCGTACAGTTTGATCAGCTTGGGTGCCGACGGCAGCCACTCTTCGCCGCGCAGCACGTGGGTGATGCCCATCAGGTGGTCGTCGACCACGTTGGCCAGGAAGTACGTCGGCAGGCCGTCGTTCTTCATCAGCACCTGCATGTCCATGCGGTCCCACGGGATCTCGACATCACCACGCAGCATGTCCGGCACCACGCAGATGCCTTCGCTCGGCACCTTCATGCGGATCACGTGCTGCTCGCCGGCGGCCAGGCGGCGCTGGACTTCTTCGTCGCTCAGCAGCAATGCGCGGCCGTCGTAGCGTGGGGTTTCGCCGCGGGCCATCTGCTCGGCGCGCATCTGCTCCAGCTCTTCGGCGGTGCAGAAGCAATAGAACGCGTGGCCGGCATCGACCAGCTCCTTGGCGTATTTGGCGTAGATCTCGCCACGCTCGCTCTGCCGGTACGGGCCGTGCGGGCCGCCGACGTCCGGGCCTTCATTCCACTCGATACCCAGCCAGCGCAGGGCGTCGAAGATCTGCTGCTCCGACTCGCGGGTGGAGCGCAACTGGTCGGTGTCTTCGATACGCAGGATGAACTCACCGCCGTGCTGCTTGGCAAAGCAGTAGTTGAACAGGGCGATGTAGGCGGTGCCGACATGGGGGTCGCCGGTGGGCGATGGCGCGATACGCGTGCGAACGGTGGTCATGGGAGTCTCGAACGAAGATTGAAACAAAGGCGGGATGTTAGCAGGGAGCGGGCACCGGGCTCCAGCTATGGCGCTATTGCCACTTGTGACGTGACCGCCGGTCACTGTTAAATTTGCTTACATTTCTGGAACCATAGTCCCCATGCCTGCCCAACTCAAACGTCGCCTGCTGGTCTTCATCACCCTGGTCGCCCTGGTCGGCCTCGCCTTCCTGGCCCACTGGTATTTCAAGGGGCGTTTCTTCGAGAGCACCGACAACGCCTACGTCCAGGGCGAAATCACCCGCATCTCCAGCCAGCTCGGGGCACGCATCGACGCGGTACAGGTGGAAGACAACCAGCACGTGAACAAGGGCGACCTGCTGGTACGCCTGGAGGTGGCCGACTTCGAACTGGCCGTGGCCCGCGCCCGCGCCGCACTGGCCACCCGCGAAGCAGAACTTGTGCAAGCGCAGAGCCGCCTTACCCAGCAAGGCAGCCTGATTGCCGCAGGCCAGGCCCAGGTAGCGGCCAACCAGGCCACCCTGGACCGCTCGCAGCTGGACCTGAACCGCGCCCAGGCGCTGCGCAAGCCCGGCTTCGTTTCCGAAGAACGGGTCACTACCCTCTCGGCAGAAAGCCACGTCGCCCGCTCGCAGGTAGACAAGGCCCAGGCCGACCTCAAGGGCCAGCGCCAGCAGGTCGATGCCCTGAGCGCCGAACTCAAGCGCCTGGATGCACAGATCGCCAATGCCCGCGCCGACCTGGCCCAGGCCGAGCTCAACCTGACCCGCTGCGAAATCCGCGCACCCATCAGCGGCACCATCGGCCAGCGCAGCGCGCGCAATGGCCAGGTGGTGCAGGCCGGCGCCTACCTGCTGTCCGTGGTGCCCGACGAAGACATCTGGGTGCAGGCCAACTTCAAGGAAACCCAAATCGGCAAGATGCACCCCGGCCAGCGCGCCGAGCTGGTGTTCGACAGCTACCCCGACAGCCCCATCGAAGGCCGCGTCGAAAGCCTGTTCGCCGCCTCCGGCGCGCAATTCAGCCTGCTGCCGCCAGACAACGCCACCGGCAACTTCACCAAGGTGGTGCAGCGCATCCCGGTGAAGCTGACATTCGCCGCCGACAACCCGCTGCATGGCCGCATTCGCCCGGGCATGTCGGTCACCGCCACCGTCGACCTGCGCGACGAGAGCAACGATGGCCGGTGACCAACTGCTGCGCCCCAGCGCCGAGCCGACCCGGCGCGACTGGATCGCGGTGATGAGCGTGATGCTCGGCGCGTTCATGGCGGTGCTGGACATCCAGATCACCAACTCCTCGCTCAAGGATATCCAGGGCGCGCTGTCGGCCACGCTGGAAGAAGGCTCGTGGATTTCCACCTCGTACCTGGTGGCCGAGATCATCATGATCCCGCTCACCGCCTGGCTGGTGCAGTTGCTGTCGGCACGGCGCCTGGCAGTGTGGGTGTCGCTGGGCTTTCTGGCGTCATCCTTGCTGTGTTCGATGGCCTGGAACCTCGAGAGCATGATCGTGTTCCGCGCCCTGCAGGGCTTCACCGGCGGCGCACTGATCCCGCTGGCCTTTACCCTCACCCTGATCAAACTGCCCGAGCACCACCGCGCCAAGGGCATGGCGATGTTCGCCATGACGGCCACCTTCGCCCCCTCCATCGGCCCGACGCTGGGTGGCTGGCTGACCGAGAACTGGGGTTGGGAATACATTTTCTATATCAACATCCCGCCGGGGCTGGTGATGATCGCCGGGCTGCTGTACGGGCTGGAAAAGAAAGAAGCCCATTGGGAACTGCTGAAAAGCACCGACTACGCCGGCATCATCACCCTGGGGCTGGGGCTGGGCTGCCTGCAGGTGTTCCTTGAAGAGGGCCACCGCAAGGACTGGCTGGAGTCGAGCCTTATTGTCAGCCTGGGCAGTGTCGCCCTGCTGAGCCTGATTCTGTTCGTGATCTTGCAATTGTCGCGGGCCAATCCACTGATCAACCTGCGCATTCTTGGCAACCGCAACTTCGGGCTGTCGAGCATCGCCAGCCTGGGCATGGGCGTGGGCTTGTACGGCTCGATCTACCTGCTGCCGCTGTACCTGGCGCAGATCCAGGGCTACAACGCCCTGCAGATCGGCGAGGTGATCATGTGGATGGGCATCCCGCAGTTGTTTCTGATACCGCTGGTGCCACAGTTGATGAAGGTGATCTCGCCGAAGCTGCTTTGCGCCCTGGGCTTTTGCCTGTTTGGCGTGGCCAGTTTCAGCTCGGGGGTGCTCAACCCGGACTTCGCCGGCCCGCAGTTCAACCAGATCCAGATCATCCGCGCCCTTGGCCAGCCGATGATCATGGTGACCATTTCGCTGATCGCCACGGCGTACATCCAGCCGCAGGACGCAGGTTCCGCCTCTAGCCTGTTCAACATTCTGCGCAATCTGGGCGGCGCCATCGGCATCGCCCTGCTGGCGACACTACTGGATGCCCGGGGCAAGGTGTATTTCGACTATTTGCGTGAGGCCGTGGTACCAACCAACCCCCAAGTGGCCGAGCGCCTGGCGCAATTGACAGAGCGCCTGGGCAGCGACAGCGCGGCGCTGGGCAAGCTGAGCGAAATCACCCACCAGCAGGCGATGATCATGGCCTACAACGACGCCTTCCACTTCGTCGGCATTGGCCTGGCGGTGAGCATGGTGGCGGTGTTGCTGACCCGCAGGTTACCGCAGGGGTTGAAGGCAGGCGAAGCCCATTGAGCCCTTGTAAAAGCCGGCTTGCCGGCGATAGGGCCAGTAAAGGCAATAGAGATGTCCAGCCTGCACCGGCCTCATCGCGGGCAAGCCCGCTCCTACAGGGATCTCGTAGCCTTCAGTCCATGCTGTACCTGTAGGAGCCGGCTTGCCGGCGATGAGGCCGGGCCTGCAAACGCCTTAACGGCTGCTGGCCCTATCGCCGGCAAGCCGGCTCCTACAGGGGTAGCGTCATGGTTTAGCTGGCGATCAGGCGCTCGCGCAGCTTGCCAATCTCGTCGCGCAGTTGCGCGGCAGCTTCGAACTCCAGATCGCGGGCGAACTGGAACATCTTGTCTTCCAGTTGCTTGATGCGCTTGGTGATCTCGCCCGGGGTCTGCAGTTCGGCCTCGTAACGCGCAGCCTCCTCGGCTGCCTTGGCCTGGCCCTTGCGCTTCTTGCTGCGCGCACCAGGCACGGTGGCGCCCTCCATGATGTCGGTGATGTCCTTGACAACACCCTTGGGCACGATGCCGTTGGCCTGGTTGAACGCCACCTGCTTGTCACGCCGGCGCTCGGTCTCGTCGATGGCACGCTGCATGGAGCCGGTGATGTTGTCGGCGTACAGAATCGCCTTGCCGTTGAGGTTGCGCGCGGCGCGGCCGATGGTCTGGATCAGCGAGCGCTCGGAGCGCAGGAAGCCCTCTTTGTCGGCGTCGAGAATAGCCACCAGCGACACCTCGGGCATATCCAGGCCCTCGCGTAGCAGGTTGATGCCCACCAGCACATCGAAGGTACCCAGGCGCAGGTCGCGGATGATCTCGACGCGCTCAACGGTGTCGATGTCCGAGTGCAGGTAGCGCACTCGCACATCATGGTCGGCCAGGTAATCGGTAAGGTCCTCGGCCATGCGCTTGGTCAGCGTGGTGGCCAGTACCCGCTCGCCCAGGGCCACGCGCTTGCCGATCTCCGACAGCAGGTCGTCCACCTGAGTGAGCGCCGGGCGCACCTCAACCTGCGGGTCGACCAGGCCGGTGGGGCGCACCACCTGCTCGACCACGCGGCCGGCGTGTTCGCCCTCGTAGGGGCCGGGGGTAGCGGAGACGAAGATGGTCTGCGGGCTGACCGACTCCCACTCATCGAAACGCATGGGCCGGTTGTCCAGTGCCGACGGCAGGCGGAAGCCGTATTCCACGAGGGTTTCCTTGCGCGAGCGGTCACCTTTGTACATGGCCCCCACCTGCGGCACGCTGACGTGGGACTCGTCGATCACCAACAGCGCGTCCGCCGGCAGGTAGTCGTACAGCGTGGGCGGCGGCGCACCGGCCGGGCGCCCGGAAAGGTAGCGCGAGTAGTTCTCGATGCCGTTGCAGTAGCCAAGCTCGAGGATCATTTCCAGGTCGAAGCGGGTGCGCTGCTCCAGGCGCTGGGCCTCCACCAGCTTGTTGTGCTTGTGCAGGTACTCCAGGCGGTCCTTGAGCTCTTCCTTGATGCCCTCCACGGCCTCGACCAGGGTTTCCCGCGGGGTAACGTAGTGGGACTTGGGGTAGAAGGTGAAACGCGGCAACTTGCGGATGACTTCGCCGGTGAGCGGGTCGAAGGCGGCGATGTTCTCCACCTCGTCGTCGAACAGCTCGATGCGGATGGCTTCAAGATCGGATTCGGCGGGGAAGATGTCGATGACATCGCCACGCACGCGGAAGGTGGCGCGGGCGAAGTCCATCTCGTTGCGGGTGTACTGCAGGTCGGCAAGGCGGCGCAGCAGGGCGCGCTGGTCGAGCTTGTCGCCGCGGTCGACGTGCAGGACCATTTTCAGATAAGTCTCGGGGCTGCCCAGGCCGTAGATGCACGACACGGTGGTGACGATGATCGCGTCGCGCCGCTCCAGCAGCGCCTTGGTCGCCGACAGGCGCATCTGCTCGATATGGTCGTTGATCGAGGCGTCCTTCTCGATGAAGGTGTCCGACGACGGCACATAGGCTTCTGGCTGGTAGTAGTCGTAGTAAGAGACGAAGTACTCGACGGCGTTGTTGGGGAAGAATGCCTTGAACTCGCCATACAGCTGCGCGGCCAGGGTTTTATTGGGCGCCAGCACCATGGTCGGGCGCTGCACCTGCTGGATGACGTTGGCGATGCTGAAGGTCTTGCCCGAACCTGTCACCCCGAGCAGCGTCTGGTGCGAAAGGCCGGCGTCGATGCCCTCGACCATCTGGCGGATGGCCTCGGGCTGATCGCCGGCCGGCTGGAAGCGGGTGACGAGCTGGAACTCGGACATGACAAACCTCGCGGGTGCCGCAGCAACTGTAAATTTAGCCAGTAGTCTATACCCAAATGCGCCCGTCGGGCGCGCCTTTCAAGCCCCGGCTGTGAGCGGGTATTGCAATGGACCGGGCAATTCGACCAATGGTCGAAAAATATTTGCGCAAACAGCGGTAAAAGCTGCGCCAGACTGTCGCAGTGACCGGGCGGTATCACTATACTGACTCCCCGTTTGTGCACCGCTTCAGTGCATTCGGCTGGAGCGTGGCAACCCCTATCACTCTCCTATCAGAGCCAAGGTAACAATGAGCCTGTTTTCCGCTGTCGAGCTGGCACCCCGCGACCCCATCCTGGGCCTCAACGAAGCATTCAACGCCGACCCACGTACCGACAAGGTAAACTTGGGCGTTGGCGTCTACTGCAATGAGGAAGGCCGCATTCCGCTGCTGCGCGCCGTGATCGAAGCCGAGACCCAGCGCGCTGCCCAGCACGCTTCGCGCGGCTACCTGCCGATCGACGGTATCGCCCAGTACGACCAGGCCGTGCAAAAGCTGATCTTCGGCGCAGAATCGCCACTGCTGGCCGCCGGCCGCGTGGTCACCGTTCAGGCTGTCGGCGGTACCGGCGCACTGAAGATCGGTGCCGACTTCCTCAAGCGCCTGTCGCCCAACGCCGTAGTCGCCATCAGCGACCCAAGCTGGGAAAACCACCGCGCGCTGTTCGAGTCCGCCGGCTTCCCGGTGCAGACCTACCGCTACTACGACGCGGCCAGCAACGGCGTCAACCGTGCCGGCATGCTCGAAGACCTCAACGCCCTGCCGGCAGGCTCGGTAGTGGTACTGCACGCCTGCTGCCACAACCCGACCGGCGTCGACCTGACCCTGGACGACTGGAAAAACGTGCTGGAAGTGGTCAAGGCCAAGGGCCACGTACCGTTCCTCGACATGGCCTACCAGGGCTTTGGCGACGGCATCGCCGAAGACGCCTTCGCTGTACGCCTGTTCGCCGAGTCGGGCCTGGAGTTCTTCGTTTCCAGCTCGTTCTCCAAGTCGTTCTCGCTGTACGGCGAGCGCGTCGGCGCGCTGTCGATCGTCACCGGCTCGAAAGACGAAAGCACCCGCGTGCTGTCGCAGGTCAAGCGCGTGATCCGCACCACCTACTCCAACCCGCCAACCCACGGCGCGACCATCGTCGCCACCGTGCTGAACAGCGACGAGCTGCGCCAGATGTGGGAAGCCGAGCTGGGCGAAATGCGCACCCGTATCCACGGCATGCGCAAGCAGATGGTCCAGTTGCTGGCCGAGTATGGCGCCAACCGCGACTTCAGCTTCGTCGGCCGCCAGGTGGGCATGTTCTCCTACTCGGGCCTGACCGTTGAGCAGGTCGCCCGCCTGAAGAACGAGTTCGGCATCTACGCTTTGGACACCGGCCGTATTGCAGTGGCCGCGCTGAATCAAAGCAACATCCACGTGGTCACCAAAGCCATCGTCGAAGTGCTGTAACTACTTGATTGCAATGGGGGAAGCTTGACTTCCCCCACGCGTTGAGTAAGATACCGGCAGATTCCGCGATAGCTCAGTCGGTAGAGCAAATGACTGTTAATCATTGGGTCCCTGGTTCGAGTCCAGGTCGCGGAGCCAAACACTGAAAACCTCCAGTCGCGCAAGCACTGGAGGTTTTTTAATGCCTGCGATTCAGGGTTTGGCCAGGGGCTCGGTGACCGGCCTGCCCTCCTCCACCAGGCTCCATACCAGCAACTTGGCCGGGGCGCTCTTGCTGGCATTGCGCGAAATGCTGTGCACGGTACCGGGCGCCTCGTACCAGAACTCTCCGGCCTTGTAGGTATGCTCCGGTTCGTCGTTGAGCTTGGAGGTTACCGCCCCTTCCAGCACGTAGGCCATCACTGCACCAGGGTGCTGGTGGGCAGGCGAGGCCTGGCCGGGAGCGTAGCTGACAGTCAGCATCACAGCCTTCTTGCCGGGGGCGTTGAAGGGAGCCTGCTCTTGCAGGATGCGCACCTGGTCGGCGGCATCAGCGTGGGCCCAGGCGTGGGTCAAAGGTGCGAGCAGGATGGTGAGGGCGAGTACATGAAGGCGACGCATGGCGGTTCTCCTGAGCGGGTATGGCTTCAGGTTAAGCGCCGGGGCGTGGGTTACAAATGGCCAATTCGGGGAAAAAGCAGGAGGCCGATGGGGAGTTGCCCCCTGCCCCAGGACTCAACTCGCTTCCTGTGGGAAGCGGCCTTGTGTCGCGATGGGCTGCGCAGCAGCCCCAAAATCTGTGTATCACATAGCATTGCCGGGGCTGCTTTGCAGCCCATCGCGACACAAGGCCGCTTCCCACAGGGATCGCGTCGCCCCTGGTGTTTGAGCATCGCTGCGAGGCGTCAGGCATCGCGCCCGATCGGGTAGAACTCGCCCTGGCTCCACACCCCCAGCCACTGCTCGCCGTCGATCTCGCGCGGCACGGCCAGCTCCACCAGTTGGTAGAACACATTGCGGTGAATCAGCGCCTCGAGGTTGCTGCGCATAAGTATGTACGGCGCAGGTTCACCCGTGGCCGGGTCGGTTTGCACCCGCAGCGGGTGTTCAGGGCCGGCCTCGACCTGATCCTCGACATTGCTGGTAAAGCGCAGCACCTGCTGCTCGCCGTGCCCCTGCACATCCAGCAGCACCGCCACGAACGGCGCATCGTCGACCTTGATGCCGACCTTCTCCACCGGAGTAACCAAAAAGTAGTCATCGCCATCGCGGCGGATGATGGTGGAGAACAACCTGACCATCGGCTTGCGCCCGATGGGCGTGCCCAGGTAATACCAGGTACCGTCCCGGGCAATGCGCATGTCGATGTCACCGCAGAAGCCCGGGTTCCACAGATGCACCGGGGGCAGCCCTTTTGCCTTGGGAATTTGCGCCAGAAGATCGTTGGCCTTGCCGGTTTCAGTCATTGCGTACTCGCTCAGCGGCTCATGCCCAGAAGGCTACGAGCGTACTCGCGCATGGGCGCGCCAAGCAAATCCTGGGGGGTGTTGTCGTGGAACGTCAACAAACCGCCACGGCTCTTGATGCGGGCGGTGTCGATCAGGTAGCGGGTGCTGGTTTCGATCAGCATCATCTGTACCACACCGCTGTCCCAACCCAGGCGGTCAACGGCCTGCTCGTCGTACCATTCATCGCCATTGCCGATACGGTCGTCGGTGCGGGCAAAGCGGGTGTAAAGCACATAGTCGGCGCCCACCGAACGCGCTTCGGCGATGGCTTGCTCCAGACCCAGCGGCCCTTGGGCGCGGCGCACCAGCGGGAAGTACTCGACGAAGCTCTTGAAGGCCTCCTCGGCCACGGCATTCTGCTTCGGCAGCGGCCCCTTGCCCGGCGGCATGAAGGCGCCCTGGCCAATGAAGATGAACGAATCGGGTTGCAAGCGCACCGACAGGGTCCGGGTGGTGTCGCTGTGGTCCAGCAGGCCCGCATCGCTCATGTGGTAACGGACGCCTTCGCCCATATCGCTGACATTCATGCAGCCGCCCAGCGCCATCAGCGCCAGCAGCAAGACCAGGCTACGCATCTTTCCTCCAGTGGCCGGTGACGAAAAACCGGCGAATAGCCGCGCAGATGCAGCTTTTGCGCCAGAGTCAGCCGCCGATCACCTTCATCACCATCACATCCCCGGAAAACGCCACGTCCTGCTTGTCTGCCAGGGCCCTCACCAGCAGCCGCTGCAGGGCCGGCAGCGCCTGGTGGCGTGGTTTGTCGAACAGATCGGCGACAAAATGACGGTTGCTCGACGACAGGCAGCCGTGCAACCAGCCGGTAGAGGACAAGCGCAGGCGTGAACAGGCGCGGCAGAACGGCACGCTTTCGTTGGCGATCACCCCGAAGTGCCCCTTGCCGGGGATGCGGTAGCGCAGCGCCGTGGCATCCACCGGCCGTTGCGCCTGTTCAAAAGCATGGCGTTGCCCGATCAGTGCCAGCAGTTGGTCGAGGCTGACGAACTGCTGCAAGAAGGCGTTATTGTCGCGGGCCAAGTGGCCCATGCGCATCAGCTCGATGAAGCGCAGCTCGAAGCCGCGCTCCAGGCAGTAGTCGAGCAGCGGCACGACCTGGTCGAGGTTGTGCCCGCGCATGGGCACCATGTTGACCTTGATCGCCATGCCGGCCGCCCTCGCCTGCTCCATGCCGTCCAGCACGCCGGCCAGGTCCCCACCCCGGGCGATCCGGCGGAAAGCCTCAGGGTCGAGGCTGTCGAGGGAGACGTTGAGGCGGCGGATACCGGCCTCTTGCAGCAGCGCAAGCTTGCGCGCGAGCAACTGCCCGTTGGTGGTGAGGCTGATGTCATCCAGACCAAGCTTGGCGACGCCGGCCAGAAAACCTTCGAGGCGGGGGCTGACCAGCGGCTCGCCGCCGGTGATGCGCAGCCGCTCGATACCAGCCGCTTCAACCAGATACGCCACACCGCGCACCAGCGCGTCTGCCGACAGCTCGTCCTGCGCCGCCACCAGGCGTTTGCCATCGGGCACGCAATAGGTGCAGGCGTAGTTGCAGGCAGCAGTCAGGCTGACGCGCAGGTTGCGAAAGCGCCTGCCTTGACGATCGACGATCATGGGTGACTCCGGCATGGAAGGTACTGGCGTGCGAAACCTGACTCAAAAATCAGGTTTTTGCAAGCCTTGCCGGCGAAGCACGCGGGAAGCAGTGCCGACCGAAAACCGGCCAGCACCCAAGCGAACGCTTTAGTTGGCAGGTTCCGGGTCGCGCTTGCGCTTGTTGCCCATGCGCACGCCGATGTCCATGAGGAACTGGAAGAAGCCTTCCTGGTCTTCCAGCACATTGCTCCAGAACGGCGAGTGGTACAGCGCCACGGCGCCATGCACCAGCGCCCAGGCCGCGCAGTAGTGGAAGTACGGCGGCACGTCCTCGAGCTTGCCTTCGCTGATACGGCCTTTGATCAGCTGCGTCAGGCGGTCGAAGTTGGAGGCGCGGATGCTGTGCAGTTGCTCGACCATTTCAGGCACCTGGTTGCCCTTGACCACCTTCTCTTCGAGGCGGTCGAACAGCCGGTAGCGTTGCGGGTCGCGCATGCGGAATTCGAAATAGGCGCGGGACAGTGCTTCCTTGTCACGGTCGACGTCAGCCGAATGCAGCAGCTCATTCAGGTCGCGCTCGTAGTCGAGCATCAGGCGCAGGTAGATCTCGGCTTTGGACTTGAAGTGCTTGTAGATCGTGCCTTTGCCGATGCCGACTGCATCGGCGATCATCTCGACGGTGACACTGTCTTCGCCCTGTTCGAGGAACAGTTTGAGCGCGGTATCGAGGATCTCCTGCTCGCGGCGGCGAAATTCACGGACCTTACGAGGTTCTTTGTGCATAGGTAGGACTGGGATGACAATCGAAGCGGATTATTATGCCTAAGTGGGGGCAAATTGCACGGATCTTCCGCTCATGTCTGTGTTTCATGATGATTTCGGGCCGACTTGGCGGGATAAAAGGCCAATCCGCCTTGTTGCCATGCAGCGAAGGCCCAACAGGCGGCTGGCGTATTCCAAATCTGTTTAAAAAACGACCAATCGTGGCTGGCAGAGTGCCAAAGGTGGCCAATACTTGAAGTGTTGGCGCGGCGCATCCCCCCCAAGTGGCGCGCCAATAAAGGTGCCCAGGGACCGCGTACCTTTGTTTTACTCCTAATGGTCTTAACCCGGATTCCCCCCCCAGAACCCGGGTTTTTTTTGGGCTGGGGTTGGGGGGCCGGGTTCGGGGCTTTAGAGTGATTGCTTGGGGAGATGTATGCGCACTCATTGAAGATAACGGCTTTTCTTCACCTTTCCGCCCTTACGGCGGGTTACTTTGGACGGCCAAAGTAACCAAAGCCGCCCTGCTCCCATCATCCGGCCCCCTACGCTGCGCTTCGGGGGTTCCCTCGCTCCGGACTTGCTCCGCAGGTACGCGCCGACGGGCCGTCCCTGGCCCGATCGGCACTCGACCGGCATCCATGCCGGTCGCCCTCCTACGCAATCCCTACGCTCGGCCTCCTGAAGTCGCGATTTGTGTTGTCTGAGCTATTGCGCGCTTAGAAGCAAGATCAACAGCCAGATCAACAGCCAGATCAACAGCTGGTATGTTGGTTTGATTGTTATTGATGTGTTGTTAGTTCGGGCCCTATCGCCGGCAAGCCGGCTCCTACAGAGGAACGCGATTAACTGTAGGAGCCGGCTTGCCGGCGATTCCTGAGATCCCACGGTGGCAACTAGCGGTTAGCTGCGCCAGTGTAGGCGCCGCCCCTAACTTCGCGACTTCAGGAGGCCGAACGCAGGGATTGCGTAGGGGGGCGACCGGCATGGATGCCGGTCGAGCGCCGATCGGGCCAGGGACGGCCCGTCGGCGCGTACCCCCGGAGTAAGCCCGGAGTGAGGGAACCCCGGAGCGCAGCGCAGGGGCCGGATGAATGGAGCGAGCATTTTTTGGTTACTTTTTGATGCTTCAAAAAGTGACCCGCCGTAAGGGCGGAAAGGTGAATAAGCGTCACCAAAGCAAATGAATGCACATACAACTTTCAAAACAAACCAAAACCAACCAACCAACCAACCAACCAACCAACCAACCAACCAACTCAAAGGCTAATCACCCAACCCGAGCCAACGGGAACAACCGCTTGAAGTTCGCCGTCGTCTGCTCAGCCAGTTGCTCATAACTGGCCCCGCGCAACGAAGCCACATACTCCGCCACCTCCCGCACATACTGCGGCAAGTTCGGCTTCCCCCGATGCGGAATCGGCGCCAGGTAAGGCGAGTCCGTCTCCACCAGCAATCGGTCAACCGGCACCTGCCGGGCCACCTCGCGCAAGGCATCGGCATTGCGGAAAGTGACGATCCCCGAAAGCGAGATGTAATAGCCAAGGTCCAGCGCCGCCCTGGCCATTTCCCAGTCCTCGGTGAAGCAGTGCAACACACCAGCCTGGGGCAAGCTGGCCTCACGCAACAGCGCCAGGGTATCGGCCCGCGCCCCGCGGGTATGCACGATCACAGGCTTGCCAGTCTGCCGCGAAGCTTCCAGGTGCAAACGGAAGGACGCCTGCTGCAACTCGGCAGCCTCAGGCTCGTAGTGGTAATCCAGCCCGGTTTCGCCGATGGCCACCACATGCGGGTGCGCAAGCTCGCGCAGCAGCCAGTCCAGCGCCGGGGTTTCCCCAGGCGCCAGGTCCAGCGGGTGCACCCCTACCGAGCAGTCCACATCGGCGTACTGCTCGCTGAGCGCCTTGACCGCACCGGCGTTCTCGGCGCTGACGCCGATGCACAGAAAATGCCCCACGCCCCGCTCCCGGGCCGCCTGCAGGGCGGCATCGAGGGAGCCCTGGTGGGCAGTAAGGTCAAGACGGTCGAGGTGGCAATGGGAATCTACGAGCATGGGAATACGGCACACATGAAGTAACGGTGAAAATCAGCGCTGGCCCGGCAGCTGCACCCAATGGGCGAGCATGGCTTCGAGCAGCAGTACACGGTTGAGGTTGGCCTTGCCCAGCACCTTCTGGCGCTGCTCCAGGACCCACGCCTGGATTTCCAGTACCTTGGCCGGGCGGCTCTTTTGCGCCAGGTACTGCAGCACCTTGCGCATGTCGGCCAAGCCCAGCCCGTCCTCATCCTGGGTCAACTGGTAGCGCAGCACCAGGTGCGACCAGTCGCAGAACCAGTCGAACAGCAGCAGCAACGGCACGTCCTTCCAGGCTTCGGCCAACTGGCTGGGCGATTGCTGTTGCTTGAGCAGCTTCTTCACCCCGTCAGTCACCAGCGCCCGCTGTTCGCGCACGCCCTGGGCCTGCAAATTGACAGCCATCAGCGGTGAGCCGGCCGCAAGGGTCAGCAGTTCCTCGCGTTCTTCATCGCAGCTTTCAGGCAATGCGCCGGCCAGCCATGCGCGGCTTTGCGCCTGGCTTGGCTGCGGGCAGGCGACCTGTTGACAGCGGCTCTTGATGGTCGGCAGCAAACGGCTGGGCTGGTGGCTGACCAGCAACAGAACGGTGTCGCCCGAAGGCTCCTCAAGGCTTTTGAGCAAGGCGTTGGACGCATTGATGTTCATCGCCTCCACCGGCTCGATCAGCACCACCTTGCGGCCACCCTGCTGGGCCGTCTGCACGATGAACGAGACCAGCTCGCGCACCTGGTCGATCTTGATTGGCTTGTCGGCTTCTTCAGGTTCGAGGATGAAGTTATCCGGGTGGCTGCCGGCCTTCAGCAGCAGGCACCCCTTGCACTGGCCGCAGGCGTCGAGGCCCTGGGGTTGCTGGCACAACAACCGCGCCATCAGGCGCTCGGCCAGGGCGCGCTTACCGATGCCCTGCGGGCCGTGCAGCAGGTAGGCGTGGGCGTGCTGGCTGCGCCCGGCCAGTTGCGGCCAAAGTGCCTGCTGCCAGGGGTAGGCCTCAGCCACGGCAGCGCTCCAGGATGCCCGGCAGCAGCGCGTCGATGGAACGCTGTACCGCCTCCAGGGACTGCGCGGCATCCAGCAGGCTGTAACGCTGCGGGTGCTGCGCCGCGCGCTGCAGGTAAGCCTCGCGTACGGCCTCGAAGAAGCCCTGGCCTTCCTGTTCGAAGCGGTCCAGGCGGCCGCGGGCGGCGGCGCGGGCCAGGCCCACTTCCACCGGCAGGTCGAAGACCAGCGTCAGGTCGGGGCGCAGCGCACCCTGGACGAAGGTTTCGAGCGTTGCAATACGCTCGACCGACAGCCCGCGGCCGCCCCCCTGGTAGGCGTAAGTGGCATCAGTGAAGCGGTCACACAAAACTACTGCGCCACGGGCCAGCGCCGGGCGGATCACCTCGGCCAGGTGCTGGGCACGGGCGGCGAACACCAGCAGCAGCTCAGTGTCGGCGGCCATGCTTTCATCGCTGGGGGCCAGCAGCAGCTCGCGAATACGCTCGGCCAGCGGGGTGCCGCCGGGCTCGCGGGTCATGACCACATCGACGCCCTGCTCGCGCAGGCGCTCGGCCAGGTACTCGCGGTTGGTGCTCTTGCCCGCGCCTTCGGGGCCTTCGAGGGTGATAAACAAGCCGGTCACAGGCGTTCCTTACTGTTGTTCGGTGGCCGGCGTATCGGCCGGTGCGGGTGCTTCGTTGGCTGGCGCCGGCTCGCTGGCCGGCGCGGCCTCCCCTGCCCCGGGCTGCGCCTGGGGTGCGGGGCTTGAACGGTAATCAGCCCGGCGCTTGAGCTGGAACTCGCGCACCGCGCTGTTGTGGTCGTCCAGGTCGTCGGAGAACACATGGCTGCCATCGCCGCGGGCGACGAAGTACAGGCTCGAGCCGTCGCTGGGGTTGAGGGCTGCGTGGATCGCCTCGCGGCCGACCATGGCGATCGGCGTGGGCGGCAGGCCGGTCATGGTGTAGGTGTTGTAAGGCGTCGGCTCGCGCAGGTCGGCGCGGGAGATGCGGCCGTTGTAGCGCTCGCCCATGCCATAAATCACAGTGGGGTCGGTCTGCAGCATCATGCCCAGGCGCAAGCGGCGCACGAATACGCCAGCGATCTGCCCACGCTCCTGGGGAATGCCGGTTTCCTTCTCCACCAGCGAGGCCATGATCAGCGCCTGGTACGGTTCGCGGTATGGCAGCCCCTCGCTGCGCGAGGCCCACTCCTTGGCCAGGACCTCTTCAAGGCGCATGTAGGCCTGCTGCAGCAGCTCGACGTCGCTCATGCCCCGCACGAAACGGTAGGTATCAGGGAAGAAGCGGCCTTCGGGAAACACGCCGGTGTGGCCGAGCTTGTCCATCACTTCGCTGTCGGACAGGCCGTCGAGGGTATGGCGGATCTTCTCGTGCTTGGCCACGGCGGCGCGCACCTGGCGGAAGTTCCAGCCCTCGACCAACGTGAGGTTGTACTGCACCACGTCGCCACGCTGCCAGGCATCGAACAGCTGGCCCACGGTCATGCCGGGGGTCAGGCGATATTCGCCGGTATGCAGCGCGGTGCCGGCCATGTTGAAGCGCCAGTAAAGGCGCAGCCAGACGGCATCGTCCAGCAGCCCTTCGCCCTGCATGCGGTAGAACATGCGGTTGGGCGTAGTGCCGCTGGGCACTTCGATCAGGCGCTCCTGCGCCACTTGCAGAGGCTGCTCCAGGACCGAGTTGATCTTCCAGGCAGACCAGCCCAGTGCCAGGCCGGCCAGGATCAAACCCATTTCCAGCAGCAGCAGGAATTTGCGTCTCACGAATTCAGGTATCCAGTAACGTACGGGCAACGGCCTGCAGTTTAAGGGTGAGCGGCCCCGCCGGCCAGTCAAGCGCGCCGAATTCACGCACCGGCCAAATGCCATAGACACTGTTGCAGACGAACACTTCGTCGGCCTGCTGCAGGTCTTCGAGCACCAGGTCGCGCACCTGCACGTTAATGCCCAGCAGCGGCGCCTGTTGCAGCAGCGCAGCGCGCATCACCCCGGCCACGCCGCAACGGCTCAGGTCGGCGGTCAGCAGCACGCCATCACGCACCAGGAACAGGTTGCTGTACACGCCCTCGATCAGCCGGCCGTCGGTATCGCGCATCAGGCCTTCGGCGCAAGCGCTGTCCTGCCATTCGGCGCGGGCCAGTACCTGTTCCAGGCGGTTGAGGTGCTTGAGGCCGGCCAGCAGTGGTTGCTGGGCAAGACGGGTCTGGCAAGGGAACAAGCGGATGCCGGTTTCGGCATTTGTCTGTGGGTAGGCGGGCAAAGGGCTGCCCTGCAGAATGCGCCGGGCCGGCACTCCGGCTGCCGGCGCGTAGCCACGCTGGCTGTCGCCGCGGGTGAGGATCAACTTGGCGACCCCCTCCCCCAGCAGGCTGGCGTAGCGGTGCAGCTCACTCTCGACCAGGGCGATGTCGGCTTCAAGCCCCAAGCGCTGGCAACCCAGCGCCAGGCGCTCGAGGTGCAGCGACAGCAGGCTGGGCCTGCCGCCACGCACGGCGATGGTCTCGAACAGGCCATCACCATAGGCCAGGCCGCGATTCTGCAGGTTGAGTGCAGAGGCCGGCTGGCCATCGACCCAGCTGAACATCAGCCGGCGAACCGGCGGAACACCAGCGAACCGTTGGTTCCGCCAAAGCCGAAGGAGTTGGACAGCACCACGTCGATCGGCATGCTGCGGGCTTCATGCGCAACGAAGTCCAGGTCGCAGCCTTCGTCGGGCTCGTCGAGGTTGATGGTCGGCGGCGCCATCTGGCTGTTGATCGCCAGCACGCTGAAGATCGCCTCTACCGCACCGGCAGCGCCCAGCAGGTGACCGGTCATCGACTTGGTCGAGCTCACCGCCAGCTTGTAGGCATGCTCGCCGAACACCCGCTTGATCGCTGCCACTTCGGCCACATCGCCGGCTGGCGTCGAGGTGCCGTGGGCGTTGATGTAGTTGACCTGCTCAGGCTGGATGCCGGCATCGCGCAGGGCATTGGCCATGCAGCGGGCGGCGCCTTCGCCGGTGTCGGGTGGCGAGGTCATGTGGTAGGCGTCACCGCTCATGCCAAAGCCGACCAGCTCGGCATAGATGGTCGCACCTCGGGCCTGGGCGTGTTCGAGCTCTTCGAGCACCAGCGCGCCAGCACCGTCTGACAGCACGAAACCATCACGGCCTTTGTCCCACGGGCGGCTGGCCCGGGTCGGCTCGTCGTTGCGGGTGGACAGCGCGCGCGAGGCACCAAAGCCGCCCATGCCCAGGCCGCAGGCGGCCATTTCGGCACCACCGGCGATCATCACGTCGGCTTCACCGTAGGCGATGTTGCGCGCGGCCATGCCAATGCAGTGGGTGCCGGTGGTGCAGGCGGTGGCAATGGCGTAGTTCGGCCCCTGCACACCCAGGTGGATCGACAGAAAACCCGAGATCATGTTGATGATCGAGCCCGGCACGAAGAACGGCGAAATACGGCGCGGCCCCTTCTCGTGCAGGATCTTGCTGGTTTCTTCGATGTTGGTCAGGCCACCGATGCCCGAGCCCATGGCAACGCCAATGCGCTCGCGGTTGGCGTCAGTGACTTCCAGGCCGGCGTTACGCACCGCCTGAAAACCGGCCGCCAGGCCGTACTGAATGAACAGGTCCAGCTTGCGGGCCTCTTTCTGGTCGAGATACTGCCCGACCTCGAAACCTTTCACCGAGCCGCCAAAACGGGTGGAGTAGGCAGACAGGTCCGTATGCTCGATAGGACCAATGCCACTGCGGCCAGCCAGAATGCCCTGCCAGGTGCTGGGCACATCGGTACCCAGTGGCGACAGCATACCCATACCGGTGACCACGACGCGTCTACGCGACACAGTACTCTCCTCTTTCCTGATAACAGAGTTTCTTGCCAGTGCACTTGCCATGGCGAATGGAATGGCAGCAAACCCCGGTCCTTGCAAAGAAAAAACCGCACGCCGGCAAAGGCAGTGCGGTTTTCCCCGACAAGAAGCGTCGACTGAAACGTCTTAAGCCTGGTGGTTTTTGACGTAGTCGATGGCAGCTTGAACGGTAGTGATCTTCTCGGCTTCTTCGTCAGGGATTTCGGTCTCGAATTCCTCTTCCAGAGCCATCACCAGCTCAACGGTGTCAAGCGAATCGGCACCCAGGTCGTCGACGAAGGACTTCTCAGCAGTCACTTCTTCTTCCTTGACGCCCAGTTGCTCGGCGACGATTTTCTTGACGCGTTCTTCGATGGTGCTCATACCTAGTTTTCACTCCTAATGGACATATGTCAGGCAGCTGGCCGGTGACCAAGTTTATAGGAAGACGCCTGCTTTTCAAGCGGAACACGCCTTCGGCCGGGTCACCTAACCCATTGCCTGGAATCTGGTTGCAGCTTTATAACGGATTTTAGGCTCGCAGTATGACTGTTTTTTGAAGCAATCCGTCACATCGCATTGCGGTTTTTACATGTACATCCCGCCGTTGACCGGCACGGTGGCGCCAGTCACGTAGGCTGCACCGTCGGATGCCAGGAACGAAACCACCTTGGCGATCTCGTCGGCCTGGCCCAGGCGGCCCAGCGGAATCTGGGTCTGCAGGGCTTCACGCTGCGCTTCTGGCAGCTCGCGGGTCATGTCGGTGTCGATGAAGCCCGGGGTCACCGAGTTGACGGTGATGCCACGCGAACCCACCTCACGCGCCAGGGCGCGACTGAAGCCTTCCAGGCCTGCCTTGGCGGCGGCGTAGTTGGCCTGGCCGGCGTTGCCCATGGCACCGACGACCGAACCGATGCTGATGATACGACCCCAACGGGCCTTGGTCATGCCACGCAGCACGCCCTTGGACAGACGGTAGAGGCTGTTCAGGTTGGTGTCGATCACGTCGAACCACTCGTCGTCCTTCATGCGCAGCATGAGGTTGTCGCGGGTGATGCCGGCGTTGTTGACCAGAATGGCCGGTGCGCCGAACTGCTCGCCGATGGCGCCCAGTACTGCGTCGACGGACTCGGCGCTGGTCACGTTCAGCTCCATGCCGGTGCCGGCAATGCCGTGCTCTTTCAGGGTGGCGGCGATGCGCTCGGCGCCGGACGCCGAAGTGGCGGTACCGATCACGATGGCGCCCTGGCGGCCCAGCTCGAGGGCGATGGCTTGGCCGATGCCACGGCTGGCGCCGGTCACCAGTGCAACTTTACCTTGCAGGCTCATGCAAGCGTCTCCAGATTCAGGCCAGCGCCGCGCGGGTGGCGGCGACGGCGTCGGGGGTGTTGAGGTTGTAGGTGGTCACGCCGTCGGCGCAACGCTTGTTCAGGCCAGCCAGGACCTTGCCCGGGCCGCACTCGACCAGGTTGACCGCGCCGCGCGCGGCCAGGGCCTGCACGCACTCGACCCAGCGCACTGGCTGGTACAGCTGCGCCAGCAGGTCCTGCTTGAGGGCGTCGAGGTCGGCGGCGATGGCGGCGCTGACGTTCTGCACCACCGGGATCTGCGGGGCCTTCCAGTCGATGGCGTTGACGAACTCGGCAAAACGCTCGGCCGCAGGCTTCATCAGGGCGCAGTGCGACGGCACGCTGACCGCCAGCGGCAGGGCACGCTTGGCGCCCTTGGCTTTGCACAGCTCCATGGCACGGTCTACCGCAGCCTTGTTGCCGGCGATGACCACCTGGCCCGGGGAGTTGAAGTTGACCGCACTGACCACTTCGTCTTCGGCCGCTTCAGCGCAAATCTCGACCACCACGGCGTCGTCCAGGCCGAGGATGGCAGCCATGGCACCATGGCCGGCCGGCACCGCTTCCTGCATCAACTGGCCACGGCGCTCGACCAGGCGCACGGCGTCCTTGAGGGACAGGCTGCCAGCGGCGACCAACGCGCTGTATTCACCCAGGCTGTGGCCGGAAACGAAGGCCGGCTGCGCGCCGCCCTCTTCCAGCCACAGGCGCCACAGGGCGATCGAGGCAGTGAGGATTGCCGGCTGGGTCTTGTCGGTTTGGTTGAGTTGTTCTTCTGGGCCTTCCTGGACCAGTTTCCACAGGTCGTAGCCCAGGGCCTCGGAAGCTTCCTTGAAGGTCTCGACGATCACCGGCTTTTCGGCGCCGAGTTCGGCGAGCATGCCCAGCGACTGGGAACCTTGGCCGGGAAAGACGAATGCGAGGGATGCAGACATTGAACAAGCCCTTATGATCTTGTCGTCGGATAGGGTGCGCCAGGCCTTGGGCCAGGCGCGCAATCTGAACACTTGGATGGAGACGCAGACCAAGCGGTCACATTTAAGCACTTCGTGGGCGGTATGCCCAAATTCCTGTCAGGGCCCGCCACCCGCAGGAGCCGGCTTGCCGGCGATGAAGCCAGCGCCAGGCTCAAGGCAACAAATCCTCGAGCCGCCCATGCAAGCGCTGCGGCAGGTTCTCCTGGATTTCGATCAACGCACGCTGAATCGCGCTCTGGAACCCCTGCACACCCGCCGAGCCATGGCTCTTGATGACGATACCCTGCAGCCCGAGAAAGCTCGCGCCATTATGCCGCGCCGGCGCAAGGTCGGCCTGCAGCCGCTTGAGCAACGGCATGGCCATCGCCCCTGCCACCCGCGACAAGGCGCCGCCCTTGAACAGCTTTTCTATGCGCGCACCGATCATGGTGGCCAGGCCTTCACTGGACTTGAGCAGGATATTGCCGACGAAACCGTCGCACACCACCACATCCGCCTCGCCACGATACAGCCCGTCACCCTCGACGAAGCCGATGTAATTGAGGCCGCGGGCGTTCTGCAGCAGCGTCGCCGCCAGCTTGACCTGCTGGTTGCCCTTGATGTCTTCGGTGCCGATGTTCAGCAAGGCCACCCGCGGGCGATGAATGCCCAGGGCCTGCGCCGCCACCGAACCCATGACGGCGAACTGGTAGAGGTTTTCGGCGCTGCAGTCGACATTGGCGCCCAAGTCGAGCAACTGGCAGTAGCCGGCCTGGGTCGGAATCGCCGCCACCATGGCCGGGCGATCAATGCCAGGCAGGGTTTTCAGCACGAAGCGCGACAGCGCCATCAGCGCACCGGTATTGCCGGCACTGACGCAGGCCTGGGCCTTGCCATCGCGCACCAGCTCGAGGGCGACGCGCATCGACGAATCGGGCTTGCCGCGCAACGCCTGCGACGGACGCTCGTCCATGCCCACCACCTCGCTGGCCGCAACAATTTGCAGGCGCGCGCGATCCGCAGCTGCAAGGCCACTGACAAGATCTTCAAGGAGGGAGGGTTGACCGACGAGGGTCAGGTGCAGCGAGGGAGTAGCCGAAAGGCAGGCAATGCTAGCCTGGACAATGTTGCGGGGACCGAAGTCCCCGCCCATTGCGTCGATCGCGATGATCTGAGCGGACAAGGATTACTCGTCGGCGCCCTTGTCGATCACTTTGCGACCACGGTATACGCCTTCTGGCGAAACGTGGTGACGCAGGTGTACTTCACCGGTGGTCTTTTCGACCGACAGTGCGTTTTCGGACAGGGCGTCGTGCGAACGGCGCATGTCACGGGCAGAGCGGGATTTTTTGTTCTGCTGAACAGCCATAATTGATTAACTCCTAAACGTTTGGGTCACGCTTTAACTGCGCCAAAACACTGAACGGGTTGGACCGCGATACCTCGTCCTTGCTCGGCTCGGGCTCATCTGCGCCCGCCGGCTGCTGGCATTCTTCCGGATGATGAGCAGGTACGATCGGCAGGGCGAGCAACAGCTCTTCCTCGATCAGCGCCTGCAGATCCAAAGGATCTTCGCCCAGTTCCAGCACGTCATAGCCTTTCGGCAACGACTGGGTATTCGCACCCTCCTTCACCACCGCGTAAGTACATTCGCTGTGGATTGGAAGGGTGACCAGCTCAAGACAACGCTGGCAAACCATCTTGACCTCGACATCCAGCTCGCTGTGAATAACCACAGTGTGCTGTTCGTCTCGTTCAAAATCGAACTTCGCCTGCACCGTACCGACATTGTCGGAAAGCGGGTCGCAGAGTCTTTCCAAATCAGCGAGTTGCAGCGAACCGTTAAGGGTTACGCCACGATCAGCCAATTTGCGCGGGTCAACGTGAGGTGGAATCGGGTCATTCAACATAGGCGCAGCATTCTAGGGATGCACCCCCTCCCTGTCAAAGGGAAATTCGGCGCATCACGCATGTTAGGATTCGGGGTATTCGATCAGGAGTCTACCATGCTTCCCCTGCTACTGGCTTCCAGCTCCCCTTACCGGCGCGAACTGCTCACCCGCCTGCACCTGCCCTTCACCTGGGCAAGCCCCGACCTAGACGAGCGCCGCCTTGAAAACGAGCCCGCCGTCGAGCTGGTACGCCGCCTGGCAAGCGCCAAGGCCCAGGCACTGGCCGCCAGCCACCCGGGCCACCTGATCATCGGCTCCGACCAGGTAGCGGTACTGGGCGAGCAGATTCTCGGCAAGCCGCACACCTTCGAGCGCGCCTGTGAACAATTGCTGGAGAGCTGCGGGCAGCAGGTCACCTTCCTCACCGGCCTTGCACTGCTTAACAGCAGCAGCGGGCGGTGCCAGGTGGATTGCGTGCCGTTTACCGTGACCATGCGCGAGCTGACCCGCGAACAGGTCGAGCGCTATGTGGCCGCCGAGCAACCGCTGGATTGCGCTGGGAGTTTCAAGGCAGAAGGGTTGGGGGTGAGCCTGTTCAAGAGCACCCACGGCTGCGATGCCACCAGCCTGATCGGGCTGCCGCTGATCCGCCTGGTGGACATGCTGCATCAGGAAGGGGTGCAGGTGCCGTAAACGCATCGCGGGTCAAGCCCACCCCCACAATTAGCCGTGGGAGCGGGCTTGACCCGCGATGCATGCAAACACCCAATCAGCGCAGCGCAGGCCCCTGCATGCCCATGTACAGCGCCAGGCGCTCGGCCACGCTGGCACCGATACGTTTGGAGAAGCGGTCGAACGGCGACTCCTGAACGGTGAAGTCCACCAGGTCCTTCTCGCCGACAATCTCCCGCGCCACATAACTGGCACTGCCCAGGCCATCCACCAGGCCCAACTCCTTGGCTTGCTCGCCCGACCAGATCAACCCGCTGAACAGCTCCGGGTGCTCCTTGTCCTTCAAGCGCTCTCCCCGCCCCTGCTTGACCATGGCGATGAACTGCTTGTGGGTGGTGTCCAGCACGCTCTGCCAGAAGGCCGTTTCTTCAGGTTTTTGCGGCGAGAACGGGTCAAGGAAGGCCTTGTGCTCGCCCGAGGTGTAGGCACGACGCTCCACCCCCAGCTTGTCCATGGCGCCAACGAAGCCATAGCCCGCTGCGGTCACACCAATCGACCCCACTAGGCTGGCCTTGTCCGCGTAGATCTCGTCGGCAGCACTGGCGATGTAGTAGGCCCCCGAAGCGCCCAGGTCAGCGATCACCGCGTACAGCTTGATCGCAGGATGCTCTGCGCGCAGGCGGCGGATCTCGTCATACACATAACCCGCCTGCACCGGGCTGCCGCCCGGACTGTTGATGCGCAGCACCACAGCCTTGGTATTCGGGTCCTTGAACGCCTCGCGCAGGCTCTTGACGATATTGTCGGCGCTGGCAGCCTCCTGGTCGGCAATCACCCCGCGCACCTCGACCAGCGCGGTATGGCTGCCGCTGCGCGATGCCGCCTTGTCCATATCCATCAACGGCGTGAACAACGCCAGCATGCCGAACAGGTAGACGAAGGTCAGCAGCTTGAAGAAGATCCCCCAGCGCCGCGAGCGCCGCTGTTCCTGCACGTTGGCAAGCATGGTCTTCTCGAGCATCTTCCAGCTCTTGCGCTCTACCCGCTCGTCTTCTTCACGAATGGCCGCGCGCAGCTCGCGATCTTCACGCTCGATGCGCTGCGCCTCGGTTTCGTTTTCAGGTGCCTTCCACTCGTCAACCATGCTCACCTACCTTGGAAATGAATGCTGCAGGGCCCGCCAGCCACTCGCGCAACTGGGAAAAATGACTGATGCACACCTGCGGGCCGAACTCGGCCAGCGCCTGCAGCGGCATCGCGCCGTAGCCCACTGCCACCGAATGCATGCCGGCATTGCTGGCCATCTGCAAATCGAACGCAGAATCTCCGACCATCAGCGCCCGGCCGGGTTCGACCTGGCAGTGCGCGAGAATCTGTTCGAGCATCAACGGGTGCGGCTTGCCACGGGTCTCGTCGGCGGCGCGGGTAATGTCGAAGTAACCCTCCCAACCATTGGCCTTGAGTACCCGGTCCAGCCCGCGACGGGCCTTGCCGGTGGCCACTGCCAGACGATAACCCTCGCCACGAAAGGCCTCCAGCGACTCCACCACGCCGCCGAACAACGGCGACGGCTGCTGGTCCAGGGCCATGTACACATCGGCGTAGTGCTGGCGGAAGACCTCCACCTGCAGCACATCCAGGTGGGGGTACAGCGTCGAGATCGCCTCACCCAGGGCCAGGCCGATGATGCCCTTGACCGCCTCGTCGCTACTTGGCGCCTCACCGAAGCGCGCAGCGGCCTCGTTCATCGCCTCTACGATGCGGCCGATGGAGTCGGCCAGGGTGCCATCCCAATCGAAGATCAGCAGGTCGTAGCTTTTATTCATGGCTCGGTTGCCAGCCGCTTGATGGTGCCGGCCCACATGTCATCCACCGGCGCCTCCAGCTTGAGCTCGCCGCCATCGGGCAGCGGCACGGTCAGCTGGTAGGCGTGCAGGAACAGGCGCTTGCCACCCAGGTCTCGGATCTCGCGGGTGAAGTCTTCGTCACCATACTTGCTGTCGCCGGCGATCATGTGCCCGGCGTGCAAGGTGTGCACGCGGATCTGGTGGGTGCGGCCAGTGATCGGGCGTGCCTCGACCATAGTGGCGTACTCGCCGAAGCGGCGCAGCACGCGGAACATCGTCAGCGCTTCCTTGCCCTCGTCATTGACCTCGACCATGCGCTCGCCGGAGCGCAGGTTGCTCTTTTGCAGCGGCGCGTTGACCTGCTTCTTGGAGGTCGGCCAATGGCCGCGCACCAGCGCCATGTAGCGTTTGTCCACGCCATCGCCGCGCAGGGCGGCATGCAGGTGGCGCAGCATGCTGCGCTTCTTGGCGATCATCAAAAGGCCGGAAGTGTCACGGTCCAGGCGGTGTACCAGCTCCAGCTCCTTGGCGTCCGGGCGCAGCTGGCGCAGCGCCTCGATCACCCCAAAGCTCAAGCCGCTGCCGCCGTGCACGGCGATGCCGGCCGGCTTGTTCATCACGATCAACGCCTTGTCTTCATAGACAATTGCCGCCTCCAGGCGCTGCAGCAGCCCCTGGGCAACCGGCGCCGGCTCGTCGCGCTCCGGCAAGCGGACCGGCGGCACCCGTACGATGTCGCCGGCCTGCAGCTTGTACTCGGGCTTGATCCGGCCCTTGTTCACCCGCACTTCACCCTTGCGCAGGATGCGGTAGACCAGGGTCTTGGGCACGCCCTTGAGGGCCGTGATGAGGAAATTATCGATGCGCTGGCCGGCAAGCTCAGGCGCGACTTCGATCAGCTGAACGCCGGAAGTCGGAGGGGTATTGGTCGTCATGGCGGGATCATAACAATTTTTTATGGAATTGAAGCAGTTAATCATTACTGCTATAGTCGCGAACGCCGCCAAAAGCGGCAGGCCAGCGGCTATAGGCTCTACGCCGGCCCTGACCTTCGCAATCCCGAGGACGCGAGGCCGTCCTACGGAGCGTTCGCCAGTTTAATGAATGCCTGGAACCGCCACCAGCGCCGTGTAGAGAAGACCGAAAAAAAACGACAAGTGCGGTGTTTCACCTGCTTACCCGCTTCTTTTCGCCGTACCTCTGCCCGCCACCGTCGTCTCCGCGCATTTGGGCGAAGTGCCCCGGAAATACCTGCCTTGGACATGTTATGGCGCCAGCCCGGTACGGGCTGGCGAAAAATGCAACCCGTTGCGGATTCAGCGCGCGGCAGCACCCGAATTTTCAAGGGATACGTGCAGGGTGGAGATGCACAGCCCTCGGACCGTGTGGCACCGCGTCCGGCCAGCGCCCCAGTGAGTGGGCAATGAGCGGACAAGGTCCTCGACAGACGCCCTCGTGGCGTCCACGGACGACAGGTTGATTCCTCCTCCTGACTGAGTGCACCAGGCCCGCTCGGTTGATTCGGATCACGTTCGAAGAACTCGGCAGGCCTTACGGGCACCACGATACAGGACGCGTCGTCGCGACAACGGCAGGCTGGGCAACCGGCTGGTGCCGAACGTCGTCAGACACGGGGGTGGCTCGCCACCCTTTGCGCACCCAGGCACCGACCACGAAAAGTCGTGTGTGCCGAACGCCGTTTCCGGCAGCCCGGAAACCGACGGTACAACATGAAAAGAATGCTGATTAACGCAACTCAACCCGAAGAGTTGCGTGTAGCACTGGTCGACGGCCAGCGCCTCTACGACCTGGACATCGAGTCCGGTGCGCGCGAGCAGAAAAAGGCCAACATCTACAAGGGCAAGATCACCCGTATCGAGCCCAGCCTCGAAGCCGCCTTCGTCGACTTCGGCTCCGACCGCCACGGCTTCCTGCCGCTGAAGGAAATCTCCCGCGAATACTTCAAGAAGGCGCCAGAAGGCCGGGTCAACATCAAGGAAGTGCTGAGCGAAGGCCAGGAAGTCATCGTCCAGGTCGAGAAGGAAGAGCGCGGCAACAAAGGCGCTGCCCTGACCACCTTCATCAGCCTGGCTGGCCGCTACCTGGTGCTGATGCCCAACAACCCGCGTGCCGGCGGCATCTCCCGCCGCATCGAAGGCGAAGAGCGCAACGAGCTGCGTGAAGCACTGAACGGCCTGACCGTTCCGGGCGACATGGGCCTGATCGTGCGCACCGCAGGCCTTGGCCGCAGCAGCGAAGAAATGCAGTGGGACCTCGACTACCTGCTGCAGCTGTGGACCGCCATCAAGGAAGCCTCGCAAGATCGCGTCGCGCCGTTCCTGATCTACCAGGAAAGCAACGTCATCATCCGCGCCATCCGCGACTACCTGCGCCAGGACATCGGCGAGGTGCTGATCGACAGCATCGACGCCCAGGAAGAAGCCCTGACCTTCATCCGCCAGGTGATGCCGCAGTACGCCAGCAAGGTCAAGCTGTACGAAGACAGCGTGCCGCTGTTCAACCGCTTCCAGATCGAAAGCCAGATCGAAACCGCCTTCCAGCGCGTGGTCGACCTGCCATCCGGCGGCTCGATCGTGATCGACCCCACCGAAGCCCTGGTGTCCATCGACATCAACTCGGCGCGCGCCACCAAAGGCAGCGACATCGAGGAAACGGCCCTGCAAACCAACCTCGAAGCCGCTGAAGAGATCGCCCGCCAGCTGCGCTTGCGCGACATCGGCGGCCTGATCGTCATCGACTTCATCGACATGACCCCGGCCAAGAACCAACGCGCTGTCGAAGAGCGCGTGCGTGAATGCCTGGAAGCCGACCGTGCCCGTGTGCAGGTTGGCCGCATCTCGCGCTTCGGCCTGCTGGAAATGTCCCGTCAGCGCCTGCGCCCGTCGCTGGGCGAAAGCAGCGGTATCGTCTGCCCACGCTGCTCGGGCACCGGCATCATCCGTGACGTCGAGTCGCTGTCGCTGGCCATCCTGCGCCTGATCGAGGAAGAAGCCCTGAAGGACCGTACCGCCGAGGTACGCGCCCAGGTGCCGATCCCGGTGGCTGCCTTCCTGCTCAACGAAAAACGCAACTCGATCACCAAGATCGAACTGCGTACCCGTGCGCGCATCATCATCCTGCCGAACGATCACCTGGAAACCCCGCACTTCGAAGTCCAGCGCCTGCGCGACGACAATCCGGAAGTGCTGAACAACCAGTCCAGCTACGAGATCGCCGCAGCCGAAGCCGAAGAAGCGCCGCAGCCGACCGCCACCCGCACCCTGGTTCGCCAGGAAGCTGCGGTGAAGACCGCCCCGGCCCGTGCCAACGCACCGGTGCCGAGCACCGTTGAAGAGCCGCAGCCTGCTGCAGCCGCCGCAGCTGCCCCAGCCGCACCGGAGCCAAGCCTGTTCAAGGGCCTGGTGAAGTCGCTGGTCAGCCTGTTCGCCGGCAAGGAAGAGCCTGCCGCCGCCCCTGCCCCGGCCGAGAAGCCGGCCAGCGAGCGCCCGGCGCGCAACGAAGAACGCCGCAACGGCCGCCAGCAAAGCCGCAACCGCAACGGCCGCCGCGACGAAGAACGCAAGCCGCGCGAAGAACGTGCCGAGCGTGCACCGCGCGAAGAGCGTCAGCCACGCGAAGAGCGTGCCCCTCGCGAAGAACGCGCCCCACGCGAAGAGCGCGCACCGCGCCAGCCGCGTGAAGACCGCCGTGGCAACCGCGAAGAGCGCGTGCGTGAACTGCGCGAGCCGCTGGACACCACCCCGGCCGAACGCGAAGAGCGTCAGCCACGTGAAGAACGTGCTCCACGTGAAGAGCGCGCACCGCGCGAAGAACGTGCACCGCGTGAAGAGCGTGCTCCACGCGAAGAACGCGCACCTCGTGAAGAGCGTACTCCACGCGAAGAGCGCGCACCTCGTGAAGAGCGTGCTCCACGCGAAGAACGTGCGCCTCGTGAAGAACGCGCCCCGCGTGAAGAGCGTCAACCACGCCCCCCACGTGAAGAGCGCCAGCCGCGCCCGGACGAGCAGGTTGCCGAACAGGCCGCCGAGCTGGCCGAGGAGCAACTGCCGAACGAAGAGCTGCTGCAGGACGAGCAGGAAGGCACCGATGGCGAGCGCCCGCGCCGCCGTTCCCGTGGCCAGCGCCGTCGCAGCAACCGTCGTGAGCGCCAGCGCAACGCCAATGGCGAGCTGATCGACGGCGACGAAGAAGCCGGCGACGAGCAGCAGCCACAGCAGCACCAGGCCACTGAGCTGGGTGCCGAGCTGGCCGCCGGTATCGCCGTCACTGCCGCCGTTGCCACCAGCAACATCAGCAGCGAAGCCGAAGCCCAGGCCAACCAGCAAGCCGAACGCGCCAGCGCCGTGGTTGCCGAAGCACCGGTAGAAGCCTCTGTTGAAGCCCCGGTACAAGCACCTGCCGAAGCCGCCCAGCCGGTCGAGCAAGCCGAAGCCGTCGCCATCGCGCCAGTGGTCGAGCAACCCGTCGAAGCCCCGGCCGCCATCGAGCCGAGCATCGAGCCAGTGGTTGAAGTCGCACCACAGCCCGTGGTCGAAGAAGCCGCCATCGAGCAGCCTGCTGCCGTGGTTGAGGTGGTTGCAGAGCCTGTGATCGAGGCCCCGGCCGTCGAAGCAGGTGAAATCGAGCAGGCACCGGTTGCCGTCGCCGCCGAGCCAGTGGTCGAGGCCCCGGCCATCGAGCAGCCTGCTCCGGTCGCTGAAGCCCAGCCGGTCGAAGCCCCTGCCGAAGTGGTCGAAACAGCGGTCGCCGAGCAGGCGCCTGTAGCCGCCGAGCAAGCTCCAGCCGAAGCGGAACCGGCCACCATCATGCTGTCCAACGGCCGTGCGCCGAACGACCCGCGTGAAGTGCGCCGCCGCAAGCGTGAAGCCGAAGCCGCAGCCGCTGCTGCTGCCCAGGCCGCCGCCGAGGCCGCCCCAGCCCTGGAAACTACCGAAGACGAGCACAAGCCTCATCACGGTTGATCCCGCTAGCTGAATGAAAAAGCCCCGCCAGTGCGAACTGGCGGGGCTTTTTCTTTTGGGCTTCTGGCCCTATCGCCGGCAAGCCGGCTCCTACAGGCTTATGCGATCCTTGCCGGCGATAGGGCCGCTACAGGTCAGTACAGGTTCGGCTCCATCTCAAGCCTCACCCCAAAGCGCTCGAGGATATCGGCCTGGATACGCTGCGCCAGCTCATGCAACTGCGCCCCGCTGGCCTGGCCATAATTGACCAGCACCAACGACTGCAACCGATGCACCCCGGCATCGCCATCGCGATGCCCCTTCCAGCCCGCCTGCTCGATCAGCCAGCCAGCCGCCAGCTTCACCTGGCCATCGGCCTGTGGATAACCCACCAGGGTCGGGTACTGCCCGCGAATGCGCTCTGCCAGCTCAACCGGCACCACCGGGTTTTTGAAGAAACTCCCGGCATTACCCAGCTCGGCCGGGTCCGGCAGTTTTTCGCGGCGAATGCTGCAGATCGCCTCGCTGATTGCCTTTGCAGTAACCTGCTCGACGCCCTGCTCCACCAGGCGCTGACGCACCGGGCCGTAGTCCAGGTGCGCCTGCAAGCTACGCTGCAAGGCAAAGCGCACCCGCAGGATCAGCCAGCGGCCAGGCTCACGCTTGAACAGGCTGTCGCGGTAGCCAAAGGCGCATTCAGCCAGCGAGAAGTCGCGCAGCTGGCCCGTTTCACGGTCCAGCGCGGTCAGCCCGGCGAACACGTCCTTGATCTCCACCCCATAGGCACCGACGTTCTGCATGGGCGCAGCACCCACGGTGCCGGGGATCAGGCTGAGGTTCTCCAGCCCGCACAGGCCCTGCTCCAGGCTCCACTGCACGAACGGGTGCCAGGGCTCGCCGGCCTCGGCCTCCACCACCACCCGTTCGCCATCGTCACTGAGCAGGCGCCGGCCACGGCTGGCCATGTGCAGTACCAGGGCGTCGATATCGCGGGTCAGCAGCAAATTGCTGCCGCCGCCGACCACCAGCACCGGCAGTTGCCGCGCGGCGGCCTCGGCCAACGCCTGGCGTGCCTCGGCGTCGTCACGGGCCTGGGTGAAGTAGCGTGCGCGCACGTCGATGCCAAAGGTGTTGTAGGGCTTGAGCGAAACCTGCTGCTGCCAGTTGCTGCTCATAACCGCCCCTTGATTTCCACCACCAGCGCCTGGCACGCCGCCTCGATCAGGTCCAGGACCTGCTCGAAGCCTTCGGTGCCGCCATAGTACGGGTCGGGCACTTCATCCAGCGCCGCGCCGTAGCGGCGCAGGAACAGGTCGAGCTCGCCACGGGCAGTGTGCGGGCGCAGGGCCTGCAGGTTGCCCAGGTTGCTCTTGTCCATCGCCAGCACCAGGTCGTACTCATCGAAGTGCGCCGCCTTGACCTGCTGCGCGCGCTGGCGCGACAGGTCATACCCGCGAGCCAGCGCCGCCTGGCAGGTACGCCTGTCGGGGGCCTTGCCCACGTGCCAGTCGCCAGTACCGGCCGAGGCCACGTGCACCACCTCAGCCAGCCCTGCGGCCTGCAACTGGTGACGCAGCACGCCTTCGGCGGTGGGCGAGCGGCAAATGTTGCCCAGGCAGACGAACAGAACGCGCATCAGGCCTCCAGCAAGCGCCGCACGCGCTCCAGGTCTTCAGGGGTGTCGACGCCCACGGCAGGCGCTTCGATGGCATCGGCCACATGAATGCGCACGCCATGCCACAGGGCGCGCAGTTGCTCCAGCGCCTCGGTTTGCTCGAGCCAGCACGGGCCCCAGCTGACGAAGTCCTGCAAAAAGCCCACGCGGTAGGCGTACATGCCGATATGCCGGCGGTACGGCACGCCTTCGGGCAGTTGCTCGCGGCTGTTGGCGAAGGCGTCGCGCGCCCAGGGCAGCGGCGCGCGGCTGAAGGTCAGGGCCAGGCCGTGCTTGTCGCTGGTAACCTTGACCGCGTTGGGGTTGAACACGGTTTGCGGCTCGTGGATCGGCTCGGCGAGTGTCGCGATGCCGGCTTCCGGATGCGCCGCCAGGTTGGCCGCCACCTGGTCGATGATCACCGGCGGAATCAGCGGCTCGTCGCCCTGCACGTTGACCACGATGGCATCGGCGGCCAGGCCCAGTTGGGCGGCCACCTCGGCCAGGCGGTCGGTGCCCGACTCGTGGTCGGCGCGGGTCAGCAGCACTTCGGCGCCAAAGGCCTGGCAGGCCTCGACGATGCTGCTGTCGTCGGTGGCGATGACCACGCGCTCGGCGCCGCTCTTGCGCGCCTGCTCCCACACATGCTGGATCATCGGCTTGCCAGCGATCGCCAGCAACGGCTTGCCCGGCAGGCGCGTGGAGCGCAGCCGGGCAGGAATCACCACGGTGAAGGCCAGGCTCATTTGTCCAGGCGCTCGTCGTCGGTCAGGGTGCGCGCTTCGCTTTCCAGCATCACCGGGATGCCATCGCGGATCGGGTAGGCCAGGCCCGCGCCCTTGCTGATCAGCTCGGTCTTGTCGGCGCTGAGCTTGAGCGGGCCTTTGGTGATCGGGCAGGCCAGGATATCGAGCAGTTTGGTGTCCATGGGGGCTCCTTGAGGCCAATGGCCAGAAAGTGAAAAAGGCTCAGAAACGGCCGGGCAGCAGGCGGCGCAGCTGGCCGTCGAACCAGGCCACGAAGGCCGCTGACGGCAACGCATCGACCGCCAGGTACCACCAGTCATCGGCGGCGAACGGCCGGCATTTCACCGCATCCTTCTCGGTCATCACCAGCGGCAGCGGCGGGCTGAACGACAGCACCTCGCGGCTGTAGGGCGCATGGTCGGCGAACGGGTGCGGCACTGGCTGCCAGTCTAGCGCCAGCAGGGTGTTGAAGAAACGTTGCGGGTTACCAATGCCGGCCACGGCATGCATGGCCTGGCCAGCAGGAAACAGGTCAAGGGCGCGGCGCTCGCCAGTTTTGAGGTTGACCAGCGCGCTGGGCTGCAGGCCAAAGGCAAAGCCCTGCTCGCGGTCGGCCGCAGCGCCGTTGAACAGCACCGCATCGGCCGCCTGCAGGCGCTCGGCGGGCTCGCGCAAAGGGCCTGCCGGCAGGCAACGGCCATTACCCAGGCCGCGGGCGGCGTCGATCAGCACCAGCTCCAGGTCGCGGGCCAGGCGGTAGTGCTGCATGCCGTCGTCGCACAGGATCAGGTCCGGCGCATCACTGGCCAGCAACGCCTGCACCGCGCGGGAACGGTCGGGGTCGATCATCAGTGCCACGCCGGTGCGCTGCACGATCAGCAAAGGCTCGTCGCCGGCCTGTTCAGCCGGCTGGTCGGCGGCGACACGCCAGGGGTGGTGCGGCGGCTTGGCGCCATAACCGCGGCTGACCACACCCACCTTCAGCCCCTGCTGGCGGCAATGTTCGATCAGCCAGAGGATCATCGGTGTCTTGCCGGTACCGCCGACGGTGATGTTGCCCACCACGATCACCGGCACCGGGGCGCGGTAGCTGGCGCTTGCGCCGCTGATGAAGCGCGCGCGCTTGCGCGTCACCACGCGGCGGTACAGCGCCTCCAGCGGGCGCAGCAGGGCCAGGGCCGGGTGGCCCTGGTACCAGGCTGCGAGCAGGCGGTCGGCGAAGGCCATCAGGGGTTGCCCTGCGCGGCCTCGACGGTGGTCATGCGCAACTTGCTGAAGCCGAGCTTGCCGGCCGCATCCATTGCGGTGATCACCGCCTGGTGCGGGGTCTTGCCGTCGGCGCTGATGGCCAGCGGCAGGTTGGTGTCGCCGCCGGACTCCTTCTGGATGGCCTCGGTGAGGGTGTCCAGGTCGCTCTTGGGCAGCAGGTGGTTGTTCACCGAGTACACGCCGTCGGCGCTGATGGTGATCTCGACCAGCTTGCCTTCATCGGGCTGCCCCGGGGTGGCGCTGGCCGCCTCGGGCAGCTCGACGCGCAGTTGCGTCTCGCGGGTGAAGGTGGTGGTGACCACGAAGAACAGCAGCAGCACGAACACCACGTCGATCAACGATGCCAGGTTGATATCGACGTTCTCGCGCTGACGGTTGCGCCGAAACTTCACGCCTTGCCTCCGGCCACTTCCACTTCACGGTCGCCCTGCAGCACTTCCACCAGCTTGATCGCCTCCTGCTCCATGCCCACCACCAGCTCGTCGATGCGGCGCAGCAGGAAGCGGTGGAAGAACACCGCCGGGATACCAACCATCAGGCCGGCCGCCGTGGTGACCAGGGCCTTGGAAATACCACCGGCCAGCACTGCGGCGTTGGCGGTCATCTGCGAGCCCATGAAGGCGCTGAAGATGTCGATCATGCCCAACACCGTGCCCAGCAGGCCCAGCAGCGGGGCCATGGCGGCGATGGTGCCGAGGGTGCTGATGTAGCGCTCCAGCTCGTGGATGACCCGCGAGGCGGCCTCCTCGATGCACTCTTTCATGATTTCACGGCCATGGCGCGAGTTGGCAAGGCCCGCGGCGAGGATCTCGCCCAGCGGCGAATCGGCGCGCAGGGCCTTGAGCTTGTCACTGGTGAGTTGCTTGTCCTTGATCCACATCCACACCTGGCCCAGCAAGTGCGGCGGGGTGACGCGGCTGGCGCGCAAGGTCCACAGGCGTTCGACGACGATCGCCATGGCGGCGATGGAGCTCAGGATGATCGGCAGCATCATCCAGCCACCAGACTTGACCAATTCCCACACAGTAAGCATCCCCTCGGAAAAAGGCCGCCACTCTACCATAGGCGCGCGGGGGGCTCATCTGCCGGAGGTCAGGGAATGCTGCTGATGGCCCTATCGCCGGCAAGCCGGCTCCTACAGGTACAGCACAGGCGCCATGGCCATGCGGTCCATGTGGTCCATGTGGGAAGCGGCCTTGTGTCGCGATGGGGCGCGAAGCGGCCCCTCGATCTCGACCTCATGCAAAATAGCCGGGGCTGCTTTGCAGCCCATCGCGACACAAGGCCGCTTCCCACAGAGATCGCGCACGCTGCCGGATCATCAACTGCCTCCCCCCTCCCGCCAAAACCTGCGCCCGGCCCGCTCCCCCACCACACCGCCCTGGCTGCCCAAGCGCAACCCCAGCGCACCGTCAAGCGCCGTGTCATGCACCTGCACCCCATGGCGCCCATAGCGCTCGATCACCTGCGCATGCGGGTGCCCAAAGCTGTTGTGCCGCCCCCGCGATATCAGCACCCCACGCGGCGCCAGGGCCTGGATGAACGGCTCAGTGGACGACGACCGGCTGCCATGGTGCGGCGCCTGCAGCCAGTCGATGCGGGTATCGGCGTTACTCGCAAGCCAGGCCCGCTCGGCACCGGCCTCCATGTCGCCGGCCAACAGCAGGCGCTCGCCGCCCGCCTGCACCCGCAGCACACAGGAGCGCTCGTTGCTCGACGGCCCCTGCGGCCAATGCCACAGCTCGAACGCCACGCCATCCCACTGCCAGCGCTCACCGCTGCTGCAAATCGCCCCGCCGGTGCCCTCCCCGCCCAGCTCGCGCAACACGGGCAGGCCCCGGCGAATGGCGCCGGCGCCACCGGCATGGTCGGCATGGGCATGGCTGACCAGCAGCAGGTCCAGCTGTCTCACCCCCAGCTTGCGCAAGGTCGGCAGCACCACGCTTTCGCCCAGGTCGCTGTCGCCCTGCGCCGGCCCTGCGTCGTACAGCAGGCTGTGCTGGCGGGTGCGCAGCAGTACCGCCAGGCCCTGGCCGACATCCAGCTGCCACACCTGCACCTGGCCATGGGGCACCTGCTCACGCGGCGCCCACAGCGCCAGCAGCAGCATCGCCCCCGGCAAACGCAGCGGCACCCCGGCAGGCAACAGCACCAGCAGCGCGCCCAGGCACACCAGCAGCCAGGCCCACAGCGGCAAGGGCTCGGGCACCCAGGGCGGGTGCTGCACGGCCACCCAGCCCAGCACGCTGAACAGCCCGTCCAGCGAAAAACCGGCCAGCCACAACAGCCCCTCCCCGCCCAACGGCACCGGCAACAGCGCAGTACCCAGCAGCGCCGGTGGCAGTACCGCCAGGCTCAGCCAGGGCACCGCCAGCAGGTTGGCCAGCGGCGCCGTGAGGCTGACCGGCAACCCCAACGCCAGCAGCAACGGCAGCAGGCCCACGGCAATCACCCACTGCGCCCGGGTCCAGGCCTGCCAGGGCCGCCAGGCACCTAGCCGGGCCGAAAAGCACAGCGCCAGCACCGCCACCGCGCCGAACGACAGCCAGAACCCCGGCAACAGGCTGGCCAGCGGCTCCACCAGCAACACCCCGAGTAACGCGATCAGCAGCGGCGTAGCGGCGCCCAGGTGACGAAAGCGCAAGCGCCACAGCAACACCACCGCCAGCATCAGGCAGGCACGCTGCACCGGCACGCCAAAGCCCGCCAACCAGCCATAGGCCAGCGCCGCCGTCAGGGCCAGGCCGCAGGCCCAGGGCAGCCAGGGCATCCGCGCAGGCCACAGGCCAAGCCGCGCCATCCCCGCCACAAGGCCATAGACCAGCCCCGCCAGCAGGCCGATATGCTGGCCGGAGATCACCAGCAGGTGCACCGTGCCGGTGGCCTGCAGGGTGTTCCAGTCGTCCCGTGCCAGCCCGCTGCCATCGCCCAGCACCAAGGCCGCCAGCACCGCCTCGCGGCCATGGGCATCGGTGGCCAGCAAGCGCTGGCGAATGCCGTCGCGCCAACTGACCGCCGCCTCCCCCACACGCTCGCCGGCCTTGACCGTGCCGGTGGCACCGATGCGCCGCGCCAGCAGCGAGGCCTCGCGGTCCGGCCCGTGGGGGTTGAGCAGCCCGTGGGGGCGGCGTAGGTTGACCGCCAGGCGCCAGCGCTCGCCCGCGCGCAGCTCGGGGCCGTCGAACCAGCTCAGTTGCAGGCGTTGCGGCAATACCAGCTCGCCGCGGCGTGACCAGGGCTGTTCCAGCTCGAAGCGCACCCCCTGCCCGGTACGCGCCGGCAAGCCGGTCACCTGCCCCTCCAGCCACAAGGTGCGGCCGTCCAGCTGCGCGGCCAGGCGGCCATCCAGTGCCTGCTGCGCCGACCAACAGGCCCAGCAGGCGCCCAGCACCAAGCAACCCAGCGGCCACAGCCGTGTACGCAGGCAGGCAAGCGCCAATATCAGTAGGAGGATCAGCCAGCCGACCGATGGCAAGGCGGGTAGAAGGCGCAGGCTGAGCAGCCCGAGCGCCAGCGCAAGCATCCCTGTGCGCATGAGTTAGAGCTCCAGAAGCAAAAAGCCCCCTGAGGCTTAGCCGATTCTGGTGGAAAGCTTGCTCAACAATTGTCACAAAGTCTGAACAAGGCCGGGTTTCAATGAAGGCATACTGAGCGCCTTAACGCCCGCCGGGAGCCCACATGCCGCGCCGTCTGTTCAAACGCTACATGCCGGACCCGACCAGTATCCGGGAACACAAGTCGTTACGCTTTTTCGGCAAACTGCTGCACGACCCGAACCTCTGGCACCTCAACCGGCACTCGGTGGCGCGGGCCATGGGCGTGGGTTTGTTCGCCGCACTCATCCCCATCCCCATGCAAATGCTGCTGGCCGCCGCCCTGGCCATTCCGGTGCGCGGCAACCTGCCGATTGCGGTCAGCCTGGTGTGGCTGACCAACCCGCTGACCATGCCACCGGTGTTCTTCGTCACCTACATGACCGGCGCCTGGCTGATGGGCGTACCGCCGCGCACGCTGCCTGAAGAAATCACCGTCGACTGGGTCACCGACCAGCTGGCCACGCTATGGCAGCCATTTTTGCTGGGTTCGGTGGTATGCGGGGTGGTGCTGGGGGTACTGGCCTACTTCACCACCCAACTGTACTGGCGCTGGTGGGTGGGCCGGCAGTGGCGCCGGCGCCAGTGTCGCTGTGCTGCAAAGGCCTCAGGCGCGCATGCCGCGACCGCTGACCAGCAGGCGCACGCACAGCACGTAGAGCACCGCAGTGGCCACCAGCATGAAGGTGATCGCCGTGCCAATGCTGATATCCGACACCCCTAGAATGCCGTAGCGGAACGAGTTGACCATGTGCAGCACCGGGTTGGCCAGCGACACGGTCTGCCAGAACGGCGGCAGCAGGGTGATGGAGTAGAACACCCCGCCCAGGTAGGTCAACGGCGTCAGCACGAAGGTCGGGATGATCGAAATATCATCGAAGTTACGCGCGAACACCGCGTTGACGAAGCCCAGCAGCGAGAAAATGGTCGCGGTCAGCAGCACCACCACCACGGTCACCCCCAGGTGATGCACCTGCAAGTGGGTGAAGAACAGCGACAGGAAGGTCACGATCACCCCCACCGCCAGCCCGCGCAGCACACCGCCCAGCACGTAGCCGATGAGGATGGTGTGGGGTGACACCGGCGACACCATCAGCTCCTCGATGGAGCGCTGGAACTTGCTGCCAAAGAAGCTCGACACCACGTTGCCGTAGGAGTTGGTGATCACCGACATCATGATCAGCCCCGGCACGATGTACTCCATGTAGGTGAACCCGCCCATGTCGCCGATCTGCCGGCCGATCAGGTTCCCGAAGATCACGAAGTACAGCACCATGGTGATCGCCGGCGGCAGCAGGGTCTGCGGCCAGATGCGCAGGAAGCGCCGCACTTCGCGGTAGACGATGGTGTTCAGGGCCACCCAGTTGGTGCGCAGTTCGATACTCATACCGCCACCTTCGACAGGTTCTTTTCCACCAGGCTCACGAACAGTTCCTCAAGGCGGTTGGTCTTGTTGCGCAGGCTCTGCACCTCGATGTTGTTCAGCGCCAGCTGGCCGAACAGCGCGGTGATGCCGATGTCCTTGTCCACCTGCACTTCAAGGGTGTGCGGGGTGATCAGCCGGCACGGGTAGCCCTGCAGCACGGGGGCAGCAGGCAGGTCCTGCTTGAGGTCGAGCACGAAGGTCTCCACATGCAGCTTGCCCAGCAGCTGGCGCATGCTGGTGTTCTCGACGATGGTGCCGTGGTCGATGATGCCGATGTTGCGGCACAGCTGCTCGGCCTCTTCGAGGTAGTGGGTGGTGAGGATGATGGTGATGCCTTTCTGGTTGAGCTCGGTCAAGAAGCTCCACATCGAACGGCGCAGCTCGATGTCCACGCCGGCAGTCGGCTCGTCGAGAATCAACAGCCGCGGCTCGTGGATCAACGCACGGGCAATCATCAGGCGGCGCTTCATGCCGCCGGACAACGCGCGGGACGGCACATCACGCTTGTCCCACAGGCCCAGTTGGGTCAGGTACTGCTCGGCGCGTGCCTTGGCCACCTTGGGCGGGATGCCGTAGTAGCCGGCCTGGGTGACGACGATGTCGAACACCTTCTCGAACTGGTTGAAGTTGAACTCCTGGGGCACCACGCCCAGGCAGCGCTTGAGCGCCGCAGGCTCGCGGTCCAGGTCGTGGCCGAACACATTGACCGTGCCGCTGGTCTTGTTCACCAGGGTGGAAAGGATGCCGATGGTGGTGGACTTGCCGGCGCCGTTGGGGCCAAGCAAGGCGAAGAAGTCACCTTCGGCGACGTCCAGGTCGATGCCCTTGAGGGCCTGGAAGCCGTTGCCGTAGGTCTTGGTCAGCTGTCGGATGGACAGGGCAGAACTCATAGCGGGTCAGGTACCGAAAAAAGGGTCGGGACACGCCAGGCAACGTCACTGGCGCAATGAGTGCGGCCATGGTGCAAGGCCAGGCCGCACAAGTACAGTCACCTGTATTGATAATGACTATCGAGCTAGCCGTTGTGTTCGCTCAGGTCAGCGCGGTCATCACCGCTGCCTGGTAGGCCGGGCGCTGCTTGAGGCGTTGGTACCAGGCTTCGAGGTGGTGCATGGCCGGGCGCTCGATGGGCATCTCGAACCAGGCGTAGATGAAGCTGCCCAATGGGATGTCGCCCATGCCGATCTGGTCACCGGACAGGTAGGGTTGTTTGCTCAAGGTTTCGTCGGCGATGGCCAGCAGTTGCGCGCACTGCTTGTGTGCGGCGTTGATCGCCACCCAGTCGCGCTGGTCTTCGGGGGTGCGCAGCAGGCCCCAGAACAGCGGGCGGAAGGGGGTGGCAAAGGACGAGGTGGTCCAGTCCATCCACTTGTCGGCCAGGGCGCGCTGGCGCGGGTCGTCCAGGTACCAGCCCTGTTCGCTGCCGTACTCGGCGCACAGGTAGCGCACGATGGTGTTGGACTCCCACAGGGTCAGGTCGCCGTCTTCGAGCATGGGCACCAGGCCGTTGGGGTTAAGGGCGCGGTAGTGCGGCTCGTTGACCACGCCAAAGGCGCCACCGGCGTCGATGGCCTCGAAGTCCAGGCCCAGTTCGTGGGCGGCCCACAGTGCCTTGCGTACGTTGCTCGAGTTCTTGCGGCCCCAGATCTTCAGCATGACGACGTCCTTATGTGTGTGCAGGGTGCAGAGTCTACTCCATGTGAGGGCCCTATCGCCGGCAAGCCGGCTCCTGTAGGAGCCGGCTTGCCGGCGATAGGGCCCTCAGCCTGTAAGACATTTCCCAACCTGAAACCAAATGCTTCAGCCCAAACACGCTTCGGAACTATCCTACGCACTTGCCGGAAGCAGCCGCGTTGTCGGGGAAATCATCCGGGGATAACTTCACCCGGTCGCCACATTTGGTGACCGGGTGTGAGAACCCGACGCCCCACATCGAAAGCCGCTCTGCTCTATGGCAGCCGTGCGCGGGCAGGTTCGTCCTGACCGGTTTTCCTTGTGGCCGGGTTCTCACCCCTCGCACGGTTGCCACCCAATCCTGTGAGAACGATCAGGTAGCAACTCCAGCTAAAACATAAGGAGTTCCACCATGAAAAAACTGGTCCCCGACCCACCCCGCTTCATCCCAGCCCCCCACTTGACCCAGGCCCAGCTGGAAACCGAAAAAGCCAACCTGGCCACCTGCCTGGTCGACACCCTCGACCTGCACGCCGCCGCAGCCCCGGGCCCGGAGCGCGACAACCTGCTGCAGGCCAGCACCTACCTCGCCGAACTGGCCAGCGCCCTCAACCGCTACCGCCCCGGGGCGCAACCATGAGCGCCTTGCCTGCTACCTGGACAACCGCCGGGCGCAGCGAATGCCTGGAGCTGTACCAGGTGCGCCCGGGCGTGCCGTTCGAGGATGCCTTCAGCGAGCTGTCGGTGCTGCTGGGCTGCATTCGCCACCTCACCTGCGAGGCCGAAATGGATGGCAGCGTGCTGGCGGGCAGCTCGGCGCGCATCCTCAGTGCCATGGCCAAGGCGTTGATCGATGACATGGAATTGGGGATGAAGCGCCGGCCCGGCTGACCAGGCCAGACGCGGCCCCTGTAGGAGCGGCCTTGTGTCGCGAAAGGGCTGCAAAGCAGCCCCGGCGATTTTGCATGATGTCGAGATCCCGGGGCCGCTGCGCGGCCCTTTCGCGACACAAGGCCGCTCCTACAGGTTATGGCGAATGGCCGAACTTACGCCCCCTCCCCCCGGTCTGTGTTCAAACAAGGCCACCCCCGGCAATGCGTCTAAGCTCTGTGGGTTCGGCTGAACACCCCCAGGTTTCCATGGAGGAAAGCTCATGTTGCTGTTGTGGTTGCTGGTCCTGTTGCTCGGCGCTGTCTACCTCACCCACCGGCGCCTGCCGCCGTTGCAGATCCTTGGCGCGATGGCCGCCTTCACCTTGCTGATGGGCATCTTCAGCAGCGCCCCCGGCTGGCTGCTGACGCTGATCTGGCTGGTGATCGCCGTCAAGGTGGCCTTCGTCACCCTGCACGCGCAGCGCCGCGCGCTGTTCACCGCGCCGGTGTTCAAATGGTTCCAGCGCACCCTGCCGCCCATGTCGCAAACCGAGCGCGAAGCCATCGACGCCGGCACCGTGTGGTGGGACGGCCACCTGTTCAGCGGCCGCCCGGACTGGAACACCCTGTTCGACTACCCGGCTCCAGCCCTCACCGAGGAAGAACAGGCCTTCATCGACGGCCCCACCGAACAACTGTGCGCCATGGTCAGCGACTGGCAGATCGGCCAAGACCTGGACCTGCCGCCCGAAGCCTGGGCGCATATCAAGCAGCATGGCTTCTTCGCCCTGATCATCCCCAAAGAGTACGGCGGCAAAGGCTTCAGCGCCTACGCCCACTCGCAGGTGGCGATGAAGCTGGCCACCCGCAGCGGCGATCTGGCCTCCACGGTGATGGTGCCCAACTCCCTGGGCCCGGCCGAGCTGCTGCTGCACTACGGCACCGATGCACAGCGCGACCACTACCTGCCGCGCCTGGCCCGCGGCGACGACATCCCCTGCTTCGCCCTCACCGGCCCCCTGGCCGGCTCCGACGCCGGCGCCATGCCCGACACCGGCATCGTCTGCAAGGGCCAGTGGCAGGGTGAAGAAGTCATCGGCCTGCGCCTGAACTGGGAAAAGCGCTACATCACCCTGGGCCCGGTGGCCACCTTGCTGGGCCTGGCGTTCAAGGCCTACGACCCGGACCACCTGCTGGGCGACGACGAAGAACTGGGCATCAGCCTGGCGCTGATCCCCACCGACACACCCGGCGTTGACATCGGCAAGCGCCACCTGCCCCTGGGCGCAGCCTTCATGAACGGCCCCAACAGCGGCAAGGACGTGTTCGTGCCGCTGGCCATGCTGATCGGCGGCCAGCAGATGCTCGGCAAGGGCTGGATGATGCTGATGAACTGCCTGTCGGTGGGCCGTTCCATCTCGCTGCCCGCCGTGGGCACCGGTGCGGCCAAGTACACCAGCCTGGTCACCGGCCAGTACGCCCGGGTACGCGAGCAGTTCAACGTGCCGCTGAACGCCTTCGAGGGCATTCAGGAGTCGCTGGCGCGCATCGGCGGCAACGCCTGGCTGATGGACAGCGCCCGCCTGCTCACCGCCCAGGCAGTGGACCTGGGCGAAAAACCCTCGGTGCTGTCGGCGATCCTCAAGTACCACCTCACCGAGCGCGGCCGCGAGTGCATCCAGCACGCCATGGACGTGCACGGCGGCAAGGGCATCATCCTGGGCCCGAACAACTACCTGGGGCGCAACTGGCAGGGCGCGCCGATTTTCATCACGGTCGAGGGCGCCAACATTCTCTCGCGCAACCTGATGATCTTCGGCCAGGGCGCCATCCGCTGCCACCCGTTCGTGCTGCGGGAAATGGCCCTGGCCGGGCGCGAAGACCACGACCAAGCGCTGCGCGAGTTCGATGACCTGCTGATGCAGCACATCCTGTTCGCCGCCGGCAACGCCGCCAGCACCCTGGTGCTGGGGCTGGGCCTGGGGCATTTCGAGAAGGTCCCGGGCGATGCCCTGAGCCAGGGTTACCTGCGCGCCCTCAACCGCCAGGCAGCGGCCTTTGCCCTGCTCGCCGACCTGTCGATGATGCTGCTCGGGGGTGCACTCAAGCGCCGCGAACGCCTGAGCGCGCGCCTGGGCGATGTGCTGAGCTACCTGTACCTGGCCTCGGCCGCGCTCAAGCGCTACCACGACCAAGGCTCCCCCGAGCACCTGCAGCCGCTGCTGCGCTGGGCCCTGGAAGAAAGCCTGGGCAAGGCCGAGCAGGCCCTGGACGCGCTGCTGGACAACTTCCCCAACCGCTTCGTCGGCTGCGCCCTGCGGCTGCTGGTGTTCCCGCTGGGCCGCCGGCATGCCGGGCCCAGCGATGAACTGGACGCCGAGGTGGCCGCGCTGATCGGCCGCAACCAGGGCGATGCGGCGCTGGAAGAACTGCTGGCCGGCTGCTACCGCCCGCAGGCCGACGGCGACCCGGTGGCGGCACTGCAACGGGCCTGCGACCTGCTGGATGAAGTGGCGCCGTTGCAGGCCACGCTGCACAAGGCACTCAAGGAGGGCCAGGTTAAACCTGAGCCCGGGCAACCGGTGATCGAGGCGGCAGTGGCAGCCGGCGTGCTGCAGCCAGAAGAAGGTCAACGCCTGCACGCCGCCGAGCAGGCCCGGCGACGGGTGATCGATGTCGATGCGTTCGACAAGGAGCAGTTGCTGGCGGCAGCGGGCAAGGTGCGCTGAGCCGGCCTCACGCTGCCCCCTGTAGGAGCCGGCTTGCCGGCGATAGGGCCGCATCAGGCGACACGAGGCTGAGGCGTGTGTCGCCAATACCGGCCTCATCGCCGGCAAGCCGGCTCCTACCGGTACGGCGCCAACCTGAAGCGGGTTTGCCCCGCGATTGGCGTATACTGCGCGGCTGTATCGAACCACCGAGGACCACCCCCATGGCCAACCCCCACCTGGAATACCACCTGCAACTGCTGCACCACCTGCGCACCATCCTGGCCGCGCTGGGCGAGGCCGAACAGGTGCCCGAGGAGAGCCACGCCCTGTTCCTCGAACGCTACGACGAGCTGCTGAGCCTGCTGCCACAAGACCCGCTGCAAAGCCAGTACCTGGGCCAGGACCTGTTGTGCCAGGTGATCCAGCGCTACCCGCAGATCGCCCACCTGGTGCCGCGGGATCTGCTGTGGTTCTTCGGCGGCGACTGCCTGCACTTCATGCCCGATGACGAGCTCGACCTGTACCAGCAACTGGAAGAGCGCCGCTTCGAAGCCGAACAGAACGACGAGCCGTTCGACTGGCACCAGGAAAAACGTCTGCTGGCAATGCCAGGTGATGGCACCAGCCACTGAGCACGCCTTATCGAAATCCCCTTTGCTTCAAGTCGATTTGCCTTACAGCAACCGCACCCACTCCTCCGTAGTCTTGCCGTCCACCCCGCAGCAGGCGTTGCCTGCTGCCAGGGGTATCCCAAAGACTACGGATGTTCATCATGAAAAAAACGCTGATTGCCCTGGGCCTGACCCTGGGTGCCACCACTGGCATCGCCTACGCAAACCAAGGCACCATCAACTTCCATGGCCAGGTGACCGCTGGTACTTGCTCCATCGAAATCATCGACCCGGTGACTGGCCTGCCACTGAGCCGCGTGTTCATGGGTAACGTGCCCGCCAGCAAGTTCACCGCCATCGGTATCGAGTTCGGCAGCCGTGCGTTCTCCATGCGGGTCACCCCAGGCACCAACTGCGACACCACCGGCAAAACCGGCGTGGTGACCTTCACCGGCGCCTATGGCGCGGCTGGCGCAGGCAGCGACCTGCATGCCCTGGAGCCCGGCAGCACGACCGGCCTGGCCCTGGCGATCAAGGACCGCAACAACAACCTGATCGCCAACGGTGACGATTCCATCGACTACGACCTGGACGAAACGGATCCGACCGACATGCTGTTCTCGGCTCACTACCGCTCCATCGCCGCACCCGTCGCCCCTGGCCCGGCCAACACCGATGTCGCCTACGTGTTCACCCTGAAGTGATCCCCACGCCAGGCCAGGCCTCCCCCCTGGCCTGGCGTGTTTCTGCCGCCACGCATCCCTATGGTCCTGCCATGAAACCGCTTACCACCCGCCTGCGCCGCACCCTGCTGCCGCTGGCTCTCGCTGCCTCGCTGCCCAGCGCCGAGGCGGCCCTGACCATCAATGCCACCCGTGTGGTCCACCCCAGCGATGCCCGTAGCTCGTCGGTGGTGGTTGCCAACCCGAGCAACCGCCCGTTCGCCGTGCAGACCTGGGTCAACGCCGAGCCGGATGACACCCTGACCGCCACACCGCTGATGCCAGCCCCGACCCTGTTCCGCCTCGACCCAGGCCAGGAGCAGATGGTGCAGATCAATCGCCTGCCCAACGACCTGCCGCAGGATCGCGAGTCGCTGTTCTATTTCAATGTCCAGGAAATCCCCCAGCAGGTCGATGGCGGCGACAACGTGCTGAACATCGCCCTGCGCACGCGCATCAAGCTGTTCCATCGCCCCAGCCAGCTGCCAGGCAAGCCGGAAGACCAGTTGCAAAACCTGGCCTGGTCGCTGCAAAGCCTCGACGGCAAACCACACCTGGTGGTCGACAATGCCTCGCCCTACCACTACACCTTCAACCACCTGCGCCTGGCCGGCGCAGGCCAGCCGCTGGACCTGCAAGCCACCGCCATGGTGGCGCCCTTCGCCCGCCAGGCTTACCCGCTGCCAGCAGGCCAGGCGCACCCGACCCGGGTCACCTTCGCGATCATCAACGACTACGGTGGCGTCTCTGCCGAGCACAGCCGGGACATCCGCTGAATCAGTCAACCAGCCGCAGTTGCAGTTCAAAGCTCGGGATGCTGGGCCAGGTGAGGCCGGCATCCAGGCTGACGCTCACCTGCACCCGCAACGGGCTGCCCAGGGCCAGCCCTTCCAGGAACGTCCTGGGTACCGTCCATGCCGCTGTGCCACCGAGCATTTCGGCGTCGATTTCCGCCTGGGTAACAGGGTGGGCGTCGAGCACCGGGTATTCGACACCCGGCCCCAGCATGCGCACCCTGACCCGCTGGTCGGTGCTGATCAACGGCCAGGCCCGTTGGCTGATATGGGCGGCCCCCACCACCTTGGCCAGGCTCAGGATGTCAGCGTCGGCCTCCAGTACCTGTGGCGGCGGCGCGTATGGCTTGTAGGGCAGAACCCTGACCAGGCGCCGGCTCGACTCATCGTTGGTGGCCTTGTAGTACAGCGGCAGGGTCAGGCCGCTGTGGGCGGCCAGGCGCTGATAGGGAATGCTGAACACCCGGGTACCGGGGCTACCCACCAGGGTCGCGGCCCCTGTCGTGCCGGGCGTCCCCCACTGCATTTCGACCGGCTCCTGGCTGCCCACGCCGGCGTCGTCCGGAATACGCGCCTCCAGCTCGCCGCGCAGCGTATCCAGATCGAGCGTCACGGTTTCACCGCTACCCGAAGCTTTCGCCAGTTCCGGCCAGGACAACGGACGCGGTGCGGCCGTGGCCTTGACCACCAGGGTCACCACGCCAGAGGCGCGGCTCGGGTTGCCGGCCCGGTCGGTGATGCGATAGTGCAGGTGGCGGTCACCGTCCCCGCGGTCGCGGATCAGGTCGCCGGTAACCACCAGTTGCACGGGCACGCCAAGGTCGTCGACGGTCAGCACCTGTTCACCGGCCAGGTCGTCATCGCCCGGCAGGCGATCCCAGTAATAGCGAATCTGGTCACCCACCTCCGGCGTGAGGTAGCCGGGCACCTGCGCCAGCAACTGGTCGCCGTTGTTCTCCAGGTACTCCACCGTCACGCCATCGGCGATGACCTGCGCATCGAGCAGCAGGCGATCGTCGGGCGTGGCCAGGGCGGGAGCGGTCTGGTCGATGGTCAGGGTCAAGGCATGCGACTTGCCGAGCGCGCCGTTATAGAGGGTCACCTCATAGCGCAGCAGCGGGCTGCCCTCGACCAGATAGCGAACGGGAACATCGAACAACAGGTCCGCCGGCGCAACCGGTACCGTCCAGCGCTTGTCGAAGATCACCTGTCCGTCCCAGAACACCTGCAAGGTTTCCTCGCCCCGTTCAGGCTGGGAGATCGGCCACATGGGCACTTCGACCCGCAGTGGCTGGCCCAGGGCGCTGACCGGTAACAGGTTCGGCTGGCCACCCGGTACGTCTGCAAGCTGCCCCGGCACCACTGGCAGCGGCAACAGGTCGTCGAATGCAGGGGTTGCTTGAGCCCCGCCTGTGCGCTTGCAGCAACTCCAGATCCAGCACGCGATTCGCTTGAACATGAACGCTCACTCCACAGACAAAAAAAAAGGGAAGGCCTGTGCCTTCCCCCCTTCCCCTCACCAGCTGTAGTGCAGGCCGACGTTGGCCCCCCAAGGCTGCTCGATACGCTCACCGTTGCTGTAGTCGAAGTCGGCATGCACCTGCCAGCGCTCGGCGAACGACAACGCCACCCCCACGCCAAGCTCCCCCCGGGACCCGGCAATGTCGTCGCTGAAACCATGGCCATTGACCTTGGCGCCATTGTTGGCCGCGAACTCGTGGGCCAACGCCGCACGCACGTAAGGCTGTGCGATACGCCCTTCGCCCAGGTCGAAGTTGCGACCGAGCGTGGCGCCCACCTTGCCGAGCAAGGACTGGGTATTGTCACCCTCGACCCGCAGGCCGTTGTCCAGGCGGTAGCTGGCACCCTGGATATCGACCGCCGACCACTGGGTGTAGGGCTCGACGAAGTAGCCATCCCCCAATGGGATAGTGCGGCCAAACTCCAGCGAGGCACCGATACCGTGGTTGCGGTAGTCACCGTTGGTGCGGGTGCCGTCGCTGAGGTTGACTTCACTGCTGTTGTCGAAGCGGTTGAGCTTGGCCACACCGTCGAAGTAGTAGCCGCTGGCGGCATCCAGCCAGGTGGCGTAGAGGCCCAGGTAGTAGCTCTTGACCTGGCCGCTGGCGCCGCGGGTGACGTTCAGCTCGGAATTGCTGTGGCCGGCCATCACACCCACCAGCCACTGACCGTCACCGTAGGGCAGCGGCGCATCGGCGCCCAACGAGAAGCCCTGCTGCACCTGCGAATAGGCCGCGCCGGAGGCCGGCGACACATTGAACTTGTTGCCGTAGGTACGTACCCAACCGCCGGACTTGCGCTCATCCAGGCGCAGCTCGCCCATGCGGCTGCGCAGGGTGCTCAGCTCGCCGTACCACACCGTCGGCGCGGTGTTGAACAGCGCCAGGGCCGAGGCGGTGCCGGGGCTGATGATCTGCCGCGAGCCATCGAGGAACCAGTCGTTGCCGCGCTGCACCAGCTCGTAGGAGAACGCGCCGATGTCCACCGGGCCGTTGACCAGCGAGAATTTCGCATCGCCAGCATCGGCATGCACCAGGTGCAGCGGGTTCTGCTCGGACGGCTCGTTGCCGCTGCTGCCCACCAGCAGGCCGTGGTTGCCGGTGGCATTGCCGATGTTCAGGAAGTCGGTCTGGCCGGTGGAAAAGTCGGCGTCCATGACGAAGGTGCCATTGCCACTGAGGGTGCCAAGGTCCAGTCTCAGGTACTCGGTTGGCGCACCGAAGCGCACCACCCCGTCATTCATCGCCAGGGCACCGACCTGGCTATCCTCGACCATGATCCAACTGGCCTGGCTGTTGAGGGTCAGGCCGGCGACATTGACCAGGCGACCCGTCAGGTTGGCCTGGTTTTCCAGGGTCAGGTTGGCAGTGGAACCGGCATCGGCCACCACGTCGCCGACCAGTTGGCTGGCATCGACCCGCATGTTCGCCGTTGAGTTGTTGCTCACCTGCAGCAACACGCCATCGCCCCCCACCAGGCTTGAGCCCGGGCCGATGACGATGTTCGCCGTGGCGGGGTCGAAACCGCTGGCCCCCACCAGGATGGCCGGGCCAGTCAAGCCCTCCACCCGGGTACCGACCAGGGTCACGTCGGCTGCGCCGCCGGTGTTGTCGCCCCCCAGCTCCAGGCCGGCACCGCCGCCGATCAGGCTGCTGTTCTGCGCGGCCAGCACGCCACTGCCGACCACGGTCACCGCCGCTGACACGCCCCCGCCGACCAAGGTACTGCCCAGCACGCTCAAGCTCGACCCGGAGCCCAGCGCAGCGGCGCCATTGGCACCCTCTACATAGCTGTCACTGACCACCGCCGATGACCCCAGGCCACTGGCATCGCGGTTGAGGCGGATGCCGATGTTGTCCGAGAGCACCCGCGCGTTGTTGCTCAGCGCCGCGCTGCTGCCCGCGGCCAGGCTGATGCCGTCATTGGCCCCGCTGGCATCGATGTTGCCACCGCTCATGGTGAAGGTCGAATTCGACAGGGCCACGACATGGTTGATGGTGGCACCGTTGGCGGTCAGGTTGGCACCGCTGCTCAACTGGTAGTCGTCAGCCGCGTCCGCTGCCGTGATGGTCCGATCACCGACAATGATCGTGGTGGCGCTGGCCAGCGGGCTGATCGCCAGCGCCAGCGGCGCCAGCAGGGCCCAGGTCTGGGCTTGGGCCGGCCAGGATCTTGGACGACAGTGGGTCAGGAACATCGGGTCACACCTCTCATTGCACAGGTCGGCGAACAGGTCGCCACATGGGTTCAAATCGAAAGGCGGCAAACTTAAAGGGACTTACCGACTATTTATGTCGGAAAAGTCCTAACCTTCAGGCGCGCCCGTCCAACGGGCCGCGCCCTCGGTGGTGCGACGGCTCAAGGCAGTGGGCACGCCCCATTGGCATCGTGCATGGCGATATCATTCTCGGCATGCTTGGACACGATCAGCGCATGCACGCCGCGCTTGAGCGAGGTCGGGTCATCGAACTCGTAGGTACAGAAAGCCCGGCCGGAATGGTCGTCTGCATCGAATTCGAAGAGCGGCAAGATGTAGTCATCGTAAGGCTCGACACGCCAGGTGAAGCCCTTGAGCGGGTAGTCGACCCCCAAGGTGATGGTTTCCTCGAAACGGGCGTCCGTGACCTCGGTGTCACCCAGTGCGCCATGCAGGATCCACCACTTCATCGTGACTTCGTCGCCGTCTTGCAGGCCGTACTGGGTCAGGTCTCCTACGTTGACGCGCACGGCCCAGGGCGCCGTGGGGTCGCCGGGGTCGACCAGGGACCGGCAATTCAACCAGCCGTTTTGCAGCCCCTGGAACTCCGGCTGGTCGGGACGCACCACGATAGCCGTCACATCGACATCACGCGGCTTCGATATGGCCTGGTTGGGAACCCCGGGCCGGCTCGCCTCGTAACGCACCGCAACGGTGCCATTGCCGGCACGCTGGATATAGGCCCAGGGGATGGTACGGGTAAGCTTGTCCCCGGCCTGATCGGCAGGCTTGACGGTGTAGTCGGCCTCAACGATATGCTCGCCGTTCCAGTAGAATTCGATGAGGTCTTTGTCCTGCACCCCTGCGTACAGCAGCAGCTCAAGGCGCGCATCCTTGCCATCGTGCTCGGGCAACAGCGTGTTCGGGGTGGTCGAGCCGTCGCCGAAGACATTGCACAACGGCAGCCTCGGGTTGACCGGGTCGGGCCATTCAGGGTCCGGATCAGGGCCTGGGTCGATCGGGCCGAAGGCCTCGAAGTTGACCGTCACCGTGTCCTCCTCGGAGCCCCGGATCTTGCCCCCGCGCAACACGTCGTAGTGCACGAGCATGTCCTTGTCGCCTTCGGCCGGTGTGCCGTAGGCAGCGCGCAGGACCCCCTGCGACACACTGAACACCAGCGGGAATGTCTGGCCTTCGCCGATCGCGCGCTGACCGAGGGGGGCGCCCTGCCAGCTCGCGCTGATTTCGTCGGTAGGTTTCCAGTTGGTGAATTCTGGTATGTGAACCTGCACCCCCAGCATCGCGTCGGCACGGTCGATCAGTCCGTCTGCCGCCAGGGGAACCACCGGCGCCTGCAGGTTGGCCGGCATTGCCCCCAAGGCGACCGATACGCTGGCGGGCAGGGAAAGCCGGCTGATGTTGCCGGCCTTGTCGGTTAGCGCGTATATGGCAACGAATTCGCCATCGCCCTCCTCCTTGATGAAGCTTTCAGGCACCGGCAGGACCTGGTCTGCCGCAGTCACCTCGGCCTTACCCGCTAGCTTCACGTGGGTGGGGTCGTCAGGGACCTCCTTGAGCCAGTAATAGTAGACACAGTCCCCGGCTGAGCGATCCGGATAATCCGGCAGCCGCAGTACTACAGCGCCCACATTGGCGTCGACGACGTCGGCAACGGCAGGGAATTTTTTGGGTATGTTACCTTCATGGGGGGCAACCCGGTCGAAGCGCAATGACAACTCGCCCGATTGGTTTTCTTCGAAGTTATACAACTCTACTTTGCACTGAAACTTATGCGTTCCGTCACCGTAGGCCTCGGAATGTTTATCCAGCTCGATCTCGAGTGGAAAATCTGCCAGATCGCTCTGATTATAGTTATCGGTATGTATGGTTTCCCTGACCGTTCCAAAGATATGCTCAACCGTCAACTTGTCATTCCGGCCTATCGGCGCAAGCCGTGGCCACACCGGCACGGTCAGTACCAACTTCTTGTTCCTGTCAGTCAGCACACTGGCAAAAACGGTATTCTCGCTGTCACCCACCAGAACGTCTGCGGCATCCTTGATGTCCGGTTTATCCCAGTCGTCGGCCTTCGCTCCCCGCCATTTTCGCGCCTCCAGGCGCACGCGTTCGGCCTCGGTTGGTTTGCCATTCGACTTGCACATATGACCTCCGCAATCAATAGATATGACCTCATTCGCAAACACAACCCGCCAATGCTGACGATTCGCAGCGGGCCGACTGCACAACGCGTTGCAGAAAACGCGTGTTCGATAGTGATGTTGACTGGCTGTTATTGAGCGCCCTCTTGCACACACTCACAACTGGCATTTTTATCAGTTTGACAAGTTGTCAAAGCGAGACTAAAGAGCTTCTTTCTCTCGCACCGTTAGTGCTCGGGTGCTCTTTGCCCTGGCGTATCGGCCCCACGTCATGCGGGCCCCCTGGAACTGCGTTTGGTTTGGGCTGTGCGCAGCCCTGTAGGAGCGGGCTTGCCCGCGATGCTGGTGACGCGGTGGATGGCACCGGCGTTGCCGGTGATCGCCGGCAAGCCGGCTCCTACAGGGGCCGCGTTTGGTTTGGGCTGGGCGCGGTCCTGTAGGAGCGGGCTTGCCCGCGATGCTGGTGACGCGGTGGATGGCACCGGCGTTGCCGGTGATCGCCGGCAAGCCGGCTCCTACAGGGGCCGCGTTTGGTTTGGGCTGGGCGCAGCCCTGTAGGAGCGGGCTTGGCGATCAGGCCGAGGGCTGCACCTGGGCATCCTCAGCCGCCATGGCACTGCCGCCCTGGCTGGCCAGCCTGTCCAGCGGGTCGTAGCCGTAATGGGCCTGGGTGGCATCCGCCAGCTCGACCAGCGTCAACTGACCCAGCTCGTTATAGATCAGCACACGCTGGTCCTGGTCAAGGGTGAGGTTGCCGTCCAGGTCGTACTCCAGCGCGATGGCCGCCGGGTAATCGCCGTGGTTGTTGGTGATGCCGGTCAACTGCGCCGGGTCCAGCGGGTTCTCGAACAGGTAATCGGCCCTGTTCCTCGCCTCCCCCCCAGCACCATCGGGGAACCAGGTATCGACCCGGGTGATGTTGTCCAGCGCATCGAAGTAGAACGCCTGGGCGTTGATGGTCTTGCCATAGGGGTCCACCGGCGCCAGCTCGCCTTCGCACTCGTAGTCCTCCAGGCGCCCGCGGTCGTCGTAAATGTAAGACTCCCGGCGCAGGGTGCGACCATCACCGGTGGCGAGGTGGCGCTCGGTCAGACAGTCGGCAGCGTCATACACCTGGGTGAGCACCTGCACCTCGCCCTGCAGCTCGAAACGCCGCTCGATCTCGCGATCGAAGTCGTCATAGCGCAGGAAGGTGCCCAGGCGCTGGCTGGCGTCGGTGGTGACGTAGCTCTGCATGCGGCCGAGTGCGTCGTAGGCGAACTGCGCCTGGGTGGTGCCCAGTTCAGTGCTGCTCAGGCGCCCCGCCTTGTCGTAATGGTAGGCCTGGGTATTGCCCAGCACATCGATATAGGCCAGCTCGCGGCTGCGCAGGCTGGCGCGATAGTGCATGGTGTAGCGGGCATAGGTGTCGCTGCCCTCCTCCTGCACTGTCCGGGTTTCGGACTTCACCTGGCCGGTGCTGAAGTAGGTGCGCTCCAGTACCTTCACGTCGTTGTCCAGGCAGTGGTTGAGCCGCGCGTTCTGCCGGTCGTAATCGAAGTCGAGAGTGCTGCCGCTGATGCGGCGCTGCAACGGCTCCTCACCCAGCTGCGGCTGGTAGAGGTAGTCGATACGCTTGTCGCGAGGGGTGATCACCCAACTGGGCTGACGCTGGCCTGGCAGGTAGTGCAAAGTCCGCTTGCGGCCGCCGGTGATCGACTCGATCATGCGGCCCAGGCCATCGAAGCGCTGCTCGCCGAGCAACAGGCCCTGCACGGCGATACGGGTCGGCAGGTCTTCGCTGCTGTGCTCGGCGTAGTCGCGGTGCACCACGCTGCGATCGGCCAGGGTGTGATCGACCAGACGGTCGAAGGCATCGTAGGCGAACCTCACCGTGGCCTGGCGGGCATCGATCTCGCGCGCAGTACGCCCCAGGCCGTCATAGAAGTACTGGTGGCGACTGACCTGCCTGCCTTGGGTATCGATACGTTGCACTTCGATCGGCTTGTCGAACGCATTGAGCCACTGCAAGGTCTTGCCGCCCTTGGTGGTGCCATCGACGGTCTGCGACCAACTGCTGCGCAACGGCCGCAAGCTGTCGTCAACAACCCGCGCAGCCCCTGCCTCGCGGGCCCTGTGCCGCTTGTGCGGCTGCGCGAGCAAGGTACCGGGCACACTGCCAACCAGGTCGGTCTGTTCCACCTGCATGACGCCGTCGGCGCCGATCTGAGCACAGGGTTGGTTCCAACCGTCGTAGCGAATGGTTTTCACCAGTTCCAGGGTGACCGGCAGCAGCGGCCCTTCAGGGTTGCCTGGGTCGGGCTCATCGAGCCAGTCATGCTCGACTTCCTCCACCAGGTTGCCGAACACATCGTAACGGGCGCTGTAGTTGACCCGGAACTGCTCGGCACGCTTGGTATCCTGGGCATCGGCATCGTGACGCTCGGTCCGGATCGGGCGGTTCAGGCCATCGAGCACGGCCCGGGTGGCCACCCCCTTGACGTTGACCTCGGTCTGCAGCGCCTGCTGCCCAGCGCTGGACACCAACTCATAACTGTAGCTACGCCAGGCACGGTAGGCCGGGTCATTGGGCGACACGGTCTCACGGGTGACGCGGCGCAGGGCATCGTATTCGTAGGCAATTTCCACATCGTTGTCATCGCGGTTGAGCAACGGCTCGTCGATGAGCATGCTCTGGCGCAGGCTGATCTGCTTGATCGAGTTGCGAGGTTCGGCTTCACCTTCGACGGGCTGGTCGTGGTCGAAGCCGGTCAGGGTCTGCAGGGTGTGCAGCACGGTGTCGTTATCTTGCGCCTGGTACTCAAACTCGGTCAGGGTCAGGGTTTCGGGCTTGTCATGCATCACCACGGTCTGGCTTTGCACCAGGCCGTGGCGCATCAGGTCCTTGGGCAGCGACAGGTAGCTGTAACGGGTATCGCGCAAGGTACCAGGGGCGCCCTCCTCGGCCAGGGTCTCCTGGCTCACCTGCAGCCAGTACTCGCCCACTGCCCGGCGCAGGGTGCGCTGGCGTGACGGCAGTACGCTGTCGTGCTGAGCATGGCGATAGAGCGTGCGCAACACCGGGGCCGGAGGCTGGCTCTCGAACTGGGTCGAAGGGTGGACGGTCTGGCTCTTGAGGCTGCGCACAAAACCATGGGGGTCTGCCGGACAGTCGCTGCCGCTGCCCGCCGCCGGGTAGTATTCGCTGACGGTGCGCACCCCGCTGGGCTGAACGTCCACGGTCGGGTTGCCGAAGTCGTCGAACCAGGTTTCGCTTCGCTCGGAGCGCGCATTGCCGGGGGCATCACGCAAGTACCACTGTTCATCCACCCACTTGGGCAGTTGGAAGAATCGCTCCTGCAACTGGAAGCTGACACTGGCGTTGCCGTGGTAGGTGGTGTCGGTCTGGGTCACGAACCATTGCTGGCGGGGCTGGCCCGGGTTGTCATGCTGCTGGGTCTCGCCCTGTTGCTCGGTCACCTGCTGGAGCATCAGATGGTGACGGTCGTACACCCGCTTGATCCTGCGCACCACTGCACCTTGCCCGTACAGCTCTTCGACAGAGCTGAACTCATAGCTGGCGCCGGCGTTGTAAAGGTTGTCCTCGCCTTCGACCCACCTGACCGTGCTGTTGCCGGCCATGAAGTTCTCGGCGCTGTAGGTCCACTGCGTCTGCAAGGTCGGCTGCCCGCCACCGGGGTCTAGCGTGTGGCTCCCGACCCGCGGCAGTCGCTCGCGGGGGGCGCCTGTGGGCAAGCGATGGCCTTCAGCGTCATAGGCGAGGGTTTCCAGGCTGCCGGTCGGGGTGGCCACACTGGCCAGGCAAGTCATGCCCTGGGTGCTGGCATCATTGAGGTAGGTGAAGCGCCAACTGCCCTGCTGGTCAGGCAGCAGCACGCGGTTCACCAGGCGCCCGGCCAGGTGCACCGCGTAGCTGGCGAGCGGTTTGCCGCCGACACCGGCATTGGGGTGCAGGTGCAGGTTGTAGAGGTTGGTACTAGCGTACTCCACCTGCAACAGCTGCACACCGCTGGCATCGTGGATGCTGGCCAGGCATTGGTGAGTGCTGCCCGCTGGCCGGGTGTAGCCCAGCTCGATCCAGTGCCCGGAAGGGGCATACACCCGGTGCGGCAGTGCCACTTTGACGCCATCGCTGCTCAGCGTGCGCAGGTGCTCCACCAGGCCGGACTTGTGCACCACACGGTAGTTGTTCGCATCATCCTGGAAGAAACGAAAACTGATGAGCTTCTGCTCATCGATGCGGGCCGGCTGCACCGCAGTGCTGTTGACCACGAACTGCTCGCCGGTGTGCAGCGACAGGGCACGGGTAGTCGGTACGTACTGGCTGAGGTTGATGTTCCAGCCCTTGCCGAAACCACTGTCCTCGATATTGAGCGGGTTGTACGCCAGTTGCAGTGGCAGCTCCGGCCCGCGCAGCTGGTTGGCCGGCAACCTGGGCAACTGGATGGCCAAGGTGTACTGGCCGGTGCGCGGGTCGACCGCATTGTTCATGAAGCTCATGAAGTTGAAGGCGTTGGAATGCACGACGGACTCGGTAGTCATCGTAATGAACCTCTTGGTAGGGTCAGTGGGCGCCGCCTTGCTGGTGCAAGGCGGCGCAGCTTGGTTCAGCGGCGTGGTTACTGTTTGCCGAGGAAGAAGGTGTTGCGCCCGTCTCGCCCGCTGCCGGAATAGGAGACCTGAAGGTCGTGCCGGTTGCCCTCCGCGTCGAGCAGGCGGAACCTGAACACCTGCCTCAGGTACGTGCGCTGGGCCTCCTCCTCGTCGCTCAGGTCGTCCAGGTCGAGCGGCTGCTCGAAACGTTGGCGAAAGTCGCTGACGCGGTTCAGGCTCAGCAGCAGCTCATTCTCGGCGGGCAGGCGGCCCTGATCGACCTCCTGCAGCTTCAGTCCGCGTTTGCCGGCCATACGTTCCAGCGCCCCGTCGTAGATCATGCCGATCTCCCCCTCCGGCCCCCGTTTGCCGTACATGAAGCCGCTGTAGCTGCACATCAGGTCCTCGTACTCATCGGAGGTCCAGCGCATGGTCGACTTGTTGTCCAGCGCCTCGATATCGATCGCCACGAACGGCATACGCTCTCGCGGGGTGGCGACATGGGTGAGCTTCCAGTAGTCGACCGTGAGGGTCATGTAGTTGAACCGGTCGCCGCCCACCACAGCGCCCTCCTGCACAACCCGCTTTTCCTGCTCGTCCCAGGGATAATCCCTGGAGGCATCGTAGGTGGGCAGGGGCTGGCCCTGCAGCCTCACCCGGCCCTTGTCCGTGCTCACCACCTCGGAGTTGAAGTAGCGGCCGCCGAGCCCCGCCTGCTTGAAAATGGCATGCACCACGATGGTTTCCGTGGTGGTGCTTTGCAGGTAGTAGCGCCACAGCCGTTGCCCAGGCAGGGCCCGGCGCGGCCCAGGTATGCCTGCCGGGCCCTGCTGCATCCTGAGCAGCTCGTTGCGATTGCGGTTCATGAACCAGGTGCCGGGCTCGCCCGCAGGCGGTGGTTCGAGACCGACGTCCACCACCTTCAGTTCGGTGCCACTGGCGCTGTAGAACTTGAGCGTCAGCAGCTCGTCGTCACTGATCGGCGGTTTTTCAGAACCTTCCTGGTCGGTCTGGATATCCACCTCGACCTCAATCTGCTGCAGGCCATTGGCAAAGCACTGCGGCGCACTGAGCGCCGTGACATAGAAATGACTCAGCCTGTTCCAGCTCGCCAGTTGCGCCGTGTGCGCATGATTGGCCCGCCCATGTTCGATGATGGCGTAGCCTGCGACCACATCGTAGATCACCAGCCTGACCACGCTGGCGGTGGACTGCGGGGTTGCTGCGGGTGTGTACAGCCCCTGCGGCGTGATGTCACCCTCACCGTACAGCTGCCAGACAAAGTCATCCTGCTGCAGGTGGTCCGGCACGCTCACCCCGGCATCGGCCAGCTGCTTTCGCCAATTTTCGGGGAGGCCGAACTGGACCGGTGCCATGACATTCTCGCGCGCCACGAAGGCTGGCACGATGCTCACAGCGCTGGCCCGGTTGACGATGATCACGCAAGCCTCGACGCTGTACTCGCCCCCGTTGTCGTGGTAGCGGGCGCGCACACGCTGACGCTGGATCGGGGCCGCCTGGCCGGCGGGCTGATCCGGAGTGAAGGTCGCCCGATTGCCATTCACCTGCAACTGCCCCAGCTGTTCCCCTTCCAGGCTCCAGGTGATGGCGCTGGCGCCGGCCACCACGAACTCGATCGGCGGGTTGCCCAGCGACCAATTGGCGGTGCGGGGGGCGATGTCCAGCGGTTGCTCATGCTCCACCACCAGCGCCGAGGCGCTGAGGCGTTCGGCATCCCCCTCGAAGTGGCCGCTCACCAGCACCACCTGGGTCGCCTTTACGAACTGCTGCTCGGGTCGCGCCTGGTACAGCCCCGCCGCCATGCTGCCCGTGGCCTGCGGGCGGAACAGGTTGCGTGCGCTCCACTCGATGCGGCCGCTGCCACCGGCCAGGGCGAACTGCTGCCGCTCGCCAGCCCCCAGGTTGACAATCGCCGGCTTGAGCTCACGGGTGAGTGGCCCTGGCTGCAACACACCGAAACTCAACTGCTCGGCCGTATCACCCAGGCGGATTTCACTCTGGTTGCCCAGGGTCAACGATCGCAGCACCTGCGCAGGCGTGCCCAACGACAACGCTTCAAGGTCCTTCTGCACCAGCAGCGCCACCTCGGCCTTGTCATCCTCAGGCAACAGGTACGGATAGTCGGCCGCTGGCAGGGTGCCGGGCTCCCAGTCCACCCCCAGTTGCATGAACAGCACCACGGCACCGTCGCCTTCGCGGCCCGGCTCGCCCGCCCGGGGCGCCGGTTGGGTGATCAGCGCCACCGCCTTTGCGCTCAGTGGCCGATAATCACGCAGGTCGAAGGTGCAAAGGCGCAGCAGCCGCCGCTCCTCGGGCTGCTCCGCCAGCCATTGCTGCAGGCGCCGGCCGAGCTGGGTACGCTCGTAGCTGGTGTCCCCCAGGTTGCAGGTAAAATCCGTGGCCTGCCCCAGGTCGAGCAGCACATGCCGCTGGCGAGACTCCGGGTCGGTATGCACGGCCAGCCGGCAACGGGCTTGCAGGGTGTAGCCCATGGCCTCGCGCAGGCCCAAGGTACGATGAAGCCGCTGCGGTTCACCCGGCAGTTGCAACAGGTAGCGATAGTCCCCGGCCAGCAGTGGCATGCGCACGGTGACCAAGCGGTCGGTGGCGACGGCGTTTTCGAACGACACCTGTGGCGCACCGATCACCAGGCCCTCGATCTGCATCAGTTGAGAGGCGCCTTCATTGACGGAGAACGTACCCGCGAAGGGCTCCAGGTAGGTCAGGCTGCCCAGTGCCTCGAGGAAGCCATCCTGCAACGAGGCATTCAGCGCCTTGCGGCCAATTGCCAGTGCGGCGCCCCAGCCGTGCAGCAGTTGCTCATTGCTCAGCCCGGTTTTCGAATTGAGGTTCATGGCTGGCTCTCCAGGGAAGGTAGCAAGGTAGCCAAAGGCAGGGGGACGATCACGTAGTTCCACAGGGCAATCGGAACGCCCTGGACCTCGTAGAACGCCGCGACCACGACGTAGTGGTCGTTGCCCGTGGCGGAGTAGGTGTACAGACCCGAATCATTCAATTGCCCCAGGCCACTGACCTTGTGCCACTTGGTCGAAGCCTCGGGCACCCGCGACTCCTCACCATTGTCATCGGTGACCCAGAACTCGAACTGCAGGCCGTTGCCGACCGCGCTGTACTTGAAGAAGTAGTTAGCGATGGGTGCTGACGAAAGCAGCATCTCGCAGACGGTTGCTGCACCAGTACCCAGCGAGACCTCGACCCTGTCGACACGCAGTACCTTTTCCAACTGGCCGGTGCCGCCTGGGGGGAAAGCCGTCGGCCCGAAATAGCGCCGCGCCTCCTGCACATTGGGGTCATCGGCTTCGGCCAGCCGGCCACCGGCATTGCCGGTGATCTTCCAGGTCATTGCGGCGCCGTTGGTGGACGCCGCCCAAACCAGGTAGCCCTCGTCATTTTCAACACTCAGGTTGACCACATTGACCCGCGGGAACACCGAAACCGGTGCCGCCACCAGGTGCACCAGCGCCTTGCCGGTCCAGCTGCCGTCGGTGGCGGTGACGATCACGCGCTTGAAAGTGTGATTGAAGCTCTCAGCTGAGGGAGCCGTATACAAACCGCTATCATCGATTGTTCCTACCCGTTCAGGGTCGCTGCCTCGCGCTCTATCGCTATCTTGCGGATCAGTCACCGACCAGCGGATGTTAAAACCTTGAGCAAGAAACTGATGCGACCGCTCGGCAGCGATGTTGACTTCCGTTGGAGATATCTGGGGGCCTTGTGACTGTAGATGACCCAGGATGGTCAAATCACCGGGCAATGAAATGTATTCAGGCACCACGACTGATTCATCGCGGAACAGCAGACCATTCAAGCGGAATGCATCAATCTTCTGATTGACCCCCTCGAACTTTTCCGCCAAGAAAACCAATCTATCAAGACACGAATCAACGAAATAATCTCCGATATTTCTATAAAATTCATCCTCGCACTTTTTATCATCATCAGTCACCTTTTTAATTGACGCACCCGCATCCAACACCCGTTGAATCGATTCAATTTTTAATACCGGAGCACCGCTAACTTCATCTTCCCCCAACAAAGCTCTGAAGTCGTAAACCATGCTCCAATTCGCAGAAAAATCTGCTGCGTAGACCCATGGCCCCTCGTCGGGATTATCCCTGAAGTGTGAGGTTTTACCCCAAAGAGTACTGGACTCACCGCTCCATTCCAGCCTCACCGCCCCGTCTACGAGGCTTAGCTTTATCCCAGAAAAAGGTAAATAGGTTCCCCTGCAGTAAAACGAAAAACCCCAAATATCTCCTCTATCCACCTCCGGAACGCTTATGCCTCCGCCCTCGCAGACGAACCTGTGAAACTCGCCAACAACCTCTTGCCTAAAAGTCCCCCCCCACTGTGCAAATAGTTGCTTGATTCGTTCCACGACCATACGAGTTACATATTGTTGATATGAGATTAGCAAATTACTCGAATACGTAGCCGGCAACAGATAGGGTATGTGCTCATCATAGCTAGGCAACGTGCCTTGGCGATTATCCAGCCCCACCATCACCAACACCTCGCCGTCGCCGAAGTCATCGGCATCACGCCGGGTCGCCCCTGGCGCCGGGCGGGTGAGCACCACGAACTTGCCCGGCTGCAAGGCATCGCCGGGGTTCTGGCGCAATTCGCTGAGTTCGAACTTCTTCTGCTTATCGCTCCACTTGGCGATCTCCTGCTTGAGGTGCTCGCCCAGCTTGACCGCCTCGAACCGGGTGTCCACCCCCGTCAGTTGGAAATCCGTCGCACCGTTACCCGCCAGGTCGAGCTCGACCTGACCTGCCGAGCCCACGCTGCCCGGCGCATTGCGCAAGTTGATGGTCATGGTCAGCTGCGGACCCACCAGGCCATCGGCGATGCCCAGACGCTTGACCTCCTCGCGCGTGGTGCCCTGGGGGCGCGTGGTCTCGATGGTTCGCCCGCCCACGGTGCGCATCAGGCAACGCGCACGGGACTCGGTGATGACCGCGTTCTCGAACGACAACCGCGGCTTGTCCAGCTGCAAACCGAGCAAGTGGTGGGTCACACCAGGCGCCGGGCTGATGGGGCTGTCCACCGGCGGGAACAGCGACGCGGCGCCGAAGCGGGAAATATAATCTTGCAGCAACAGGTAGTTGGTCTTGTTGCGGTCAAAAGCCAACACCACATCCCAGCCTAGCGTCTGGGGCTTTTTCGCCATTTCCTCGAGAAAGTCATCCAGCGATTGTCGCTTCATATCGTCTGTCCTCTGGTTATGCGTCGGTACGCCTGCGCACACCGACAAAAAATGCAGGTCATGGCCTGATTCGAATGAATGCTTCAGGAACTGGGAAGGTGCTCTGGCCGCCATCGAAGCTGATGCGCGCGTGCAGGGTTGCGCTGCTGTCAAGGGCAAGGCCCTTCACCTCTTGCAGCGGCCAACGGGCAACGACCATCTGCTCGGCCAGCTCATTGGCAGCGACCGGCACCGCATCGCGCAGGGTCTTCTCGTAGGTACCGCCTGCCGCCAGCACGCCGGTCACCCAGATCGTCACCGGGTTGCCTTGCGCCATGTACGGCCAGGCGCGGAGCACCAGGTGCGGGTCCTCGGTCAGTTGCCCCAGCCACAGGTCGTTGTTGGACTCGGCTTCATGGCAGACCACGCTCAGGTAGCCGTCGCGGGGCACCGGATGGATGCGCAGCTCCACCTTCGGGGACTCCTCCTCGCCCTTGTCGGTTTTGCGGGTGTAGGACACAGGAAAGCGCTTGGCCGCAGCGCTGTCGCTCTGCTCCATGTTGGCGGCGATGAATTCGGCAGGCACCCTGAAGGTCAAGGGCTGGAGTGGATCGTCCGGCGCATGCACGGTGGTGCGACCGCCTTGCGGATCGCCCAGCCAGTTGACCCAGAGCGTGTCACCGGCCTGCACCATGCCATCTGGCACGGTGACCAGCGCACCGTCACGAAAATCGCTGGCCGAGCCGACAATGCGGTTGGCAGCACCATCGCTGGCGGTCTTGGCCACCGTTGGCGCAACGAGTTTGCCGCGGGCGCGCTCGACCTTGAACGCCAGGGGCGCCGAGCTCAATGCCCAGCCCTTGCGGGCGATCTGCAGGAACACCTCGACGTCATCACCCACACTGGCGTCCAATGCCTTGACGTCGAGGTGAAACTGCATCAGGCCGCCCGGCAGGCTGCTGGCATCCAGGCGCAGGGCCAAAATGTGGCGGTTGTCTGCACGGGTACCGACCCAGTGGCACAGCACCAGGTCCCCGGCCATGGCCTGGGCAGGGCAACGCGTCTGTACGGTCAGCCCGCTGGCGAAGAACGCCGGGTCCAGCACATCGCTACCATCAAAGCCGACGATGTCGAGCTCCGGCAACAGCGGCTCGCCGGCCGGCATGGTGCGCACCAGGAATGACTGTTCCGGCGCCAGCAACGGCGTGCCTGGCTGGTCTTTGAGCTCGACCTCGTAGTGCAGTTGGGCGCTACCGTCGACCAGGTCGCGCCAGTCGCTGCGACGCGCCGTGCAGACCAGCACCTGACCCAGGTCTTCGGCCCTGGGTGAGCAGTCATAGGCGATTTCGCCGATCGGTGTACCGTCCTGCTCCTGGCCATTGAGCAACACGGTCACCCTGTCGCCCACCTGCATCGCCTGGTAGGGCGGGATATACAGGGTGGCAGCCGCGCTGATGGCGCTGAAGTCGATGACCCGGTCGTGGGACTGCAGCACCTGCACCACGGCCAGGCGCTCTTGCACAACCGGCCGGTTGCGCAGGCCCACATAGCAGAACAGGCGCACCGACTCGCTCGGCACGTCGCCATTGATCTGGTAGGAGTAGAACGCCCAACCGCCCTCGGCATCCACCAGCAGCTTGTTCTTGATGTTCACCCGCATGCCCTTGATCGGGTCGGGATTGAACACCGAGGTGGCGGCCAGGGTGTCGTCGATCGGCTCACCCTGGGCGTCGGCCCCTCGCCAGACCACCGTGATCACATCGCCATCCTGGATGGCCGGGTAATTGACGTAGGTTTCAAGGTCCGCGCCGTTCAGGGCGGCCACATCGATTTCAGCGTCTGCGGTCAAGGCGGGAATATGGGGTAACGGATGACGCAATACGTTATCGGCGACGGATGAGGATCCGCCCGGATCCAGTGTCGAATTCATACTTGGCACTCCACGGGTTTTGCACTTTTTTACGCCGTGGTCCATGCGCCGCCAACTGACAGAATTAACAGGTCATGCGCCAACGCCCATCCCATCAAGGCCCAGCGCAAACAGCAGTGGCCGACCTGATAGTTTTACCAGGTGACGCGATTCACCGTGAAAGTTACAGTGCCCGGTTAATTCCCTGCGAGCCGAATGACGGAACTAGCATTTCTGTCAGGTGTGCAGTGTTTTCAGTGCCCTTATCCTCCAGCCATGACGCACTCGACCATGACCGAGCCACTGCAGGGTGGCCCAGTTCAATGGTTTGACCCCGTGCGATTGGCAGCAAACTCTGCACCTGGAGGAAACAACATGTTATTTAATCCCGATATTGAATCATCCCCCCGTCGGCCTTGGCGCTTCTTGGCCATTGCCCTGGCCGGGGCATTGGCCAGTGGCGGCCTACTGGCCGCCGAGGCACCCGTAAACAATAACGCGCAAATTACCCTTTATGGCCTGAAAGGCGATGTCAATGACGCCGAGAATGTTAACCGTGTCAGTTGCACAATCGAAGTACCTCCGCCGGGCGCCGGCCGCTCAATCGATGTGCAACTGAACAACCCCGGTTCCAACTGCTATGAGCTTCGGGTGGAATACATTGCCATGCACAACATGCCCGCGGCCACGCAGGTATTACTGACCGACGACTACTTTTGCGGTACCGAGTTGGGCACTGAGTATGACGACAGGCGCGACCCGTCGACCAACCAGAACTTCTGGGTCAAGCTCCGTACCACGGCGAATGGCGCCACACTGGTGAAAGAAAGTATCAGTGCACTCAAAGCCAAAGGCTTTCTCACCAATGTGCCTGAAACCGGTGGAAACCCGAGTAATGACGTCATCCTGGAAGACTACAGGCTCAACGGCGAAGGCGCGCGCATGACCTACACGCTGTCCTGTATCCGAATTACCAGTTCCACCAACAAGCAAACCCAACGTGGCGATTATGTTTCGGTTCCCGCTGTTGGCTGGCACCACGACGTGAAAGAAAGCGAAAGCAAGGACTGGACCTGTCCTGCCAATCAGGTGATCACGGCGCGCAAGCATGACGGCGACGAAAACGCCACGACCCACTACAAATGCGCCTCGATCGAAGGGCTGCAAACGGAGACGTCTGGCTGGTCGAGGAGTTTTCCTGAGTGCGGCTTCGAAACAGACCGAAAGCCCGACAACGGCGAGTACCCCACCTGTACCGATAAAGGGTACGACAACGCAGACATGGAATACCTGTATTTCAGTTGCCCCGCCAACGAAGTGATGGTGGGGCGCAGCCACAAGGGCGACGAAAACGCCGCCACGAGCTACCAATGTGCCGCGCTGTACAAGGGCCAGCCTGGTAGCAACAACCGCGTAAGCGTATGGCCAGAGACCTGGAGCAAACCGCAGAAGGAAAGCGAAAGCGAGCATGTCTGCCCGATGGACCAGGTCATGGTGGGCCGGGCCCACAAAGGCGATGAGAACAACGAAACCCGCTACTTGTGCGCCAAATTGCGCCAACCCGTTGCATCCCCCATCTGATCGACGGCAAAGGAACCCTTCATCATGATCACCTCTGCGACCACCCATTCCAATGCGTTCAACTTCCTGGGCTTCATGCAAGGCCAGGTCGACCCGCGCACCGGCCAGTACACCCTGGGCATCGAACTGCCGAAAATCACCGGCAACGACCTGATCGGCCCGACCCTGCCCCTGCGCCTGGGTTTCAGCCCGCTCAACCCCGACGACAGTGGCTTCGGCATCGGCTGGAGCCTGAACCTCTCGCAGTACGCCCTGGACACCAGCACGCTGTCGCTGATCACCGGCGAGACCTTTCACGTGACCAGCGACACCGCCAAGCCCGCCAGGATCAAAGAGCAAAAGCTGGTGAGCTTCGAATTCTACAAGGACGATGAAAACAACTACCGTGTGGTACACCGCTCGGGCCTGATCGAGCACCTGCGCGTGTATGTCAGCAACGGCTTGCGGGTGGCCCTGCCGCACCGTGTGTATGCGCAATCCGGGCACTGGGTCGAACTGAGCTACACCCGGCCTGAGCATTTCAACCAGTACTGCCTGGACAGTATCGAGGATGCCACCGGCAAGCGTCTGCTGTGGGTGGAATACCCGAACCTGAACCAGTACAAGGTGCACCTGCACCCCGATGACGGTGCCGACGGCAACGCGCTCAGCACCTACACCGTCAAGCTCGCCGGCCGCCAGGTGCGCGAGGTGGAGCTACCCGAAGGCCTGGGCAACTGGCAATTCGAGTACCTGAGCGACCCTTCGACCCAGCACACGACCTGCCTGAGCCGCGTCAGCACGCCAAGCGGCAGCGTCGAGACCCTCGCCTACGACCCCGACGGCCACCGGCTGCCCGACGGTGCCCCCCAGGCCGCGCTGCCCCGGGTCAAGAGCCATGGGATCGACCCCGGCTTCAATCAGCCGAAAATGATCACCGAGTATGACTACTCGCCCGAGAACTTCATGGGTGCCAACAGCGGCATGCCCTGGACCCCGGGTGAAGACACCCTCTACAAGGTGCCGAACAGCGCCAACTACTTCTACCACAGCACCCAGAGCCAGGCACTGGATGGCAAGGTGGTGCGCAAGGTGTTCAGCCTGTTCAACCGCTATCACCTGCTGATGCTGCAGCGTACCGAACAGCTCGGCCCGGTGGCCCAGGTGGAGGGCGCACAGGCAGCGGAGCCGGTCGAGGACTGGCACATCCAGGAAAGCGAGACCGTCTACCACGAAGACCCGAAACTGGGGTTCACCCAGCAACCGGCCAAGTACCAGATGGCCAAATACGCCATCGAGCGCTGGCGCCTGAAAGGCGACAGCAACAAGCTGCGCCAGCAGGTGACCTATACCGACTATGACGAGCATGGCAACCAGGTGCTGGAGATCCAGCCCAACGGTGTCTACACGGTCAGCGAGCTCTACCCCAGTGAAGGCGAGGCCAACAACGACGCCAAGCACACCGGCTGCCCGGCCGACCCCCAGGGCTTCATGCGCAACGTCAAGCGGCGTACGGTCTACCCCGCTCAGGCTGCACCGTGCACGCCGCCTGCGGACATGCCCCAGACCGTTCCCTCATTGCGCGACGTCGAGGCGGGGGCCGCCGTATTGTCCACAGTTTACCGTTACCGGCTGTTCGGGATGCTCGAAGACGAGACCCGCCCGGCCAAGGTGACCGGGCAATACCTGGTGATCGACAGCGAGCTACTGGAGCAGCAAGCCCCAGGCCAGGCCGCGACCCCCCTGCAACTGACCGAGCACGGTTTCCTGAGCCGTCCGCAAACGCCCGCCTTGCACGGCCGCCAGGACCACGAGCAACAAACCCTGTACAACCCGCAAATAGGAGGCCTGCTGGCCAGCGAGAACCGCCATACCCAGTGGCACTACCCGAACGCCACCCGCAAGCAGCGCAGCGCCCCGCTGCAGGTCAAGACCACCGTCACCTGCAAGGGCCTGCAAAAAAACCTGGTCAACCTGCATTCGAGCCTGACAGGCGATGTGTTGCGCCAGCAAGACGTACACGGCAACTTCACGGCCTTCGAATACGACGCCCTGCAACGGGTGACCAAGCAGACCCTGGCCGAGGGCACGCCGAACGCCGCCGTACACACCTTCGCCTACCAACTGGCCAACACTGCCGGGCAACCGGCAACCGTCACCACCACCAACGCCAAGGGCGTAGTGACCCGCGCCTGCTACGACGGCGCCAACCGTCTGATCGAGCAATGGCGCAAGACCGAAGGCCACCCAGAGCAGCAGGTGTACCGCGCCCGCTACGACGCACTGGGGCGCCTGGCCGAGGAAACCACCTTCGACCACGCCAGCCAGTTTGCCAAAGGCCAACTGGCGCTGACCACCCGTTACGAGCAAGGCGCCTGGGAAGAAACCAGCAAGACCTGGCTGCCAGATGGCACCTGCCAGCACAACGCCTACTCGCCATTCGGTGAGTTCGGCGACCTCAACGCCAGTTGGCTGACCTCGGCCCGGCAGCCGACCCTGCGCCAGCAGCACAGCGTGACCCTGAGCGATATCAACGACAATACCGTGCGGCTGGAGCGCTTCGACAGCGACGGCAAGCGGGCCGACCGCCAGGATTACTACCACGACGGCCTGGGCCAGTGCCGGCGCGAGGAGCGACGTGCCTTTGTGCCTGCGCGCAAGTACGGCCAGCAGCGCCAGCACGAGGCCACGCTGGAACAGGGCAAGGCGCTGAGCCCCGAGCCTGCACAAGAAGTGCTGCGCACCCTGCGCTACACCTACGACAGCTACGGCCGCATGCTGCAGACCGAGCGCCCCGACAAATCGCTGCTGCGTCGCACCTTCGCCCCCCACAGCCGCAACGAGCTGGTCGAGGGCCTGTTCGTGCACAAGCCTGCGGCGCAGCAGGGCACGCAGGTCTGCACACGAGCGTTCGATGGCCTGGAGCGCATGACACGGCTCGCCGGCCCGCGCGAGGAAACCTACGAGTACCTGGGCGAACAGGTGCTGATGAACAAGCGCAGCACCGCCGGCAAGCGCGAGTTCGAGTACACCTACGACACCGGTCTTTCTGCCCAGCCCACGACGATCACCGTCAAGGGCCAACCGCAAAGCACCTACCAGTACGACAGCAAGAGCGCCGCGATCACCCTTGCACAAAGTGAAACCGGAACCCGCCGCTACCAGTACACCGACCAGGGCTACCTGCGCAACGAAACCTGGGAAGACACCGCCAGCGGCGACCGCTACGTATGTGAGCATGCCACCTCGCTGCAAGGCCGGCCGCTGTCGCGCGACGACAGCGACCAGCAGCAGACCCGCCATGGCTACGACGAACAGGGCCGCCTGAGCTGGACCGTCCAGGACAAGCTGCGCGCCGACTTCACCTACGACGACAACGGCAGGCTGTGGCGCACCGTGACCCGCGACCTCGACAGCCAGCACGCCATCGTCTGCGAGCAGCTGTACGACAGCCTGGGCCGCGAAATCACTCGCCGCCTGACCCGCCAGGATGGCCAGGCCGAAAGCGCCGAGCAGACCATCACCCAGGTGTGGCGCGACGACAACCTGCTGCACCGGCGCAGCCTGGCCCGCAACGGCCAGCTGCAGCTAGAGGAAACCTTCACCTACGACCTGCGCAACCGCCTCGAAAGCTACCTGTGCGAAGGTGAACCCGACGCCCTGCCGAGCAATGCCAAGGGGCGCGCCATCGAGGAACAGGCCTTCACCTTCGATGACCTGGACAACCTGGTCGAATGCAAAACCTGGTTCGCCGACGGTACCCGCGACACCGCCACCTACACCTGCGACGGCCTGCGCCTGATCAAGGTGCAGCACAGTCACGACGACTACCAGCCGAAAACCGTCGATTTCAGCTATGACGACGATGGCAACATGCTCAACGACGAAGCCGGCAACCGCCTGGTCTACGATGCCCATGGCCGCCTGCAGCAGGTGCTCGATGCCGGCGGCCAGCCGCTGTTCAGCTACCGCTACGATGGCCATGACCACCTGGTGGGGGTACGCCAGGGCAGCGCAAACGAGGTGCTGCGCCGCTACCAGAACGAACGCCTGCACAGCACCGTGGAAGATAAGCAGCTCACCCAGTACTTCTACGACGGTGAACGGCCACTGGGCCTGCAGCAGCAAGGCGATGCCGACGCCACCCGCCTGCTGCTGACCAACATGAGCAACAGCGTGCTGGCCGAAAGCAGCCGCGACAGCCTGACCGAGGCCCGCTACAGCGCCTACGGTGGCCGCGACCAGTCCGGCCAGGCCGCCGAACTCAAGGGCCTGCTGGCGTTCAACGGCGAGGCCCGCGAGCGGGCGCTGGGCTGGTACCTGCTGGGCCGTGGCTACCGTGCCTACAACCCCGAGTTGATGCGCTTCCACAGCCCGGACGCGATGCCCCAGGAAACCGCCGGCATCAACCCCTACTTGTATTGCCTGGGCGATCCGGTGAACTGGCGAGACCCGAGCGGGCACCTGTCAACGTCGCAAACGCCGCCGGAAACCGGGAATAAAAAAACCAGGAAGCCCAGCAAGACCGGTATGTGGATCACGCTGGGGATCTCGATCGCGGCGGCGGTGCTGTCCATCGGCACGTTCGGGGTCGGCGCGGTCGGGGCCGTTGGCGCCGCGGGCTCATTTGCCGCGCTGTCGGTCGCCACCAAGGTGTGGGTGGCAGTTGGTGTGGCCGGCTCGTTGCTGCAGGTAGCCGGTACCGCGACCCAGATCGTATCGGTGCTGGAAGACGATCCGGAAAAAGCCAATACGCTCTGGGCGGTAGGCGGGGCGCTCAGCTTCCTGGGCACCATCATGACGGGGTTTGCGGCATCGCAGATGTTTTCCGCGAAGGCAGCGTTTACGGCGGCGGCGACGAAAGCGGCTGCAGATACGGCGGCGACAGGAGTTGCAAAAGCGACCGACGCTAGGATCACCGCATTGGAACAACGTGCGGCTGTGCCGGGGCCGAAAGGAGACAAAGGTGACCCTGGTCCGCGAGGGCCTCAGGGAGAGAGGGGGCCACGTGGGAACCGGGGCCGCGACGGAGCACCAGGCGAGCCCGGACCAGCCGCCCAAGTGATAACGAGCGCAGAGCAAGCTGATAGCCGTATCTCTGATCTTGCCGTTGCGCAGGTCATGGCTCCGCCTGCACCGGCAAACGCCCCTACAGCAGAAGCAGGAGGCTGGTTGAGTACGCCTTCCGGTGGCTCGGTATTCGTGAAAACCAAGGACCCCGCTGAAACCGCTATTATGTCATCAACCATGCTGCGTTGATCGTTGCCGAGTGAGCCGCCCCCAGACAGGAGGCGGCTCACTCCGCTGACTTAGTCAGCGAATTCGTCAGATCACGCCTACATACCCTCCCCTCGCACCTCTCTAACCTCCCCTCCATACCGGCCCGCCAGGGCCTGGGCACAAGCCAACAAATCAGTGGCCGGCACACCACCCTGCGACACCCGCCAGGCCACCCTACCTATCCGAGACCCTCCCATGCGTCACGCCAACCGGCGTCGGCTCCCGCCGTCACGCCTTCGTTTTGCCCCGCTGCTGGCCTTGGGCGGCAGCTGCCTGCTGCCCGTCGGTCAGCCTGCCCAGGCCGACGAGCCTGAACTGAAGTTCCATGCCGGCTTCATGCGCCAGGCCCCTGGCCAGGCGCCGGGCGATGCCGAGCTTGCCTTGCAGGCGCTCGCCGCGCACCTGCCACTGGCCGCCGGGCGCTACCCGGTGCAGGTGCGGGTGAACCTGGCCCACAGTGGCGAACACCACCTGGACTTCCACGCACAAGGCCCCGGGCAGGGCCTTGCGCCGTGCCTGAGCCCGGCCCTGCTGGCCGAGCTGGGGCTGCGCCTGGAGCGCCTGCAAACCCCTGCCGAGCCCGACGCCCGCTGCCTGGACCTGGCTGCCCGCCTGCCCGGCGCCGAGGTGGTGTTCGACAGCGCCCGCCTGCAACTGGACATCGCCATCCCCCAGGCGGCGCTGCGCCGCGACGTGGCCGGCAGCGTCGCCCCCGAACGCTGGGACAGCGGCATCAATGCCGGCTTCATCAGCTACCAGGCCTCCGCCCAGCACAGCAGCCGCCGCGGCGGACCCAGCCACAACCAGCAGGACCTGTACCTGAACAGCGGCCTCAACCTCGGTGGCTGGCGCCTGCGCAGCAACCAGAGCCTGCGCCAGGACCCGCACGGCCAGCGCCACTGGGCGCGCAGCAACACCTACGCCCAGACCGACCTGCCCGGCACCTGGGGCACCCTGACCCTGGGCGAGACCTTCAGCAACGGCGAGGTGTTTCGCAGCCTGCCGTTCAAGGGCGTGCAGCTGGCCTCGGACCTGGGCATGCTGCCCGATGTGCTGCAAAGCTACGCCCCGGTGATCCGCGGCGTGGCCCAGAGCCGTGCCAAGCTCGAGGTGCTGCACAACGGCTACCCGATCTACAGCACCTTCGTTGCCGCCGGCCCCTACGAAATCGACGACCTGGGCGTGGGCGGCGGCAGTGGTGAGCTGGAGGTGGTGCTGACCGAGGCCGATGGCCAGGTACGGCGCTTCATCCAGCCCTATTCGAGCCTGGGCAGCCTGCTGCGCCAGGGGGTGTGGCGCTACACGGCGGCGCTGGGGCGCTACAACCCGGCCGGCGGCGTGGATGACCCCAAGCTGTGGCAAGCCACCCTGGCCCGCGGCATCGACTGGGGCACCACCCTGTATGGCGGGGTCCAGGGCAGTGACGACTATCGCGCCGGGCTGCTGGGCGTGGGCCGCGACTTCGGCCAGTACGGCGCCGTGTCGCTGGACGCCACCCAGGCCAGCAGCGACCTGGGCCAGGCCCTGGGCAGCGTCAGCGGGCAGAGCTACGCCGCCCGCTACGGCAAGGCCTTCGACACCCGCACCAACCTGCGCTTCGCCGGCTACCGCTACTCCACCGAGGGCTACCGCGATTTCGACGAAGCCGTGGCCCAGCGCAACGCCGACCGGCACTACGCCGGCAACCGCCGCAGCCGCCTGGAGGCCTCGGTGCACCAGCAGCTGGGCCTGCGCAGCTCGCTGAGCCTGACCCTGACCCAGGACGACTATTGGAACAACGCCCGCCAGCGTCGCCAGTACCAGTTCCAGTTCAATACCCAGCACCGCAACATCGGCTACAACCTGTTCGCCTCGCAGTCGCTCGGGCGCGACACCGCCCACGAGCGCATGGTCGGCCTGAGCGTGTCGATCCCGCTGGGGCTGGGCAACAGCTCCAGCGCCACCTTCGACCTGCAGCGCCAGGGCGGGCGCCACAACGAGCGCGCCAGCCTCAGCGGCAGCGACCTGGACAACCGCCTGGGCTATCGCGCTGCGATCAGCCGCGACGAACAGCAGCGCAGCAATGTTGAGCTGTCGGCCAGCTACCAGGCCGCACATGCCAACTACGGCGCAGGCATCAGCCAAAGCCGTGACCGGCACAACCTTTCGGTCAATGCCAGCGGCGCCGTGCTGGCCCATGCCGGCGGCATCACCCTGGCCCCCTACCTCGGCGAAACCAGCGCCCTGGTAGAGGTGCCGGCGGTCGCCGGCATCGGCCTGGAGAACGCCCCAGGCGCGCGCACCAACGCCAAAGGCTACGCCGTGGCGCCGCACCTGCGCCCGTACCGGGTCAATCAGCTCAACCTGCGCACCGAGCAGTTGGGGCCGGAAATCGAGCTGGATAACGGCACCCAGGCCGTGGTGCCGCGCCGCGGGGCCATCGTCAAGGCCACCTTCGCCGCCCGCCAGGTCACCCGCCTGATCCTCACCCTGCAGCACGGCGATGGCCAGCCGCTGCCGTTCGGCACCCAGGTCAGCGATGCCCAGGGCAACACCCTGGCCATCGTCGGCCAGGGCGGCCAGGCGCTGATTGCCACCGGCCCCGAACCCCAGACCCTGAGCCTGCGCTGGGGCAAACAGGGCCAGCAGCACTGCGTGCTGCCGATCGACCCCGGGCAGATGCAGCAGCGCCAGGGCTACCACCTGCAGACACTCGCCTGCCCCACCACCTGAACCCGAGCGCGCCAGCCATGGCGCCTCGCTATGCGGACTTGTCCATGCCCACCCTCAAACGCCTGTACACAGCCATCAGCCTGCTGACCCTGGCCGGCACTGCCCATGCCATCCCCGAATGCACCTGGGATACCACCCCCGGCCCGCTGCGCTACAACATCGATCTCGGGGAAACCTGGGTCGCCCGCGACGCCCCGGTCGGCAGCATGATCGGTACCATTCGCACCCTGCCGGCCACCGAACTGCAAGGGCGCGGCATCCGTTGCGACAACGACGGCAGCGCCACCCTCAGCTTCCAGGCGTCCGCTAGCGCGCCCCTGCACCCCAACCCACTGCCACCGGTCAACGGCTGGGACGTCAATGGCAAGGTCATCGAAACCGGCATTCCCGGCGTTGGCCTGTATGTCCGCCTGGGCTTCCCCTTCACCGGCGGCGCCAGCAACGCCTTCACACCGGTGGATGACGTGGGCATTCCCTATCAGGGCGAGCACAGCCGCGATGCCGGCGCCACCCCCATCGAAATCAGGACGCTGTTCGCCAGTTACACGCTGATCAAGACCGGGACGATTCCTCCGGGGCCGCAAAGCTTCGGCAAACAGATTGCCCACAGCCAGATCAGCAACCTGGGCAGCGCCCTGGACATCCATGTCAGTGGCGGGGTGCACCAGGCGCAATGCACGCTGAAGGCCGATGCCGTCAGCGCCGACCCGGTGCAACTGGGCAGCCACGATCTGGCCGACTTCAGCGGTGTCGGCAGCACCACGCAGGCCACCGACTTCCACATCACCCTGAGCGACTGCGAGGACAACCCGGCCGGCAGCATCGCCCGCGCCTTCATACGCCTGGAAGGCGCGCGCGGCTCGGTGCCCTTGCTGCCCGGCATCGGCGTATTCGGCCTGAGCAGCAACTCCAGCGCCAGCGGTATCGCCATTCAACTGCTGCGCAGCGACAACAGCCCGATGCCGCTGCAGCAGGACGAGCCGGTTACCCCGTTGGTGATCGGCATCACCCGCCTGGACTTCAAGGCGCGCTACTACCAGATGGACCCTAGGATCACCCCTGGGCTGGCCGAAGGCGCGCTGGATTTCACCATCAGCTATCGCTGAATGCACAAAAGCCCCGGGCGCCAGCGGCGCACGGGGCTTTCAGGAGAATTTTCGAAACGACAAGCACAAAAAAAGAGACTTTCGTCTCTTTGTTTGTTTATTTGGAGCGGGAAACGAGACTCGAACTCGCGACCCCGACCTTGGCAAGGTCGTGCTCTACCAACTGAGCTATTCCCGCAAAGTGAAGCTTTACTGCTTGGGTGTGAACCGCCTTGAGGGCTTTCACCACCGACGCATCGCCAGAAGCGCTGCGTTTTGAACTGGAGCGGGAAACGAGACTCGAACTCGCGACCCCGACCTTGGCAAGGTCGTGCTCTACCAACTGAGCTATTCCCGCAATATATGGCGTCCCCTAGGGGACTCGAACCCCTGTTACCGCCGTGAAAGGGCGGTGTCCTAGGCCACTAGACGAAGGGGACTAAGCCTGCGCTTTGCAGCGCCGCCAGCACATGAACCTCACGATTCAGCCTGGGCTTTCTTTTCCTGCCCTGCCGAAGCAGTGCCGGAGAAACTGGAGCGGGAAACGAGACTCGAACTCGCGACCCCGACCTTGGCAAGGTCGTGCTCTACCAACTGAGCTATTCCCGCAATATGGCGTCCCCTAGGGGACTCGAACCCCTGTTACCGCCGTGAAAGGGCGGTGTCCTAGGCCACTAGACGAAGGGGACACGCTGCTCGCATTTGCATGCTTGCTTTCACTCCCTGCGGCGTTTGGCTGTGTGCTTTACGCTGCAAGTGGCGCGCATTCTAGGGATGCCTCGCCATAGCGTCAAGCCCTTTATCAAAATTTATTTAAATCAATGACTTCGGGGTGTATTGGCGCTCTGCACAAGGGGCGCCCGGGGTTTGACGTTGCTTTTCTGGCGGCAGGCCGGCAAGCTCATGGCAATGCGCCATAGCTGGAGAAATCCGGGCCTTGGCCGATAGCAATGTGTGTAGCGCCTGTGCCGGCCTCTTCGCGGGCAAGCCCGCTCCCACAGCGGCCGGTTTGGCTGTGCGGGCATCTGCCGGGCTGCACTGTTCGGGCCCCGGCGAACTCACTACACTCTCTATATACAGTTGCAACACTTCTTCATGATGAGGCGTTAACGGTGACACCACTTCTGATCACCCTGCTTATCGTTGCGGGTATCGCACTGCTGATCGTGATCGGCTACCTCAACAACGTGGTCGAAAACGGCAAGCTCGAGCGGGCACGCCTCAAGGTCGAGCTGGCCGACCGCCTGCGCCGCTGCGGCGAAATCAGCGAAACCTTCCCCGGCCAGTTCATGACCCCGGCGCTCAAGCTGCTGCTGACCCGCCTTGAGCTCAACCTCAACCAGCGCCAGCTGGCGCTGGACAAGCACAGCAGCGAACTGAAGGCGCGCATCGCCGAGCTCGAGGGCTTGATCGCCCAGGGCGACAAGATCCCGGTGAGCAACCCGCCCTCGCCCATCGTCACCGAGGTCAAGGCCAAGGATGTGCGCTTCTTGCTGGAGCTTTTGCACAACCAGATCGTACGCGCCACCCAGGAGAGCTTCCTGGCCACCAACGAAGGCAAGTACTGGGTCAAGGAAATCCGCCATATCCTGGTGCTGCTGCACATCGAGTTCTTCAACAACCTCGGCCAGCAGGCCCTGCAGCAGAACCAGCCCGGCCAGGCGCGCCTGGCCTTCGAACGCGGCGTGCAGTACCTGCGCAAGCAGCCCGAACCCAAACAGTACGAAGAGCAGCTCACCTACATGGAAAAACTGCTGGCCCGCTCCAATGCCCAGGTGCTGGACCAGATGGAGCCTGCCGAGAACGAGCAGAACGCGCTGACCGAAGGGTTGAAGACCGACGACGACGAAACCTGGAAAAAGCGCGTCATCTACGATTGATCCGAGGCCCCCTGTAGGAGCCGGCTTGCCGGCGATGGGGCCAGCAGCTACAGCATCGGTTGCAGGCCCGGCCTCATCGCCGGCAAGCCGGCTCCGACAAGGACCACGCTAATACAAGGGGCCATTCAATGGCCCCTTGTTCATTTCAGCAATCGCTCAATTGCAAAAAGATCGCCGCCAGGCGCTCCAGCCCCACCTGGTCCGCTTCACTGAAGCGCGCAAGCTTCGGGCTGTCCAGGTCGAGCACACCGATCAGCCGGCCATCTTTGACCAACGGAATCACCAGCTCGCTGTTGGACGCACTGTCACAGGCAATGTGCCCGGGGAAGGCATGTACGTCCTCGACCCGCTGGGTCTGCCGGGTGGCCGCCGCCGCGCCGCACACGCCCTTGCTGAACGGGATGCGCACACAGGCCACCTGGCCCTGGAACGGGCCGAGCACCAGCTCTTCGTTGCGATTCAGGTAAAAACCGGCCCAGTTCAGGTCGTCCACCTGGTGATAGAGAAACGCCGAAAACTGCGCGGCATTGGCGATGAAGTCGCGCTCGTCGGCAAACAGCGCCTGCACTTGCGCAGCCAGCAGGTCGTAGCCATCGAGGCCTTTGCCACTGGCGTTGAGGTCGATCATTTATTTCTGCTCCAGCAATTGCAGCCCGACCCAGTAGCGGGCGAACTGATAGGCACAACGGCCATTACGGTTGCCGCGGCCAGTGGCCCAGCGCACGGCGAGGATTTCGAGTTCTTCGGTACGCGCCCAGCGCAGCCCGGCCGGGCGCGCCAGCTGGCCGACCCAGTGCTCGACCACATCGAGGAAGTGCTCCTGGCTGAACGGGTAGAACGACAGCCACAGGCCAAAGCGGTCGGACAGGGCGATCTTGTCCTCCACCGCCTCGTTGGGGTGCAGCTCGCCGTCGACCATCTTCCAGTTTTCGTTGTCGCTTTGTTTCTCCGGCACCAGGTGGCGGCGGTTGGAGGTGGCGTACAGCAGCACGTTGTCTGGCGCCTGCTCAAGCGAGCCGTCGAGCACGCTCTTGAGCACCCGGTAGTCGCCCTCCCCGGCCTCGAACGACAGGTCGTCGCAGAACAGGATGAAGCGCTGTGGCAGCTTTTGCAGCTGCTCCACCACCCGCGGCAGGTCGGCCAGGTGGTCGCGCTCGATCTCGATCAGGCGCAGGCCCTCGCCTGCGTGCTCGGCCAACAGCGCACGCACCAGCGACGACTTGCCGGTGCCGCGCGAACCCCACAGCAAGGCGTGGTTGGCGGGCATGCCGCTGATGAACTGGTGGGTGTTGCGGCCCAGCTGCTCGCGCTGCTTGTCGACACCGATCAGGTCGGACAGGCGAATGTCCAGGCTCACTTCCAGCGGCAGCAGATAGCCACTGCGGCCATCGCGCTGCCAGCGCGCGGCCAGGGTGTGCGACCAGTCGATGTCTGGGCGTGGGGCGGGCAGCAAGGGTTCGAGGCGCGCAAGAACGGATTCGGCGCGGTCGAGAAAAGCGGCAAGGCGGGCGTCCATGGGGGCTCCAGGAGAATTCAGTAGTTTTGGGGCTGCTTTGCAGCCCATCGCCGGCAAGCCGGCTCCTACAGGGCTTGGGTTTTCCTGCAGGAGCCGGCTTGCCGGCGATGGGCCAAGCGAGCGATCAACCGAAAGAACAGACAGACCCGCCAGCGGCCAGGGGCTGATCGGCTATGCTTGCGCAGCGCGCACGGAGCAATCAAACCGGCTTGGGACCCATGGATATCAAGTTCACCAATCGCCTGTCATACAAGCAAGCCCGGTTGACAGTCCTGGTCGGCTTCATCCTGGGAACATTGCTCAGTCTCATCCAGATCGGCATCGATTATGCCAGCGAAGACGCGTCCATCAACCGTGAAATTCAGGCGCTGCTGAAAATCAGCCACGACACTGCCTCGCGCATTGCCTACAACATCGACACCGAGCTTGCCCAGGAGCTCACCGGCGGCCTGCTCAAATCACCGGCTTTGATCCGCGCACGGCTGATCGACAACAACGACACGGTGCTGGCCGACGTCGAGCGCCCGCGCCTGGAAAGCCGTTACCGGCCGTTGTCGGACTTTTTGTTCGGCGAGCAGCGCCAGTTTCAGGACCGGCTGTACCTGGCCCACCTGCCCGGCGAATTTCTCGGCACCCTGTACCTGGACGTCGACACCTACGCCTTCGGCGGGCGCTTTCTCGACCGTGCCGGGGTCACTCTGCTCAACGGTTTTGCCCGCAGCCTGGTGCTCACCGGCATCCTGTTGGCGCTGTTCTACCTGATGCTGACCAAGCCGCTGGTGACGGTGATCGCCGCCCTGAGCGGCAGCGGCGATACGCGCACGCCCCGGCAAACCCGGGTGGACTGCCCCAAGGGCCACAAGCACGACGAGATCGGCGTACTGGTAAAAGTCGCCAACCAGCAGTTCGTCAGCATGGCGACAGAGATCCAGCAACGGCGCAACGCCGAAAACCGCCTGACGCAGTACCTCAACGAGCTGGAAGACATCGTCTCGGCGCGCACCGACGAACTCAAGGCCAGCAACAGCCGCCTGAGCCAGTCCAACCAGGAGCTGGACGACGCCCGCCAGCGCGCCCTGGACATGGCCCACGCCCGCGCCGCCTTTCTGGCCAACATGAGCCACGAAATCCGCACCCCGCTCAACGGCATGCTGGGCATGATCGCCCTGGCCCTGGACAGCGGCCTGGCGCCGGAGCAGCGCCAGCAGCTGTCGATCGCCCACGACTCGGGCAAGGTGCTGGTGGAGCTGCTCAACGATATTCTCGACTTGTCCAAGTTCGACGCCGGCCAGCTTGAACTCGAACGCATCCCCTTCGACCTCGGGGCGATGGTCGAGGACACCGCCAACCTGCTGTCGCAGAACGCCGCGCCCAGCGTCGAGCTGACCTGCCTGATTGCCGCGGACTTCCCCAGCACGGTGCTCGGCGACCCCACGCGGGTGCGCCAGATCGTCAGCAACCTGTTGTCCAATGCGTTGAAATTCACCCGCTTCGGCCGCGTCGATGTGCGCCTGGCCACCATCGTCGGCGGCGTACGCCTGGAGGTCAGCGACACCGGCATCGGCATCCCCGAGGAGGCCCAGGCGCGAATCTTCCAGCCGTTCACCCAGGCCGGCGCCGGCATCACCCGCCAGTACGGCGGCACCGGCCTGGGCCTGGCCCTGACCCGCAACCTGTGCAAGGCCATGCAGGGCCATTTGCACATACAGTCCGAAACCGGCTTTGGCAGCCGCTTCAGTGCCGAGCTGCCGCTGCCGGCCCACACCCCAGCGGTGCCGCCCGAAATGCTGGCCGGGCGCGTGGTGGCCCTGGGCAATGCCGGCAGCGGCCTGGCCGAGCTGCTGCAGGCACTGCTGCCGCGCTGGGGCCTGGACTACGCACGCTTTGACGATGCCCGGGAACTGGCCGGCCAGGCAGTAGATGTGCTGATTACCGACGACCTGGGCCGGGTGCTGGACCTGCGCCCGCAGGTGCAGGCACCCATCGTGCTGGTGACCGCCTACGGCAGCTTTTTGCCCGGCGAGCAGGCCACGCAACTGGCGCCCCTGCAGCAACTGGCCCGGCCGCTGGCACGCAATGCCCTGTACCACACCCTGCGGCGCACCCTGCACGGCGAACCCAACGCCCCGCTACCCCACGAGCTCCCGCCGGGGCAGGAGCGCCGTGCGCGCATCTTGCTGGTGGAAGACAACCCGGTGAACCAGCTGGTGGCCAAGGGCATGCTCGGCAAGCTCGGCTGCCAGGTGCAGGTGGCGGCGCAAGGCGCCGAGGCCCTGGAATGCCTGGAGCAGGCCACCTTCGACCTGGTGCTGATGGACTGCAACATGCCGGTGATGGACGGCTACGAGGCCAGCCGGCGCATCCGCCAGAGCGGGCGCTGGCCGCAATTACCTATCGTCGCCCTGACCGCCAACGCCATGCCCGAGGAGCGCGAGCGCTGCCGCGCCGCGGGCATGAACGACTACCTGGCCAAGCCGTTCCGGCGTGAAGAGCTGGTGGCGCTGATCGACCACTGGGTGCCGATCAGCGGCTGAGCAGGCGCTCGATGTCGGCTTGCAGCGCTTCGGGCTTGGTGGTGGGGGCGTAGCGCGTCACCTTGCCGGTGGCCGGGTCGAGCAAAAACTTGGTGAAGTTCCACTTGATCTTCTGCCAACCCAGCAGGCCCGGGGCGCGGCGCTTGAGCTCGACGAACAGCGGGTGGGCGCCGGGGCCGTTGACCTCGACCTTGCGAAACAGCGGAAAACTCACCCCGAAGTTGAGCTCGCAGAACTGCGCGATCTCCCCGGCATCGCCCGGCTCCTGCTTGCCGAACTGGTTGCAGGGGAAGCCCAGCACCACCAGGCCCTGGCCCTGGTAGTCCTGCCACAGCCGCTCCAGGCCCTTGTACTGCGGGGTGAAGCCGCACTGGCTGGCGGTATTGACCACCAGCAGCGCCTTGCCGGCGAAGTCGCCGAGGGTTTTCTGCGTGCCATCGAGGGTGACGCAGGGGGTGTTCAGCAGCGCATCGGCCATGGGGCGGGCTCCAGGTCAGTCGCGGGGCTTGAAATCAAGGCACACCGAGTTGATGCAGTAGCGCAGCCCGGTGGGTGGCGGGCCGTCGGGGAACACGTGGCCCAGGTGGGCGTCGCACTGGGCACAGGTGACCTCGGTGCGGATCATGCCGTGGGAGGTGTCGCGAATCTCGATCATCGCGCTTTGCTCGATCGGCTGGTAGAAGCTCGGCCAGCCGCAGCCGGAATCGAACTTGGCCTGCGAATCGAACAGCGCCAGGTCGCAGCAGATGCAGTGGTAGATGCCCTCGCGGCGCTCGCTGTTGTACTTGCCGCTGAACGGGCGTTCGGTGCCCTTCAGGCGGCACACCTGGTACTGGGCCGGGTCGAGCATGGCACGCCATTCGTCCAGGGTTTTGTCGATCTTTTGCATGGGAACCTCGGCAGGCTTGAATTTCACCTCGCACCGGCTTTTCCCTGGCGCGGGTGGCACGTATATTAGTTGGCTTCGTGTGCCAGGCGCCAAGTCTGGCACCCGCGTCCCGCCCTTTCAAACCTTTCGACGGCGACGCGCGCGTATTCTCAACCGGGATCTCATCATGCAGTTCAGCAAATCGAACAAGCTCGCCAATGTCTGCTACGACATTCGCGGCCCAGTGCTCAAGCACGCCAAACGCCTGGAAGAGGAAGGCCACCGCATCCTCAAGCTGAACATCGGCAACCCGGCACCGTTTGGCTTCGAGGCGCCGGACGAAATCCTCCAGGACGTCATCCGCAACCTGCCCACCGCCCAGGGCTACAGCGACTCCAAGGGCCTGTTCAGTGCGCGCAAGGCAGTGATGCAGTACTGCCAGCAAAAGCAGATCGAAGGCGTCAGCATCGAGGATATCTACCTGGGTAACGGCGTGTCCGAGCTGATCGTCATGTCCATGCAGGCGCTGCTCAACAACGGCGACGAGGTGCTGATCCCGGCCCCCGACTACCCGCTGTGGACCGCCGCAGTGAGCCTGGCCGGCGGCAAGCCGGTGCACTACCTGTGCGACGAGCAGGCCGACTGGTTCCCTGACCTTGAAGACATCAAGGCCAAGATCACCCCGAACACCAAGGCCCTGGTGATCATCAACCCGAACAACCCCACCGGTGCGGTGTACTCAAAAGAACTGCTGCTGGGCATGCTGGAGCTGGCGCGCCAGCACAACCTGGTGGTGTTCTCCGACGAAATCTACGACAAGATCCTCTACGACGAGGCCGTGCACATCAGCACCGCGTCGCTGGCCCCGGACTTGCTGTGCCTGACCTTCAACGGCCTGTCCAAGTCGTACCGCGTAGCGGGCTTCCGTTCCGGCTGGCTGATCATTTCAGGCCCGAAACAACACGCCCTGAGCTACATCGAAGGCATCGACATGCTGGCCAACATGCGCCTGTGCGCCAACGTGCCGGCCCAGCATGCCATCCAGACCGCCTTGGGCGGCTACCAGAGCATCAACGACCTGGTGCTGCCGCCCGGCCGCCTGCTGGAGCAGCGTAACCGCACCTACGAGCTGCTCAACGACATCCCCGGGGTGAGCTGCGTCAAGCCGATGGGTGCGCTGTACGCCTTCCCGCGTATCGACCCGAAGGTATGCCCGATCTTCAACGACGAGAAGTTCGCCCTCGACCTGCTGCTGTCGGAAAAACTGCTGATCGTCCAGGGCACCGCCTTCAACTGGCCGTGGCCGGACCACTTCCGGGTGGTCACCCTGCCGCGGGTGGATGACCTGGAGCAGGCTATCGGCCGCATCGGCAACTTCCTGCGCACTTACTCGCAGTAACGCATTCCCTGTAGGAGCCGGCTTGCCGGCGACAGGGCCAGGCCTGCGCTTTGTTGGCGCTGCTGGCCTGATCGCCGGCAAGCCGGCGCCTACAGGGGTTATTCATTCTTACAATCTGCAACGCTCTATCTGACAGCCCTCTCGGCATCCTCTGCCATACTCCCTCGCGTACACAGTTTGAAATAGTCGGCCGGTTGAATCGCCGCCCCCTCCCCCTTATATACCCCCGCAGTACGCAACAATTCCTTCCGTCAGGAGAACGTGACAACCATGATGCGCATTCTGTTGTTTGTAGCCACCAACCTCGCGGTGGTGCTGGTTGCAAGCATTACCCTGAGCCTGTTCGGCTTCAACGGGTTCATGGCCGCCAACGGGGTCAACCTCGACCTCGGCAAGCTGCTGGTGTTCTGCGCCGTGTTCGGTTTCGCGGGCTCGCTGGTCTCGCTGTTCATCTCCAAGTGGATGGCCAAGATGAGCACCGGCACCCAGATCATCAGCCAGCCGCGCACCCGCCACGAGCAGTGGCTGCTGCAAACCGTCGAGGAGCTGTCCCGCGAAGCCGGTATCAAAATGCCCGAGGTGGGTATCTTCCCGGCCTACGAGGCCAACGCCTTCGCCACCGGCTGGAACCGCAACGACGCCCTGGTGGCGGTTTCCCAAGGCCTGCTGGAGCGCTTCTCGCCCGATGAGGTGCGCGCGGTGCTGGCCCACGAAATCGGCCACGTGGCCAACGGCGACATGGTCACCATGGCGCTGGTGCAGGGCGTGGTGAACACCTTCGTGATGTTCTTCGCCCGCATCATCGGCAACTTCGTCGACCGGGTGATCTTCAAGAACGAAGAAGGCCACGGTATCGCCTACTTCGTCGCCACCATCGTCGCCGAGCTGGTACTGGGCATCCTGGCCAGCATCATCGTCATGTGGTACTCGCGCCGCCGCGAGTTCCGCGCCGACGAAGCTGGCGCCCAGCTGGCCGGCACTGGCGCAATGATCGGCGCCCTGCAGCGCCTGCGCTCCGAGCAGGGCCTGCCGGTGCACATGCCCGATACGCTGAAAGCCTTCGGCATCAATGGCGGCCTCAAGCATGGCCTGGCCGGCCTGCTGATGAGCCACCCGCCACTGGAAGACCGCATCGACGCCCTGCGTCAGCGCGGCTGATGGCCAGGTGTGAATGAAAAAGGGCGACTTCGGTCGCCCTTTTTTATCAACATGTCCCGCGATGGTCCTAACGCCGAATGCGGTACACCCGCTCCACCAGGCTCAACACCCCGGCCTTCTGGAACTTGGGGCTTTCGCCGAGAATCTCCGGCGCTTCGAGCACCTCCACCTGCCAGCCGGCCAGTCCCGCCCGCACCTCATCATCCGCCACCGAGAACGGCGGCCCGTCGATCAGCGCCTGGTCGTAATCCAGCGTCACCAGCAGGCCCTTGCAGGCTGGCAGCAGTTCACCGAGCAGCGCCAGGTACTGCTGGCGCATCTCAGGCGGCAAGGCAATCAACGCCGCCCGGTCGTACAGCCCGGTGCAACCGGCTAGGTCTTCGGCACGCAAGGCGAAGATATCCCCGCACCACAACTCGACGTCGCCACTGCTCCACACCTGGAACGCGCCACGCTGCGCAACCTGCGCCGCCAGCCCATGCTCGGCAAAAAAATCTTCCACCGCCCGGCGCGACAACTCCACGCCCATGACCCGATAGCCCTGCCCGGCCAGCCAGGCCAGGTCCAGGCTCTTGCCGCACAACGGCACCAGCACCTTGGCGCCCGGCGCCACCCCCAGTGCCGTCCAGTGCCGTTGCAGGTACGGGTTCACCTGGGCCTGATGAAAGCCGATCTGGTTGTCCGCCCACCGCTTGTGCCAGAACGCAGGTTCCATGATCCCTCCCGGTTTTTCGATAGATAGCCATAAAAACTTATATTGGATCTCGATCGTTGCCTGACCGAAGATGACAGCATCTTACCCGTCAGGACCCTTACCATGCTGCCCAGCCTGTTCATTTCCCACGGCTCCCCCATGCTCGCCCTGCAGCCGGGCGCCAGCGGCCCTGCCCTGGCCGGAGTGGCCCGCGCCCTGCCCCGACCAAAAGCGATCGTGGTGGTGTCGGCGCATTGGGAAAGCCGCGAGCTGCTGGTGATGAGCAACCCGCAGCCAGAAACCTGGCACGACTTCGGCGGCTTCCCGCCGGCACTGTACGCGGTGCAGTACCCGGCACCGGGCGAGCCGGCGCTGGCTGAGCGGGTGGCGCAATTGCTCGGTGCCCGGCTGGATGCGCAACGGCCGTTCGACCATGGCACCTGGGTGCCGCTGTCGCTGATGTACCCGCTGGCAGATATCCCGGTGATCCAGGTGTCGCTGCCCAGCCAGGCCGGCCCGGCGCTGCAGGTGAAGGTCGGCCAGGCGCTGCGCGCCCTGCGCGAGGAAGGCATCCTGCTGGTGGGCTCGGGCAGCATCACCCATAACCTGGGCGAGTTGGACTGGCACGCCGGACCCGAAGTGATCGAGCCCTGGGCGCTGGCGTTTCGTGACTGGGTGGTGGAAAAGCTACAAGCTGATGACCAGGCAGCGCTGCTGGACTACCGGCAACAGGCGCCGTTTGCCGTGCGCAACCACCCGAGCGATGAGCACCTGTTGCCGCTGTACTTCGCCATGGGCGCTGGCGAGCGTTTCGGCATCGTGCACCAGGGCTTTACCCTGGGGGCGCTGGGGATGGATATCTACCGGTTCGATTGAACAGGCAACGCCCCCCTGTAGGAGCCGGCTTGCCGGCGATGGGGCCGGGCCTGCAACCCCTTGCATTGGATCTGCCGGCCCTATCGCCGGAAAGCCGGCTCCTACAGGGATCGCGCCGGCCGGTTATGGCAGGCAAAAAAAATCCCAGGCCAAGGCCCGGGATTTTTCGTTACTGCCTGAGGATCAATCCTCGCGGTAGCGACGCAGCTTCAGCTGCTTGCCGGCCACGCGGGTGTCCTTGAGCTTGGTCAGCAGACGCTCAAGGCCATCTTCCGGCAGCTCGATCAGGCTGAAGCTGTCGCGCACCTGAATACGACCAATGGCGTCACGGGCCAGGCCACCTTCGTTGAGGATCGCCCCCAGCAGGTTCTTGGCAGCGATGCCGTCACGGGCACCCAGGGCGGTACGGCAACGCACGCGGCCTTCGGCCAGCGGCATCGGCGCACGGCGCTCACGGTCACCGCTGCTGCGCTCGCTACGCTCACCACGTTCGGCACGCTCACCGGTGCGCTCACGCGGGGTGTAGGTTGGCACCAGCGGCTGCTCGCGCTCAACGCTGGCCAGGTCCAGCGCCTGGCCATTGGTGGCCTTGCGCAGCAGGGCCGACGCCAGGGCGCGGGCGCTGCAGCCAAGGTCGGCGGTCAGGCGGTCGAACAGCTCGCCGTGGCTGGCCTCGGACTCGGCCACCAGCGGCGCCAGGCTCTTGGTCAGCTTCTTGATGCGCGCATCCAGCACGGCTTGTGGGCCAGGCAGGCGGGCTTCGGCAACTTTCTGCCCGGTGACACGCTCGATCACCTGCAGCATGCGGCGCTCACGCGGGGTGACCAGCAGCAGCGCACGGCCATCGCGACCGGCACGGCCGGTACGGCCGATACGGTGCACGTAGGACTCCGGGTCGTACGGCATGTCGACGTTGAACACGTGGGTGATGCGCGGTACGTCCAGGCCACGGGCAGCGACGTCGGTGGCGACGACGATGTCCAGGCGGCCGTCCTTGAGCGAGTCGATCACGCGCTCACGCTGGTTCTGGGCGATGTCGCCGTTCAGCGCAGCAGCCTTGTAGCCTTTGGCTTCCAGGGCCGAGGCCAGGTCCAGGGTGGCTTGCTTGGTACGCACGAAGGCGATCAGCGCGTCGAACTCTTCGACTTCCAGCAGGCGCAGCACGGCCGGGATCTTCTGGTCGGCGTGGACCATCAGGTGGGCCTGCTCGATCGCGGTGACGGTCTGGGTCTTGCTCTGGATCTTGACGTGCTTGGGCTCGCGCAGGTGACGCTCGGCGATCGAACGGATCGACGACGGCAGGGTAGCGGAGAACAGCACGGTCTGGCGCGAGGCCGGGATGGCGTCGAAGATCACTTCGAGGTCATCCATGAAACCGAGCTTGAGCATTTCGTCTGCTTCGTCCAGCACCAGGTACTGCACGGTGGACAGGACTTTCTCGTCGCGACGCAGGTGGTCGCACAGGCGGCCCGGGGTGGCGACGACGATTTGTGCGCCGTTGCGGATGGCGCGCAGCTGTGGGCCCATCGGGGCACCACCGTACACGGCCACCACGTTAACGCCCGGCATCTGCTTGGCGTAGGTTTCGAAAGCGGTAGCTACTTGCAGCGCCAACTCACGGGTTGGCGCCAGGATCAGGGCTTGCGGTTCGCGCTTGCTCACGTCGATCTTGTTGAGGATCGGCAGGGCGAAGGCAGCGGTCTTGCCGGTGCCAGTCTGCGCCTGGCCGATCATGTCGTGACCGGCGAGGATGATCGGGATCGACTGATGCTGAATAGCCGATGGCTCTTCGTAGCCGGTGGCCAGAACAGCAGCAACGATATTCGGATTGAGATCGAGAGCGGCGAATCCGCCGGTTTCCTGGGTCATGGGTCTGCCTCTAGGTGCATCCGCAAAGACCCATGCTCCAAAACTGCACATGCCTTGAAAGACCAAACGGTCACCCAGGCAGCTTTGGCGGCGGGGATTTGCGAAAACGATTGAAATAAGAAACGTGTGAGAGGGTCCGCCTAGCGGACATGCAGCCGAAGCTGGATTCGGAGGATTTGCACCACCTGATTTTAGGGTCCGCTAAAAGACCGGCGCGTACTATATACGAATTAGCTGAATACCGGGAGAAATATTTCAGTGGCAGAGGCCAGTATCGAGCCATCAATGCAGCAGGAGCTGAATCGTTTTTCTGTAGGAGCGGCCTTGTGCCGCGAAAGGGCTGCGCAGCAGCCCCAGCAATCGTTGTGCGGGCCAGAACCAGGGCCGCGTTGCGGCCTTCGCGGCACAAGGCCGCTCCTACAGGAACCGCATCGCCTGTAACAGCTTCAGGTAGCCGGCCTGACCGCCTTGATCAGGTACTCCAGCGAATACCCCAGGCGCGGCGCCAGCGCCTCGGCCCGGGCCCGCAGCGCGTCGATGTCCAGCGTTTGCTCAAGGTCTGCCGGCACCAGCAGGATCACGTTGCCCTCCTTCACCGGCAGCTCCCAGTAATGCCGGTGGTACAACCCGCGTAGCAACGCCGCCCCCAGCGGCCGGCCATCGTCGCCGGCCCACTGGTTGATCACCAGCCAGCCACCGGGGTTGAGCTGTTTCTGGCAGTCTTCCAGAAAGCGCCAGGCCAGGTGCCCGACACCCGGCCCGTAGTCGGTGTACAGGTCGACGAACAGCAGGTCGGCCTTTTCCGCCGTGGGCAGCAGCTCCAGGGCATCGCCGATGCGCACGTACAACCGCGGGTCGTCCTCCAGGCCCATGTACTGCATGGCCAGGCGCGGCACATCGGGGCGCAGCTCGATGGCTTCGACATCGTCCAGCGGCAGGAACTTCAGGCACGCCTGGGTCAGGGTGCCGGCGCCAAGGCCAAGAAACAACGCGCTCTCCGGCAACGGGTGGCACAGCGCGCCCACCAGCATGGCGCGGGTGTAGTCGTACTCCAGCCAGCTGGGGTCGGCGGTGAAGGTGCAGCTCTGCTCGACGGCATCGCCGAACTCGAGGAAGCGGTAGTCCTCGACCTCGTACACGCTGATCACACCGAAGGCGTCCTCCACCCGTGCCAGCAGCCGTTCTTCCCGCTCCGTCGCCATGCCAACCACCGCCTGCGCAAAACGCGCATTGTCCGCCAATGCCGGTGGTGCAACAAGCGGCCCGGCGGCTGTACCATGGCTGCACGCCCGAACCGATAACAACAGAGCCTGCAATGAACCAACCCTGGAGCCCTGACAGCTGGCGCGCCCTGCCGATCCAGCAGCAACCCGTCTACCCCGACGCCGCCCACCTGCACAAGGTCGAGCAGACCCTGGCCAGCTACCCGCCGCTGGTGTTCGCCGGTGAAGCCCGCGAACTGCGCCGGCAGTTCGCCGAGGTGACCCAGGGCCGCGCGTTCCTGCTGCAGGGCGGCGACTGCGCCGAAAGCTTTGCCGAGTTCTCGGCGGCAAAAATCCGCGACACCTTCAAAGTACTGCTGCAGATGGCCATCGTCATGACCTTCGCCGCCGGCTGCCCGGTGGTGAAGGTGGGGCGCATGGCTGGCCAGTTCGCCAAGCCGCGCTCGGCCAACGATGAGACCATCGGCAACCTGACCCTGCCCGCCTACCGCGGCGACATCGTCAACGGCATCGGCTTCGACGCCGCCAGCCGCGTGCCCGACCCCGAGCGCCTGCTGCAGGCCTACCATCAGGCCACCGCCAGCCTCAACCTGTTGCGCGCCTTCGCCCAGGGCGGCTTTGCCGACCTGCACCAGGTGCACAAGTGGAACCTGGACTTCATCGCCAACTCGGCGCTGGCCGACAAGTACCACCAGTTGGCCAACCGCATCGACGAAACCCTGGCGTTCATGCGCGCCTGTGGCCTGGACAGCGCCCCGCAACTGCGCGAAACCAGCTTTTTCACCGCCCACGAAGCGCTGCTGCTGAACTACGAAGAAGCCTTCGTGCGCCGCGACAGCCTGACCGGCGACTACTACGACTGCTCGGCGCACATGCTGTGGATCGGCGACCGTACCCGCCAGTTGGACGGCGCCCACGTCGAGTTCCTGCGTGGCGTGCATAACCCGATCGGGGTGAAAGTCGGCCCAAGCATGAACACCGAGGAGCTGATCCGCCTGATCGACGTGCTCAACCCGGACAACGACCCGGGCCGCCTCAACCTGATCGTACGCATGGGCGCCGGCAAGGTCGGCGACCACCTGCCGGGGCTGATCCGCAGCGTGCAGCGCGAGGGCCGCCAGGTGCTGTGGAGCTCCGACCCGATGCACGGCAACACCATCAAGGCCAGCAGCGGCTACAAGACCCGCGACTTCGCGCAAATTCTTGACGAGGTGAAGCAGTTCTTCCAGGTACACCAGGCCGAGGGCAGCCATGCCGGCGGCATCCATATCGAAATGACCGGGCAGAACGTCACCGAGTGCATCGGCGGCGCCCGGCCGATCACCGAAGACGCGCTGTCAGACCGCTACCACACCCACTGCGACCCGCGCATGAACGCCGACCAGTCGCTGGAGCTGGCCTTCCTGATTGCCGAAACCCTCAAGCAGGTGCGCCGCTGAGCAGCGCCTGACGCAGCCGGTTGCCCTCGCTGCGGGGGCAGTTGAGCTGCACGCTCTCAAGGCCCAGCCAGGTCGCCAGCCGGTACAGGTTGGCGGCCAGGGCCAGGTAGCCCTGCTCGTCCAGCCCTGCCTGCTCCTCGTGTACTGCATGCACCGCCAGGCGCCCATGGGCGCGTTCGGCACGCAGGTCCACCCGCGCAGCGATGCGTTCTTGGTAAAGGAATGGCAGTACGTAGTAGCCATACACCCGCTTGTGCGCCGGGGTGTAGATTTCCAGGCGGTAGCGGAAATCGAACAGCCGCTCGGTGCGGGCACGCTCCCAGACCAGCGAATCGAAAGGCGACAGCAAGGCGCTGGTGTGGATGCGCCGGGGAATGCGCGGAGTACCTGCGGTGTAAGCGGGCTGCTTCCAGCCTTGTACCGTGCAGGCCTGCAACCGCCCATCGGCCAGCAGCTCGGCCAGGGCGGCCTTGCTCTGCTGGGGAGATAGGCGGAAGTAGTCGCGCAGGTCCTGCTCGGTGGCAACGCCCAGTGCAGTGGCGGCGTGCAGCAGCAGGCCCTGCTGGGCCTCCGCTTCAGCAGGCACGGGCTGGTCGAGCACGGCGGCCGGCACCACCCGCTCAGGCAGGTCGTACAGCCGCTCGAACCCTCGGCGCCCGGCCACCGTCACCTCACCTGCAGCGAACAACCATTCCAGTGCGAGCTTTTCTTCGCTCCAGTCCCACCAGGGGCCGGCACGTTCTTCACGGGTGGACAGGCTGCCGGCACCCAGCGTCCCCTGCTGCTGCACGGCGGCCAGTACGCGGTCGATGACCTCGCCCCGCTCGCGGCCGAAGGTTGCCAGTTGCCGGTAGATACCCCGGCCCTGTGCAGCATCTGCCATGCGCCAGCGCATCAGCGGGTACAGCTCCAGCGGCAGCAGTGAGGCTTCGTGGCCCCAATACTCGAACAGGCGGCGCTGGCGGGGCTTGCCCCAGGCCAGTTGCTCAAGGGCAGCCTGCGGATAATCGCCCAGGCGCGAGAACAACGGCAGGTAGTGGGAACGCACCAGGGCGTTGACCGAATCGATCTGCACCACGCCCAACTGTTGCAAGGTGCGCTTGATGGCCGCCAGGCTCGGCGCGCGCTCGGGTGGTTTGCCGAAGCCCTGGGCAGACAAGGCCAGGCGGCGGGCCTGGGGGATGGATAACGCTAGGCTCACTGCGCGCCCTCCTGGTGATGATGCAGTGCCTGCACCATAGCATTCGCGGGCAAGCCCGCGAATGCCATCACACCGGCCTTAGCCCTTGCTCAGCGGGTCATCCCAGAAGTGCCGCTCGGCCTCCTGCTGGATATCGGCCCGCGACAGCCCCAGGTCGTGCAGCGTGGCGTCACTCATGCGCGCCAGCTCCTGGCGTTGCTGGTACAGCTCGTACCAACGCAGCAGGTGGGACAGGACAGGTGATTGGGTGAAGCTTGCATGACCTTTCATCGTGAAGCCCTCCGTGTGGATGGCTTCAGTCTCTGCCCAGGCCTAGGATCAATCCAACGAATGTTTCTGATGCCATGCATCTAGAGGATTGATGCCATGTCCCAGTACCAGAGCCTCGACGCCGAGGTGCTGCGCACCTTCGTCGCCATTGCCGAGCAAGGCGGATTTACCCGCGCCGGCGAAGTGGTCAACCGCACCCAGTCGGCGGTGAGCATGCAGATGAAACGCCTGGAAGAAGACATTTTGCAGCGCCAGCTGTTCGAGCGCGAAGGCCGCCAGGTGCGCCTGACCGCCGAGGGCGAGGTGCTGCTGGGTTATGCCCGGCGCATCCTCAAGCTGCATGGCGAGGTGTTCAATACCCTGCGCATGCCGCACATGGTCGGGGTGGTGCGCATCGGCACGCCAGACGACTACGCCATGCGTTTTCTGCCCGGCATCCTCACCCGCTTCGCCCAGGACTACCCGCTGATTCACGTCGAGGTGCACTGCGACTCGTCCAAGCACCTGATGCAGCGCCAGGACCTGGACCTGACCATCGTCACCCGCGAGCCAGGCAACGAAGTGGGCCAGTTGCTGCGCCAGGAGCGCCTGGTGTGGGCCGCAGCGCAAGGCTTTTGCCCGCAGGAACAGCGGCCGATGCCACTGGCGCTGTTCAACACCGACTGCTTCTGCCGCGCCTGGACCTGCAACGCGCTGGAGCAGCACGGCATCGAGTACCGCATCGCCTACACCAGCCCCAGCCTTGCGGCGCTGTTCGCCATCGTCAGCGCCGGGCTGGCGGTGACGGCGCAGTTGCACAGCCTGATCGGCGGCAACCTGCGCATGCTCGATGAAAGCGACGGGCTTCCGCAGTTGCACGTGGCCAATGTGATGCTGCTGCGCAATTCGCAGCAGCAGTCGCCGATTACCGACTGCATGGCCGGGTACATCGTCGAGGGGTTCAAATAACGCAGGCTCCCCTAGAACAAACTACAACTCATTGATTTAACACGGTCCCCGTGGGAAGCGGCCTTGCCGGGGCGCCGTCCGGTCGAGATGGGGCGCGAAGCGGCCCCAAGGCCTCAGCCTCATGCAAAATTGCCGGAGCTGCTGCGCAGCCCATCTCGACCGGACGGCGCCCCGGCAAGGCCGCTTCCCACAGGGGCCATGATGCATCTGCGAGACTAGTTCTCTGCGCGACAGCGCAGCCCGCAGGGCTGGGTGATCTCCTACAGGGAAGCGTGATTACAGCTCAAACCCCAGCATCACCGCACACACCACCAAAAACACACAGAACATCCCGCGCAGCACCTTCTCCGGCAGCGCGTGGGCCAGCTTCACCCCCCAGCTGATGCTGAGCAAGCCACCCACCGCCAACGGAATGCCGATGCTCCAGTCCACGCTGTGGTGCACGCCGTAGGTCGCCAGGGTGACCATGGTGCTGGGTGCCGCCAGCGCCAGCGACAGGCCCTGGGCCACCACCTGGGTGGTGCCGAACACGCTGGTCAGTATCGGCGTTGCCACCACCGCACCGCCCACCCCGAACAAGCCGCCCATGGTGCCGGCAAAGCTGCCCAGCACACCCAGCCACGGCCATGGGTAGCGCAGTTCACTGCTCGGCGGCGCCACCCGCAGGAACATCCGCGCCACGTTCCACACCGCCAACGCCACCAGAAAGCCGACGAAGCCCAGGCGCATGGCATGGGCATCGATGCCCACCGCCCAAATCGACCCCAGCCAGGCGAACACAAAGCTGCACAGCGACAGCGGCACGGCATGGCGCAGCTCGATGCGGTTGCGCTGGTGGTAGCGCCACAGCGCCAACAGCACGTTGGGCACCACCATCACCAGCGCGGTGCCCTGAGCCAGTTGCTGGTCCAGGCCAAACAGCACGCCCAGCGCCGGGATGGCGATCAACCCGCCGCCAATGCCAAACAGCCCGCCCATGGTGCCTAGCCCCGCGCCCAACACGATATACAACAACCACTCGACCATCTGCCTCATCCAACCTGCTTAAACGATGCAGGCATGCTACCCAGTCGCGGCTGGCGGGGAAACGCACAACAGCGCACAATGGCTATGCGCATTACGCACAAGCAGAGCCCGCCATGAGCCCCGACATTCTCACCGAACAACTGAGCCTGTTCCTCGACGTGCTGGACACCGGCAGTTTCTCTGCCGCTGCCCGCCGCCACCCGCTGACCCCGTCTGCCGTTGCCCGGCGCATCGACAACCTGGAGGCCGCCGTCGGCAGCCGCCTGTTCTCGCGCAGCACCCATGCCGTGCGCCCTACCCCGGCCGGCAACGCCTTCGCCGAACGGGCCCGGCGCATCATCGAGGAACTGCGCCTGGCCCGCGCCGAGGCGGTGTCGCTGAGCAACGCCCCGGAAGGGCTGATTCGCATCGACGCCCCGGCCGCCTTTGGCCGCCGCCACTTGGCCCCGGCGATTGCCGACTTTCTGGTGGCCTACCCGGGGCTTGATGTGCAACTGCGCCTGATCGACAGCTTCGTCGACCTGCACGGCAGCCACCTGGGCGAGGTCGACCTAGTGCTGCGCGCCGGCCCCCTGGCCGACACCCGACTGGTGGCCACGCCGCTGGCGTATATGGTGCGCATCGCCTGCGCCAGCCCCGCCTACCTGGCCAGCCGCGGCGTGCCGGCCTGCCCCAGCGAGCTGCCGCAGCACGATGGCCTGGACTGGGATGGCCTGGCGCCGCCCTTCGCCTGGCGCTTTACGGTGGCCGGCCAGGCACGGCTGTACCGCCCGGCGCGCATGCGCATGACCGCCAACAACGCCGAAACCCTGCTGTTCGGCGCCCTGGCCGGTTTGGGGGTGGCGCACCTGCCGACCTGGCTGATCAGCGAGTACCTGCTGCGCGGTGAACTGATCCCGCTGTTCTGCGACAACGGCCTGCCAGCACCGGAGACCACGGGCATCTATGCATTGCGCCTTGAACATGAAACGAACTCTCGCAGCCGCTTGCTGCTCGAATTCCTCAAGAGCCGTTTCAGCCCGGTGCCCCCCTGGGACCTGGCCCTGCGCAGCGAGCTGCGCTGGCAATGAGCGCGCAAACAAATCGCGTGCTAGATTTCTCACCTGACCGAATTCAAGGACCTGCATGAACGCCGACACCCAAGCCCCCTGCGACGAGCTGCTGCTGGACAACCAGGTGTGTTTCGCCCTGCACTCCACGTCGCTGCTGATGACCAAGGTCTACAAGCCACTGCTGCAGGCCCTGGGCCTGACCTACCCGCAATACCTGGCCATGCTGGTGCTGTGGCAGGAAGACGGCCTGACCGTGGGCGAGATCAGCCAGCGCCTGCTCACCGACCCCGGCTCCCTCACCCCGCTGCTCAAGCGCCTGGAAAGCGAAGGCCTGCTCAAGCGCACCCGCAGCCGCGAGGACGAACGGGTGGTGCTGGTGGAACTGACTGACAAAGGCCGTGAACTGCAACAAAAGGCCCGCGAGGTACCGCACTGCATTCTCAAGGCCAGCGGGCACAGCGCCGAACAGCTACGCAAACTGCAGGCCGACCTGCTGCAACTGCGCACACAGCTGCAAGAAAACCTCTGACGTCTATGCTGTGATCTGGCCGTTTGGCGGCATGGTCAAAAATTTATCTTGCGCGCAAATTAATTGCACGCTAAGTTAGTTTCACACCCACCCAGCGCCACCGGCGCACAGCACACACACGTGAGGCTCAAGATGCAAAAGGTCACTCCGCTGTACATCGCAGAAGCCACCTCCACTGGCGGTCGCGACGGCAAATCCCGCTCCAGCGACGGCAAGCTGGAAGTCAAGCTGAGCACCCCGAAAGAGCTGGGCGGCGCCGGCGGTGACGGCACCAACCCCGAGCAGATGTTCGCCGCCGGCTACTCGGCCTGCTTCATCGGCGCCCTGAAGTTCGTCGCCGGCCAGGAGAAAAAGGCCCTGCCGGCCGATGCGTCGATCACCGCCAAGGTGGGTATCGGCCAGATCCCGGGCGGTTTCGGCCTGGACATCGACCTCAACATCAACCTGCCGGGCCTGGCCCAGGCCGATGCCGAGGCACTGGTGGAAAAGGCGCACAAGGTCTGCCCGTACTCCAACGCCACCCGCGGCAATGTGGATGTACGCCTGCACGTGAGCGTGTAACGCCACACACCCCTGTAGGAGCGGCTTGCCGGCGATGAGGCCGGGCCTGCAACCCCAGGTTCAGGCCTTGTGGCAAAGCTGATGGCCCTATCGCCGGCAAGCCGGCTCCTACAGAAGCGGTGAAGCCGACGGGGTTTCACAGGCACAAAAAAACCCGGCCAAGGCCGGGTTTTTTGTGCACGTCGCAAGAAGGATTACTTCTTGGAGCGGCCCTTGAAGCTGTTGTCGCGAGTGTCGATGTCGATCCACTCGTCGATCTGGATGAAGTCGGCAACCGAGATTTCGGTACCGTTCTTCAGCTTGGCAGGCTTCATGACCTTGCCGGAGGTGTCGCCACGGGCGGCGTTCTCGGTGTAGACAACCTGACGGCTGATGGTGGTCGGCAGTTCTACCGATACTAGGCGGCCTTCGAAGAACACAGCTTCGCAGACGTCTTCCATGCCTTCTTCGATGTACGGCAGAACGGCTTCGATGTCCTCGGCGTTCAGTTCGTACATGGTGTAGTCGGTGGTGTCCATGAAGGTGTACTCGTCACCGTTGATGAACGACAGGGTCGCTTCTTTGCGATCCAGGATCACGTCGTCCAGCTTGTCGTCTGCACCGTATACGGTTTCGGTCTTGTAACCGGTCAGCAGGTTCTTCAGCTTGGTCTTCATGATCGCGCTGTTACGGCCCGACTTGGTGAACTCAGCTTTCTGTACCAGCCACGGGTCGTTGTCGATACGCAGTACGGTACCGGGTTTCAGTTCTTTACCAGTTTTCATTACGAAGTATCCGAATCTGGATGGATTTATAAAAATCGAGGCCGCGTATCATAGCGAATTTCGATAAAACTGTACCAGCCTCGTGGCAAGGTCCGGCCGAGCGGCCTGCGCGGCGCACCATTGGCGGGCATGCTGGCGCAGTTCCGGCCAGTGCGCTTGCAGGTTTTGCCAGGCCTGGCCCATCGCTTGGTCCATGTTCCAGGCACGCCACAGCTCGACCAGCGCTTGCCCGGCAGCGTCCGACAACCCCTGGCGATAAAGCGCCAGGAACGCGTCGAGCTTTTCCCAGTGGGCGTTCTCTTCCTGCACGTAGATGTGCCACAACATCGGCGCCCCGGCCCACTGCGCGCGCACGAACGAGTCTTCACCGCGCACGGCGTTGAAATCGCAGCTCCACAGCAGGCGGTCGTAGTCGTCCTGGCTGACGAACGGCAGCACCTGCACGGTCAGCGCGCCGCGCCGATGCACCGCGCCCACCGCCAGCTCGCCCTCCCCCAGCCATTGGCCAAGATCGCCAAGAATGCGCCCATGGGGCACCAGCAGATGGGTGGCGTTGCTGCCATCGGCGGCCAGTACATCGAGCCAGTTGCCCAGTTGCGGGTTTTCGTAGGCAAACAGCGAGATCAGCCGCGTATCAGGCTGCACCTCGACGCCCAGCCCGCGTAAAAACGCCGTGCGCGCGTCGGCCCCGAACGCCTCGCGGCGCCCCAGCAGTGAAGCTTCGCGCAGCAGCCCGCCGGTGTTTTCGCTGAACCCCGGGAAGAAGAACATCTTGCGCAGCCCGTTGGCCTGCGGCGACGGCAGCCCGTGGCAGCCCTCGACCCAGTCCTCGGCACTCAGGTAGTCGAGGTTCAGCCACAGCGGCGCCCTGGGCTGGGCGGCCATGGCCTCGGCCAGCCCGTCGGGCAACTGGCAGGCGAAGGCGCCGATCACCACCTGGCCGGGCGCATCGCCCTGCCAGCGGGCCGGCCAGCGGCGTACCTGCACACCCTGCTGCCATTGCTGCTCGGCGCTGGCGTCGGCTGTGGGGCACAGGCGCACGAAAGGCTGCAGGTCGTCCACCCACAGGCGCACCGCCAGGCCGTGCTCGGCCGCCAACTGGCGGGCCAGGCGCCAGGTCACGCCAATGTCGCCATAGTTGTCGACGACGGCGCAGAAAATGTCCCAGGTGGCTTTCATCACGGTACCTGCAAAAAACGAGCGCGGATTTTGCGCACAATTGCCGCCGCTTTAAAGCGCGACGCTGAAAAAACCTGCCACGCCATGCGACAATGCCGCCACCGTACCGCCCCTGCCAGGAGGCCGCCATGCCCCGCCGCCGCGAACTGAACATCCGCCTCAAGCCCGTGCAACTGACCCTGTGCATCGCCTTCGGCCTGTGGCTGGGCGCCGTGGCCATCGCCGTCAGCCTCTGGCTGGCCCTGCGCCTGTGGCCAGAGCAAGTACAGCCGGTGGCCCAGGCCGTCGCCCCGGCGCTCGTGCAACCCGTGCCAGCAGCAGCGCCGGCCCAGCCGCAGGACGCCCAGGCGCAGATGTTCGAGCGCTACAAGGATATCTTGCAGCAACAGCAAGAACAGCAGGCCGCCGACGCAGCGCAAGGCAACCCGCGCAACCTGAACAACCCCAAGTGCCAGTTCTGGTTGCAGCAGAACCGCACCGCGCCCACCGACAAGAGCCAGGCCAACGTGCTGGAGTTCTGCTACTGACCATGCACAAGCCTGCCCTGCTGCAACGCATCCTGGCCACCCTCGAGCACGACGTCGAGGTGCTGCGCCGCGCCGCCCAGACCGCCTACGAAACCGCCACCGCCGAAGAGAACATCGCCGAGAACAAGTACGACACCCTGGGGCTCGAGGCGTCGTACCTGGCCACCGGCCAGGCCCGACGGACTGCCGAAATTCGCCAGGCGCTGCTGACCTACCAGCAGTTGGTGCTGCGCGATTACGACCCGGCGCGGGGCATTCAGGTCGGTTGCCTGGTGACGTTGGAAGATGAAGACGGGCAGCAGCGCCGGCTGTTCATCGGCCCCGAGGGCGCCGGGCTGAAGATCGGCGAAGGCGACGCGCTGGTGACCGTGATCACCCCGCGCGCGCCGCTGGGGCAGCAACTGATGGGCAAGAAAGTGGATGACGAGGTGAGCCTGGTGGTCAACGGGGTGGCGCAGGTTCAGTACATCATCGATGTAGCCTGACACGCGCCCTTGCCGGCGATGAGGCCGGGCCTGCCAACCCAGGTTCAGGCCTTGTGGCAAAGCTGATGGCCCTATCGCCGGCAAGCCGGCTCCTACAGGGGGTTGCCGCTAGGCTCGTGCAGGGCATTGAATGTATCGGCCAAGCCCTGCACGGCAAACTGCTCAACCAAGAAATCGATGAACGCCCGGGTTTTGCCCGGCAGCAGCTTGTGCCCGGCGTAGTACAGGCTGATGTGCCCATCGTCCACGTACCAGTCCGGCAACACCCGCTGCAAGCGCCCGGCGGCCAGGTAAGGCACGGCAAACGGCAGGCTCACCAGGGCGATGCCCAGGCCCTGCTCGGCCACCGCGCACGCGGCGTCGGAATCGCTCATGGTCATCGCCTGACGCAGTTGCAACGGGCATTGCTCCTGCCAGCGGCTGGTCAACGGCCAGGAACGCACCCGGCCGGTCTGCGGCGAACGGATCAGGATGCCGTCGTGCCGTTGCAGGCTCTGGGGGTCTTGCACAGCCCCGCAGCGCTCAATGTAATCGGATGACGCCACCAGCACCCGGTGCGCCGGGGTCAGCTTGCGCGCCACCACCCCCGGCGGCAGGTCAAAGCCACCGCCAATGGCGGCATCGAAACCCTGGCCGATCAGGTCCACCTGGCGGTTGTCGAAGTGCCAGTCCGGGGTGATGGCCGGGAACCTGCGCAAAAACTCGCCCAGCAACGGCAGCACATACAAGCGCCCGAACACCGTGCCCATGCTCACCCGCAGCAAGCCGGCCGGCTGGCCTTCGGCACTGGCCAGGTTGGCCACGGCGTACTGGATGGTGCGAAAGCTGTCACTGACCTCACCCAGAAAACGTTGCCCAGCTTCAGTCAGGGTCAACTTGCGCGTACTACGCTGGAACAGCCGCACCCCAAGGCGCGCTTCCAGCTGGGCAACGTGCTTGCCCACCGCCGCCGGGGTGATGCGCAGGCGCCGGGCCGCCTCGGCAAAACTGCCCACCTCGGCGCTGCGAATGAAGCACTCGAGGGCATTGAACGATTCCGTGGCCATGATTCCCAACCAAAGGTTTAGTCTGCTAATAGCGATTGCCATCTTATCAGCAGGTAATCATCGGTCGATACTGCGCCCATCCAAGGCATCCGGCCTTGCTTCCAGCAGGAGATCAGCATGTCCCAGCAACTTACCCTCGAAGGCAAAGTGGCCTTCGTCCAAGGCGGCTCGCGCGGTATCGGTGCAGCCATCGTCCGCAGGCTGGCCAAAGAAGGCGCACAGGTGGCCTTCACCTACGTCAGCTCCGCAGGCCCCGCCCAAGCGCTGGCCGAAGAGATCAAGGCCGGCGGCGGCCAAGCCCTGGCCCTGCGCGCCGACAGCGCAGACGCCGCCGCATTGCAACTGGCGGTGGACGATGCGGCAAAAGCCTTCGGCCGCATCGATATCCTGGTCAACAACGCCGGCGTGCTGGCGGTTGCGCCGATCACCGAGTTCGACCTGGCCGACTTCGACCGCACCCTGGCCGTCAACGTACGCAGCGTGTTCGTTGCCAGCCAGGCGGCTGCCCGCTACATGGGCCAGGGCGGGCGCATCATCAACATCGGCAGTACCAACGCCGAGCGCATGCCGTTTGCCGGCGGCGCGCCCTACGCCATGAGCAAGTCGGCGCTGGTCGGCCTGACCAAGGGCATGGCCCGGGACCTGGGGCCGCAGGGCATCACCGTCAACAACGTGCAGCCTGGCCCGGTGGACACCGACATGAACCCGGCCAGCGGCGAGTTCGCCGAGAGCCTGATCCCGCTGATGGCGATCGGGCGCTACGGGCAAGCAGAAGAGATCGCCAGTTTCGTGGCCTACCTGGCAGGCCCGGAAGCCGGCTACATCACCGGGGCCAGCCTGCTGGTCGATGGCGGGTTCTCGGCCTGATCCCAAGGCCCCGCGATAGCCTTCACACCGACGCCAGGCTTTGTTCCATCACCTCCAGAAACGCCCGCGCCGCCGGCGTCGGGCTGGGTGACCACACCGCGTACAGGTGGCGCACCGGCGCACCCGCCAGCGCCACCGTGGCCACCCCCTGGAAGCCCCGGGCGATGCGTTCGGGCACCAGCCCCACGGCCATGCCGCGCTGCACGAACTTTTCCACCAGGCGAATATGCCCGATCTCGAACTGCACCCGGCGCACCAGCCCCGCCGCCTGAAACGCCTCGTCGGTCTGGCGCCGCGCACCCGTGCCTTCGGGGAAGTCCACCAGTACCTCGCCGGCAAGTTCCGCCAGTGCCAGCTGCGTGTTACCCGCCAACCGGTGCCCGACCGGCAATACCGCCACCAGTTCCTCCCGCGCCAGCAGCCGATGCTGCACGCCCTGCAACACCTCGCCCTGCCACAGGCCGATAAAGCCCACGTCCAGGCGCCGCTCGATCACGTCGGCCACCAGCAGCTCGCTCTTGGCCGTCAGCCAGCGCACGTCCACATCCGGGTGACGGCTGTGGAAAACCTCCAGCACCTCCACCAGGTCCAGCGCGGTCAACGAGCTGATCTCGCCAATCGACAGGCGCCCGCGCACCTGCCCGCAGGCGGCGGCCACGTCGTCGGCAATGCGCCGCGCGGCCTCCACCGCCGGCCGCGCGCTCTGCACGAAGGCCTCGCCGGCCGGGGTCAGGCGCACCCGCCGCGAGGTGCGCTCGAACAGGCTCACCCCCAGTTGCGCCTCCAGGCGCGCCACCTGGTGGCTGAGCGCCGACTGCACCACATGGCAGCGCTCGGCGGCGCGGGTGAAACTGCCGCTGTCGGCGACCGCCAGGGCGTACTCCAGTTGCTTGAGGTTCATGATCTATCTGTTTTCAAGATGGACAAGTTGAAAACTATACATTGGCGTCATGCCAGACACTTCCTGATACTTGTCCGCATTCCTCCTTGCCTGCCACGAGAACCCCCATGCACACCCCGACACTCAGTCGCGCCCTGATCCTGCTGATGGCCACCGCCACCGGCCTGGCGGTGGCCAGCAACTACTACGCACAACCCCTGCTGCACAGCATCGCCGAGCAGTTCGGCCTGAGCACCGCCAGTGCCGGCAGCATCGTCATCGCTGCCCAGCTCAGCTATGGCGCCGGCCTGCTGTTGCTGGCACCGCTGGGTGATTTGTTCGAGCAGCGCCGGTTGATCGTGACCATGGTGCTGATCTCTACCGCAGGCCTGGTGATCAGCGCCTGCGCGCCCAATCTGCCGTGGCTGATCGTCGGTACCGCACTGACCGGCCTGTTCTCGGTGGTGGCGCAGATTCTCGTGCCGATGGCCGCCGCCTTGAGCGCCCCCGACCAGCGCGGCCGCGCCGTGGGTACGCTGATGAGCGGCCTGCTGCTGGGTATTCTGCTGGCCCGTACCGCGGCCGGCTTCATGGCCGAACTGGGCGGCTGGCGCAGCATCTATGTGCTCGCCGCCGGGCTGATGGCGATCACCGCCGTGGCCCTGTACCGCAGCCTGCCGCAGCACCACAGCCATGCCGGGCTGAAGTACCCGGCGCTGATCGGCTCGGTGTTCCGCCTGTTCGCCGAAGAGCCGGTACTGCGCCTGCGCTCGCTGCTGGGGCTGCTGTCGTTCAGCCTGTTCGCGCTGTTCTGGACGCCGCTGGCGTTTTTGCTGAGCAATGCGCCGTACCACTATTCGGACGCGGTGATCGGCCTGTTCGGCCTGGCCGGCGCGGCTGGCGCGCTGGCCGCCAACTGGGCCGGGCGCCTGGCCGACCGCGGCAAGGGTGCGCTGGGCACCAGCGTGGGCCTGACTGCGCTGCTGCTGTCGTGGGTGCCGCTGGGCTTTGCCCAGAGTTCGCTGGCAGCCTTGCTGCTGGGCGTGCTGCTGCTGGACCTGGCGGTGCAACTGGTGCACGTGAGCAACCAGAACGCGGTGATCGTGTTGCGCCCCGAGGCGCGCACCCGGCTCAATGCCGGCTATATCACCTGCTATTTCATCGGTGGCGCGCTGGGGTCGCTGCTGGGCACGCAACTGTTCGAGGTGTACGGCTGGGACGGCATCGTCGTCACGGGCCTGGTGATCGGCGCACTGGCCTTGCTGGTGTGGGGGCTGGCCGAGCGCAAGCGGGTGAAGCTGGAAGCGGCAACAGCCTGACCGGAGGCGATCTGCGACCCTGTGGGAAGCGGCCTTGCCGGGGCGCCGTCCGGTCGAGATGGGGCGCGAAGCGGCCCCAAGGCCTCGGCCTCATGCAAGATTGCCGGGGCTGCTGCGCAGCCCATCTCGACCGGACGGCGCCCCGGCAAGGCCGCTTCCCACAGGGACCGTGTCTTGTAGTTTGCTCTATAGGGGGGCGGTGAATCAGTGGTCGGCACTGACGAAGGCTTCATCGACCCGCGCCAGTTGCACATCGCTCAACACCCCCGCCTGGTAATGCAGCTTGATCCACGCCAGCAGGTAGTCGTAACGCGCCTGGGCCAGGTCGCGGCGGGTGCTGGCCAACTGCTGCTCGGCGTTGAGCACATCGAGGTTGACCCGCTCGCCGCCCTGCACGCTCTTGCGTGTCGACAGCACCAGCGCCTCGGCCGCCACCCGCGCCCGCTCATAGGCACGCAAGCGGCTGGCGCCGGACTGGCAGGCGTTGTACTGCCTGCGCAGCTCGATCAGGGTGCTGCGGGTGGCGCCGTCCAGCTCGTACTCGGCCTGCTGCATGTGCCGGCTGGCCTGGCGCGTGGAGGCCGACACGCCGCCACCGGCAAACAGCGGCAGGCTCACCTCTATACCCACGGTGTTGGTGTCGTAACGCTGGTTGTAGGTGTTGCCGCTGTCCGACTGCTGGCGCCGCGAGCTGGCGTAGGCGGTCACCTTGGGCAGATGCCCGGCGCGGTTGCGCTCCACTTCCTGGCGCGCCACCTCCACCGCCTGGCGCGATGAGGCCAGTTGCGGGTTTTCAGCCAGTGCCCGCGCCTGCCAGGCCTCGTAGCCCTGGGGCTCGACCTGCGGCAAGGCGAAAGCGCTGTCCAGCGGCGCCAGGTCTTCGGCCCGGACTGCCGGCTCGCCAATCAGCGCCCCCAGCTCGCGCAATGCGGCGTCCTGGTCATTACGCGCCTGGATTTCCTCGGCATCGGCCAGCTCGAAGCGCGCCTGCGCCTCGAGGATATCGGTGCGGGTGCCTTCGCCAGCAGCGAACAGCCGCCGATTCTGCTGGAACTGCTGCCGATAGGCCTGCTTGCTGGCCACGCTGATGGCGATCTGGTCCTGGGCGAACAGTGCCTGGGTGTAGCTGGTCATCACCCGCACCAGCAACTGCTGGCTTTGGTCGCGAAAACTCTCGTCGGCGTACAGCGCCTGGGCCACACCCTTGCGATAGGCCGCGTAGGCCTGGTAGTCGAACAACGGCTGCTGGAGGGTGAACGACGACCCCATGCTGCTGTAGGTGCGGTCCTCCTGCTGGCGCCGCGAATCCCCCAGGTAACGCACCTGGGAATCGTTGCGCCCCTTGTTGTAGTTGTACGAAAGGCTCGGCAGCAGCCCGGCACGGCCTATGGCGCGGTACTCCTGGCCGGCCTGGCGCTGCTCGAAGGCAGCCAGGTAGACCGGGTCGCGGCGCAGCGCCTGTTCATACACCTGGAACGGGCCCATGGCGGCCTGCACCGGCACGCAGGCACAGGTGGCCAGCAGGCCGGTCAATGCAAAGGTCTTCACGGGCGGTCCTTATTGTTCGGTCAACGCGGACCCTGCGCGGTCGAGCAGGGGCTTGAACAGGTAATTGAGCAGCGAGCGCTCGCCGGTACGCACGAACAGCTCGGCCGGCATGCCCGGGCGAATCACCAGGCCGTCCAGGCGCGCCAGCGCCGCTTCGCTGACCGTGCTGCGCAGCACGTAGTAAGGCTGGCCGGTGCGCTCATCGAGCAACTGGTCGGCCGACACCAGCGCCACCTCGCCGCTGACCCGCGGCGTGCGGTTCTGGTTGAACGCGGTGAACAGGATGTCCACCGGCATCTGTACTACCACCTTGTCCACCAGGTTGACCGGCAGGCGTCCTTCCACCTCCAGCGCCGCGCCCTGGGGGACGATTTCCACCAGGGTGTCGCCGGCCCGCACCACGGCGCCTTGGGTATGCACCCCAAGGTTTACGGCAATGCCGTCGGCGGGGGCGACGATGTCACTGTGCTGCAGCTCGAAGCGCGCCGAGTTGAGCTGCTGCTCAAGCGTTGCAGCTTTGACCTGAACCTCCGCCAGTTGCGTGCGCACCTCTTTTTGATACTCGTCGCGGCGCTGCTGCAGGTTGAGCCGGGCCTCGACGATCACCTGCTCCAGCCGCGCGCTTTCGCCGGCATTTTGTGCCAGGTCGCGCTGCACCTGGGACAACTGGCGCTGGTACTCCAGCACGCGGTTGCGCGGGATGTAACCATCGCCGGCCAGCGGGCGCAGGTTGTCCAGTTGTTCGCGCAGCGAGTCGGCCTGGGCCTGCAGGTCACCGCGCGCGCGGCGCATGCCGGCCAGCTGGGCCTGGGAGCCGTCAATGCTGGCAGCCAGCGCACCCTGCTCGCGGGCCTGGGCCTGGCGGCGGCTGTCGAACAGCTGGCGCTGGCCTTCGACAATCAGCCCCAACTGCGGGTCGTCATCGCCCAGCAGCTCGGCGGCGAACACCAAGTGCGCCCGGTTGTCGCGCTCGGCCTGCCAACGCGCCAGGCTGGCGCGGGTAGTGCGGTACTGGGCCTGCAAGGCATCGACATCGGCCTGCACCTGGGTGCGGTCAAGGCGGAACAGCGCCTCGCCCTGGTGCACCTGCTGGCCCTCGCGGACCAGAATCCGGCTGACCACCCCCGGCGCCATCGACTGCACCGCCTTGCGCTTGCCCGACACCACCACGGTGCCCTGCACCGGCACCCCTTGGTCGAGCGGCGCCAGGCTGGCCCAGGCCATGAAGCCACCGAAGCCGGCCAGGGTCAGCCACCAGCCCAGGCGCACATGAAAGCGCGCGTCGCGTTCATGCCGGCTCATGCGCCACCCCCGGCCTGCAGCGGGCGTTGCGCCGGGCCCTGGCCCAGGGCGTGGAGGATGTCGCGGGCCGGGCCAAAGCCCTGCAAGCGGCCTTCGTTAAGCACCAGCAGCTTGTCGGCCTGGCCCAGCGCGGCGCTGCGGTGGGTCACCAACACCACGCTGCGGCCCAGGGCCTTGAGCTCGTGCAGGGCATTGGCCAAGGCCGCCTCGCCAAGGCTGTCGAGGTTGGAGTTGGGTTCGTCCAGCACCACCAGGCAGGGGTTGCCATACAGGGCCCGGGCCAGGGCGATGCGCTGCTTCTGGCCGCCGGAAAGGTCACCCCCCGCCTCGCCCAGGCGCGTGTCATAGCCCTGCGGCAGGCGCAAAATCAGCTCGTGCACCCCGGCCAGGCGCGCCGCCTCGACCACCTTGTGGCCGTCCAGCTCGCCGAAACGGGCGATGTTCTCGGCGATGCTGCCGCGCAGCAGCTCGATGTTCTGCGGCAAATAGCCGATGTGCGGGCCTAACGCTTCGCGGTCCCACTGGCTGAGCTCGGCGCCGTCCAGGCGCACCTGCCCGGCCAGGGTCGGCCACACGCCCACCAGCACCTTGGCCAGGGTCGACTTGCCCGAGCCCGAGGCGCCCAGCACCCCCAGCAACTCGCCCGGGGCCAGGCTGAAACTGACCTGCTGCAAGGTCGCAAGGTGACGCCCGGGCGGGCCGGCACTAACCTGCTCGACGGCCAGTTGCCCGGTGGGCGCCGGCAACGGCATCGGCGCTGCGGGCTCGGGGTGTTCGCGCAGCAGGCTGTCCAGGCGCTGGTAGGCCAGCTGCGCGGCGCTCCACTGCTTCCACACGGCAATCAGCTGGTCGATCGGGCTGAGCACCCGGCCCATGAGGATGGAGCCTGCGATCATCATGCCCGGGGTCATCTGCCCCTCGATCACCAGCAACGCGCCCAGGCCCAGCACCAGCGATTGCAGGCACAGGCGCAGGCCCTTGCTGGTGGCGGTGACCACCGCCGAGGTATCGCTGGCGCGGTTTTGCAGGTCGAGAAAGCGCACATGCAGGGCGAACCAGCGCTGGCGCAGGGCGCCGAGCATGCCCATGGCCTGGATGCTCTCGGCGCTTTGCAGCTGGCTGCCGGCCAGTTGCGTCGATTGCAGCTGGTAATGGCTGGCCTCGGCCAGGGTGGCGTGGGTCAGGCGCTCGTTGAGCAGCGCAAGGCCAATCAGCAACACGGCGCCGACGCAGGCCATCACCCCCAGCCAGACGTTGAAGACGAAGATCACCGCCAGGTACAGCGGGAACCACGGCGCGTCGAAGAAGGCGAACAGCGCAGGGCCGGTGACGAACTGGCGCAGTTGGGTAAGGTCACCCAGGGCCTGCCCGGCGGCGCCGTCACGCTGGCGCAAGTTGCGTTCGAAGGCGGCGCGGTAAACATTCAGGTTGAAACTTTTTTCCAACTGGTTGCCCACCCGGATAACGATGAAACTGCGCACCGCCTCCAGCGCACCGATATAAACGAAGAAGCCGACGACCATCAGCGTCAGCACCCATAAAGTTGTGGTGTTCTGTGAACTCAGTACACGGTCGTACACTTGCAGCATATAAATCGATGGCACCAGCATCAGCAGGTTTATCAGCGCGGTAAAACAGCCCACGCTGATCAAGGTCGATTTATATTGGCCGAGTGCCGCCCACAAGGGCGCCCCGGGCTTGTGGCTCGGAAGTTTCATGTTTCGCCCTGTCTGGCTGGAACTTTAAAAGTTCCAGGCGGGGTTATGGGTTCAAGCGCTCGAGCACCCGTTGCGTGCCGTCTGGCGCGGCCCAGGTATAACGCTGGGCACCTGCGCGGCTGAAATGCACCACGCTGCTGCCGTCAGCGCCCACCAGGGCGAGGGTATCGGGGGTTACCAGCCAGCTGCCGGGGCGCAGCCCGAGCAAGCGCTCGGCGCACGCCAGGTCACCGCCTAGCTGGCCTTCGCTCGCGCCCAGGTGCAACTCGCAGGGCTGGCCTTGCGGCTGTTCGGCGTAAAGCTGCCAACGCCCGGCCAGTTGCGCGGGGTTGGGGAGTAACAGGCTGCTGCCCATGGCTACCTCGATCATCCACATCAGGGGGATCGCACTCAGCACGATCAAAGGGTTGCTCACTCGCATCGCTTGGCCTCTTCGGCAGAAGGGGCAGCGCCGAAGCGCCGCCCCCGTGCATCAGACCACGATGTCGGTGACTGCGGCCTGGCCAACGGTGGTCACCAGGAAATCACCGAGGCTGTTGCCGGTGAAATCGATGGCCAGGCTGCCCAGGTTGGTCGCCTGGTCGTAGCTCAGCACCGCCTCGCCGGCGTGCCCGGTGAAGGCGTTGACGAAGGTCAGCGGCAGCTGGTCCACGGCGAACGCGGCAATGCCCGACAGGTCGATCTTGTCCACACCCGAGGTGAAGTCCATGATCCGGTCCGGCGCGGCCCGGGTCGAGTCGCTGACCGCGCCGAACACGAAGGTGTCGGCACCGCTGCCGCCCCACAGGGTGTCGGCACCGCCACCGCCGTAGAGGATGTCGTTGCCGGCACCGCCCTTGAGCAGGTTGGCCACCTGGTTGCCGATCAACAGGTCGTTGCCCGAACCGCCGATGGCGTTCTCCACGGTGACGCCCTTGGCGATGGACACGTTGCCGAGCATGCCGCCCACGTCCGAGAACGACGCCTCGTTGAGGTTGATCTTCTGGTTCTGGGTAAAACCTGAGAAGTCCAGGGTGTCGTTGCCACCACCGTCCCACACCGCGAACACCACTTTCGACGAGGCCGAGGTGGCCGAGAAGTAGTCGCGCTCGGCGGTGGAGTTGAAGCCGTAGGTGGTGTCGCCGGAACGGGTCGCGTAGTTGGCGCCGTAGAGTTTCTGGATGGCAGCAATGTCGTCCATCAGCGGCGCCGAGGCGTAGTACTGCCCGCCGCCCTTGATGAAGTTCTGCCCGGTGTTGCTCTCGCTCCAGTAGCTCATGACGCTGTAGCCGCGCGAATCCTGGGCGTAGGAGGCGTCACGGTAGCTGGGGTTGCCTTCGCCGGCGTTGTAGTCGCCGGGGTGCGAAAGACCCAGCACGTGGCCGATCTCGTGGGTGAGGGTCTGGCGCCCGTAGTTGCCGGTGCCGGGGGTGGTGTTGACCTGGTAGCCGCTGTTGATCAGGTACCAGGACTCGCCCTTGTGCGAGCCGGGTTGATCGAACGGCAGGTAGGCGAACGCTGCGCCGCCGTCGTTGGCGCTGTAGTTGCCGAAGGTCATGTGGCCATCACCACCGCTGGCCGACTCGGTGAAGGTGACCTTGGCCACATCCGCCCAGGACTGCATGGCGAGCTTGGCCTGGTCTTTCTGCAGGCTGCTGAACTGGCTGAAACTGCCCAGGTCGCGGCTGTAGAAGTCCGACGGTGCGCGGGTGAGGAAGCTGTAAGTGAGGCTGATGGTGCCGTCCTTGTTCAAGTCTTTCCAGGCGGCGCCATCGCGCAGCAGAAAGTCCGCCGCCTGGTCGACGGTGAACGAGGGCTTGCCGTTGATATCGGCGCCGCCACGGTCGTACTGGTGGGCAAAACGCTCCACCAGCCCGGCAGTGCTACTTGGCCCGTGGGGTTGCAGCGCGGCTGCGGCTGGCGCAACGGCCTTGAGTGTGGCTTTTGACATGCAGTTAACTTCCTTGTGTACAAAAAGCAGTTGATGTCCGACAGGAGTCTCCCACTTGGCGAGTTCATCCTGTCACTCGCCCTTATGAGGCGCAAAAAAACTGACACAACCAGAAACTTTCTGTCCAGCAGTTTTTTGCTTATTTGTTCAGTTTCGAAAACCGCAACGCTTTGGGAAAAATCCCCTTGCATCGCAAAGCACTTGTAAAACCATGAGTCCTGTTCATGACTGCCGGGTTTTATGTTCAGTAGTTCGAAGTTTAATTATGAAAACGCGACCCTTTAATGTTCATTCGAACCCTTGCCTAAGCGCAACGATAGTTACCGCGACAACTGGCCACATGACCCTCCGTCGCCTGGTCGTTGACTTGATAACGGCCGGAGCGCTCAGTAGGCGCTGGTCAAGAAGCCCTTTCCCGACAGGACGACACGATGACAAGACTCACGGTGCAATCCGGCGATTTCTTGCAAGGTGAAGGCGAGTATCGCAATGGAGCGCTCACACTCAAGACCCCGCGCAGCCCCTCGCCTGGCGAGCGCATTTCACTAACCCGCATCACCGACTTGAAGCTTGCCAACCTCGAGTCCACCCGCAGCCTGGGCAGCGCCATCGGCTGGGGTATGGCCGGTGCACTGGTGGCAGGCCCGGTGGGGCTGCTGGCCGGGTTGTTGCTGGGCGGCAAGGAGGATGAAGTAACCTTCCTCGCCACCTTCAAGGATGGGCGCAAGCTGATGGCCATCACCGACGGCAAGACCTGGTCGAAGATCGACGACAGCTGGCGCCGGCATCAGCGCCCGGTCGCCGCCTGAATTTCCACCGGGCTTGAACGTTACTCCCCATAAGTGCCCGCTTTTAAGCGGGCACGCGTGCTTGCGCGCCTGCTAACATGGCACCCTTTTTGCCCGCCTGCCCGGCGCAACGCCGGCGGCCCGCGCCTGCCCGACAGCCAACACCCCACCGCTGACGCGCGCCTATTCAAGGAGCCTTGCATGACCCCGCTTCGCCCCCGCCTGCCCCTTGGCCTGCTCAGCCTGGGCCTGGCCCTGCACAGTGGCCAGGGCCTGGCCGATGACAGCGTAACCCTGGCCCCGGTGCGGGTTACCGACAGCTACGCAAGCGAGGGCTACCAGGTGCGCGAGGCCCAGGTCGGCAGCCTGCACGCAGCACCCGTGTTGGATACCCCGGCGGCGGTCAGCGTGTTCAGCCGCCAACTGCTGGACGACCGCCAGGTACGCAAGCTCAGCGAAGTGCTGCAAAGCGATGCCTCGGTCGGTGAAAGCTATGCGCCGGTGGGCTACTACGAGAACTTCAACGTGCGCGGCTTCGAGCTGAATGCCGCCAGCAGCTACAAGATCAACGGCCAGACCATCGCCGGCGAGCAGAACGTGGCGCTGGAGAACAAGCAGCAGGTGGAACTGCTCAAGGGCCTGTCGGGCTTGCAGAGCGGCGTGTCCGAGCCTGGCGGGCTGGTCAACTACGTGACCAAGCGCACCGAGGATGTACGCAGCATCAGTATGTCGAGCAACGAGCAGGGCGAGCGCTATCTGGCCACCGACCTGGGCGTCTGGTTCGGCGCTGAACGCCAGTTCGGTGTGCGGGTAAACCTGGCCCACGAGGACATCCGCTCCTACGTCGACCACGCCGACGGCAAGCGCGACTTCGCCTCGGTGGCCTTCGACTGGCAGATCAACCCCGATGCCGTGCTGGAGCTGGATGCCGAGTACCAGCACCGCGAGCAGTATTCGGTGCCGGGCTACCAGTTGCTGGGCGGCACTTCGCTGCCCCACGGTGTGAACCCGAAGGACCACCTGGCCTGGCAGCAGTGGGCCAAGCCTGTGCAAAACGACTCGCTGAACCTGGGCGGGCGCTTCAAGTACCGCCTGAACGACAACTGGAACAGCACCCTCAGCGCCTCGCGCAGCGAGGTGGTGATCGACGACTACAGCGCCTTCGCCTGGGGCAGCGACGGCGGCAATGCCGCGCACTTCAGCCCCTCGGGTGATTACGACATCTACGATTTCCGCAGCCCCGACGACACCCGCCGCACCGACGAGGCCCAGGCCACGCTCGACGGCAGCTTCCAGGCACTGGGTGTCGGGCATGAACTGACCCTGGGCGCCAGCGCCCAGCGCCGCACCCTCGACCAGCGCCCCTACTACAACATGCTGGTGGGCAGCGGCAACATCGGCGAGGACGCGCCCGCCGTACAACCGTCCAGCGCCCCGGTCGGCGACAGCGAGCGCCGCCTGGACAGCCGCCAGTACGGCCTGTTCTTCAGCGACCGCATCACTTTCAACGAACACTGGCAGACCGTGATCGGCGCCCGCGAAGTGCGCCTGGACGAAAAGACCTGGGATGAGAACGGCGTTGCCGGCCGCCACACCCGGCAGTACCAGTTGCTGCCCAATGTCGCGCTGATCTACAAGCCGCAGCCGGACACCACGCTGTATGCCAGCTACTCCAAGGGCCTGTCGGCCGGCGGCACCGCCCCGTGGTACGCCAGCAACGCCAGTGAAATCCTCGCCCCGACCCTGTCGCGCCAGCTGGAAGTGGGCATCAAGCGCGACTGGCAGGGCATGAGCTTCAGTGCCGCGCTGTTCCAGATACGCCAGGCCTACCAATACGCCCGGCCCGATGACAGCGGCTTCACCTACGTGCAGCAGGGTCAACAGAAGAACACCGGTTTGGAGCTGGGCGCCAGCGGCCAGGTCACCTCGAACCTGCAGATTCACGCCAGCGCTGCAGTGATCCGCGCACGGGTGCAGAACAGCGGTACCGACCCTTACGAGGGCCACCAGGCGATCAACGTGCCGCGCCTGCGCGCGGCGCTGCAGGCCGACTACGCCCTGCCCGTCCCTGGCCTTGCCCTGCTCGGCGGCGCGCGCTACAGCGCCAGCAAGTATGCGAGCCAGGCCGGCAACGTCGAAGTGGGTGGCTACACGGTGTTCGATATCGGCAGCCGCTACCGCACGCAAATCGGTGGCTACGACACGGTGCTGCGCCTGGGCGTGGATAACGTCTTCGACAAGCGCTACTGGCGCGATGTGGGGGATTACCTGGGGGACAACTACCTGTTCCCGGCGGCGCCGCGTACGGCCAGGTTGTCGGCTTCGGTGAGTTTCTAGGCCTTGATCATCTTCAGGTAAACCACATTGCGATAAGGGTCGAAATACACGCAACTGCTGGTGACCCCTGTTGCGGGCACCAGCCTGCGCATGTCGTCCCGGGTGCGTAGCACCAGATGCCAATCCATGAAGGCCTCCATGTAGCCACGCCCCCAGTTGTCCGGTGTGAAGTTGGCGATCAGCACGGTGCCGCCGGGCGCGGTACGCTCGACCAGCAGGTGGGTCAGCGCCGCTGCGGCAGGCTCGGCGAGGTAGTCGTAAAGACCTGCCGAGTAGACAAGGTCGAAGCCGCGCAGGCTTGTCTCGCGAACCAGCGATTGTGCGGCCATCCTGCGTGGCACGATCTGCGCGGGCAGGGTCTTGCGCACAATTTCAAGGCTGTCGGGGTCTTGATCCAGGGCTATGAACGTCTCGATGGCTTGCAAGGTTTCGCTGGGCAGCAGCAGGCACTCCCGGCAATGGCCGCACGCTACTGCCAACACTGAAAGTGCATCACAGCGCCACGCCTGGCTGTCGATCAGGTCAGCGAGGTGCTCCCGTCGCCAACGCACGCTTGCGCCATTGGGTGAACCGGTCAAGCTGGCAAATACCTGCCTGCCGAGCTCGCTGCAGGTGTCTGGCGGCGTGCGGAAGTAGATGTAATCCATCATCACCGCGTCGCCTGCATAACCCCGCGGGCGCTCCCTGGCGCGGCGGGTATAAGGGTCTTCGAGCAGCAACTGGTCCAGGGGGTGGCTGCGACAGGCGGGCAGGATATCCGCGCGCCACTGCTCATCGGACATGCCCAGCCGATACTCGGTCAGCCCTTCGCAGAGGGTGGTGAAGCTCTGCGCCGGTTCACCGTAAACCAACCCGTCGTGACAATCCGCAAGCCATGATGCAATGCTTGACATTGGCCACCTCCCGCCGGTGCTGCTCTGTTTGGTGACCACGCTAGCGCTTGGCGGTCAGGCTTCCAACTGGCAAAAATGCCAGTCCCCACACAGGTAAACCCCTTTCAGAACCCGCCACCTTTCGAGAAGCTGGTGGGAGATTTGAGCGGCGCTTGCTCCCGACGCTTCAACATTCAGCACCGCCCTGTCTATCAGGTGCTGCAGGATGATCAGGTGGTCAAGGTGCTGCGGCTCTGGACGCAGCCCTGAAAACAAAAAGCCCCCGAACCTTTCGATTCGGGGGCTTTTCGCAGAATGTGGCGGTGAAGAAGGGATTTGAACCCTTGATACGATTTCTCGTATACACACTTTCCAGGCGTGCTCCTTCGACCACTCGGACACTTCACCGTTTCTCTTCAAGCTGTTCAGCCTGTCGAGGCGCGCTAATTTAGTCGAAGGTCTTTTCTTTGGCAAGCATTTTTTTCAGAATTTTCATGCGCTTAAGCCCATCCGCCGAAAAGCCGTGGGCATCAGGGCAATGCTGCCATTGTCGCCAGCGCTTTTACCGCACCTGAATGGCTTGCCCTGCTGTGCTGCGGGATCACGGGCCAAGGCTGACTGGCCAGTCAGCCTTGCTGCTTTACCTGGCTGGCGGTGCTGGGTAACGTCATCGCCACGCCACCTAAAGGACTCTGCCATGAGCGAGCTGATTACCTACCACGCCGAAGACGGCGTCGCCACCCTGACCCTCAACAACGGCAAGGTCAACGCCATTTCGCCGGATGTCATCCAGGCATTCAACGCTGCCCTGGACCGTGCCGTGGAAGAGCGCGCGGTGGTGGTCATCACCGGCCAGCCGGGCATTCTGTCTGGCGGTTACGACCTCAAGGTGATGACTGCCGGCCCCAAGGAGGCGGTAGGCCTGGTGACTGCGGGTTCCACCCTCGCCCGTCGCCTGTTGTCGCACCCGTTCCCGGTGATCGTCGCCTGCCCTGGCCATGCCGTGGCCAAGGGTGCGTTCCTGTTGCTGTCGGCTGACTACCGCATTGGTGTCGAGGGGCCGTACAAGATCGGCCTGAATGAAGTGCAGATCGGCATGACCATGCACCATGCGGGCATCGAACTGGCCCGCGATCGCCTGCGTCGCTCGGCCTTCCACCGGTCGGTGATCAATGCCGAGATGTTCGAGCCTCGGGATGCGCTGGATGCGGGGTTTCTCGACAAGGTGGTGCCGGCTGAGCGGTTGCTCGATGAGGCGCATCAGGTTGCCCGGGAGCTGAAGAAGTTGAACATGTTGGCGCACAAGAATACCAAGCTGAAAGTGCGCAAGGGGTTGCTGGAGGCTTTGGATGAGGCGATTTTGCTGGATCAGGGGCATATGGGGTGAGTTGAGGGGTTCGGGTTCGGGTTCGGGTTCGGGTTCGGGTTCGGGTTCGGGGCTTATGGTTATTGCTTTTGGAGATGTATGCGCATTCATTGACGATAGCGGCTTTTCGTCACCTTTCCGCCCTTACGGCGGGTCACTTTTTGTCAAACGCGACAAAAAGTAACCAAAAAACGCTGGCTCCCATCATCCGGCCCTACGCTTCGCTCCGGGTTCCCTCGCTCCGGGCTTGCTCCGGAGGTACGCGCCGACGGGCCGTCCCTGGCCCGATCGGCGCTCGACCGGCATCCATGCCGGTCGCCCTCCTACGCAATCCCTACGCTCGGCCTCCTGAAGTCGCGATTTGTGTTGTCTGGGCTGTTGCGCGCTTAGAAGCAAGATCAAGAGCCAGATCAAGAGCCAGATCAAGAGCTGGGATGTTGGTTTTGTTGTTGATGTGTTGTTTGTTCTGACGTCATCGCGGGGCAAGCCCGCTCCCACAGTAAATATGCGGCCGGCGTGGGAGCGGGCTTGCCCCGCGATTCAATCCTGAGTTCCCACGGTGGCAACTAGCGGTTAGCTGCGCCAGCACAGGCGCCGCCCCTAACTTCGCGACTTCAGGAGGCCGAACGCAGGGATTGCGCAGGGGGGCGACCGGCATGGATGCCGGTCGAGCGCCGATCGGGCCAGGGACGGCCCGTCGGCGCGTACCCCCGGAGCAAGCCCGGAGTGAGGGAACCCCGGAGCGAAGCGCAGGGGCCGGATGAATGGAGCGAGCATTTTTTGCTTACTTTTTGATGCTTCAAAAAGTGAGCCGCCGTAAGGGCGGAAAGGTGAATAAGCGTCACTACAAATAATGAATGCGCATAAAACTATCAAAACCAACCAACCAACCAACCAACCAACCAACCAACCAACCAACGGCATACACCACCGAGATTCCAGCCCCTGCACATAGCCCCTCGCCGCCCAGGCGAAATTTGCCCCCCACAGTGCACAGTCGTACACTGCGCCGCGACTGTCTGCTGCGAGTCATACCATGCTCTATCTGCTCCGCATGCTCCTGCTGGCCCTGCACTTTCTGTTGGTGGGCCTGGCGGGCCTGGTGATCGGCCTGCTGCGCCCGTTCAACCCCGACAACAGCCGCCTGTTCGCCCGCCTGTACAGCGTCCCCGCTGCCTGGCTCATGGGCATCCGGGTCAAGGCCGAAGTCGCTCCGCTGAGGGACCAGCCACCCGGCTGCGTGATCATCGCCAACCACCAATCCAACTTCGACCTGTTCATCCTCGGCCAGGTCGTGCCCCGCCGCACCGTCGCCATCGGCAAGAAAAGCCTCGGCTGGATCCCGCTGTTCGGCCAGCTGTTCTGGCTGGGCGGCAACGTGCTGGTGGACCGCGCCAACGCCTACCAGGCGCGCCGGGCCATGCAGGCCACCACCCGCACCCTGCGCGACGACACCTCGATCTGGATCTTCCCCGAAGGTACGCGAAACCCGGGCGAACAGCTGCTGCCCTTCAAGAAAGGCGCGTTTCACATGGCAATCGAGGCCGGCGTGCCGATCGTGCCGGTGTGCGTCAGCCGCTATTCACAGCGCCTGGGGCTCAACAGCTGGCGCCAGCGCACGGTGATCGTGCGCTCGCTGGCGCCCATCGCCACCGCCGGGTTGACCACGCAGGACCTGCCAGCGCTGATCGAGCAGTGCCGGGCGCAGATGCAGCATTGCATCGACCATATGGAAGGTGAACTGAGCGGGAAGTGACCCAGCCCTTCAAGACCCTGGTGCCGACCACGCGAGTAGCCGGCACAAATCTTCGCTGCACAAGGTTGCCCCAACCCGCCCCACGGCCCAAGCTGTGTGTCGTGTTCAACCGGATAAGCGGACAACCATGGGTCGAGTCGTCGCAGCGGCGGTGTACAGCGCCGGTCGCAAGGTTACCAACATCAGTATCGACGAAGGCGCCGAGTGGGCACGCAAGCCCGGGCACTTCGTCTGGATCGGCCTGGAAGAACCCAACGCCGAAGAGCTGGCCAACCTGCAGTGCCAGTTCGGCCTGCATGAACTGGCCATCGAAGATGCCCTGGAAAAACACAGCCGGCCAAAGCTGGAAACCTTTGGCGACGCGCTGTTCATCGTCACCTACTCACCGGTGCGCCACGAAGGCCGGCTGGAATTCATCGAAACCCATATTTTCGCCGGCAACGGCTACATCATCACCTGCCGCAACGGCCACTCCAAATCCTACGCCCTGGTGCGCCAGCGCTGCGAAGCGCGCCCGCTGCTGCTGGAGCACGGCGAAGACTTCGTGCTGTATGCCCTGCTCGACTTCGTCACCGAAAACTACCAGCCGGTCAGCGAGGCGATCCACGGTGAGATCGAAGAGCTGGAGCAGAGCGTGCTGAGCAACTCGCTGAAAGAAGAAGACATCCAGCGCCTGCACAGCCTGCGCCGCGACATCCTGCGCCTGCGCCGCTACGTCGCCCCCATGGTGGAAGTGAGCGAGGAGCTGCAGCGCCTGAGCTTCCCGTTCATCGACAAGAACATGCGGCCGTACTTTCGTGACGTGCAGATCCACGTGACGCGGCAGATGGAAGACCTGGCCGGCATCCGCGATATCGCCAGCCAGACCATCGAGATCGGCATGCTGCTGGAGTCGTCACGCCAGAGCATCACCCAGCGCAAGTTCGCAGCCTGGGCGGCAATCCTGGCGTTCCCCACGGCAATTGCCGGCATCTACGGGATGAACTTCCAGAACATGCCGGAGCTGGGCTGGCACTACGGGTACTTTGCCGTGCTGGGGGTAATCGGGCTGGGCTGTGCGGGGCTGTTTGCCAGCTTCAAGAAGTCGGGCTGGCTGTAGGGAGTATCGCGGGCAAGCAGCCTGTGGGGGCAACGGTCTTGTGCTGTTTGTACCGGCCCCATCGCCGGCAAGCCGGCTCCTACATGGGCCGCGTGCACTGTACCTGTAGGAGCCGGCTTGCCGGCGATGGGGCCGGTACAGGCAACACAAGCCTCACGCCGCGCTATCGCGGGCCTTGGCCGGCTGCTGAATGAAGCGCAGCATCCACTCGCCCACGAGGTCGCCCTGATGCTCGGTGGCAAGGCTCGCCACGGCCTTCTGGTACACCTCATCGCCCAAATATTCCTGGCGCGCATCGAGCAGCGCCCGGGAATAATCGTGGACAAACTCAGGGTGCCCCTGGAAGCACAGCACCTGGTCGCGAATGTGGTAGGCCGCGTTCGGGCAAAAATCGCTGGAGGCGATCACCGTAGCGCCGTCGGGCAGTGCGGTGACCTGGTCCTGGTGGCTGATCAGCAGCGTCAGCTCAGTCACCTCGGGGTCCATCCACGGCGCATGGGCTGCCAGGCTGTAACGGTGGACACCCACGCCCCAACCCTTGTCGGCGCGCTCGGCCTTGCCACCGAGGGTCAGTGCCAGCAACTGATGGCCAAAGCACACACCAAGCAATTTTTCACCACGCTCGTACAGCTTGAGCAGGTACGCCTTGAGCGTCTGGATCCACGGGTCGCTACCGAACGAGTCAGCCTTGCTGCCGGTCACCAGGTAGGCGTCGAAGCGCTCGCCGTCAGGCGGGTAATTGCCGTTCATCACGTTGAACACGCAAAACTCGGCGGCAACCGGCTGACGCGAGAATAGCTGCTCGAACATCCTTCCGTAGCCCTGGTACTGCGCAACCAGTTCCGGCCGCAGGACATCGGTTTCAAGGATGCAGATGCGTAACAACATAGAGGTAGTCCTGAACGACGTAGGTAGGAATTTTCTGTAGAGACTGACGCGAAAGCCCCGTACAAGCAAGTAGGATGTCCAGACGAACGGTAGGCCCTGTAACCCTTGGTAACCCTGCCCGCGCACTCGTCTAGGCAGCACGTGCCAGCGGCATGGCCAATGGCCTTAAAACGGGTGGCAATCGATGCTGGAAAATTTAGATCAAAGCGTTCTGAAACTGCAATGCCCGGCGCCCTACTGTTGGTTGTATACCCGTAAACATGAGGTATGCAGGCACGGCACTGCACTACGCCGCTGCGATCGACCCGACGCCAGCAAGGAAGCCTAGGGTTTTTCAGGAATAACAACAATGAAGGCGGTCCGCCATGTTCAGACAATCAAAAGTTCGCCAAGCCGGGCTCATTCTCTTCGCCACCACACTGTTGCTGATCTTGCCGAACCTTACCCGGCTCTTTGGCTGACAACCGCAGTGGTGTTTTCTGGCAACGCACAGGTAATCTGCCGACCTTGATGGTTGGAGATTGCCTATGCGCCTGTACCTCGCCCTGCTCTGCCTGCTGGCCACGCTGCCCCTGGCTGCGGCACCGCTGAACCTGCAACTGGGTAGTCAGGAGCGCACCTGGCAAAGCGAGCAACTGCTCGCCCACCCGCAGGCACGCGATATCACCATCGAGCAGGATGTCGCCTACAAGCGCACCATGCACTACCGCGCAGTGCCGCTTGCGGTGCTGCTAGAGGGTGTAGGGCCGCAGGATCACCTGCAGGCCGTGGCACTGGACGGTTTCGCCGCCGAAATGCCAGCCGGACCGTTGCTGCAGCAGGGCCCGGCGCAGGCCTGGCTGGCGGTAGACGACCCCGCCCACCCGTGGCCGGCGCTGGCCCCCGGCAAACCAGGGGCCGGGCCGTTCTACCTGGTGTGGACCCAACCCCAGGCCAGTGGCATTCGCCCGGAACAGTGGCCGTTCCAGATCGCCACGATCAGGCGCCTGGCGCCAGTTGAAACGCGCTTCCCGGCGCTGCTGCCAGACCCGGCAGCCGGCGAGCCGGTGCGCCAGGGTTTTGCCCTGTTCCAGCAAAACTGCCTGGCCTGCCATCGCCTCAATGGGGCTGGCGATGCTCAGTTCGGCCCGGACCTCAACCTGCCGCACAACCCCACCGAATACTTCCAGCCAGGTTACCTGCGCCAGTACATCCGCAACCCGCAGAGCCTGCGGCACTGGCCTCAGGCGAAAATGCCGGGGTTCTCGGAGCAGGTGCTGAACGAGGCTGAGCTGGATGCGTTGCTGGCTTATTTGAAGCATATGGCGGGGCGCAAAGTGCAGTGATCGCGCTGTTCGAGCGCCGATGCAAGGGCTACGGTGTTGTGTTGCCTGTATCGGCCTGATCGCCGGCTTGCTGGCGATTAGGCCGCTACAAGCGCCGCAAGCCGGCTAGGCAATCGGCCGTTCCTGGCGCACGCCCCAGCCCTCCACTTCCCCGCCACAGGGCAGTACCACACGCTCGAAGTCCTCCTCGAACGCGCCGATGCCGCCGTAGCTGGCATACATCACCTTGCTCAGTTCCAGGTGCCAGGCGCCATCGTCGCGCTCACTCACCTGGGCGTTGGTCGACTCGCCGCGAAACTGCCGCGCCGCCCGGCGCGCGCCGGCTTCGTCGGGGAATACCGCATAGAACTCGATGGGGTGGATACGGGTGAAATCGAAACCGCCAGCTTTCATCTGGCGAAGGACACTGCTGCTGATGTCGTCGTTCTGGCTGCTCATGAAACGTCCTCCCAAGTAAAGCGATGGATAGACTTTCCGTGCACTACGCACCTGCCGGCAGGGCCGACAGTTCGAGCTGATGCAAGACGCGAAACGAATGGGCGCGGGCCCGCAGAAAAGGCCGGCGCACTCCAAGAGCGTAGTGCCTGCCAAGGCGCCACGCCAACCGTTGGTCAATGGGCTTCGTGGATACTGGTGATGACCACGCCGTTCTGCTCCTTGAGCCAGCGTGCCGTGGGGGATGGGGCGCGGTCCTGGAAGTCGTTGAGGTCAAGCTCGTCCATGACCGGGAACAGATGCGAACGAATGGCGCGGGCCGCTTCTTCCTCGCTGGGGCACTGGTCGCCGTGCAGCAGCAAGGTAGTCGGTTCGCCCTTCTGGTCAGCAAAAATGACTTCCCACTCTTTCATTGAATCGCCCTCTCAATCAAAGAACATCGGGTGTGTGATGCCTGTAATCGCTTGACCTTGGACGTGGCGATTTGTTCAGTCCGCAGCACAGGCAAACCGGCCCCTTGCCAGGGCCGGCTGCCGCCTGGGGCGTTACTTGGGCGTGCCGTGCACCACGCCGGCGGTGTTGTCCAGCAGGCTCTTGGTCGCGGTCTGGATGAACGCTTCGAGCTGCTGCAGCATCTGCGCCTGGTCCGGGCTCTGGATCAGCTCGCCCTTGGGGTCGCTGCCCAGCTGGTAGCGGTACATGCGCGGGGTCATTTCCTTGGACTCGATCAGGATCTGGTCGCCCTTGATCAGGCCCACCACCTGCTCGCTGCCCGACGGCTTGATCATGCCTACGCCTGGGTCGCCCTCAGGCAGGTTGAGCAAGTCGCGGCCCCAGCACTGGTGGCGCGCCTGGCCACCCAGACGGCCCATGATGGTCGGTACGATGTCGACCTGGGTACCCACGGTGTGGTCGACCTTGCCGAATTTCTCCTGAATGCCCGGGGCGATCAGCAGCAGCGGCACATGGAAGCGGCCCAGGTCGAATTCGGTAATCTGCTGGTTGTTGCCGAAACCATGGTCACCCACGATGACGAACAGGGTATCCTTGAAGTAAGGCTCCTTGCGCGCCTTCTCGAAGAACTGCCCCAGCGCCCAGTCGGAATAGCGCATGGCCGTGAGGTGCTCGTCCAGGCGGCCGTGGCCGGTCACTTTCTCTACCGGCAGGTCCTTGGGCAGAGCATACGGGGTGTGGTTGGAGAGGGTCTGCAGCAGCGCGTAGATCGGTTTCTTGCCGTCGTGCTTGGCCAGCTCTTCGTTGCCACGGTCGAACATGTCCTGGTCGGACACGCCCCAGGTCGGGTCGGAGAACACCGGGTTGACGAAGTCGTTGCGGCCGATGAAGGTGGTCATGCCCTGGTTGCCGAAGAACCCGGACTGGTTGTCCCAGGCAAAATCACCGTTATAGACGTAGACGTCATCATAATCGCGGGCGCTGAGCAGAGCCGGCAGGCCAGACAGTTTGTGGCCACCCTCCGGGGTTTGCATCAGGTACTCGAAGCCCGGCAGGTTGGGGAAGCACGCCATGGTGGCGAACATGCCCTGGTGGGTGTGGGTACCGTTGGAGAAGAAGTGGTCGAACAGCAGGCCTTCTTTGGCCAGCTTGTCGAAGTACGGGGTGATGTTGCTGGAGCTGCCCAGGGCACCGACCGAGTGGCCGGCGAAGCTCTCCATGAGGATCACCACCACGTTCTTGATCGGCAGGGTGCGCTCGGCCGGTGGCACGAAGTCACGGCGCACGGCAGCCTCGTCGGCATCCACCAGGGTGTCGTTGGCGGTCAGCAGCTGCTTGCGCACGGTCTCGGTGGCCAGGGCCTGCTCCAGCACCGGCTTCCAGATGTTGGCGCGGTCCTCGCCGAAACGGCTCTTGGCAGCGTCGATCAGGGTCAGGGTGCCGTTCAGGCCCAGCTGGTTGACGAAGTTCGAGTCTGTGGTGAAGGCATCCCCCCAACGCATCGGCGGGCCTTGGCGCAGGGTGCCACGGGCGGCGACCACGGCCACCAGCAAAATCACCATGAACACAGCCACACGCGCGTACCAGGGCGCCGCGCGCTGCACGCCGTTGCCGCGGGTCAGGCGGTCGATGCCCTTGAACAGCAGGCTCAGCAGCCAGGTGCCGAACAGCCAGGCCAGCAGGTAGCGCACCACCGGGAAGCCGTACCAGAGCATGCTCAGCACGGTCTTGGGGTCTTCCTTGATGTATTGGAACACCAGGCCGTTCAGGCGCTGGTGGAACTCGCGGTAGAAGTCCATCTCCATCAGGCCGAGGAACATCACCACGCTCGAGGTGAGGGTCAGCCAGAAGCGGAACACCCCGCGCCGGGCCATGAGCCAGGGGCTGAGGGTCGCCAGCAGCAGCGGCACGCTGATGTACACCACCACACGCAGGTCGAAACGCAGGCCGTTGAGGAAGCCTTCTGCGACCGTGGCGTACGGTGTGGTGCCGATCATGTCGCTGTTGTAGAGCAGCAGCGCCAGGCGCACCAGGCTGAGCATCAGCATGATCACCAGGCCGCTGAGCAGCGTGTAGGCCAGGTGGGATTTCAGGGTCGGCGAGAACGAGCCTCGCACGCCCGGTTGCTTCAGGGCATCCGTGTTAGCCATGAATGGAGAGATCCTAGGATTGCGGGTTTGCGAAAAGGGCGACGTCGCCGACAGCCCGAAGGCCCTGCCCTCTGTGATGGCAGCGGACCAACGCAGCATTGTGCGGCGCGGATTTTCGAAAATCGAGTGTGAAAATTTTGTCGGTTGGCCGATATCGAGCGGATGGATAGGGCCAGCGAGAGCGCGCTTGCCCCGCGACGGCATCACCTGGTGCAGCAACATGGCCTGACCTTAGGATATCGCGGGGCAAGCCCGCTCCCACGCCGGTCACCCGCCCAGCCTGAAAAACGCTCAAATGCGCACGTTGCCCCGCGGCCCGGCGACGGCCCAGATGATCAGCCCAAGCACCGGCAACAATATGATCAGCAGTATCCACAGCACCTTGATGCCGATTTCGGCGCTGCTCTTGAGCACGTTGAGGATCGCCCAGATGTCCAGGGCAAGAATGATCAGGCCGACCAGCCCGTTGAAGGTAGAGCCCATGCCGCCGCTCCCGCGTGGTGATTGTGTGGCAGAGCATAGCTGGCTATGGCGCCGATAGAAGGGAATCCTTGGGCAGCAGCGCCGGTCACTGGATAGACTGCTGTCATTCACTGTTACGAGGTTCGCATGCCCCCAGCACACTCCCCTACCGCTGCCCCCGCCTCGCTGATCGGCGCGTGGCAGCAACAGGCCCTGAACACCCCGTGGCTCAGCGCAGGGCTTGGCCTGAGCCTGCTGGCGATCATTGCCCTGCTGCTGGCCAGCCTGTGGAACGCGGTCAACGGCGAGCATGCCGACAACCTGCATCTGGCGGCGCTTGGCGGCCTGTCGGGCTTCGCCGCCACCGCCCTTGGCGCGGTGCTGGCGGTGGTGCTGCGCGATGTCAGCGCCCGCACCCAGGACGTGATGCTCGGCTTTGCTGCCGGCATGATGCTCGCCGCCAGTTCGTTCTCACTGATATTGCCGGGGCTCGATGCGGCCCGCGAAATCACCGGCAACGGCCCGGCCGCGGCGTTCACCGTGGTACTGGGCATGGGCCTTGGCGTGCTGCTGATGCTCGGGCTGGACCGCTTTACCCCCCACGAGCATGAAACCACCGGCCCCTGCGGCCCGGACGCCGAGCGCATCAGCCGGGTATGGCTGTTCGTGCTGGCGATCACCCTGCACAACCTGCCCGAGGGCATGGCCATCGGCGTGAGCTTCGCCAATGGCGACATGAACATCGGCCTGCCGCTGACCAGCGCCATCGCCATCCAGGACATCCCCGAAGGCCTGGCCGTAGCCCTGGCACTGCGCGCCACCGGGCTTTCCAACTTCAAGGCGGCGCTGGTGGCCATTGGTTCCGGCCTGATGGAGCCGCTGGGGGCGGTGATCGGGCTGGGGATTTCCACAGGCTTTGCCCTGGCCTACCCGATCAGCATGGGGCTGGCGGCTGGGGCGATGATTTTCGTGGTGTCCCACGAGGTGATCCCCGAAACCCACCGCAACGGGCACCAGACCTCGGCGACCCTGGGGTTGATGGGTGGGTTTGCGGTGATGATGTTTCTGGATACGGCGTTGGGGTAGAAGGTGCACTTGGGCCAATGGCCCCATCGCCGACAAGCCCGCTCCTACAGAAGATCCCTGCAGGGGATCACCCAGCCCTTTCGGGCTGCGCTGTCGCGCAGAGAACGGATCTCGCAGGTGCGCCACGGCCCCAGTGGGAAGCGGCCTCGTGTCGCGATGGGCTGCGCAGCAGTCCCGGCAATGTTGCATGAGACGGAGGCCTTGGGGCCGCTTCGCAGCCCATCGCGACACGACGCCGCTTCCCACAGAGACCGTGTTGATTCAATGAGTTGTAGTTTGTTCCATGAAAGCCGGCTTGCCGGCGATTGCAGTCAACGTGCCGCTCAGACGTGCACAGCCACCTTCAACGCCTCCAGCGCCGGCTCCACCTTGATGCCCACGGCAGCGCCCAGCTCCAGCACCCGGGCCAGATCATGCTGGCCGACCATCACCATCTGCAGCTCATCGTCCAGCAACTGGCTGAAGTTCAGCAGCACATAACCGCCGGCTTCCTTGTTCAGCGCGCCCATCTGCACCTGGATGCGATTGAGCGCGGTCAGCGCTTCGGTGCGTGCCAGCTGCTTGGGTTTGAGGGTGAACGCCACGCTCTTGTCGAACGAGTCGCTGATCTGCTGGAACAGGTCTTGGTAGCTGTCGGCCTGGAACAGCACGGTGTCGGGCAGGCTGCCGACCACCACCCACTCGCCCAGGGCGAACGGGAAGCTGTCGTCGTAGTTGATGTCGGGGTTGGCGGCGAGAAACGCGGCGGGGTCGGCGTAGGCCTGGGCGGCCTCGTCGGCGATGCGCTCGATGTCTTCATCGCGCATGCAACCGGCGGCGATAAGGCGGATGAATTCGAGCAACTGGTCTTTCATTGAGGGGGCCCTGCGCATTGGCGTAAAAGGCGCCAAGGATAGCCGCAAATGCCCCCGGGCGGTTAGCCGGCGAGCGCTTCGAGGCGCGCTGCGGCGTCCACTGCGCCCATTGTGCGGGCGGCCATCAGTGCGGTGCTGCCGGCGGCGTCGCGGTGCGCCGGGTCGGCGCCCTGCTCAAGCAGGTAATCAACAATCGCCACGCGGTTGAACATGGCCGCCAGCATCAGCGCGGTACGGCCATCGGCGGCAGCGGCATCCACCGGCACGCCCTGCTCCAGCAACAGGCGGATCATCGCCAGGTCGCCCTTGAACGCTGCGCCGGCAATCGGCAACTGGCCGTTGTCGTTGGCGATCAGCGGGTCGGCGCCATGGGCCAGCAGCACCTGCACCGCATCATGGTGGCCGTGGTAGCTGGCCAGCATCAGCAAGGTGTCGCCCTTGTGGTTGCGCAAATCCGCCGGCAGGCCGCTGGCGAGCAGGCGCTCGAGCATCGCTGCATCGCCACGGCGGGCGCGCTCGAACACTTCTTCGGCGAAGGCTGCGGATTCTTCGGCGGTCATGGTGGCGGGCTGTTGATCGGACACGGGGAACCTCCTGGCATTTGAATGGGCCCAAGTGTTGGTCAGGCACTGCCAGTGGGTCAAAGGTTCAGATTCTATGGGGTGCAAAGGCTAAGGCTATCACCGTGCAAATTGCACTGTGCAAAATGCACGACCTTGCAGAATGCATGGTCCACAGTTTGTTAAATATATCTAACTAATTGTTTTATAAGTATTTTTTAGCGAGATAAAGCCTGGCACGGTCGCTGCAAACATCCACTCCACGTCTGCCCACACAACAGTCAGGAGTTGATATGGACCTCATCCAGGAAAAATTCGCCTCGGTCTTCAGCGCCTATAAGGTCGCCACCCAGCCCCGCCCCGACGGCGGCATCCTGTTGACCCTGCGCGCCGCCGACGGCAAGGTCACCCGCCGCGTGCTGACCTACGGCCAATTGCACAGCGCCGAGCAGCTGTCCTGGGCGATCAGCGCCATCCGCCGCGACCTGGCCGAGCAGGCAAGCGAGCTGCCGGTGATCTCGATGCTGCAGAGCCAGCAACGCTTCGCCCTGCCGACCTATCGGTGATTAGCGTTGCCTGCACCGGCCCCATCGCCGGCAAGCCGGCTCCTACAGGTACGCACGAGCCTGAAGCTCATGCAATCCATGTGGGAGCGGGCTTGCCCCGCGATACCGGCAACGTTCAAAGCTCATTCATACCCGCAAACAGCCGTGCACCGGCATCCCCGGTGAAGCGCGGCTGCATGCCCTGTTCACTGCCAAACAGGCGCACCGCCAGGCAGAACGGGTTATCCCCCAGGTCCAGCCAGCGCCGGGTGCCGGCCGGCACCACCAGCACATCATCCTTCTCGCACAACACGCCATACACATAGTCACCCACACGCAGGTTCAACTGCCCGCGCCCGCTGACCACGGCAAACACTTCGTCAGTGTCGTGGACATGCTCGTCGCGCAGGTCAGCCTGGGTCGGGTCGACGCCATCGCGGCTTAAAACAGCAAAGCCTGCGCTGCCATGCTCGGTCATCAGCCGGTCAATAGGGGCACGGCAGGCATCAAGCACTTCTTGCTGAGCGCAACCGGGGCGCAGTCGCGCGCCGCTGTCCCATCGGGCAAAACGCACGCCCTGTTCGGCCAGGGTGGCTTTGATGTCGTCGTGGTGGGTCAGCACCTTGTGTGCAAGCTCGGGGCTGGCGGCGTGGAAAACGCTGAGAATGCTCATCAGGGGTCGTTCCTGCTGGGTTTCGAACAAAGGCCAATGATAACGGCTGCCGCCAGCGCCGCGACGCTGGCCATACCAAAGGTGAAGTGCGGGCCCAGCAGTTTCCAGCTGTAGCCCGAGTAAAGTGCGCCCAATGCCCCGCCGGTACCCGAGAGTGCAGCGTACAAGGCCTGGCCCTGGCCCTGCTGGCGGGCACCGAAGCTGGCCTGCACGAAGGCGATGCTGGCGGCATGGAAGCACCCAAAGGTGGCGGCGTGCAGCACCTGGGCCAGCACCAGCACGGCGGGGACATCGGCCAGGTTGCCCAGCAGCAGCCAGCGCACGGCGGCCAGCAGGAAGCTCACCAGCAATACCCGCTGCACGCTGAAGCGCGCAAAAAGGCGGCTCATTGCCATGAACATCAGCACTTCTGCCACCACCCCCAGCGCCCACAGCAGGCCGATGGCGCCGCGGCTGTAGCCCAGGTGCTCCAGGTGCAGGGTGAGGAAGGTGTAGTACGGGCCGTGGCTCAGTTGCATCAGTGCCACGCAAATGTAGAAAGCCACCACGCCCGGCGCCATCAACTGTTTGACAAAGCCCCCGGCGCCACGGCGCTCGGCATGTTCGACCGGCTGGGCGTTGGGCACCCACAGACTGGCGGCGACGATGCCGGCCATGATGGTCACCAGCGCCACCGGGTAGATGTCCAGGCTCAGCCATTCGAACAAGCGGCCCAGGCCAACCACGGTGAGGATGAAGCCGATCGAGCCCCACAGCCGAACCTGGCTGTAGCGCGAGGTTTGCCCGTGCAGGTGGGCCAGGGTAATCACCTCGAACTGCGGCAACACTGCATGCCAGAAGAACGCGTGCAAGGCCATCACCAGCGCCAGCCAGGCGTAACTCTTGCCGAAGAAGATCAGTGAGAAGGTGGCCAGGGTAGACAGCGCGCCCAGCCGCACGATCAGTAGCCTGCGGCCGCTGCGATCGCCCAGCCAGCCCCACAGGTTGGGGGCGATGCAGCGCATCAGCATGGGAATGGCCACCAGCTCGCCGATGCGTGCCGGGGAGAAGCCCAGGTGGTCGAAGTACAACGCCAGAAACGGCGCGGTGGAGCCGAGCAGGGCGAAGTAGAACAGGTAGAAGCTGGACAGGCGCCAGTAGGGGATGGGGGGCATGGGTCAGGCTCTGCGGTTGTCTGTACCGGCCTCATCGCCGGCAAGCCGGCTCCTACAGGGAACGCGCGCATCCTGAGGACAACGCTGTACCTGTAGGAGCCGGCTTGCCGGCGATGGGGTCAGAGCTGGCCCAGCACCGGGGTGTTGACCTTCACATCGCCATTCTGTGCGCGGTGGCGCAGCAGGTGGTCCATCAGCACGATGGCCATCATCGCCTCGGCGATGGGGGTGGCGCGGATGCCCACGCACGGGTCGTGGCGGCCCTTGGTGATGACCTCCACCGGGTTGCCGTCGATGTCGATGGAGCGGCCCGGGGTGGTGATGCTGGAGGTCGGCTTGAGCGCCAGGTGGGCGACGATCGGCTGGCCCGAGGAAATACCGCCAAGGATGCCGCCGGCGTTGTTGCTGAGGAAGCCTTGCGGGGTCAGCTCGTCGCGGTGCTCGGTGCCGCGCTGGGCGACGCTGGCGAAGCCTGCGCCGATTTCAACGCCCTTGACCGCGTTGATGCTCATCAGCGCGTGGGCAAGCTCGGCGTCGAGGCGGTCGAAAATCGGCTCGCCCAGGCCCGGCATCACCCCTTCGGCGACCACGGTGATCTTGGCACCGACCGAGTCCTGGTCACGGCGCAGCTGGTCCATGTAGGCCTCGAGCTCCGGCACCTTGGCCGGGTCCGGGCTGAAGAAGGCGTTGTCTTCCACCGAGTCCCAGGTCTTGAACGGGATTTCGATCGGGCCGAGCTGGCTCATGTAGCCGCGTACGCGGATGCCCTGGGTGGCCAGGAACTTCTTGGCGATGGCGCCAGCAGCCACGCGCATGGCGGTTTCGCGGGCCGAGCTGCGGCCACCGCCGCGGTAGTCGCGCTCGCCGTACTTGTGGTGGTAGGTGTAGTCGGCGTGAGCCGGGCGGAACAGGTCCTTGATCGCCGAGTAGTCCTTGGACTTCTGGTCGGTGTTGCGGATCAGCAGGCCGATCGAGCAGCCGGTGGTGCGGCCTTCGAACACGCCGGAAAGGATTTCCACTTCGTCCGGTTCCTGACGCTGGGTGGTGTGCCGGCTGGTGCCCGGCTTGCGCCGGTCGAGGTCGTGCTGCAGGTCGGCCAGGGAGATGTCCAGGCCCGGCGGGCACCCGTCGACAATGGCGACCAACGCCGGGCCATGGCTTTCGCCAGCGGTGGTGACAGTGAACAGCTTGCCGTAGGTATTGCCGGACATGGACGCTCCGCGAAATCTGCCTGAGGTGAACGAAAGCGGCAGTATACGTAATTCAACCCGGGATGGGTTGCCAGAACCTTCCCCCGCAACGCCGGTCTTACCTTCACCTCCCCCACGCAGTCCCCCTCCATGAAGCGCCGCCTCACCGCCCTGCTCCTGCTGCTGTTTGCCAGCCTCGCCCAGGCTGCCCCCAGCGTGCTGCAACGCCCCATCGACCTGGACACCGGCCAGGGCGTGCTGCACGGCAGCCTGTTGCTGCCCCAGCAGGCCACCCCGCCACCGGTGGTGCTGATCATCTCAGGTTCCGGCCCCACCGACCGCGACGGCAACAACCCGGCCTCCGGGCGTATCGACAACCTCAAGCGCCTGGCATTGCTGCTGGCCGGCGAGCACATCGCCAGCGTGCGCTTCGACAAGCGCGGGGTGGCCGCCAGCCAGCCGGCCACCCCCGACGAGCGCGACCTCAGCGTCGAGCGCTACGTCGCCGACGTGGTGGCCTGGGGGCAGAAGCTGCGCCACGACCCGCGCTTCGGCCCGCTGATCCTGGTCGGCCACAGCGAAGGTGCACTGATTGCCAGCCTGGCGGCCGAGCAGGCCGGCGCCAGCGCGGTGATCACCCTGGCCGGCAGCGGCCGGCCGATCGGCGATGTACTGCGCGAGCAATTGGCCCAGCGCCTGCCGCCGGCGCAACTGGCCGGCGGCGTGGCGCTGATCGAGCGGTTGCAGGCCGGGCAGACCAGCCTGGATGTGCCGCCCCTGCTGCGTCAGGTGTTTCGCCCCAGCGTGCAGCCCTACCTGATCACCCTGCTGCGCCAGGACCCGGCAGCGGCCTTCGCCCGGCTCAAGGTGCCGGCGCTGATCGTGCAGGGGCGCAACGACGTGCAGGTGGAGGTGGCCGATGCCGAGCAGCTCAAGGCGGCCAAGCCCGACGCACAACTGGCGCTGATCGACGGCATGAACCATGTGCTGCGCATCAGCCCCAAGGGCATGAGCGAGCAGCGCGACAGCTACAGCAACCCGCAACTGCCCCTGGCCCAGGCGCTGGGCGAGCGCATCGTGCAATTCATTCAGCATCTGCCGGCGGCCTGAGGTTTTCCCCCGCCGGCACTCAGGTATGGGCAAAGGCTGCCGATAACTCAGCCAAGAAGCGGTGATCTGCGGCGAGTGTCGACGATCAACCGCGCGCCGAGCACTTGAGGATTGCCCTGATGACCGATGCCCCCGCCGCCGAGGCGAACGAAGAACAAGCCCCGGAAAGCGCCCCGCAGCCGTGGGCGGACCTGGCCGTCGAACACTTCCAGCTGCTGCGCCTGAACGCGCTGCCCACCGACCGCAACAGCGGCGCGCGCCCGCTGCGTTTCGTGCAGTTCGGCTACGCCGAGCGCCACGACAAGGCCCACAGCCTGCTGCGCCTGGAAGTGCGCCTGCCTGGGCAGAAGGTGCGCAAGGAACAGAACCAGCTGGACGTTCGGGTTGACCACGCACAGCGCCTGGTAACCATCGGCAGCGATGCCGGCCTGCAACTGGAGCCACTCAACCGTGGGGTTGGCCGCTACCTGCTGGCCCAGGCCGTGCAGTGGCTGCAGCACCGCTGCGCGCAGTACCGCATCGAGGGCATGAACCTGCCCAACAAAGACGCACTGAACGAAGACACGCGCCTGCGCCGCGACCATGTGCTACGCAGCGTCGGGCTTGAAGTGGAGTATGTCGAGGGGCAGTTGCTCAAGGGCCGCATCAAGGAGACCGCGGTAAGCCAGCTCAAGGGCGGCTGGAACACCGAGAAGGTCCAGCGCGTCGACATTCTGGAAGCCGCCGGCATGCTGCAGCAGGCCGAGCAGAACCTGATGGAGAAGGAAGCACAGCTGCGCGAGCGCGATGAGCGCGTGGCCAAGTACCGCCGCGAAGACAGCGGCTTGCGCTTTACCATCACCTGCCTGGTGGCGTTTGCGGTGTTCCAGGCGGGGTTGTTGATCTGGATTGCCACTCGCTGAACCACTTCTGACGCTATCGCGGGGCAAGCCCGCTCCCACGGGTACACTCGTGGGAGCGGGCTTGCCCCGCGATATTTTTCAGGGTCAGACCCGCGAAGCGAACAGCTCCTGATGCTGGCGGCACTGCTCGGCGGTCAGCATGAACACCCCGTGTCCGCCACGCTCGAACTCCAGCCAGGCGAAGTCCACTTCAGGGTACAGCGCCTCGACGTGCACCTGGCTGTTGCCCACCTCGACGATCAGCAGGCCCTTCTCGGTCAGGTGGTCGGCGGCCTCGGCCAGCATGCGCCGCACCAGGTCCAGGCCATCGTTGCCGCAGGCCAGGCCCAGCTCGGGCTCGTGGTGGTATTCGGCCGGCATGTCGGCAAAATCTTCGGAATCGACATACGGCGGGTTGGACAGGATCAGGTCGAAGCGCTGCCCCGGCAGGCCGGCAAACCCATCGCCCTGCACGGTGAACACGCGGTGGTCGAGGCCGTGACGCTCGATGTTCTGGTTGGCCACTTCCAACGCGTCGAAGGACAGGTCGGCCAGCACCACTTCGGCGTCCTGGAACACGTCGGCGGCCACGATGCCGATGCAACCGGAGCCGGTGCACAGGTCGAGAATGCGTGCCGGCTCCGCGGCAAGCCAAGGTTCGAAGCGCTTTTCGATCAACTCGCCGATGGGCGAGCGCGGCACCAGCACCCGCTCGTCGACGATGAACGACATGCCGCAGAACCAGGCCTCGCCCAGCAGGTACGCGGTCGGCACACGGTCTTCGATGCGGCGCTTGAGCAGGTGCTGCAGGCGTACCCGCTCGTCATCCTCCAGGGCGCAGTCCAGGTAGCTGTCGGCCACTTCCCACGGCAGGTGCACGGCGCCGAGCACCAGCAGGCGCGCCTCGTCCCAGGCATTGTCGGCGCCGTGGCCGAAGAACAGCTCATGCTCATGGAAGCGGCTGACCGCCCAGCGGATATGGTCGCGCAGGGTGCGCAGACGGGATGTGATCACGGGGGACTCCTTTTCAGACAGGACAAAAGTCTAACAGCCCACACCCCACAAATGTTCGCCGCAACCGCCGAATGGGTAGCCACAGGCCAGTAACCACGCCGTCTGCGTTGTCAACCATTCACATTGACGCCAAGGCAAGGGAGAATAGGTATACAAAAGCCCTACCCAAGGAGCCATTGATGTCCGTTCCAACCACGATGTTCCGCCTCACTGGCCGCGACTACCCGCCGGCCAAGCTGGGCCAAGCCAGCCTGATCGTCATCGACGCGCAAAAGGAGTACCTGAGCGGTCCGCTGGCGCTGTCGGGCATGGACGAGGCCGTGGCGAACATTGCCCGGTTGCTCGACGCCGCCCGCAAGGCCGGCCGCCCGATCATCCATGTTCGCCACCTCGGCACCGTCGGCGGGCGCTTCGACCCCCAGGGCCCGGCCGGCGAGTTCATCCCGGGCCTGGAGCCGCGCGAAGGCGAAATCGTCATCGAAAAACGCATGCCCAACGCCTTCAAGAACACCCAACTGCACGAGACGCTGCAGGAGCTTGGCCACCTCGACCTGATCGTCTGCGGTTTCATGAGCCATTCCAGCGTCAGCACCACCGTGCGCCGCGCCAAGGACTATGGTTACCGTTGCACCCTGGTGGAAGACGCCTCGGCCACCCGTGACCTGGCGCTCAAGGACCAGGTCATCCCGGCTGCGCAGATCCACCAGTGCGAAATGGCCGTGATGGCCGACAACTTCGCCTGCGTCGCCCCCACCGCCAGCCTGGTCTGAGCCGCACCGCCCGGCGGACGGGCGGAACCCGAAGGCCGGGCGCAGGTCGAACTCCGGATCAGCTACAGCAGATTCCGAGGAAAACCCATGAAGCTCAAAGGCAGTTTCGATGCAAGGCGCCTGCGCCAGCGTGAGCCCGGCAACTGGGGCGCGCGCCTGGCCGCGGCCTTCAGCGTGCTGCTGGCCACCCTGGGCATCCTTCTGGCCATGGCCGGCGTCGCCGGCCTGCTTGGCAACTACGCAGCGCTCACCGAACTCAACGCCAACCGCCCGCTGGCGGCGACCCTCGCCGTGGCCGGGCTGTTGCTGTTGTACTTTGGCGTGCGCTTCTGGCGGCGCAGCCGCATTCGCCTGCGCCGGGCCAACGGGTTGAACCTGTCGCCGCATTTGATGAAAAAGCACGATTGACCTGCACCGACCCTATCGCCGGCAAGCCGGCATAGAACAAACTACAACTCATTGATTCAACACGGCCCCTGTGGGAAGCGGCCTTGCCGGGGCGCCGTCCGGTCGAGATGGGGCGCGAAGCGGCCCCAAGTTCTCGGCCTCATGCAAAGTTACCGGGGCTGCTGCGCAGCCCATCTCGACCGGACGGCGCCCCGGCAAGGCCGCTTCCCACAGGGCCGCGGTGCATCTGCGAAACTAGTTCCCTGCGCGACAGCGCAGCCGGAAGGGCTGGATAATCTCCTACAGAGGACCCGCAATAGGCCGCCACGGGCAACACAACCCTGCCCCACTCGCGTAAACTACGCCGCCCACGTGGAGGCAGCATGCAAGACGACGATTTTTCCCTGTTCAGTGCCGAGGTGCGCGGCGTCAAGCCGATCAAGCACGACCGCGCCGAGGTCGGCAAACCCAAGGCCGACCGCAAGCAGCTGGCCGGCCTGCGCCAGGCGGCGACCATTCGCAGCGACCAGCCGCTGGTGATCGACGGCCTGTCCGACCAGTTCGTCATCGACGTGGCCGCAGAAGACGAGCTGATGTGGCGCCGCGACGGCGTGCAGGAAACCCAGTTGCGCAAGCTCAAGCTGGGCCAGATCGCCTTCGAGGGCAGCCTCGACCTGCACGGCATGAGCGTCGAGAAGGCTCGCGAGACGCTGTGGGACTTCATTGCCGAAGCAACCAAGCTGGAAGTACGCTGCGTGCGCGTCACCCACGGCAAGGCCGCGCGCATCGACGGCAAGCGGCCGATGATCAAGAGCCACGTCAACACCTGGTTGCGCCAGCACCCGCAGGTGCTTGGCTTTGCCTCGTGCCAGGCCCGTCATGGTGGCACCGGCGCGGTGTACGTGATGCTCAAGCGAACCATGCTCGAAGGCCGCGACGAGTGATATCGCGCTTGCAGCGCCGCCGCCGCCGCCGTACCCTTCGCCTTTGCGAAATTTTCCACAGGTAGATCCATGTCCCTGGAACAGAACTACACCGAGATCCTCAGCCAACTGGGCGAGGACGTCTCCCGCGAGGGCCTGCTCGACACGCCCAAGCGGGCTGCAAAGGCCATGAAGTACCTTTGCCGCGGTTACGAACAGACGCTTGAAGAAGTCACCAACGGCGCGCTGTTCACCTCCGACAACAGCGAAATGGTGCTGGTCCGGGACATCGAGCTGTATTCGATGTGCGAACACCACATGCTGCCGTTCATCGGCAAGGCCCACGTTGCCTACCTGCCCAAGGGCAAGGTACTGGGCCTGTCCAAGGTGGCGCGCATCGTCGACATGTTCGCTCGCCGCCTGCAAATTCAGGAAAACCTCAGCCGCCAGATCGCCGAGGCCATCCAGCAGGTTACCGGTGCCGCAGGCGTTGCCGTGGTGATCGAGGCCAAGCACATGTGCATGATGATGCGCGGTGTCGAAAAGCAGAACTCCACCATGCTCACCTCGGTGATGCTCGGCGAGTTCCGTGAAAACGCCTCCACCCGCAGCGAGTTCCTCAGCCTGATCAAGTGATCGGCGCAGGTTTCAGGCCGGCCCTTGAGGTCGGCCTTTTCATTTTCAGGAGTTGCCCATGATCGTCAAAGCCCTGCGGGTCGGCCTCGGCCAGCTCATCGTGTTCGGCGACTGGATCAGCCGCCCGGCGAAGAAAAAGCGTGATGCTGCAGCCCAGTCTGCGGTCGAGCAGCAGGCCAAGGGCCTGGCGCTGTACCAGTTCCATGCCTGCCCGTTCTGCGTGAAAACCCGCCGCACCCTGCACCGCTTGAACGTGCCGGTGGCGCTGCGCGATGCGAAGAACGATGAAGTGCACCGTCAGGCGCTGCTCGAGGGCGGCGGCCGGGTGAAAGTGCCGTGCCTGCGCATCGAAGAGGACGGCAAGGTGACCTGGATGTACGAGTCCAAGGACATCATCGCTTATCTGGACAAGCGCTTCGCCAACGCCTGATCACCCCGCTCCCACAGGGCCCGCACAACCCTGTAGGAGCCGGCTTGCCGGCGATGAGGCCGGCAGCCCTGGCACATATGTGCGGGTTGCAGGCCCGGCCCTATCGCCGGCAAGCCGGCTCCTACAAAGGGCGCGTTTCTCAGTCGACCATCGGCACATGCCGTGGGTGGCTGGCCACCCGCGCCAGCCAGGCGCGTACCGCCGGGTACTCGGCCAGGTCGAAGCCGCCCTGGTGAGCCACGTGGGTGTAGGCGTACAAGGCCACATCGGCAATCGAATATTGCTCACCGACCAGGTACGGCGTCATCTGCAACTGCCGCTCCATCACCCTCAATGCCTTGTAGCCGCCCTTGTGCAGCTTGCGGTATTCCTCCACCCGCTCATCCGGCAGCCCCAGGTAGAACTGGATGAACCGGGCCACGGCAATGTACGGCTCGTGGCTGTACTGCTCGAAGAACTGCCATTGCAGCACTTGTGTGCGCAGGCGCGGCTCGCCGGGCAGGAACTCGCTGCCATCGGCAAGGAAGTTGAGGATCGCGTTGGACTCCCACAGGCAGGTGCCATCCTCGAGCTTGAGCACCGGCACCTTGCCGTTGGGGTTCATGGCCAGGAACTCGGCGGTCTCGGTCTCACCCTTGAGAATGTCCACCGCGTGCCACTCGTACGGGCGGCCCAGCAGGCTGAGCATCAGCTTGACCTTGTAGCAGTTGCCCGACTGGTAATCCCCATAGACCTTGTACATCGCCCCCTCCCCTTTAACGCAATTGCGCAGTAGTCGCCAATAGTTGGCGACTGTACGGCTAAATGCAATGCCTGCTGTATGGCAAGGATCACGCCGGACAGCGGTAGCCTGAAAAAACTGCTTACACCTGTACAAGGAATTACCCCCATGACCGAAGTCACTTCCGCCCGCTTGCGGCCCCTCGCGGACAGCTCCCCCTCGGCGGTCGTCGCCGGCTTCATTGCCATGCTGACCGGCTACACCAGCACCTTGGTGCTGATGTTCCAGGCAGGCCAGGCTGCCGGCTTGACCCAGGGGCAGATCTCCTCGTGGATCTGGGCGCTGTCGATCGGCATGGCGGTGTGCACCATCGGCCTGTCGCTGCGCTACCGCACCCCGGTCACTGTGGCCTGGTCGACGCCGGGGGCGGCGCTGCTGATCACCAGCCTGGGCGGGGTGAGCTACGGCGAAGCCATCGGTGGCTACATCACTTGCGCCCTGCTGGTGCTGATCTGCGGGGTGACCGGCAGCTTCGAACGGCTGGTGCGGCGCATCCCGGCGTCGCTGGCCTCGGCGCTGCTGGCCGGCATCCTGTTCCGTATCTGCAGCGAGATTTTCGTGGCCGTACAGCACCAGACCCTGCTGGTACTGGCAATGTTCATCAGCTACCTGGTGGCCAAGCGCCTGGCCCCGCGCTATTGCGTACTTGCCGCGCTGCTGGTGGGTACCGCGTTGTCCGGCGCCCTGGGCCTGCTGAACTTCAGCGGCTTCAAGCTGGAGGTAGCGACCCCGGTGTGGACCACGCCGAGCTTCTCGCTGGCGGCGACCATCAGCATCGGCATCCCGCTGTTCGTGGTGGCGATGACCTCGCAGAACATGCCCGGCGTGGCCGTGCTGCGCGCCGACGGCTACCAGGTACCGGCCTCGCCGCTGATTTCGGCCACCGGCCTTGCCTCGCTGCTGCTGGCACCGTTCGGCTCCCACGGCATCAACCTGGCGGCCATCAGTGCGGCCATCTGCACCGGCCCGCATGCCCATGAAGACCCGAACAAGCGCTATACCGCAGCGGTGTGGTGCGGGATTTTCTACGGCATTGCCGGCATCTTCGGCGCCACCTTGGCGGCCCTGTTCGGCGCCCTGCCCAAGGAACTGGTGCTATCGATCGCCGCGTTGGCGCTGTTCGGCTCGATCATGAACGGCCTGAGCGTGGCCATGGGCGAGGCCCGCGAGCGCGAGGCGGCGCTGATCACCTTCATGGTGACGGCGTCGGGGCTGACCCTGTTCTCCATCGGCTCGGCGTTCTGGGGCATCGTGGCCGGGGTGGTCACCTTGCTGATACTGAGCCCGCGCAAGGGCTGACTACGTCATCGCGTCGAGCCTGCTGCCTGCGCTGAACCTGTAGGAGCCGGCTTGCCGGCGATGAGGCCGGTACAGGCAACACAAGTCAGTCCCCCCATGGATTCGCCGCAGCGCCTTCAGGATCGATACTCGCTTGCCGATACCCTGCATAGGAGCTGTGGCGGTTACCATTGCCACCCTCACCCGGTAAACATGTGATGTGGCAGAGCTTATGATTCCTTACGGTCGACAAAATATTACTGAGGCGGATATCTCGGCAGTCGTCGAGGTACTCCAGTCGACCTGGCTGACCCAGGGGCCCGGGATCGCCGAGTTCGAACGCACCGTGGCCAAGGCCTGCCAGGCCAGCCACGGGGTGGCAGTGTGCAACGCCACCTCTGCCCTGCACATCGCCTGCCTGGCCCTGGGTGTCGGGCCGGGCGACCTGGTCTGGACCAGCCCCAACACCTTCGTGGCCAGCGCCAACTGCGCGCGCTATTGCGGCGCCGATGTCGATTTCGTAGACATCGACCCCGCCACACTGAACCTCTGTACGAGCAAGCTTGCGTTGAAACTCAAGGCCGCGCGTGACGCCGGGCGCCTGCCCAAGGTGGTCATCCCGGTGCACTTCGCCGGGCGCAGCTGCGACATGCAAGCCATCGCCGCACTGGCGAAAGAGTACGGCTTTGCCATCATTGAAGACGCCTCCCATGCCGTAGGTGCCTCGTATCAAGGCGTGCCGGTGGGCGCCTGCCATTACAGCGACATCACCGTTTTCAGCTTCCACCCAGTAAAAATCATCACCACCGCCGAAGGCGGCCTGCTGACGACCAACAACACCGCCCTGGCCAAACGCCTTGCCAGGCTGCGTTCCCATGGCATCGCCCAAGGCCCCGAGCAGTTGGTCAGCGAGCCTGCCGGTGCCTGGGAGTATCAGCAGGTCGAACTGGGCTTCAACTACCGCATGACCAACCTGCAGGCCGCCTTGGGGGTCAGCCAGATGGCCCGTCTGGATGCGTTCATTGCCCGCCGCCGGCAGTTGGTGCGCCAATACCACACCCTGCTGGCCGACCTGCCGGTGGTGCGGCCGCAAGCCTGCGAAGCGTCGGCCTGGCACCTGTACCCGATCCGGGTCCCCGCCGAGCGCCGGCTGGAGGTATTCAACACCCTGCGCGCCGCCGGGATCTGGGTGCAGGTGCATTACATTCCGGTGCACACCCAGCCGTATTACCGTGCACTGGGCTTCGGCCCTGGCGACTTCCCGGAGGCTGAGCGGTATTTCAGCGAAGCGTTCAGCCTGCCGTTGTTCTACGAACTTACCGATGAGCAGCAGTTACACGTGGTCAACACGTTGCGCGAGGCTTTGCGGTGAACATCGCAGTGATTCCTGCCCGAGGGGGCAGCAAACGCATCCCGCGCAAGAACATCAAACCCTTCTGCGGCCGCCCGATGATCGCCTGGTCGATCCTGGCGGCGCAGCAAAGCGGGTTGTTCCAGCGGATCATCGTCTCGACCGATGACCCGGAAATTGCCGAGCTGGCCCGTGCTTACGGGGCCGAAACACCGTTCGTGCGGCCGCCCGAGCTCTCCGACGACCACGCCGGCACCACCGAGGTGGTGGCCCATGCGGCGCAGTGGCTGAATCAGCGAGGCGTTGCCTTCGATGCACTGTGCTGCATCTACGCAACCGCCCCACTGCTGCACCCTGCCGACTTGTCCCGGGGCCTGGAGGCACTGCAGTCAGGCAACTGGGCTTACGCGTTTTCGGTAAGCGAATTCGCATCCTCGGTGTTTCGCGCCTTTCAGGCCCTGCCTGAAGGCGGGCTGGGCATGCTGTTCCCCGAACATTTTCCGACCCGCTCCCAGGACCTGCCCTCTGCCCTGCACGATGCGGCGCAGTTCTACTGGGGGCGCCCGGACGCCTGGCTGCAACAACTGCGCATCTTCGATGCCCATTCAACGCCGGTACTGCTCCCGCGCTGGCGGGTTCAGGACATCGACGACATGGATGACTGGGTGCGCGCCGAGCTGATCTTCAAGGCCATCCAGGCACAAGCCGGGGCGCAGGCGTGAACATCGCCTTGCGTGTGGATGCCGGGCTGCAGATCGGTACCGGCCATCTGGTGCGCTGCCTGACCCTGGCCGATACGCTGGCACAGCGTGGGGCGCGCTGTGTGTTCCTGTGCCGCGACCTGCCGGCCTACCTCGTGCAGTGGGTGCAGGCACGTGGTCACAGCCTGATCCCCCTGCCCGTTCACCCTGACCAGCCTTGCGACACGGAGCTGGCCCACGGCAACTGGCTGGGTGCCAGCCAGCCTGGCGACGCGGCTGACAGCCTGGCGGCCCTGCAAGGCACCTGGTGGGACTGGCTGGTGGTCGATCACTACGCCCTGGATGCCCGCTGGGAAAAGCTGCTCAGGCCTGCAGTACGGCGCATCCTGGTCATCGATGACCTTGCCGACCGCAAGCATGAGTGCGATGTGCTGCTGGATCAGAACTTCTACACCGACCTGCACACCCGCTATCAAGGCAAGGTGCCCGAAGCCTGCCAGCTGCTGCTGGGCCCGCGCTTCGCCCTGTTGCGCGAAGAGTTTCGCCTACTGGGCAAGACCACGCCGCCACGCGCCGGCGCGCTCAGGCGCCTGCTGGTGTTCTTTGGCGGCATGGATGCGCACAACTTCACTGGCAGGGCCCTGGCTGTACTGGCCGAGCTGGCCCTGCCCGGCGTGCAGGTCGATGTGGTGATTGGCGAGCAGCACCCAAAGCGGCTGGCCATCGAAGCGATGTGCCAGGCGCAGGGGTATACCTGCCATGTGCAAACACCGGCCATGGCCGAACTGATGGCCAGCGCAGACCTGGCGATCGGTGCAGGCGGCATTGCCTGCTGGGAACGCTGCTGCTTAGGCTTGCCGACCCTGGCGCTGAGCACCGCCGCCAACCAGACGCAACAGCTCAAGGATGCGGCAGGCCAGGGGCTGCTCTACAACATCGAGGTTGCGGACAACCTGGCAGAGGCATTGAAACTGCACCTGCAGGCCCTTATCGGCAACCCGGCGCTGCGCCGGCTCTTGTCCGTCAATGGCATGGCCGCAGTCGATGGCGACGGCCGGCTGCGTATCGCCGAACACATGGGCTGCACGGGCATTTCGATACGTGCGGCCGAGCAGCGCGATGCTGCCGCGCTGCACCGCTGGCGAAACCACCCGGCCATACGCGCCGTATCCAATAACTGCGATGAAATTGCCTGGGCAGACCACTGCCGATGGCTCGGCGGCGTGCTGGCCGACCCGCAGCGGCACCTGCTGATCGGTGAAGTCGAGAGCCAGCCGGTGGGCGTGGTGCGCTTCGATGTTCAAGCCGATCAAGCCGAAGTCTCGATCTACAAGGTTCCCGATGCAGCCATGCCCTGCCGCGGCGCCGACCTGCTGCGCTGCGCGCAGGACTGGCTGGTTGCACAGCACCCCGAGGTGACAGGCGTGCACGCCCAGGTCAAAGGCGGCAATATGCCCTCCAATGGGTTGTTCAACGCAGCAGGCTACGACGTCGACCACACCCGATTCATCAGGAAGCTCAAGCGTGATGTCTGAATTCAAGATTGCCCAGCGCGCCATCGGCCCGCAGCACCCACCGTTCGTGATCGCGGAAATGTCGGGGAACCACAACCAGTCGCTGGAACGAGCGCTGGAGATCGTCGAGGCGGCTGCCCGCTCGGGCGCCCACGCCCTGAAGATCCAGACCTACACCGCCGACTCGATGACCCTCGACCTGAACGAGCGGGAGTTCCACATCAGCGACCCGGGCAGCCTGTGGGCCGGGGTGTCGTTGTATGAGCTGTATCAACGGGCGGCGACGCCCTACGAGTGGCATCAGCCAATTTTCGACCGGGCCAGGGAGCTGGGCATGATCGCCTTCAGCACGCCGTTCGACGCCAAGGCCGTGGACTTTCTCGAAACACTGGACGTGCCCTGCTACAAGATCGCCTCGTTCGAGAACACCGACCTGCCGTTGATTCGCCGGGTCGCCGCCACCGGCAAACCGATGATCGTTTCCACCGGGATGGCCAGCGTGGCAGAGCTTGAGGAGCTGGTGCAAGCCGCCCGCCAGGCCGGTTGCCGCGACCTGGTGCTACTCAAGTGCACCAGCACCTACCCGGCGTCACCGCAGAACACCAATATCTCGACCATCCCCCATCTGCGCGAGCTGTTCGGCTGCCAGGTCGGGCTGTCGGACCACACCCTGGGGGTTGGCGTGTCGGTGGCCAGTGTTGCCCTGGGTGCGACGGTGATCGAAAAGCACTTCACCCTCGACCGTGCGGACGGCGGCGTGGACAGCGCCTTTTCGATGGAGCCTGGCGAAATGCAGCAACTGGTGGTGGAAACCGAACGCGCCTGGCAGTCGATCGGCACGGTCAGCTACGGGGCCACGCCGGCCGAAGAAAAGAGCCGGGTGTTTCGCCGCTCGCTGTACGCCAGCGAGGACATTGCCGAGGGCGAGATGCTGTCGCCGGCCAACGTGCGCATCATCCGCCCCGGGCTTGGGCTGGCGCCCAAGCATGTCGAGCAGGTCATGGGCAGGCGTGCGCGGCAGGCGATCAAGCGCGGCACGCCGATCAGTTGGGAGTTGATCTGAGGCCCGCACACACATGGATCGCGTGATCTTCAGGTACAGCGCAGGCCTGAAGGTTGGTTGATCGCAGGCTCACAACCTGAAATGCCCGACCATCCCTTTCAGGTCATCCCCCAACCGTGCCAGCTCGATGCTTGAGCGGGCGTTGTCGGCCATCGCCAACGCCGCCTGATCGGCACTGCCGCGAATCTGCGTGACGCTGCGGCTGATTTCCTCGGCCACCGAGCTCTGCTGCTCGGCAGCAGCGGCGATCTGCTGGTTCATCTGCTGGATCAACGACACCGCCGCCGCAATGCTGCCCAGCGCGCTTTCGGTCTGCAGCGCATCAGCCACTGCCAGGCGTACCAGCTCGGTGCTGCCACGAATCTGCGTCACCGACTGCTGGGCATTGCCACGCAGGCTGGCTACCAGGCGCTCGATCTCTTCGGTGGACTGCCGGGTACGCCGGGCCAGGGCCCGCACCTCGTCGGCCACCACGGCAAAACCGCGCCCCTGTTCGCCGGCGCGGGCCGCTTCAATGGCTGCGTTAAGTGCCAGCAGGTTGGTCTGCTCGGCGACGCTCTTGATCACCTCGAGCACGTCACCGATGGTGTGGATCTCGGCGCTGAGGCTGTCGATGCCGCTGCTGGCGGTCTCTGCCGCAGTCACCAGCTGCTCGATGCGCTGCATGCTCTGGCGCACCACCTCCTGCCCGCTGCCGACCTTGTCATCGGCGGCCTGGGCCGCCTGGGCCGCCTGCTCGGCGTTGCGCGCCACATCGTGCACGGTGGCGGTCATCTGCTGCATGGCGGTGGCCACCTGCTCGGTTTCGTCCTTCTGGCTGCCGACTTCACGGTTGGTCTGCTCGGTCACCGCCGACAGCGCCTGGGCGCTGCCGGCCAGTTGTTCGATGCCCTGCTGCAAACCGCCGACAATGCCGGTGAGGCCTTCGGCCATCTGCTGCATGGCCTGCTGCAACTGCCCCACTTCATCCTTGCGCGGCGCCTCGGCCTCAATGGCCAGCTCGCCTGCGGCGATGCGCCGGGCGCGCTCGATCACCCGGCGCAGCGGCGCCACCACCGCACGGGTGATCAGCCAGGCGGCCAGCATGCCCACCAGCAGCGCAAGGCCAGTGGCGACCATGATGGCCACGGCATTGCGCGCAAGCTCGCCCTGCATGGCCTGCTCCTGGGCGGCGTATGCCTGGTCGACCCGGGCAGTGGCCTGCCCGGCACGCGCCTGCAACTGCGCCTTGATACCCTGCTCCTGGCCGAGCAGGTCGGTGTATTCGTTGAGCTTGTCGGAGAAGCTGGCAATGTGCCCGGCTACCTCGCCGAGCACGCTCTGGTAGCCGGCGTCATCGATGCTGCCCTTGAGCTGCTCCACCAGCCCTGCGGCCTCGACGGTCTGGGCGATGCGCCCCTGCCCCCCCTCCTCGCTGCCCTTGCGGCTCTGCTCCAGGCGCACGCGGGCCTCGTCCATGGCCTGCAGCATCAACCGCGACACCTGCGCCACCTGGGCGGACTGCTCGAGAAACTCGCTGCCCTGCTGGCCCTGGGACTGCTTGAGGGTGTAGGCGCCGTCGTCGGCCAGGCCCGACTGCAGCACATCGAGGTTGTTGGCGACGCTGGAGACCGACCAGCTGGCCATGTCCAGCGCCAGCTCCTTGGCCTGTACCGCCTGGACGAACTGATCGAAAGCCTGGCCGTAGGCGGCCAGCTCGCCCTCGGCAGCGGCCAGCGCCGGCAGGCTGCGGGCGCGCTCGCTCAGCGCTTGCAGGCCGGTGCGCAGGGCGTCGGCCTCCTTGATGTCGGAGCGCAGGGCAAAGGCTTGTTCGTGCTGGCGCAGGCGCAGCAGGTCGGTGTTGAACTGGGCCATCTGGCGCAGGCCGTCAAAACGCTGGCCGACGTGGGTCAGGGCGTAGACGCCGAGGGCGGCTACCACCAGGGTCAGCAACAGCACCAGGGCAAAGCCCAGGCCGAGCTTGCGGGCCATGCCCAGGTTGGCCAGAACACCCGGTCTGCGCGTTGCCATCAGCGATCCTCCCGTTGCGCGGGGACTCGCCAAGCGGCCCCCGACCTTTATCAACAGAGTGACAACCCCTGTGTCCCTGTCACAAGGGCTTGGCGCCAGAATGGTGTCATTTGGCTATGAGCGTGTCGCTTTCAGGCCGATGGAGGTCGCCCTGCGTGCCGGAAGTGCGCCAGGGCCTGCCGGGCCTGCCTGTAGGCGACACAAGGGATCGCATAACTCCCAGGGCTGTACTGAACCTGTAGGAGCCGGCTTGCCGGCGATAGGGCCGGCACAACCAGCACAAGACATTTGCTCCCACAGAACGCTCAACCAATGGCCAGGCTCAGATCGCCAGCGCACCACCGTCGACGGTCAGGCTATGGCCGGTGGTGAACGCCGCGCCATCGCTGCACAGATACAGCACCGCACTGGCGATTTCCTCCACCTTGCCGATACGCCCCACCGGGTGCATCGCCGCTGCGAACTCGGCCTTGCGCGGGTCGGCTTCATAAGCACGGCGGAACATGTCGGTGTCGATCACCGCCGGGCATACGGCATTGACCCGGATGCCCTTCTTCGCATACTCGATGGCCGCCGACTTGGTCAGGCCGATCACCGCATGCTTGGAAGCGGCATAGATGCTCATCTTGGGGGCCGCCGACAGGCCGGCCACCGAGGCCGTGTTGACGATCGCCCCGCCGCCCTGGGCCAGCAGCAGCGGCAGCTGGTACTTCATGCAAAGCCATACACCCTTGACGTTGACGCCCATGATCGCGTCGAACTCGGCTTCGCTGCCTTCGGCCAGGCGGCCCTTTTCAATCTCGATGCCGGCGTTGTTGAAGGCGTAGTCCAGCCGACCATAGGCCTGGATGGCTTGCTCGTGGAGCTGGCGCACATCGCTATCCCGGGTGACATCACAGGCCACGAACAGCGCCTCACCGCCGGCCTCGCGAATCTGTGCCACCGTGGCTTCGCCACCGGCCGCATCACGGTCAGCCACCACCACCTTCAGGCCTTCGGCAGCGAACGCCTGGGCTGTCGCCCGGCCAATACCGGCCGCACCACCGGTGACCAGGGCGACCTGGCCGGAGAAAGTCATGCTCATCACGGGCTCCTGCAATGAAGAAATCGGGTCGGAAATGAGTCTAGTCAGGGGCACACTGGCCTGGGCAGCATCATCAGGGGCGCAGTTGTACTACTATCGTTGCCGGTGATCTTGCGTGACGCGGCCCATCAGCGCGGTCAATCATCAACCCCCCATGCCTCGTTTCAGGAGAATTCGCCATGCCCCCTTCCAACCGCCGCTTCCTGCTTAGTCAACGCCCGGTCGGCGCCGTGCGCCGCGACGACTTCACTTACGAGCAGGTGCCGGCTGCCGAGCCGGCTGAAGGCCAGGTGCAGGTGAAGAACCTTTACCTGTCGCTGGACCCGGCCATGCGCGGCTGGATGAACGAAGGCAAGTCGTATATCCCACCGGTGGGCCTTGGCCAGGTGATGCGCGCCCTCGGCGTGGGCGAGGTGGTGGCCTCGAAGCACCCCGGCTTCAAGAAAGGCGAGCATGTCAGCGGTGCCCTTGGCGTGCAGGACTACTTCACTGGCGAGCCCCAGGGCCTGCACAAGATCGACCCGCGCCTGGCGCCCCTGCCGCGCTACCTGTCGGCGCTGGGCATGACCGGCATGACCGCCTATTTCGCCCTGCTGGATGTCGGCCAGCCCAAGGCCGGCGAAACCGTGGTGATTTCCGGCGCTGCCGGCGCGGTCGGCAGCATTGCCGGGCAGATTGCCAAGCTCAAAGGCTGCCATGTGGTCGGCATTGCCGGCGGCGCGCAGAAGTGCCAGTACCTCAAGGACGAACTGGGCTTCGACGGGGTGATCGACTACAAGGCCGAGGATGTACAGGCGGGCCTGAAACGCGAATGCCCCAAGGGCGTCGATGTGTATTTCGACAACGTTGGCGGCGATATTCTGGACGCGGTGCTGTCGCGCCTGAACTTCAAGGCGCGGGTGGTGATTTGTGGCGCCATCAGCCAGTACAACAACAAGGAGGCGGTCAAGGGCCCGGCCAACTATCTGTCGCTGCTGGTAAACCGCGCGCGCATGGAAGGCTTCGTGGTGATGGACCACGTGAAGGAATACGGCAAGGCCGCGCAGGAAATCGCCGGCTGGCTGGCCAGTGGCGAGGTGAAGAGCAAGGAAGATGTGGTGGAGGGGCTTGAGACCTTCCCCGAAACGCTGCTCAAGCTGTTCAGCGGGGAGAACTTCGGCAAGCTGGTGCTGAAGGTCTGAGGCAGCCTGCATCGCCGGCAAGCCGGCGCCTACAGATGATCACATTCACTGTAGGAGCCGGCTTGCCGGCGATGAGGCCATCAGCGCTTAACCGCGAATCTCGGCCACCACCGCCGCCAGCGCCTGGGCCGGGTCAGCCGCCTGGCTGATCGGGCGGCCGATCACCAGGTAGTCGGAGCCGGCATCCAGTGCCTGGCGCGGAGTAAGAATGCGGCGCTGGTCGTCCTGGGCGCTGCCGGCCGGGCGAATGCCTGGTGTGACAAGCTGCAACGACGGGTGCGAAGCCTTCAGCGCCGGGGCTTCCAGGGCCGAGCACACCAGGCCGTCCATGCCGGCCTTCTGCGCCAGCGCCGCCAGGCGCAACACCTGTTCCTGCGGGTCGACATCCAGGCCGATGCCAGCCAGGTCCTCGCGTTCCATGCTGGTCAGCACGGTCACGCCGATCAGCAGCGGCTGCGGGCCGCTGCGCTTGGCCAGCTCTTCACGGCACGCGGACATCATGCGCAGGCCGCCGGAGCAATGCACGTTGACCATCCACACGCCCATCTCGGCTGCGGCCTTGACCGCCATGGCGGTGGTGTTGGGGATATCGTGGAATTTCAGGTCGAGAAACACCTCGAAGCCCTTGGCGCACAGGGTCTCGACGATGCCGGACGCACTGCTGGTGAACAGCTCCTTGCCGACTTTCACCCGGCACAGCGCGGGGTCGAGCTGGTCGGCCAGCTTCAGGGCGGCGTCACGGGTAGGGAAATCCAGGGCGACGATCAGGGGCGTCTGGCAGGCGGGCATGGGCGGCGGTCTCTTGGCAAGTCTTGAACGGCGCGCATTGTAAACGAAGTGGGCCTGGCTTTGGGGCCCGCGGGTCATGAGAATTGGCCCGGCCACCGGGCACTTCTATAATGGAACCATCGCAGGCGCGCGAACCTCGAATGTTGTACAAGCGCCGCCCCATACGCTTTGCAGGAGAATGTCGATGCCCTGGTATGCCTGGTTGATACTGTTAGTTGCCCTCGGCTCGATCGTCGGCGGGCTGATGATGCTGCGCGATACGGCGAAAAAGTTGCCGCTTACCGAGGAGCAGTTGAAGAAAGTCCATGAGCGCAATGCCGAAATGGATGCCAAGGAAGCACAGGACCGCTGAAGCTCAAGGGTGGCCCTCCCGCCAGGGAGAACCGCCCCCTTCAACGTCGTTAGTTGACCATCAGTTTGTCGCGGTTGCGCTCCAGCAGCGCTTTGCCGATACCCTTGATTTCCAGCAGTTCATCTACCGAAGTGAACGGGCCATTGGCATCCCGATAGGCAACGATGGCCTCGGCCTTGGCCTTGCCTATGCCGTTGAGTTCGCGTTGCAGGGTGGTGGCATCGGCGCTATTCAGGTCGAGCCGGGCTGCATGGGGCTGCTCGCTCGCCATGCCCACTTGCGGGGCAACAACCTCGGCGGCTGGCAGCGAGGGCGACGAGGCGGGCGCAGCCTGCAGGGAAAATGACAGGCCCAGTAGCGGAAGCAAGAGATAGCTCAGGACGCAATTGCGCATGTTTCGACACTCCTTGAGTCGGTAGGGGACAACCTTCGTGGTTGCCCGGCAAACCCTAGCCACACCGGACGGGCTGCGCAAACACATCCGCCAAGTGAACTTTTTCCAGATAATTCAAAGAGTTGAGCTTAGGGAATCTGCCTACAAAAAAACCCGACGCAAGGTCGTAATGCTGTTCACTTAAGAGAGGCGTTGCCTGGGTTGGGGCTGCTTCGCAGCCCATCTCGACCGGACGGCGCCCCGGCAATTCTAAGTGAACAGCATTAGACGCAAGGTCGGGCTTTTTCGGAATCAGGGGTCCTGTCGGCGCTGCTGGTAAATCCAGTCGACGATTTCGCCGTCGGGGCTATAGCCGCTAACCAGCTTGCGCAACTGCTGCCTGATCGACACGTAGTCGTCTTGATCGATCGCCTTCAACAACACTCCCAGATGCTCCTTCAGTTGCTCCCAACCAAGGTAATCCTCTTGGGCGCTCATGATCATCGGATGGCGTGTTGATACCACATTGTCACCTATCAACAACTCCTCATAGAGCTTCTCGCCAGGCCGAAGGCCTGTGAACTCGATGGCGATATCACCATGGGGAGTGGTGTCGGAGCGTACGCTGAGCCCGGACAGGTGAATCATCTTTTCTGCCAGCTCGACGATCCGTACCGGTTCGCCCATGTCCAGCACGAACACGTCCCCCCCCTGCCCCATGGAGCCCGCCTGGATGACCAGTTGTGCAGCCTCTGGAATGGTCATGAAATAGCGGGTGATCTTCGGGTGGGTCACGGTCAAGGGGCCACCTGCCTTGATCTGCTGATGGAACAGCGGGATGACCGAACCCGAAGAGCCCAGCACATTGCCGAATCGCACCATGGTGAACCGGGTCCGGTTCACCTGCGACACATGGTTTGCATCATTGAACAGCACCGGAGCCGGCTCGCGGCTCAAGGCCTGCAGCACCATCTCGGCCAAACGCTTGGTGCTGCCCATGACATTGGTGGGGCGCACGGCCTTGTCGGTAGAGATCAGCACAAAATTGGCAACCCCGGCCTGCAAGGCTGCCTGGGCAGTATTGAGTGTGCCCATGACGTTGTTCAGCACACCCTCGGCAACGTTGTGCTCCACCATGGGTACATGCTTGTAGGCGGCTGCATGGTAAACAGTCTCGACGCGCCATGTGTTCATCACGTCCAGCAACTGCGCGGGGTTTCGAACCGACCCGAGAATAGGCAGGATGCGTGTCGTCAGCGATTCCCGAGAGGTGGTGACTTCAAGCTCGCAGAGGATGCTGTACAGGTTGAACTCGCTATGCTCGAGCAACAGCAGCGTCGAGGGCTGCAATGCGAGGATCTGCCGGCACAGTTCGGAACCGATGGACCCCCCGGCGCCTGTCACCATCACCACCCTGCCCTTCACGCAATGCTCCAGCAGGTCGGCCTGTGCCGGCACCGTGTCACGCCCTAGCAGGTCGGCGATGTCCACCTCCTGCAGATCGTCAACCTTGACCCGGCCACTGGCCAGGTCCATGACCCCCGGCACGCTGCGCACATGCAACGGATAGCCTTCGAGCAAGCCAAGGATTTCGCGGCGTCGCGCCCGACTGACCGAAGGCACGGCCAGCAGCAGCTCCTGGGCACCCGTTTCGTCGATCAGCTTCTGTATCTGTTCGGGTTTGTAGACCAGCAGGCCAGCGATCACCCGGTCGGAGATGTCATTGTCATCATCGATGAAGGCAACCGGGCGCATGACCTTGCCCATGCGCAAGGCCGCAACCAACTGATTGCCTGCTGCACCCGCGCCATAGACCGCGACCCTTAGCGCGCCATCATCACGATTGCCGAAAGGAATGTGTTGCGCGGTAGCAAACCAGTCACCCAGAAAATACTGGCGCATGGCCAAACGAAGCCCGCCGACCAGCACCAGGCTCCACCACCAGTAGTTGAAGATGATCGAACGCGGGACAAGGTACTGGTGGTTCGCCGACCAATAAACAATCAGCCCCAGAATCAGGGCAGAGAGGGTAACGGCCTTGAAGATGGTGATCAGCGCATCGTTGCCAAAGTAGCGCATGACGGCCCGGTACATCCCCATGCGGATGAACACGGGAATGGAAACGACCGGCGCACACACGAACAACCAAAAGTGGTCACTCAACAAGCCGAACGCCTCTTCGACACCCAGGCGGACAACAAACGCCAGCCCCATGGCCAGCCAGACGAGCATGACGTCGGCCAGCACTTGGATCATGCGCTTTTTTGCCCTTGGCAACCCTAGCAGAAATGCTCGCACGCCTTCCCAACCCCTATCGAACACCTTTGCTCCCATCTGCAATCATTTCCTTGTTCAAGCGTGAAGCACTCACCGGCTTCTTTACACGGGCACTGCCTTTTGCCGCCGATTATACGCCACAGCCAGCGCAAGCTGCGGTATATGGCCGATCAACCTCTGCGCCCCGTCCCTGAAACGGCCAGGCATTGCTGCGCAGGCGCCCACTTGCCCTTTCAAGGAATGTAGATTTGCGCACAGCCAGTGATGACTTTCTTGCCATTCACCTTGCACAGGGTATCGAACGATACCCGTCGTTTCTGCAAGTCAACGGCAGTCACGCAAACCTCGGCGACCACGGTGTCATCGATGTACACCGGGCGCAGGAAGTTCAAACTCTGGGACACGTAAACACAACCAGGGCCGGGAAGCCGTGTACCGAACAACGCCGAGAAGAATCCGGCCGACATCAGCCCATGGGCAATGCGTTTGCCGAACCTGGATTGCTCGGCGTACTCGCGGTCGACATGCACAGGGTTGTGATCGCCGGAAAGCCCCGCATAGGCCTTGATATCGGCATCGGTGATGGTCTGCGAATAGGCGACCGACATCCCCACGGTGATTTTTTCCAGCGGGATGGCGCCCAGGGCAATTTCGTGACTCACGAGCCAGCCCCCAGCTTGCGCAACGGTTTGGCAGGGTTACCCACCACGGTCTCGCCGGGCGCCACGCTTTTGTTGACCACTGCGCCCATGCCTACGATGGCGCCTTTGCCAATGACGATGGGCCGCTGCGGGGTGCCCTGCTTGATCACCGCACCAGTGCCGATGTAGGCATGGTCCTCGATACGCACGCTACCGTTGCATTTGACACCCGGGGCGAAGGTGACGAAATCGCCGATCTCGCAATCATGCGCAACGTACGAATAGATGTTCGACTGGAAAAAACGGCCGATCTTTGCATTTGAGGTGATGGTCGTGAACGGGCACAGGACTGCGCCTTCACCGATCTGATTGCCGTCGAGCACCACGCTTTGGGCCAGGGCACGGATCTGGAATGGCTGGGCGCCCTTGTCGATCATGCGCTGCGCCACGAGCTCTCGCGTTGCACCACTGCCAATCGCGACATTGAAGTAGCGTTGCGACGCATCCAGGGCGAAAAACGCCTCGGTGGTCAACACGTCATGGCCATTGACTGGCCCCGTGATGTCGCCATCGTCAACGAAAACGAGCCGATAAGGTTCGGTACTGCGCTGCGCCAGCATTTCACGGGCCACCGGCATGACCTCACGGCCGAACCCGCCCGCACCGACGATTGCGTAAATGTGCATCTTGCATCCCTCGTGCACAGGCCTCGGGGCCTGCGCCTTGTCTGATTCAGTTCTACCGGGCTCAGTGCGCCACGGCGCGCGCCATCACCGACGCCAGTACCTGGCAGGTGAGGTCGATTTCAGCTGCGCTCAAGGTTGGATGGACCAGGAACATCAGGCTGGTCTCGCCCAACTCGTGGGCCACCGGCAACGGCTGCTGCGGCCGCCACTCGGTGCCGTCGAACGCCTTCTCCAGATACACCTCGGAGCACGACCCCGAGAAGCAAGGTACGCCGGCCTGGTTGATCTCCTGGGCGATGCGATCGCGGTCCCAGCCTTCAGCCAGCAGCTGCGCTTCGACGAAGACATAGCATTTGTAGGCCGCATGCTGGATGTCACCCGGCACCATTGGGACACGCAGTCCCGGCAGTGCCTGTGCTGTCGCCCAGACCCGCGCGGCATTCTGGCTGCGCGAACGCTGCCAATCTGCCATGCGGCGCAATTGCAGACGGCCGATCACCCCCTGAACCTCGAGCATCCGCCAGTTGGTACCAAAGCTTTCGTGCAACCAGCGAAAGCCCGGCGGGTGCTCGCGCTCGTAGACCGCCTCCCAGCTCTTGCCATGGTCCTTGTACGACCACATGGCTGACCACAGGCCCTTGTCGTTGGTCGTCACCATGCCGCCCTCGCCGCCGGTGGTCATGATCTTGTCCTGGCAGAACGACCAGGCCCCCACATGGCCGATGGAGCCGACCGGGCGGCCCTTGTACAGCGCGCCATGGGCCTGGGCACAGTCTTCGATGACCTTGAGGCCATGCTCGCGGGCCAGTGCCATGATCGGGTCCATGTCGCAGGGCCAGCCCGCCAGATGCACGCAGATGACCCCGCGGGTACGCGGGGTCAGTACCGCCTGGATACTCTGGGCGGTGATGTTCTGCGAGTCGGCATCGACATCGGCAAATACGGGAACCGCGCCGGCGTTGACGATGGAGGATACCGACGCGAGGAAGGTGCGCGAGGTGACGATCACCTCGTCACCGGCGCCGATGCCCAGGGCGCGCAGTGCCAGGTCCAGTGCCACGGTGCCATTGGCCAGGGCGATGGCGTATTGGCACTGGGCCCACTGCGCGAATTCTTTCTCGAACTCCCGGCACTCCTGGCCCGTCCAGTAGTTGACCTTGTTGGAAAGAATCACATCGCGCACGGCGTTGGCTTCTTCTTCGGTGAAGGACGGCCATGGAGCAAATTTTGTATTCAACATGGTGGAGGTTCCATCAATCGGTCAATGGGCCCTTGGGCTCGTTCAGCCACGAGCACAAGGGCGCAGGTCAACAGTTCAGGGACGGTTGCCGGAAAACTTGCTCATGGTCGCTTCCCCGGCAGCACTGATACCGTCCCGCCTGACCACCTTTTTCAAGGTCAGGAAGATAATCTTCAGGTCCAGCCAGAAACTGCGGTTGGCCACATACCAGACATCCAGCTTGAACTTGTCTTCCCAGCTCAAGGCATTGCGTCCGTTGATTTGCGCCCAACCGGTAACACCTGGGCGAACCTCGTGCCGACGATACTGCTCTGCCGAATACAGTGGCAGGTATTCCATCAGCAAGGGGCGCGGCCCCACCAGGCTCATCTCACCCTTGATGACGTTCCACAGCTCGGGCAGCTCATCCAGGCTGGTGGCACGCAGGAAACTGCCGAACGGGGTCATGCGCTGATCGTCCGGCAGTGCATTGCCCTGGCTATCGACAGCATCGCGCATGGTGCGGAACTTGACCATCTTGAACGGCTTGCCGCCGAGCCCGGGCCGTACCTGGGTAAACAGCACGGGCGAGCCCAGCCGACGCCGGATGAGCAGCGCAACGACCAGCATCACCGGCGACAGTGCCAACAAGCCGAGGCTTGCGGCTACTACGTCAAACAATCGCTTCAACTTTGATAATCCTGACTCGGGTTGGTTATGGCGCCTGGCAGCGTCTTCATTGGCCGAGGCGCTTGAAGTGTTCACCGAAACGCCCCACGCCTACGGCGAGCGACAGGCGCTCAAGATAGTAGGCCCTGCCCCGTTCGCCCATCGCTTGACGCTCGTCGGCATCCAGCTCGGCCAAGGCCTGGATGGCAGTGGCCAAGGATTGGGGGTTTTCCCACTGCGCGACCCTACCACACGCCGCGTCCTGCACCAGGGCTGCCGCATCGCCTTCGACCGCCATCAGCACGGGCCGCCCCGCCGCCATGTAGGCCTGGGTCTTCGAAGGAATGGTGATGCTGAACAGCGGGTCGTTCTTCAGGTGCACCAGCAGCGCATCGGCGTTGGCCAGGTAAGGCCCGACCTGGTCCATGGGTACCCCAGGCAGAAACACCACGTTGCTCAACCCGCGCTGCTCCACCAGCGCACGCAGGCGCGGCGCTTCGACACCGCCCCCCAGCATCACCAGGGTGACCTTGGCACCCGCCTGCTCGAGCAGGCTGGCGGCATCGATCAGGGAATCCAGTGCCTGGGCCTTGCCCATGTTGCCGGCGAACAGTACGCGAAACCGTTCGGCTGACGGAAAGGCCGCAGGTGCGGGGGCATCCGCCGCGCTGATCATGTCTTCGGCGCACCAGTTGTAGATCACGTCGATCTTCTGCTCTGGCACGCCACGCTCGATCAGCAGGCGTTTGAACCCGGGCGACAGCACCACCAGTTGGTCCACGCGGCGATACACCCAGTCACAGACGCGGCTGACCACAGCCAGTGCCCGTTCGCTGGAGAACATGCCGGTGGCGCGCAAGGTGTCCGGCCACATGTCCTGAATGTCGTACACCACCGGCACTCGCCGCAACAGGCGGATGAACGCGGCGCTGATGCCGACGGTCAGTGGCGGATGATAGGCGTAGATGACATCAGGCCGACGCGCCCCGAACAGCCCATACAGCAGGCTGCTGGCGGCGAAGCTGGCGTAATTCAGCAGGCGCCCCAAGCCACTTTGCCCATGGCTGGGGTACAGCGGCACCCGGGTCACCTTGACGCCGTCGATCACTTCGCGCTGCAGCAGGCGCATACGAAAGCCCGGGTAGAGTTTGCCGCCCGGGTAGTTGGGGAAACCCGTCAGCACCTCCACGTCGAAGCCGCGGGCCACCAGCTCACGGGCGAAGACCAGGCCTTTGAAAGTCGGTTCGGGGTCGAACCACTGGGTCAGCAGGAGAACACGTACAGTCATGAACGATCAGTACCTTCTCCAGACGGTACGCATCACGTAGTCACGGTAACTGTGGATGATGCGCACGACCTTGTCGGAGACGTTGGGCATGCTGTAGTCCTCGACCAGGCGCAAGCCACGGGCTTCACCACGCGGCTGGCTCTGCAACAGGGCCAGGCCCTGCAGGACCCGCTCCACTTCAAGACCGGTCATCATCACCGCAGCCTCTTCCATCCCCTCAGGCCGCTCGTGGGCCTCGCGCAGGTTCAACGCCGGGAAATTGAGGATCGACGACTCTTCGCTGATGGTACCGCTGTCCGACAGCACCGCCCGGGACTCGAGCTGCAGCTTGTTGTAGTCGGTGAAGCCCAGCGGCTTGAGCAGGCGCACATTGGCGTGGAACTGCACGCCCAAGGCGTCGACACGCTTCTGCGTACGCGGATGGGTCGACACGATGATCGGCAGGCCATGGACCTCGGCCACCGTGTTGAGCACCTCTACCAGCTTGAGGAAATTGCGGTCGGCCTCGATGTTCTCTTCGCGGTGCGCACTGACCACGAAGAACTGCCCTTTCTCCAGGCCAAGGCGTTGCAGTACATCGGACGCCTCGATGGCAGGACGGTAGTGGTTGAGCACCTCGAACATCGGGCTGCCGGTCTTGACCACCATGTCCGGCGCCAGGCCTTCGCGCAGCAGGTAGTCACGGGCGATGGTGCTGTAGGTGAGGTTGATGTCGGCCGTGTGGTCGACGATGCGCCGGTTGATTTCTTCTGGCACGCGCATGTCGAAGCAGCGGTTGCCGGCTTCCATGTGGAAGGTGGGGATCTTGCGGCGCTTGGCAGGGATCACCGCCATGCAGCTGTTGGTGTCGCCCAGCACCAGCAGCGCCTCGGGCTCGACCTCGGCCAGCACCTTGTCCACCGCGATGATCACATTGCCGATGGTTTCGGCGCCGGTGGCACCGGCGGCATTGAGGAAGTGATCCGGCTTGCGGATACCAAGGTCCTGGAAAAAGATCTCGTTCAGCTCGTAGTCATAGTTCTGACCGGTATGAACCAGCACATGGTCGCAGTGCTGGTCCAGGGCCGCCATCACTCGCGACAGGCGAATAATCTCCGGGCGCGTGCCAACGACGGTGACAACCTTCAACTTTTTCATGGGAATTCCTTGGATCTGGGCACTCAGGCAGTCAGTGGCCTGGCGTAGGTATCGGGCAGCTCGCGGTCGAAGATCTCGTTGGCCCACAGCATGACGACCATTTCCTCATCGCCGATATTGGTGATGTCGTGGGTCCAGCCCGGGACGGTCTCGACGATGACCGGCTTGTCACCCGCAGTCTGCAGTTCGTAAAATTCATCGGTCACCATATGGCGGAAGCGGAAATTCGCCTTGCCCTTGATCACCAGGAATTTCTCGGTCTTGGTGTGGTGGTAGTGGCCACCGCGGGTGACACCCGGGTGCGCGGTGAAATAGGAAAACTGGCCACTGTCGCCGGTCTTGAGCATTTCAACGAACACACCGCGCTCATCGCCGTACTTGGGCACTTCGTAGGTGAAGCGGTCCTGCGGCAGGTAGCTCACGTAGGTCGAGTACAGGGCCCGGATGAAACCGCTGCCCACCGGCTCGGTCACGAGGGTCTTGCGGCTGTCGCGAAACGCCTGCAGATGCCCGGCGATCTCGCCGACACTGGCGTTGTACTGCGGCTGTACCTCGACGAAGGTGCTACCGGCGTGCTCACCGCGCATCACCTGCAAAAAGCTGCGCACCACATCATCGATGTACACCAGGCTGACGCGGGCTTGCGCATCGTTGATCTGGATCGGCAGGTCCCGGGCGATGTTGTGACAGAAGGTGGCGACCGCCGAGTTGTAGTTGGGGCGCGCCCACTTGCCGAACACATTGGGCAGACGCAGCAGATAGACCGGCGACCCGCTGCTCGCCTGCAGGTCCTGCAGCACCGCCTCGGCGCCGCGCTTGCTGACACCGTAGACGTTATCCAGGCTGGCCTGAATCGATGAGGTGTACAGCAGCGGCACAGGTCGCCCCGCCGCGCGCACGGCATCGGCCAGCGCCCGGGTCAGGTCGACGTTGCCGGAGGTGAATTCCTGCGGATCCTGCGGGCGGTTGATGCCGGCCAGGTGGAAGATGAAATCGGCGCCGGCAACCTTGGCAGGCAGCGTGGCCACATCATCGTCACGGGTGAACGTGTCGACGGCGACATCCTGCAGCTCGCGCAGGTGCACCAGCAGGTTCTTGCCGATGAAACCATCGGCGCCCGTAATCAGGACGTTCATCACTCACTCCTCCGGAACAACGTGCTCGCCACGCTGGATCGCCTGCATGAACTGGAGCTTGAGCAGCAGCTTCTGCATGCCCTCGACATCCAGGCGCTCGGTGTTGTGGGAGTTGTAGTCTTCGGTGCGGGAGATTTTCTCTTCGCCTTGTTCGACGAACTTGGCGTAATTGAGGTCGCGCAGGTCTGGTGGGACGCGGTAGTAAGCGCCCATATCTTGCGCACAGGCCATTTCTTCACGGCTGAGTAGGGCCTCGAAAAGCTTCTCACCATGACGCGTGCCGATGACCTGGATCGGGTGCTCAGGCTTGCCCATCAGGCCGGTTAGCGCCTCGGCCAAAGTCTGCACAGTGGCGGCAGGTGCCTTCTGCACGAACAGGTCGCCGTTCTCGCCATTTTCGAAGGCGAACAGCACCAGGTCGACAGCATCGGCCAGGGTCATCATGAAACGGGTCATGTTCGGGTCAGTCAGCGTCAGCGGCAGCCCGGCGCGGACCTGGTCGACGAACAACGGAATGACCGAGCCCCGCGAAGCCATCACATTCCCGTAGCGGGTACCGCAGATCACCGTGCGCTCGCTGTCGACATTTCGCGACTTGGCCACCATGACCTTCTCCATCATGGCCTTGGAGATGCCCATGGCGTTGATCGGATAGACCGCCTTGTCGGTGCTCAGGCAAACGACCCTGCGTACACCGTTCTGGATGGCTGCCTCGAGCAGGTTCTCGGTGCCGATGACGTTGGTCTTGACCGCCTCCATCGGGTGAAACTCGCACGACGGCACTTGCTTGAGGGCCGCAGCATGAAAGATATAGTCGACACCGCGTGTCGCATTCAGAATGGCCTGATAGTCACGCACATCACCAATATAAAACTTCAATTTGCCATTGGCGTAACGTTTGCGCATGTCATCTTGCTTTTTCTCATCCCGGCTGAAGATCCGGATTTCACCGATATCAGTATCGAGAAAACGCTTGAGCACGGCGTTGCCAAATGAACCCGTGCCGCCAGAAATAAGAAGGGTTTTGCCGCTAAACATATGACTTCCTGAACATGATGGATTGTGCCTTCAGCAAATCATCCCGGCACCGATGACCGGCTTGACCTGCGACCGGCACACTACGCGGACCTGTAGAGCCGTCAGCCCCTGCGGCCCCGCGCCACCGTGACAGCGCAAGCCCGCTCGCCCCCGGCAACCCAGCCTTGATGACGAACGCCGACCGCGCCAGGGAGCGGGCTGCAAAGATAGCATTTTGGGCGCGGCGATACCATTGCCGGCCGCAACCAAGACCTTAGCAAATGAAACACCGCCCAACCCCGGCTCCCCGGCATTCAGCCTTCAATAGCCACCGGCGAAACCGTCGCCAAACATGATCATGCGCGATAAGAACCCGATGCCGCCATAGGCAAAGAAAACAGACGTCGCGATCACACCCAGATTAAGCCCGTTACGATAAGGGGCGGCATAGTACATGAAGACGAAATAAGAGAATATTGTGACTCGTTCCGAGCCTACAAAATAAGAGGCAACTACCAGTGGCAGCGATGCCAATAGCGCTTCACCCCATTTCTGCCTCGAATAATAAACAGCCAGGGCCATGAAGATGAGGGGCTTGATAAGCGAATCTGCGCCGCCCCAAACGCCGGAGTAGGCAGCCAGTTTGGAAAGCACATGGTCGCGCATTAAAAACAGCAGCAAGGCCCCACCCAGCAATACAAGGCACAGCGAGATCCACTCGCCCCCCATTCGCCCGCGCAACGCCTCCCCGGCCGCACGAGCCATCCGCTCAGCCTGCGCGGCTACTAACAACATGACAACCTGAACATGGCTCATGAGTGAGAAAGCCAGTAGGACATACCTCAATACGCCACGCAGCGAGTAGGCCATGAGCAGGATGACAATTGCCAACTTCAACCGCTCGGCCGAGAAACTCAGCACTAGCAGGTAGAAGTTGCAAGCTAACAAGGGGTACAAAATCCAGGCGACCTGCCTGCGAGACAACCACAAAAAACAATTATAATACAAGAACGCATTCAGTATCGTTACGAACAGCTCCCTGGGTAACCAGTCGCACACCAGGTAAACCAAGAAAAAATACCCAGGCTCACTACTGCCAAGCTTTATCTTGTAAAATGCCAGGCCATCAGCAATGGGCAATCCAGCCAGGTAGTTGTAAAACGCTGCGTAGTGCTGCTGATCCCCCACCACTGCATAAGGCATCAAGACAAGTCCCAGGCCGGCAAGCAGCAGAGCCCAAAAAGCGGCGACGAGTGTGTGCTGCGAAACCCTCATCACCCCTTCACCACTTCCTCGCCGGTCGCTTAACGCTACCCTGCTCTCGCCTCATGGAGAATGTAGTAGGACCACCCAGTCGCTCCTTGAGTGCCCACCACAAGAACGATAACAACGCCCTGCCGTTGCGATACTCGGTCGCCCGGAAACTACGTAACGCATCCGACTGCGTCGCCAACTGCTCCAAGCCCTCGACAGTATGCTCGATAGAGAACGATTCGGCTTTGCGCCGACAGGCCTGCGCCTCAGACTCCCATACTGAAGGATCGTTGAGGTAAAGCAACTTGTCTTTAATGGCGCTCAGCGGCTGAGTACCGTCCGCCTCATTGTATGAATACCCCTCGATTTCAGAGAGAAAACCGTACGTCAAAGGCGCCTTGATGGACTCAATCCCGACAATCGAAGGAACACCCAATGCCGACGATTCTATGATCGATGTGCCACTTCCAATGAACGCGAAACTGCCAGCCAGCACCGCGGGGATTTCTTCATACCCAATGACGCCCTTGAAGTGGACAAAATCTTCGACCTTGTGGTGTTTAGTCAGCGCACGAAGTGCAGCCTCGTTGACGCCCGCCCCATAAATTTCATACACCAGGCCCGGCCGCGACTCGCGCAGTTCATTGAGCATGCTAATGACATGAGCATTATAAGCCTTGAACGGATGCAACTGCCCTATTGATACAAGCCTCAGCGAACCACTGTCACCGACAGACCTGCCCCCCCATGCGGGCAATGCGACACCGATCGGTAAAACCGACGCCCCCCCATAGTCGCGCCCAAAAAACGACTCGTGCGACCGCTGGGTATGCTCGTTGAAAAAAACCACCGACGGGGCAGGCAACGCAGAAAATAGAGATTGTGCACAATCGGAGAAGTAAGCGGGCACGGACTGATACATGATTTCGTTCTGATGATAGATACCAAAACTCACCCCTTTCAGCGCCACCCCCATGCCCGCCATACGCCTGAGCAGGAGAACCCCGAATACCCCCATTACATGAACATGACCACCATGACGGCAGACCAGCTCATCGAGGCCTGTCTTATTCAGCGGCATGAACGCTCCGAGCTGCGAGCGAAACAAGCTGCGGGTCCCCCAAGCGGCATGGTCGCGCAAGCGGTAAACATCGGCGTACTTGAGCAGTTCCGCTTCCAGTTGGCCATTGACGATATCAAACATCACCAATACGCCAATACGCCGCCCCTTGGCCGCATACTCCCGCGCCACTCTCAAGATGAATGTCGTCCCACCATTCAGCTCCAGGACATTAGCCAGAAACAGCATTCACCTCTCCTCAGAACGCTGGCGCCGCAAATAGACAGCAAATACGACAACCGCCACGCAAAAATACAGGACATAGGTCCATGCATAGGCCTGGGTCACCACAGAGACATCAGCGCCCTTGCGCCCCATCCCATAGACCATGGAGACAAATAGCCCGTTTTGTAAAATTTCGGCCGCCACATACAAGCGCAGGGAGGCCTTGGCAACCGCGACGAAGCCCAGCACGTACGCGGCGACCCTGAAGCCGTCACCCACGACTTGATAACCCAAATAATTCGTCGCGGCGGAAAAGTCGGGAGACAGCAGAAGCGGTATAAAAAAGTCACGCCAACCATAAAGAACGAGCGCCCCGAAAACAAACAGCAGCATGACCACCAAGAGCATCCAGGCCGTCAGCTTTCCAATGACGTATTTATTATGCTCTCGAGAGACCAACGGCATGAAATAGTAAGACAGGAAAACAGTAAAGAACCCCAGGTAGGCGGACGACAGCTTGACCAGGCCCTGCCATAAACCTGCCTGCTCATAGCCGGACGCACTGATCAAGGCACTCCTGACCACCACTTCAACCACAGGAAAACTCGCAGCGCTCACGAGCACCATTCCGCTGAACTTGGCAAGCCTGCGAATTTCACTCGACGTCAACCTGACCCATTTTATTCGACGCGCGATATTGGACTTTAAATGGAAATACAGCGCAGGGAAAACCGGCATCAAATAGATAGCCACCACCGCCAAGGACGCACCATTGAAGCCGTACCCGCGAACCAGCCAGACGGTAAAGAGTGCCGCTAGCAAACTACCGACAATCTGGATACTCGAGTAGACATACGTATGCAACAGGCCATTGCCTACGCCCACCACGATATTAACGTAGGCGTAGCAAAACTGCGCTAGCGCCAAAACAACGACCAACCACCACTTGTCACCGTCAGCAAATACAAACTTCGCCAATGGCTCGCTAAAAAACACCCCGCCCGCGCCAATCACCAAACAGCACACCAGCGAATAGCTGAAAGCCGTCGACAGCATTCTGATCAGCCGATGAGCCTGAGCATTGTACTCAGAGGTGAGTTTTATCACCCCGTTAGTAATACCCCCGCCGGCAACCATGTACACCAGGGTTGCCAGACTCATAAAGTTACCCAATGCCCCGAGCCCTTCCGGGCCCAGGCTTTGCGCAACGACTTTAATCAGCAAAAATCCGACTGCGATTCTTGACAGGTGAGCAAGCGCGGTGAGAGCAGCGCTTTGAAGTCCCCCCAGAGGCTTCACATGGCCGCCAGAGTTTTCTTCACGGCCGAAATAATCTTGGCCTGCTCATCATCCGTCATCCCATACCAAATCGGCAAACGGACCAAGCGCTCGCTTTCACGCGTCGTATACAGATCCTCGCCCTGGAAGCGGCTAGCACTTTTTCCAAACGACGAGGTATGAAGTGGAACATAATGGAAGACTGTCCAGACGCCCTCCGCCTTCATCGACTCAATGAAGGCACTGCGCACATTCAAATCCGCTAACTTCAGGTAGAACATGTGTGCATTGTGGGCGCACCCCTCAGGCACAACCGGGCACACTACGCCTTGGTCAGACAAACCTGCCAACGCATCGTAATAGAGCCCCCACCGACGCAGCCGGTCAGCGTTGATTTTATCCGCATTTTCGAGCTGAGAGAACAAATAGGCCGCCTGCAACTCAGAAGGCAGGTAGCTGCTCCCCACGTCAACCCAAGTATATTTATCAACCATACCACGCCAAAACTGGCTGCGATTGGTACCTTTCTCTCTAACAATTTCAGCGCGCACTACAAACGCGTCATCATTAATCAGCAGCAGCCCACCCTCGCCGCCACTGGTATAATTTTTAGTATCATGGAAACTATACGCGCCAAAATGCCCTATGGTGCCTAACGGCCGCCCCTTATAACTCGACATCATCCCTTGAGCAGCGTCTTCAATGACATACAAGTTATACTTGGATGCCAACGCCATTATCACATCCATCTCACAAGCAACGCCGGCATAATGTACAGGAACAACAGCCTTGGTGCGCGCCGTGATTGCAGCCTCGATCAAACGCTCATCAATATTCATCGTGTCCGGACGAATATCAACGAACACTATTTTCGCACCGCGCAACACAAAGGCATTCGCAGTGCTCACAAAGGTGTAGCTCGGCATGATGACTTCATCACCCGGCTGAATATCTATGAGCAAGGCAGCCATTTCCAGCGCCTGGGTGCACGAAGGCGTCAACAAAACCTTGGGGCAATTTAATTTCTGCTCGAACCATTCACTGCAGCGGCGCGTGTAGTCACCATCACCCGACATTTTACCGGCACGCATCGCGCTCAGAACATGCCGATCCTCATCACCCGTGTAAGGCGGCTTATTAAACGGAATCATTATCTTGCTCATTTAAATATTGATTATTCAAGCTTCTGCATTTTCAAGGGCGTGCTTATCGATCAATGCCACACATCGCCGCCACCTTGCCAATCCACAAAAATCCAGCACGTCAAGACCCGCTTGCAGCACCGCCGGCTTAACCCTGTTCGAATGGTAACCGAGGTGTCGTGGAGGTGACACCTTTCTTTAATCCATCAGCACTGCCGGAGCGACAACCCGCCCCCGAAGGTCACATCAGACGACCTGGGCCGGCCATCTGCGCCCCCCTGTCAGCCACCTTCCGAACACTCGATCATGGGGGGCTTGAACCCCAGACGCCGAGCAAGGTTGCTGGCTGCCCAAAACGGGTTCAAGCATTCACCCTATTGCCCACGATGGCGGACTACCCCGCACATCCTCTTCAGAGCCCCTGCGGCGCTCCGCAGTCCAGCGACAACAACCGGCCTCCAGAGGGCGCCCCCCGAAACCCTTACACTCAAGCATCAATCGCACCGCCAACCGTTCATATAAGTCTTTTCGCACGTCGGGTACGCACCCCTTGATCACGCACACAAGCCAATCCACACCCCGATAAAAGACCCAACAAAAAACCTGCGGCAATGACCATAGCCTTTCTTGGCCTGACCGCGCCATCAGACAATTCAGTTGCACCCTCAACTTGATAAACTTTCAGAAGCCCATCATTAATTTTGAGCCCCCTGTAAAACAGTAAATTTTCCTGCCGCTGCTGGAGGGTCAGTACCAGCGGGCTGCCAAAAAGTCTCTGCGTGTTGATAGCCTTCCCCCCATGCACAGCCATAAATTCACCAACCCCTTTTACCGGCAGATGGCGAGATACATCCATCGGTATCGGCGCAGACGCCCCCCAAGCGAATACGCTCCCCCGCATACCAACCTGTGAGGGAGAGAACTCTTGTTCCAACACGCGAATTTTAAATAAAATATCCGCTTTAAGACTTTTTGTAATGTATTCTTTCGTTCTCTGCCCTGCTAACTCAGCATAACGAACTACCCAATCAGCAGCCTGATCCGGATTCCCCGTCAAAGCCCTGACTGAAAACATGAGTATTTTCTCATTACTCACAGCCCCCACCATTAGCGCTGCTTTAAATTCCTTGTAGCGTCTTTCCTCACCCCCTCGAGCATCGTCATCCGACGCGGATGGCAAGTAGAACCTCTCATAAAACTCTCTGCGCAACCCATCGGATTGCAAGTGCGACAAATATATAGAGTACCCTCGGGTAGCACCTAACGGCTCCAAACCCGACCCTCTGCCCCTGCCATACCCGGTCATCTCGCCCGTACTCACCGGTGCGCGCACATAAATTCGAGCGTCATAGACCGGCCCAGCCAGACAAACATAGACCGTCGCGCCAATGACCGCGGCTAACGTAGTAACAGCAATCAAAAACCACTGACGCCACAACCTGCTAATCAGGGCAGATACATCAACCTCTGCCTCGCTGTCGTGGCCCTGTTCACTTCGCACTTTGACTGACCGCCCCTGAATCCAAAGGATGAGAAAGCTCACCCTGCACCATTTACCAACATGCCTGCGAGCTTGACGCACAGCCCCTCATTTTAACCCTGCATTCACCCAACCGCCGTAGACGAGACCAGCCTACACGCCGGAAGTAAGATTACAGGCTGATAGGCGACCACTTGCTCCGACTCAGAAACAAGCTGTGCATTTTGGGGACACCCTGGAAGGCCGATCAACGCTGTCACTTGCCACCCAACCGGCGCCATCACTGCGCACGGGATGACGACTGGCGCAGAATGGGTTCAGCGTTGATCGATGCCGCTTGCCGGGCCATCGCTGTCGGCGCCTATAGGGTCGAAGCGTATTCGATTGTAAACTGCGGAACCGGCATTTTACCAAGCCACCAAGACCACCAGGATGGATGCGAATGGCATTTCTAACAGACACGCAATTACGCGAAATGGGCTTCAAAAGCATCGGAAATAACGTCAAGATCAGTGATAAGGCAGCGATCTACAACTGCGACAGAATTTCAATTGGTGACAACACTCGCATCGATGATTTCTGCGTAATCTCCGGCACTGTGACCCTGGGGCGGAACGTGCACATTGCTGTTTTCAGCAACGTAGCCGGTGGCGAAGCAGGCGTGACAATGGAAGACTTCTCCGGCTTGGCATACGGCTGTCAAATTTTCACACAGTCTGACGACTACTCGGGGAAGACACTGACCAATCCTACCGTTCCCGCTGCCTATAAAAACGAGAAAAAGGCCGCGATAAATATAGGACGACACGTGATTATCGGCACTTCCTCCCTGGTGCTACCCGGCGTGAATCTTGCGGAAGGATGCTCTGTAGGTGCAATGTCCATGGTCACCAAATCAACAGAGCCCTGGGGTGTTTACTTTGGAATCCCGGCCAAACGCCTCAAGAACAGAAGCAAGAAATTGCTTGAGCTCGAGGCATCCTATCTCGCTTCGGAACGCTGAAGATGCTGCGCCGGCAGCCCGGCGCTTACCACACCGCAGCAACAACACACGCTGACCAAACCCTGAACTCCGGCGCAGACCAGGCTTTTACTCAATGGACACCCACATCTCAGCGTCAAGGATCTGGAGACATCGATCAGTCCCTGAGAACAATCCTTAGCGATTGATGATTTTCAGTGGTATCTCTGCAACACCACGCTAGCTTGCGACTCTCACCTCCATCCCGATATAACGCCCCTCCAGCGCACGCTTGAGCTGCAGCTTCGCCCCCTCTCCTCCATGCACCAGCACCACGCGCCGCGCCGCATGCCCCATCATTCCGGCGAACGCCACCAACCCCGCCTGATCCGCATGCCCCGAAAACCCGCCCAAGGTCATCACCTTGGCGCGTATCTCGTACATCTGCCCATCCAGGTCGATCTGCACAAAGCCCTCAGCCCCCGCACTGGCCTGTATCACCGCCCCCGGCGTACCCCTGGCCTGGTAGCCGACGAACATCACCTCATGCCGCGAGTCGCCCAGCATGGCCTTGAGGTAATTGACGATGCGCCCACCGGAGCACATGCCGTTGCCGGCAATGACGATGGCTGGGCGACCGGTGCTCTTGAGATGGTTCACCACCTGCTGGTGCTGCTCATGGCTGCCGATGGTGATCAACTGACGAAAGCCCAGCGGCTCGCGGCCCTGCAGCACCCGGGTATTGGCCTCGGCACGCCAGAACTGATGCAGCTGCCGATAGACGCCGGTGATGCGCCGCGCCAAGGGCGAATCCAGGATCACCGGCAGCCGCGACCACTCGCGAAAACTACCCTGCGCCCGCTCCGCCGGCTCGTTCAACAACGATTTATGATGAAAGATATCCTCGAGCTCATAGAGCAGCTCCTGGGTGCGCCCGAGGCTGAAGGCAGGAATCAGGATCGTCCCCTCGTCGGCCAGGGCTCTGTCGATTGCCATCTCGAGGCGAGCGCGCCGCTCACCAGGGGCTGGGTGCAGGCGGTCGCCATAGGTGCTTTCGAGCACCAGCAGGTCGGCCCGCTCCGGTGGCTGCAGCGGGCGCAGCAGCGGGTTGCCCGGCGCCCCCAGGTCGCCTGAAAACACCACGCGGGTGGTGACACCACCTTGGGTGAGCTCACATTCGACATAAGCCGACCCAAGCAAGTGGCCAGCCCGCTGCAGACGTATCGCGCAGCGTAGATCGGGCTGCTCGACCAGCACCTGCCATTGCTCGAACACCAGCGGCACGATACGTTCGTGCAAGAACGCCAGGTACCTGGCGACATGGGCGGGCTCGCGACTGATCTCAAGCTTGTAGGCATCTTCGAGCACCAGCGGCAGCAGTTGTGCCGAAGGCTCGCTGCAGTAGATCGGGCCGCGAAAGCCGGCAGCGAACAGCGCCGGGATGCGGCCAACATGATCGAGGTGGACATGGGTGACGACCAGCGCCTGGATGCCGGCAATGTCAAAACCGAGCCTGCCTACGGGCGCGCCTTGCGCATCTGCGCCCTGTTCGAGCCCGCAATCGATCAGCAGGCTGGTGTGCGCGTCGAGGTGAAGCTGATGGCAGGAGCCGGTGACACCACGAGTGCCACCATGATGGGTGATACGTGCCATATGTGCAGAGTCCTTTGCAGCCAGGGGAAGAAGTGCACCATTAAGTCACTCCTTGCGCCTGCGCCACAGGGCACAACGACAGCAGATCAGGTAGGAAAGGTCTTTAGTTGCCGGCCAGTGCCTCACGCCGGGCACTAGCACGGATCTTGCGCTTGCCGCGCATCAGCCCGTAAGCGCCCAACAGCGGGCCGACCGCCAGGCCCAGCAGCAAGGCTGCAACCACCAGCACCGCAACGGGAACCGCCGGCGCCGACCAGCCAAACAGTACCAGGGACACCGCCTGCTGGTTCTCCAGCACGAAGAACAGCACCACAGCCGCCAGCAGCAGCACGAACAGCGCCAGCAAGGCGCGCTTGAGGTTACGCATCAGTCTGTTCCTTCAAATGTTCAGGTGAGCTCATGCTCTTCTTCTTCATTGACCCGATCACGCAACTCCTTGCCGGGCTTGAAGTGAGGCACGTACTTGCCTTCGAGGCTGACCGACTGACCGGTCTTGGGGTTACGCCCTACACGCGGCGCGCGGTAATGCAAAGAAAAGCTGCCAAAACCACGAATCTCGATGCGATCACCCGTGGCTAGGCACTGCGACATCTGTTCAAGCATGGTCTTGATGGCCAACTCGACGTCCTTGGACGAGAGCAGCCCCTGATGGGTGACAATACGTTCGATCAGCTCCGACTTCGTCATATTTTTCCCTTCGTTATCAAGCAGCTAGATCATTGCTTAACCAGTTTGTAGCACGCTCCGGCGGATTTGAACAGGGTGGTTCTTGACTAAACAAAAAAATTCAAGAATGGGCGGATAAAAAACTAGTGAGGCCGGGGGTAATTGCGCCAGCAGGCTCGGCCTCATCGCCGGCAAGCCGGCTCCTACAGGGTGATGGCGTTTGGGCTGAAAATGCAGGCAAAAAAAGGGTGGCCCGAAGGCCACCCTTTTTACCGATCAAACAGAACTCAGTTCTGCTTGGCCATTGCTTCGCGCAGCAGCGCAGCCATGGTGGTATCGGCAGCCGCTTCCGGAGCGTTTTTCAGGCTCTGGATGGCTTCGCGCTCTTCAGCATCGTCCTTCGACTTGATGGACAGGCTGATAACGCGGGACTTGCGGTCGACGCTGATGATCTTGGCTTCGATCTCTTCGCCTTCCTTCAGCACGTTACGGGCGTCTTCAACGCGATCACGGCTGATTTCGGAAGCCTTCAGGGAAGCTTCGATGTCGTCGGCCAGGGTCACGATAGCGCCCTTGGCGTCAACTTCCTTGACGATACCCTTGACGATAGCGCCCTTGTCGTTGACAGCGACGTAGTCAGAGAACGGATCGGAGTCCAGTTGCTTGATGCCCAGGGAGATGCGCTCGCGCTCTGGGTCAACCGACAGGATGACGGTTTCCAGCTCGTCGCCCTTCTTGAAGCGACGCACGGCTTCTTCGCCGGCTTCGTTCCAGGAAATGTCGGACAGGTGAACCAGACCGTCGATGCCGCCGTCCAGGCCGATGAAGATACCGAAGTCGGTGATCGACTTGATGGTACCGGTGATCTTGTCACCCTTGTTGAACTGGCCGGAGAAATCTTCCCATGGGTTCGATTTGCACTGCTTGATACCCAGGGAGATACGACGACGCTCTTCGTCGATGTCCAGAACCATGACTTCCACTTCGTCGCCAACCTGAACGACTTTCGACGGGTGGATGTTCTTGTTGGTCCAGTCCATTTCGGAAACGTGTACCAGACCTTCAACGCCTTCTTCCAGCTCAGCGAAGCAGCCGTAGTCGGTCAGGTTGGTAACGCGAGCGGTAACGCGGGTGCTCTCTGGGTAACGGGCTTTGATGGCAACCCACGGGTCTTCACCCAGCTGCTTCAGGCCCAGCGAAACGCGGTTGCGCTCGCGATCGTACTTCAGGACCTTGACGTCGATCTCGTCACCAACGTTGACGATTTCCGACGGGTGCTTGATACGCTTCCAGGCCATGTCGGTGATGTGCAGCAGACCATCGACGCCGCCCAGGTCAACGAACGCACCGTAGTCGGTGAGGTTCTTGACGATACCTTTGACCTGCTGGCCTTCCTGCAGCGATTCCAGCAGAGCTTCGCGCTCGGCGCTGTTTTCGGCTTCCAGGACGCTGCGACGGGAAACGACAACGTTGTTGCGCTTCTGGTCCAGCTTGATGACCTTGAATTCCAGCTCTTTGCCTTCGAGGTGGGTGGTGTCGCGCACTGGGCGGACATCAACCAGGGAGCCCGGCAGGAACGCACGGATGCCGTTAACGTCGACAGTGAAGCCGCCTTTAACCTTACCGTTGATAACGCCCTTGACCACTTCTTCGGCAGCGAAAGCAGCTTCCAGAACAATCCAGCACTCGGCGCGCTTGGCTTTTTCACGGGACAGCTTGGTTTCGCCAAAGCCGTCTTCGACCGCGTCCAGCGCAACGTGAACTTCGTCACCGACCTTGATGGACAGTTCGCCAGCTTCGTTGATGAATTGCTCGAGCGGGATGACGCCCTCGGACTTCAGGCCAGCGTGTACGGTAACCCAGTCGCCGTCGATGTCGACAACGATACCGGTGATGATGGCACCCGGCTGAAGATTGAGGGTTTTCAGGCTTTCTTCAAAGAGTTCTGCAAAGCTTTCGCTCATTTTAATTCCTGTAGATTCGGGCGAAACAAACGCCCATAGCCACATTCCAGACAATGTGGGTTTCGTTAAGTTAAGAAGCGCTGACAGGACGTTGACTGGTGCCCCTGCCTGCGCTCCTCTCCATCAGACCAGATCGCGCAGGGCGAGCTCACTTCTGATGCGTTGCAGCACCTGCTCGATGGACAACTCCGTGGAATCCAGCTGAATGGCATCGGCCGCCGGCTTGAGCGGGGCCACTGCGCGCTGGGTGTCACGCTCATCGCGTGCACGGATCTCATCTAGCAGACTCGACAGACTAACATCTTCACCCTTGCCCTTCAACTGCAGGTAACGGCGACGGGCACGCTCCTCGGCACTGGCAGTGAGGAAGATCTTCAGCGGCGCGTCGGGGAACACCACGGTACCCATATCGCGGCCGTCGGCGATCAGGCCAGGCATTTCGCGAAACGCCCGCTGACGCTCCAGCAGCGCATCGCGCACCGCCGGCAGCGAGGCAACCATGGACGCACCGGCGCCAACGGTTTCAGTGCGGATCACCTGGCTGACATCCTCACCCTCGAGGATGGTCTGCTGAAGCTTGCCGGGCTGGGCGGCGACGAACTGCACATCCAGATGGGCGGCGAGCTTGGTGAGCAGCTCTTCGTTGGTCAGGTCGACGCCGTGGTTGCTGGCATTGAAGGCCAGCAAACGGTACAGGGCGCCGGAATCCAGCAGGTGCCAGCCCAGCTCACGGGCCAACAGGCCGGCAACGGTGCCCTTGCCCGAGCCACTCGGCCCGTCGATGGTGATGACCGGTGCTTGCGAATTCACGACTTGACCTCTTCGGCGACGCGGATGCCGACTTCCTTGCACAGCGCCAGGAAGTTAGGGAACGACGTGGCGACGTTGGCGCAATCATGGATACGTACCGGCGCAGTGGCGCGCAGCGACGCAACACTGAAGGCCATGGCGATACGGTGGTCGCCGTGGCCGTGCACTTCACCGCCGCCGATCTGGCCGCCGTCGATGATGATGCCGTCCGGGGTCGGCTCGCACTTCACACCCAGGGTGATCAGGCCGTCGGCCATCACCTGGATGCGGTCGGATTCCTTCACCCGCAACTCTTCGGCGCCACGCAGCACGGTACGCCCTTCGGCGCAGGCCGCAGCGACGAACAGCACCGGGAACTCGTCGATAGCCAGTGGCACCAGCTCTTCGGGGATGTCGATACCCTTGAGCTTAGCGCCACGCACGCGCAGGTCAGCCACCGGCTCGCCGCCGACTTCACGCTGGTTTTCCAGGCTGATGTCGCCGCCCATCAGGCGCAGGATGTCGATGACACCGGTACGGGTCGGGTTGATGCCAACGTGCTCAAGCACCAGCTCGGAACCTTCGGCGATGGACGCAGCCACCAGGAAGAACGCCGCGGAGGAGATATCCGCCGGCACTTCGATGCGGGTCGCGGTCAGCTTGCCGCCGGACTGCAACGAGGCAACCGGACCGTTGCTGTCGACCGAATAACCGAAGCCGCGCAACATGCGCTCGGTGTGGTCACGGGTCGGCGCAGGCTCGGTGACGGTGGTCTTGCCTTCGGCATACAGGCCGGCCAGCAGCAGGCAGGATTTGACCTGGGCACTGGCCATCGGCAGCGTGTAGGTCAGGGCCTTGAGCTTGCTGCCACCACGAATGGTCAGCGGCGGGCGGCCATCAGGGCCGGTCTCGACCACTGCGCCCATTTCCCGCAACGGATTGGCCACGCGGTTCATCGGGCGCTTGGACAGCGAGGCATCGCCGGTCATGGTTACATCGAACGACTGGCCGGCCAGCAAGCCGGACAGCAGGCGCATCGAGGTCCCGGAGTTACCGACATACAGCGGGCCAGGCGGCGGCTTGAGACCGTGCAGGCCAACGCCGTGAATGGTCACGCGGCCGTGGTGCGGGCCTTCGATGACCACACCCATGTCGCGGAAGGCCTGCAACGTGGCGAGAGCGTCCTCACCTTCGAGAAAACCTTCCACTTCAGTGGTGCCTTCGGCCAGCGAGCCGAGCATGATCGAGCGGTGGGAGATCGATTTGTCGCCTGGTACGCGAATCCGTCCGGACACGCGGCCACCAGGTTGGGCCAGGAAAATCAGGTCGTTGGCGTTCATAGCGTCCACATAGGCCCGGCGGGCCAGGATTTTACTGAAATGCTCGCGGGCAACCCGGGCGCGGGTGAACACACCCAGCAGTTGGTGCCCGTCCCCAGCATCGACCGCGTCGCGCAAGGCGTCGAGGTCGCTGCGAAATGTATCGAGGGTACGCAGGACCGCTTCCCGGTTGGCGAGGAAGATGTCGTGCCACATGATCGGGTCGCTACCGGCGATTCTCGTGAAATCGCGAAAGCCCCCCGCAGCGTACCGGAAGATGTCCAGGTTTTCATTGCGTTTGGCCAGCGAGTCGACCAGGCCGAACGCCAGCAGGTGCGGCAGGTGACTGGTGGCAGCCAGCACTTGGTCATGGCGCTCCACTGGCATGTGCTCGACATCGGCATCCAGCGCGCGCCACAGGCGGTCGACCAGGGCCAGGGCGGCCGGGTCGGTTTCTGCCAGCGGCGTGAGGATGACCTTGTGGCGGCGGAACAGCGCAGCATTGGACGCCTCCACCCCGCTCTGCTCGGAGCCGGCGATGGGGTGCCCAGGGACGAAGCGCGACAGGCCCGAGGCGAAAGCCTCGCGGGCAGCGCGCACGACATTACCCTTTGCGCTGCCGACATCGGTGATGACCGCCTGGCCCAGGTCCAACTGCGCCAGGCGCGCCAGCAGCTTTTCCATGGCCAGAATCGGCACTGCCAGCTGGATCACGTCGGCACCGACGCAGGCGGCGGCAAGGTCGGCCTCGCAGCGGTCGACCACCCCCAGCACCACGGCCTGCCTGCGCGACTCGGCGTCCAGGTCGACGCCGACCACTTCGCGGCACAGCCCGCTTTCACGCAGGCCCTTGGCAAAGGAGCCACCAATCAGGCCCAGGCCGACCACGACCAGGCGGTTGATGATTGGCGCAGAGTTGTTTGTTACAGCATTGACCACGAGTGCGAACCCTGTTCAGAAATCCAGACAGCCTGTGAGGCCCAGCGGGGCCGCTTCGCGCCCCATCGCGACCCAAGGCCGCTCCCACACAGGCCAGTACAGCTTCAAGGCCTGCACAATACCTGTGGGAGCGGCCTTGTGTCGCGATGGGGCGCGAAGCGGCCCCGACAATCTCAAATCAAAGCACCGCTTTCGGATACGACCCCAGCACCTTCAGCGCCACGGCCTCCTGGCTGATCTGCTCCAGCACCGCCTTGATCAGCGGGTCGCGGTGGTGGCCGACGAAGTCGATGAAGAACACGTAGGTCCACTTGCCACTGCGCGACGGGCGGGTCTCGATGCGGGTCAGGTCGATGCCGTTCTCGTGGAACGGCACCAGCAGCTCGTGCAACGCGCCTGGCTTGTTGCTCATGGAGACAATGATCGAGGTCTTGTCGTCGCCGGTTGGCGGCACTTCCTGCTGGCCGATCATCAAGAAGCGCGTGGAGTTGTCCGGGCGGTCTTCGATCTTCTCGGCCAAGCGGGTCAAACCGTACAGGTTGGCCGCCATGTCGCCGGCGATCGCCGCAGAGTTCCACTCACCCTTGACCCGCTTGGCCGCCTCGGCATTGCTCGAAACGGCAATACGCTCGACGTTCGGGTAGTGCGCATCCAGCCACTTGCGGCACTGGGCCAGCGACTGGGCATGCGAATAGATGCGGGTGATGCTGTTGGTCTTGGTGTTCTCGCCCACCAGCAAGTGGTGATGGATACGCAGCTCGACTTCACCGCAGATCACCATGTCGTGCTCGAGGAAGCTGTCCAGGGTGTGGCTGACCGCACCCTCGGTGGAGTTTTCCACCGGCACTACGCCGAAGTTGACGGCGCCGGCCGCCACTTCGCGGAACACCTCGTCGATGGCCGCCATCGGGCGGCTGACCACGGCATGGCCGAAGTGCTTCATGGCCGCGGCCTGGGTGAAGGTGCCCTCAGGGCCCAGGTACGCCACTTTCAGCGGTTCTTCCAGGGCCAGGCACGAGGACATGATCTCGCGGAACAACCGCGCCATCTCTTCGTTGCCCAGCGGGCCCTTGTTGCGCTCCATCACGCGCTTGAGCACGGCGGCTTCACGCTCGGGGCGGTAGAACACCGGCTTTTCGCCCTCGGCCAGCGAGGCAGTCTTGACCCGTGCCACTTCTTCGGCGCAGCGGGCACGGTCACTGATCAGCTCGAGGATCTTCTCGTCAAGGCTGTCGATGCGAACGCGCAGGGCCTTGAGTTCCTGTTCGGACATCAGCCGTGCTCCTTCTCGAATTCAGCCATGTAGGCCACCAGGGCCTCGACGGACTCCTGGCCCAGGGCGTTGTAGATCGAGGCGCGCATACCACCGACCGAACGGTGGCCCTTGAGGTTGAGCAGGCCACGGGCGTCAGCGCCAGCCAGGAAGGCCTTGTCCAGGCGCTCGTCGGCCAGGCGGAAGGGTACGTTCATCCACGAACGGGCGTTGTGGCTGATCGGGTTGCTGTAGAAGTCGCTGCTGTCGATGAAGCCGTACAGGCGGTCTTTCTTGGCGCGGTTGCGCTGCTCCATGGCCTCGACACCACCCTGCTCCTTGAGCCACTCGAACACCAGGCCCGAGAGGTACCAGGAGTAAGTAGCCGGAGTGTTGTACATCGAGCCGTTGTCGGCCGAGACCTTGTAGTCGAGCATGGTCGGGCAGCTGCTGCGGGCGCGGCCCAGCAGGTCTTCACGCACGATCACCACCACCAGGCCGCTCGGGCCGATGTTCTTCTGCGCACCGGCGTAGATCAGGCCGTACTGCGACACATCGATCGGGCGCGAGAGAATGTCCGAAGACATGTCCACCACCAGCGGTACATCACCAGTTTCCGGCACCCAGTCGAACTGCAGGCCGCCGATGGTTTCGTTGGACGCGTAGTGAACGTAGGCAGCATTCTTGGTCAGCTTCCACTCGTTCTGGCCAGGGATGGCCAGGTAGTCGTAGGGCTTGGCGCTGGCAGCCACGTTGACGCTACCGAAACGGCGGGCCTCTTCGATGGCTTTTTTCGACCAGATGCCGGTTTCGACATAGTCGGCGGTGCCGTTTTCCGGCAGCAGGTTCAGCGGGATCTCGGCGAACTGCTGGCTGGCGCCACCCTGCAGGAACAGCACCTTGTAGTTGGAGGGGACGGACAGCAGGTCACGCAGGTCCTGCTCGGCCTTTTCGGCGATGGCCACGTAGTCGTCGCTGCGATGGCTCATTTCCATCACCGACAAGCCCTTGCCACGCCAGTCCAGCATTTCGGCCTGGGCACGCTGCAGCACAGCGTCTGGAAGCGCGGCAGGGCCTGCGCAGAAGTTAAAGGCTCGTTTGCTCACATCCACTCTCGCTCTGCCAAATAGAACAAAATCTTAACTTGCCTGCCGCATACCACCCTTGTGGGAGCGGCCTTGTGTCGCGAAAGGGCTGCAAAGCAGCCCCAGCAATCTATGCGTTAACGCTGAAATCCGGGGCCGCTGCGCGGCCCATCGCGACACAAGGCCGCTCCCACAAAGGGCAGATCCCACAACTGCGTTGCCTGCCGTAATCAGTCAAACGGGGCGACCTTGGTCGCCCCGTTCGGGTAGTGCACTTGCTTATTCCTGCGGTGCCTCTTCGGCGCCGGCGCTGTCCTCACCTGCCGCATCCAGCGCGCCGGTGTCGGCCTCGTCGCCCTCGAGGATATCGTCGAGCTCATCCTCGGAAGGCTCCTGGATTCGCTCCAGGCCCACCAGCGTCTCGTCGCTGGCCAGCTTGATCAGCGTCACACCCTGGGTGTTACGGCCCAGGCTGGACACCTCGCCAACCCGCGTACGCACCAAGGTGCCCTGGTCGGAAATCAGCATGATCTCCTCACCTTCCTGCACCTGGATGGCGCCGATCAGCAAGCCGTTGCGCCCCTTGGTACCCATGGCGATCACGCCCTGGCCACCACGGCCGCGACGCGGGAACTTGGACAGCGGGGTACGCTTGCCGAAGCCACGCTCGGAGGCAGTGAGGATCTGCGCGCCGGACTCTGGGATAAGCATCGAAATGATCTGCTGGCCCTTGCCCAGCTTCATGCCGCGCACACCGCGGGCAGTACGGCCCATTTCACGCACCACGCTCTCGGCGAAGCGGATCACCTTGCCCGCGTCGGAGAACATCATGACTTCCTTGGCGCCGTCAGTAATGGCGGCAGCGATCAGGGTGTCACCTTCCTTGAGCTTGAGCGCAATCAAGCCGTTGGAGCGCGGACGGGCGAACTGCACCAGCGGGGTCTTCTTGACGGTACCGGAGGCGGTGGCCATGAAGATGTACGCGCCAGTCGGGTCGGCGGCCCACTCAAGGGTGTCGCCGTCTTCTTCGTCGACTTCCTCGACTTCGACCAGCTCGCCCTCGAGCACGCTGTCGTCGCTGTCTTCCAGTTCTTCCTCAGGGTCGGCGTGCTGCTGCAGCGCCTCAAGGTCGATCTGCAGCATCGCGGTGATACGCTCACCCTCTTCAAGCGGCAGCAGGTTCACCAGCGGGCGGCCACGGGCAGCGCGGGACGCTTCGGGGATTTCGTAGGTCTTCTTCCAGTACACCTTGCCCTTGCTGGAGAACAGCAGCAGGGTGGCGTGGCTGTTGGCGACCAGCAGGTGCTCGATGTAGTCCTCGTCCTTGACGCCGGTGGCCGACTTGCCCTTGCCGCCGCGGCGCTGGGCCTGGTAGGCGGACAGCGGCTGGGTCTTGGCATAACCACCATGGGAGATGGTCACCACGCGCTCTTCTTCGGGGATCATGTCGCCGTAGTTGAGGTCGTGGCTGGCGTTGAGGATTTCGGTGCGGCGCGCATCGCCGTATTCGGCCCGGATCGCTTCGAGCTCTTCGCGGATCACTTCCATCAGGCGCGTGGCGCTGCTGAGGATGCGGATCAGTTCGCCGATCTGCTCGAGGATCTCCTGGTACTCGGCCAGCAGCTTCTCGTGCTCAAGGCCGGTCAGGCGGTGCAGGCGCAGGTCAAGAATCGCCTGGGCCTGTTCCGGCGACAGGTAATACTTGCCATCACGCAGGCCGTATTGCTCCGGCAGGTCTTCCGGGCGGCACGATTCGGCACCGGCGCGCTCGACCATCACCTGCACGGCGCTGGATTCCCAGGCGGTGCTGACCAGCGCTTCTTTAGCCTCGGACGGCGTCGGCGAAGCCTTGATCATGGCGATGACCGGGTCGATGTTCGACAGCGCAACCGCCTGGCCTTCAAGAATGTGGCCACGCTCGCGGGCCTTGCGCAGCTCGAACACGGTACGCCGGGTCACCACTTCGCGGCGGTGACGGACGAACGCTTCGAGCAGGTCCTTGAGGTTGAGCAGGCGCGGGCGACCGTCGATCAGGGCGACGATGTTGATGCCGAACACGCTCTGCAGCTGGGTTTGCTGGTAGAGATTGTTGAGCACCACCTCCGGCACCTCGCCGCGACGCAGCTCGATGACGATGCGCATGCCGTCCTTGTCGGACTCGTCGCGCAGCTCGGTGATGCCCTCGATCTTCTTCTCTTTGACCAGCTCGGCGATTTTCTCGATCAGCCGCGCCTTGTTCAGCTGGTACGGCAGCTCGGTGACGACGATCTGCTGGCGACCACCGACCTTGTCGATGTCCTCGATGTTCGAGCGGGCACGCATGTAGATGCGGCCACGGCCGGTGCGGTAGGCATCGATGATGCCCTGGCGACCGTTGATCTGGCCGGCGGTCGGGAAGTCCGGGCCCGGGATGAACTGCATCAGTTCATCGACCGTGATGTCCGAATTGTCGATCAGCGCCAGGCAGCCGTCGATCACCTCGCCCAGGTTGTGCGGCGGGATGTTGGTGGCCATGCCCACGGCGATACCGCTGGAACCGTTGACCAGCAGGTTGGGGATCTTGGTCGGCATGACCGCCGGGATCTGCTCGGTGCCGTCGTAGTTGGGTACCCAATCGACGGTTTCTTTATGCAGGTCGGCCAGCAGCTCGTGGGCCAGCTTGGCCATGCGCACTTCGGTGTATCGCATGGCCGCGGCGTTGTCGCCGTCCACCGAACCGAAGTTGCCCTGGCCATCGACCAGCAAGTAGCGCAGCGAGAACGGCTGCGCCATACGCACGATGGTGTCGTACACGGCGGTGTCGCCGTGCGGGTGGTACTTACCGATCACGTCACCGACCACACGGGCGGATTTCTTGTACGGCTTGTTCCAGTCGTTGCCCAGTTCGCTCATCGCGTACAGCACGCGGCGATGCACGGGCTTCAAGCCGTCACGCGCATCGGGCAGCGCTCGCCCGACAATCACGCTCATCGCGTAGTCGAGGTAAGACTGTCTCAGTTCGTCTTCGATATTGACCGGGAGGATTTCTTTGGCCAGTTCGCCCATGAGAAGCCTGATTCCTTTTTCTGGTGAAACTTCGCCTGATCCCTCGAAGGACGAACGAAGCTCGCCGCCGCAGCGTTAGGTAGGTGCGACGACATACGACAAATCAATGAGTTGTGCCATGGATCTGCGCAATGAAGGCCGCGCGCATGGGCGGCCTTGGAAACTGCCGGATGTTACCACAAAGCCTTGGCGCATGGGAGATATGGCAAGGGGCCGCACCGCTGGTCAAAAGCCCATCCGAATGGATGATCAAACACCCCTTCGCAAGCCAGGCACTGCACCAGCAGGAGCGGGCTTGCCCGCGATGGGCTGCGCAGCAGCCCCGCCTCACCCCAACAGGTTCGGCATGCCTTCAATGCAGGCGCTTGCGGCACATCAACTGGGCGATCTTGGCCACATCCGGCCGCTCGACCACGCCCTTTTCGGTGACGATCACGTCGATCAGGTCGGCCGGCGTCACGTCCACCACCGGGTTGTACACTTCGATATCCGCCGTCACCTGAATACCTTCTACTTCCAGCAACTCTTCCTCGCCGCGCACTTCCAGCGGGATATCCTCACCCGTAGGCAGGTTGAGGTCGATGCTGCTGCTCGGCGCCACCACCATGAAGCGCAGACCATGGTGCATGGCAGTCACCGCCAGCTGATAAGTGCCGATCTTCGCCGCCACGTCGCCATTGGCGGCGATGCAGTCGGCGCCCACCACCACCCAGGTGATGCCCTTGGTCTTCATCAGGTGCCCGGCTGCGGCATCGGCGACCACCGCCACCGGCACGCCGTCCACCGCCAGCTCCCAGGCCGTCAGGCGCGAACCCTGCAGCCAGGGGCGGGTTTCGCACACATACACCTGCTCGACCATGCCCTCCATGGCCGCAGCACGGATCACCGCCAGCGCAGTGCCAAAACCGCCACTGCCCAGCGCCCCGGCGTTGCCATGGGTGAGCAGCGCCTGCTCGCTACCCTGGTGCTTGCGCACCTGCTCCAGGCCAAACTGGGCCATGGTCAGGTTGGCTTCGCGGTCGCTGTCATGGATGGCCACCGCCTCGGCTTCCATCACCGCCAGCAGGTCTTCATCAGGGCGCACCCGCTGCAGGCGCTCACGCATGCGGTTGAGCGCCCAGAACAGGTTGGCCGGGGTCGGGCGGGCCTCGCCCAGCAGCAAAAAGTCTTCTTCCAGCGCCTCTTCCCAGCCCTCGCCTTCGGCCAGGCGCCGGCGCAGCGCCAACACCAGCCCATAGGCGGCGCAAATGCCAATGGCCGAGGCGCCGCGCACCACCATGTCGCCGATCGCCTCGGCCACCTGCGCCACGTCGCTGCACGCCAGCCAGTGCTGCTCGAGCGGCAGCAGGCGCTGGTCGAGCAGGTGCAGCACGCCGTCGCGCCACGCGATGCCTGTCACCGTCTCTGCTGCCAAGAGTTGCTCGCGCATCGCCATTTCCCGTTACCCGGCCATGAAAAGCCGGCGATTATAGCGACCCTCGGCAACGGGTGCTCGGGTATACTGCGCGTTTAACCGACAGCGCCCAGGTAGATGCCCCGCATGCCCAGCCCCACTCCCCCTCTCGACCTGCTGCTGGCACCTGCCTGGCTGGTGCCCGTGGAGCCGGCCGGCGTGGTGCTCCAAGGCCATGCACTGGGTATCCGCAACGGCCTGATCGCCTGGCTCGGCCCGCGCGAACGCGCCCCGCAAGCGCTGCAAGTGCGCGAGTTGCCGGGCTGCCTGCTCACCCCAGGCCTGATCAACGCCCACGGCCACGCCGCCATGACCCTGTTCCGCGGCCTGGCCGACGACCTGCCGCTGATGACCTGGCTCAAGGAGCACATCTGGCCGGCCGAAGGGCGCTGGGTCGACGAAGCCTTCGTGCGCGACGGCACCGACCTTGCCATCGCCGAGCAGCTCAAGGGCGGCATCACCTGCTTTGCCGACATGTATTTCTTCCCCCGCGAAGCCTGTGGGCGGGTACACCGCAGCGGCATCCGCGCGCAAATCGCCGCACCGCTGCTGGACTTCCCCATCCCCGGCGCGCGCACCCCGGAGGAAGGCCTGCACCAGGCCATCGAACTGTTCGGCGACCTGCGCCACCACCCGCGCATCAGCGTCGCCCTCGGCCCCCACGCGCCCTACACCTTGAGCGACGCCAGCCTGGAAAAAATCCGCGTGGTCGCCGACCAGCTGGATGCCCCGGTGCACATGCACATCCACGAAACCGCCGGCGAAGTCGAACAGGCCATCGCCGACAACGGCGAACGTCCATTGGCACGCCTCGCCCGCCTGGGCCTGCTGGGGCCCAACCTGCAAGCGGTGCACATGACCCAGGTCAGCGACGACGATCTGGCCCTGCTGGTAGAAAGCAACACCAGCGTGGTTCACTGCCCGGAAAGCAACCTCAAGCTGGCCAGCGGCTTCTGCCCGGTCGAACGCCTGTGGCAGGCCGGGGTCAACGTGGCCGTGGGCACCGATGGCGCGGCCAGCAACAACGACCTCGACCTGCTCGGCGAAACCCGCACCGCGGCCCTGTTGGCCAAGGCCGTGGCCGGCAGCGCCACCGCGCTGGACGCCCACCGCGCGCTGCGCATGGCCACCCTCAATGGCGCCCGGGCGCTGGGTCTTGCGGCCGTTACCGGTTCGCTGCAAGTGGGTAAGGCCGCCGACGTGGTCGCCTTCGACCTCAACGGCCTGCTGCAGCAACCGGTGCACTGCCCGGTGTCGCAACTGATCTACGCCACTGGCCGTGACTGCGTCAAAGACGTCTGGGTCGCCGGCCAGCCACTGCTGCTGGACCGGCGCCTGACGCAAATGGATGAAACCGCGCTGGCCAATACCGCCCGCGCCTGGGGCGCCCGCATCAGCGGGCGCCATGAATGACCGGCCGCCAGCCCTGGCTGGCGCCCTGTGCACTATTTACATGAGTTTCAGAGGACTGTTCAGATGAGCAACGTCGACCACGCCGAAATCGCCAAGTTCGAAGCCCTGGCCCACCGCTGGTGGGACCGTGAGAGCGAGTTCAAGCCGCTGCACGACATCAACCCGCTGCGGGTCAACTGGATCGACGAGCGCGTCAGCCTCGCCGGCAAAAAAGTGCTGGACGTCGGTTGCGGCGGCGGCATCCTCAGCGAAGCCATGGCCCAGCGCGGCGCCACCGTCACCGGCATCGACATGGGCGAGGCGCCGCTGGCGGTGGCCCAGTTGCACCAGCTGGAGTCCGGCGTGCAGGTGGAGTACCGGCAGATCACCGCCGAAGCCCTGGCCGAAGAAATGCCCGAGCAGTTCGATGTGGTCACCTGCCTCGAGATGCTCGAGCACGTGCCCGACCCCTCATCGGTGATCCGCGCCTGCTACCGCATGGTCAAGCCTGGCGGGCAGGTGTTCTTCTCCACCATCAACCGCAACCCCAAGGCCTACCTGCTGGCGATCATCGGCGCAGAGTACATCCTCAAGATGCTGCCGCGCGGCACCCACGACTTCAAGAAGTTCATCCGCCCCTCCGAGCTTGGCGCCTGGAGCCGGGTTGCCGGCCTTGAAGTGAAGGACATCGTCGGCCTGACGTACAACCCGCTGACCAAGCACTACAAGCTGAGCACCGACGTCGACGTCAACTACATGATCCAGACCCTGCGCGAGGAATGAGCATGCGCCTGCGAGCAGTACTCTTCGACATGGACGGCACCCTGCTGGACACCGCGCCAGATTTCATCGCCATCTGCCAGGCGATGCGCGCCGAGCGCGGCCTGCCGGCCGTCGACGACACGCGCATTCGCGAGGTGATCTCCGGTGGCGCCCGCGCCATGGTCGCCGCCACCTTTGCCATCGAGCCCGACAGCGACGGCTTCGAGGCCCTGCGCCTGGAGTTCCTCGAGCGCTACCAGCGCGACTGCGCGGTGCACAGCAAGCTGTTCGAGGGCATGCCGGAGCTTTTGGCCGACATCGAGCGTGGCAACCTGCTGTGGGGCGTGGTCACCAACAAGCCGGTGCGCTTCGCCGAGCCGATCATGCAGCAGTTGGGCCTGGCCGAGCGTTCGGCGCTGCTGATCTGCCCCGACCACGTAAAGAACAGCAAGCCCGACCCCGAGCCGCTGATCCTGGCCTGCAAGACCCTGAACCTGGACCCGGCCAGCGTCTTGTTCGTCGGTGACGACCTGCGCGACATCGAGTCCGGCCGCGATGCCGGCACCCGCACCGCCGCCGTGCGCTATGGCTATATTCACCCCGAGGACAACCCCAACAACTGGGGCGCCGACGTGGTGGTGGACCACCCGCTGGAACTGCGCAAGGTGATCGACAGCGCGCTGTGCGGCTGCTGATCTGATTTCGCACACCCGGGAGGGCTATGCCCTCCATCGCGACACAAGGCCGCTCCTACAGGGGCCCGGTGTCACCCGGGATATCGCGCAACCTGTGGGAGCGGCCTTGTGTCGCGATGGGCCGCGCAGCGGCCCCCATTGATCGCCACCGATTTAAGGACAGACCCATGTTCGACTACACCGCCCGCCCCGACCTGCTCAAGGGTCGCATCATCCTGGTTACCGGCGCCGGACGCGGCATCGGTGCCGCCGCCGCCAAAGCCTATGCCGCCCTGGGCGCCACCGTGCTGCTGCTGGGCAAGACCGAGGCCAACCTGAACGAGGTCTACGACCAGATCGAAGCCGCCGGCCACCCACAGCCGGTGGTGATCCCGTTCAACCTGGAAACCGCCCTGCCCCACCAGTACGACGAGCTGGCGGTGATGATCGAAGACCAGTTCGGCCGCCTCGACGGGCTGCTCAACAATGCCTCGATCATCGGCCCGCGCACGCCCACCGAGCAGTTGTCGGGCGACAACTTCATGCGCGTGATGCACATCAACGTCAACGCCACCTTCATGCTCACCAGCACCCTGCTGCCGCTGCTCAAGCTGTCGGAAGACGCCTCGGTGGTGTTCACCTCGAGCAGCGTCGGGCGCAAGGGCCGGGCCTACTGGGGCGCTTATGGCGTGTCGAAGTTCGCCACCGAAGGCCTGATGCAGACGCTGGCCGACGAGCTCGAAGGCGTGGCCCCGGTGCGCAGCAACAGCATCAACCCCGGCGCCACCCGCACGGCGATGCGCGCCCAGGCCTACCCCAGCGAGAACCCGCAGAACAACCCGCTGCCTGAAGAGATCATGCCGGTGTACCTGTACCTGATGGGGCCGGACAGCAAGGATGTGAACGGGCAGGCGCTGAACGCGCAGTAAGCTTGCAGATCGCCGGGCCGCCATGCGGCCAATCGCCGGCAAGCCGGCTCCTACAGGGATCGTGTAGGAGCCGGCTTGCCGGCGATTGCTTTTTCAGCCCGCCAGCGCCGGGCGCAGGCGCCCCTGCTGGCGCCCCTCCAGTTGCATGCAGCGCTCCAGGAACAGGAACATGCAATCGTAGCTCTTGCAGATCGCCCGGCGCAGTTCGGTGCGCAAACCCAGCGTGGGGTTTTCGCCGGCCAGGGTGCAGATGATCTCCAGCGCCTCCCAAGGGTGCGCATCGTCGTACTGCGCATGCATCTTCAGCCACTTCATCGCCCGCTTGCGGTCTTCGTCAGCAAAACCCTGGGCGTAGGTATCACCGGCGCACACCACCGCCGCCCACTCGCCCGTGGCACCCTCGATGGCGTAGTTGGTCGCCGCCATGGCAATGGCCAGTGACTCGGTGGCGCACACCCGCCAGCACCAGTCGTTCAAGCCGTTGAGCTCCGGCGGCACTTCCTGGGCCTGCAGGTCACGCAGGTGAATGCCATGCGCCTGGCACCAGTGCACCCAGTAGTCGGCGTGGTTGAGCTCGACGCGGATGTTGCGCATCAGCCAGCGCCGCGCCATGTCTTCACCGGCATGGCGGCCGTAGCGGGTCTTTTGCAGGTTGTGGGCCATGTACAGCGAGAACTGCTCCACCACCGGCCAGCCGCCGATCAGGTACTGGCGGATGGTCGCCGGGCGCAGTTGGCCGTCGCGCAAACGCTGGTAGAACGCATGCTCCACCACCCGGCGCTTGCTCTGGCGGCAATCTTCGATCAGTTGCTGGGCCCAATCCGGATAACTGGCCGGGTCCATCAAGGGCCCGATCCGTACGAACGCGTCAATCACTGTCAGCTCCTTGATTCCCTGTGATTTACCGTCATTGCTCAGCGAAAGGTCCCTGGCGCCCTGTGCAACAGGGGCCTCGCCGCAATCCGTTGGCGCTGCAGGCTGTCGCAGGTGAACACCTGCGGGCGTTCGATCAGGTAACCCTGGGCGTAATCGACGCCGATCTCCTGCAAGGCCTGCTCGATCAGCGGTGTCTCGACGAACTCGGCAATGGTCCGCTTGCCCATGACGTGGCCGATGTGGTTGATCACTTCGACCATCGCCCGGTTGATCGGGTCGTCGAGCATGTCTTTGACGAAACTTCCGTCGATCTTCAGGAAGTCTACTGGCAAATGTTTCAAATACGCGAATGACGACATTCCGGCGCAGAAGTCGTCCAGCGAGAACTTGCAACCCAGGCCCTTCAATTCATTGATGAAGCGAATAGCGCTTCCCAAATTCGCGATAGCGCTGGTCTCGGTTATTTCAAAACAGATTAAGCGCGGCGGAATATCGAACTCGCCAAACAGCCGCTGCAGGTACTCGAGAAACTTGTCATCGCCGATACTGGTGCCCGACAGGTTGATCGCGCACATGGCCAACGGCCCCTCGCGACCTTCGTCCAGGCACTGGCGAATCACCTGGAACACACTGCGCACCACCCAGCGGTCCAGCGCGGTCATCAGCCCGTAACGCTCGGCGGCGGGGATAAAACTGTCGGGCAGGATGGTGCGGCCGCTTTCATCGTGCAGGCGCAGCAGGATCTCGATATGGCCGGCGCCCTCCATGGCCTTCAGCGGGGCAATTTCCTGGGCATACAGGCAGAAGCGGTTCTCTTCCAGGGCCACGTGCAGGCGCTGGATCCAGGCCATCTCGCCAAAGCGCATGGACAACTCGCTGTCGTCGGCGTGGTACACCTGCACCCGGTTGCGGCCCTTCTCCTTGGCCATGTAGCAGGCCATGTCGGCGGCGCGCAGCGAAGCCTCCAGCGTGCTGGGCGCCTGGGCGATATGCACCAGGCCAATGCTCACGGTGGTGACGAACGGCCTGCCTTTCCACACGAAGTGCAGGCTCTGCACGGCTTGGCGCAGTTGCTCGGCGATGCGCTCGGCCTGCTCTGACGGGCAGTTTTCCAGCAGCACGCCGAACTCGTCGCCGCCAAGACGCGCCAACGTATCACCCTCGCGCAAGCCCGATTGCAGCACGGCGCAAATGTGCCGCAGCAGCTCGTCGCCGGCGGCGTGCCCGCAGGTGTCGTTGACCAGCTTGAACTGGTCGAGGTCGAGGAACATCAGCGAATGCCGACCGGCCTGGCGCGACAGGCTGTTCAGCGCCTGCTCCAGGCGATACTCGAACTCGCGGCGGTTGGCCAGCCCGGTCAGGGCGTCGTGGGTGGCCTGCCACGACAGGTTGGCGATGTACTGGCGCTCCTGGGTCATGTCGTGCAGCACGACGACGATACCGCTGATCTGGCCGTCGGTAAGAATCGGCGAGCCCACCAGGTTGACCGACACCGTGCTGCCGTCCAGGCGCTGGATCAGCCGGGCGTGCTCGGCGCCGCCTTTGAGGCTGCCGCTGAGCACCTGCTCGACCAGGGTGCGGCTATCTTTTTCGGCGTTTTCGTCGAGCAGGCTGAACAGCGCCGCCAGCGGCAAGCCTTCGGCCTGGGCCGCCTGCCAGTGGGTCAGTTGCTCGGCGGCGGGGTTCATGTAGGCGATGCAGCCGTCAACATCGGTGGTGATCACCGCATCGCCGATCGACTCCAGGGTGACTTGCGCCCGCTCCTTCTCCTCCTGCAACGCCATGGCGAAGGCCTGGCGCTGGGCCAGCAGCTTGCCCGAGCGGCGCCAGGCCATGGCAATCAAGAACAGCGCCGTGACCAGGTTGGTGATCATCAGCACCCGCAGCAGCATGCGTGAGCCTTCGCCCAGCGCGTCACTGAAGGCTTTCGCGGCCGGAGTCACGCCGTCGTTGATGGCAACGATGCGCGCCTTCCATTCGGCCACCTGGCGGGCATCGGCCGCGCCGCTGGCAAAGCCCTCGCGCATCTGCCCGGCCAGCACATCGAGCTGGCGCAGGTAGTCGTCGCCGACATCCCAGTAGTCGATGGCGGTCTGCAGGTAGCTGACCTGGCGGAAGTTGCGGTAGAACCAGATGATCCGGGCGACATCGTCGGGGTGGTTGCCGCCCTGCAAAATGCCCTTGCGCGCAGCGTCCAGGTCGGGCTGGGGCAGGTCAAGGGCCACGCGCAGGTCGTGGTCGCCCTGGGGCACCAGAATGGCCTGGCGGTAACGCTGGTAGGTGAGCGGGTGGCGGTCGTCGGCGTACAGGCTCAGGTAGTAGATGGCGTCCTTCTGCGCCTTGGACCACAGGCTCTCGCCTGCCACGTAGGCACGCACCGCCGACAAGGCATAAAGGCTGGCGCTGCCCAGCAGCACCTGGAACACCACAACAGCGACGAACGGCCAGATGATGCCCAGCAGCCTTGGCGCCTCGAGAGTCCGATTTCCCTTCATGTAATCCCTGTCACTGCGGCAGATAAGGCACGAATCGACCTAGACAACGCTCAGCGTAGGCCATTTGCCATGCGTGTGACGGGGATTTTGAAGGCAGGGAGATCGCGCACGCCCCCTGTAGGAGCGGCCTTGTGTCGCGATGGACCGCGCAGCGGTCCCGGGATCTCGGCATCACGTGAAATCGCCGGGGCTGCTACGCAGCCCATCGCGGCGCAAGGCCGCTCCTACAAAGGGCCAGGCTCAGGTTTGCTGCAGGTGCCCATACAACTTGGCATACAACCCACCCTCGGCAATCAGCTGTTGGTGGTCACCATCCTCGGCCACATGCCCGCCATCGAACACCAGCACCCGGTCGGCCTGTTTAACCGCCGACAGCCGGTGGGCGATGATCAGCGTGGTGCGCCCGACCAGAAAACGCGCCAACGCCTGGTGCAGGTTGTACTCGGTGGCAGCATCCAGCGCCGAGGTGGCCTCATCCAGAATCACCACCTTGGGCTCGGCCAGTACCATGCGGGCAATGGCCAGGCGCTGGCGCTGCCCGCCCGACAGGCGCACGCCAGAGCGTCCGACCACGCTGTCCAGGCCCTGGGGCAGCGCGGCGATGGTGGCATCCAGCTGGGCGATGCGCAGTGCCTGCCAACAGGCTTCGTCGGTGCAGTCGCGGCCCATTGTCAGGTTGGCGCGCACGCTGTCGTTGAACAGCGACGGGTGCTGCAGCACCACCGCCACATTTTCGCGCAGGGTCTCAAGGCCGATCTCCTGCAGGCTCGCGCCACCAAAGCGAATGGTCCCGGCTTGGGCGCTGTACAGCCCCAGCAGCAGTTGCACCAGGGTACTCTTGCCGCCACCACTGGCGCCGACGATAGCCACCTTCTCGCCCGGGGCAATGGCCAGGTTCAGTTGGTCCAGCACCGGCTCGTCGGCGTAGGCGAAGCGCAGGTCGCGCACTTCGATACCCACCGTCTGGCGCCCGGCGAAGGGGTCGCTGGCTGCCGGATACTGCGGCTCGTCGGCCCGCGCCAGCAACTCGTTGAGCCGGCTCAGGGCGCCACCTGCGGCGTAGTAGGCATACTGCAGGTTGAGCAGTTGCTCCACCGGGCCAATCATGAACCACAGGTAGCTGAACACCGCCAGCATCTGGCCGATGGACAGGTCGGAGAACAGCACGGTGAGCATGGCTGCGGCGCGGAAGATGTCGATACCGAACTGGAACAACAGCCCGCTGGCACGCCCGCTGGCGTCGCTCTTCCACTGCGAGGCCACCGCGTAGTCGCGCACTTCGCGGGCGCGCAGGCCCAGGCGGCCAAGGAAGTAGCCCTGACGGTTGCCGGCACGGATCTCCTGAATCGCGTCGAGGGTTTCGCTCAGCGCCTGGGTGAAGCGCGCAGTGCTGTCGTTCTCGAGCTTTTTCAGGTGCTTGACGCGCTTGCCCAACTGCACGGTGAAGTAGATCACCAAGGGGTTGAACAGCAGGATCAACAACGCCAGCTGCCAGTGCATCCACATCAATATGGCGGCGGTGCCGGTAAGCGTGAGCACGGCCACCAAAAAGCGGCTGAGGGTTTCGCCGACGAACTTGTCAAGGGTGTCCAGGTCGGTGACCAGGTGCGTGGTCACCGTGCCGCTGCCCAGGCTTTCGTACTCTTTCAGCGAAATGCGCTTGAGCCGCTCGATCAGGCGGATGCGCAGGCGGTAGACGATATCCTTGGCCAACCCGGCGAACAGCTTGGCCTGCACCACGTTGAAGGCCAACGCCGCCAGGCGCAGGCTCAGGGTGAAGGCAAGCATCAAGCCGATATAACCTGCTGCCACCTGCCAGCCGGCGGGCAAGAACTGGTTCATCCACTTCAGCGCCGCATCGCCGCGGCCCAGCAGCACCTCATCCACCAGCAGCGGCAGCAGCAACGGAATGGGCACGCTGCACAGGGCCGCGAGCACGGCCACCAGGTTGGCGGTCCACAGGGCTTTCTTGTGGTGCAAGGCCAGGCGGCGGATCTCCGCCCAGCTCAGACGGTCAGGCACAACGGGCGGCTTCCCGGGCACCGGGTCGGGCGACCCGGGTACATCAAGCACAGGCGGCCTGCTGCAGCCAGCGGCCGAGCAAGGGTTGCAGGCTGTCCAGCGGCTGGTAGCCGTTGGTCAGCAAGGCCAGCTGGCCGTTACGCTCGGCCAACAGCGTGGGGAAGCCGGCAATGCCCAGGTCCTGCACCCAGGCAAAATCGGTGCTGGTGGCGGCGCGGGCGTCATGGCCGGCAAAGCGCTGGGCGAACGTCTCACGGTCGAAGCCGGCCTGTTCGGCCAGTTCCACCAATTGCGGGGCGCGGGTAACGTCCACGCCCTGCTGGTAGAACGACGCCTGGATCAGCTTGAGCAGGCCCCACATGCGCGCCTCGTCCAGCTCGCGCGCCGTCACCAGGGCGCGGCAGGCAGGCTCGGTGTCGTAGACGAAACCGTCGGGCATGGCGCCGTCGAAACGAAACGGCTGGCCGGTGGCGTCATGCACTGCCTGCCAGTGCTCGAGGATGTACTTGCGGGTCGAGGCATCCAGCGCGCTGCCGCCGCTGCGCAGGCCGCCGGGCACCAGGCGGGTGCTGACACCCGCGTCCGCGGCCTGGGCGATCAGGGCCTCGGCCACCGGCGCGAAACCCCAGCACCAGGAGCACATCGGGTCCATCACGTAAATCAGGCGGGCAGTCATGGATCAGGCCTCGGCTTTGTAGTTGAAACCGATCGGGTGTGGCAGGTTGCGCGCCTTGGCCAGCTCGATCTGCTTCTGCCGGTCGATGGCGCTGCGCCGGGTCTTCTCGCTCAGCGAGTCCCAGCAATGCGGGCAGCTCACACCGGGCGAGTAGTGCTCGGACTCGCGGTCCGCCGCATCGATCGGGTGGCGGCAGGCATGGCACTGGTCGTACTCGCCCTCGCTCAGGTCGTGGCGCACGGTGACCCGGTTGTCGAAGACGAAGCAGTCGCCGTCCCACAGGCTTTCGTCCTGGGCCACTTCCTCGAAGTATTTCAGCACGCCGCCCTTGAGATGATAGACCTCTTCGAAGCCTTCACCGAGCATGTAGCTGGAGGCTTTTTCGCAGCGGATGCCACCGGTGCAGAACATCGCCACCTTCTTGTGCTTGCTCGGGTCGAAGTTGGCCTTGATGTACTCGGGGAACTCGCGGAAGGTCTCGGTCTTCGGGTCGAGGGCGCCCTTGAAGGTGCCGATGGCCACTTCATAGTCGTTGCGGGTGTCGATCAGCAGCACTTCGGGGTCGCTGATCAGCGCGTTCCAGTCCTTGGGCTCGACATAAGTACCAACCGCCTTGTTCGGGTCGACGCCCGGTACGCCCAGGGTGACGATCTCTTTCTTGAGCTTGACCTTGGTGCGGTAGAACGGCTGCTCGTCGCAGTACGACTCTTTGTGGTCGACGTCCATCAGGCGCGCGTCGCTGCGCAGCCAGGCGAGCAGGCCGTCGATGCCTTCACGGGTGGCCGAGACGGTGCCGTTGATGCCTTCGTTGGCCAGCAACAAGGTGCCTTTGACGCCGTTGTCGAGCATCACCTTTAGCAGCGGCTCGCGCAGCTCGACGTAGTCTTCGAGGGTGACGAACTTGTACAGCGCCGCCACGACGATCGGTTGGGTCATTGCGTTGAATCTCCAGGTGGCTGCCCTCGTAAGGGGCGAACCGGAATGACAATTTTACGATTGCACAAAACCATCGCGGGGCAAGCCTGCTCCCACGTGGGAGCGGGCTTGCCCCGCGATGGCGTCGATGCGAAATCTGCAGGAAGCGCCAGTTTACCAGAACCCCGGAAAGGATTCAGTGCCCGCCGCCGGCGCACACCGGCGAAGCCGGCGCCACGCCCACCTGCGCCCACTCTTCGGGGGTGTAGGTGTGGATGGCCAGGGCGTGGATCTCGCCCATCAGCTCACCCATGGTGGCGTAGACCTTCTGGTGGCGCTTGACGCTGTTCAGCCCGGCGAACTGGCCGCTGACCAGCACCGCCTTGTAGTGCGTCTCCTGGCCACGGCTGTGCATGTGGCTTTCGTTGTGCACTTCAAGATGCTCGGTGCCCAGCGGCGCCAGTTGCTGCTCGATGCGTTGCTGCATGCTCATCGCGGTCGGCTCACTTCTTCGCAGGGGCCGCGGCCTTGCCGGCGCTCGGGTCGAGTTCCTTGGTCATGTCGTCGAGCAGCTTGTTGACCACAGGTACCGCAGGCTCGAGGCTCTGTTGAGTGAGCTGGGCCGACTGCTGGGTGACCTTGGGCATTTCACGCAAGACTTTCTTGCCCAGCGGCGACTCGTAGAACTTCACCAGGTCGTTCAGCTCGGCCTCGGTGAAGGTGGCGGTATACAGGTTGACCATCTGCGGCTTGAGTTTCTTCCAGCCGATGGCGTTGTCCAGGGCGGCGTTGGCCTTGGCCTGGTAGCTGTCGAGCACGTTCTTCTTCGACGCCGGTGCCTTGGTTTGCTCGAAACGCTGGGCGAACATCTGCTGGACCTGCATGTACACCGGGGTGCCCAGCTTGTCGGCATTGGCCAGGGTCAGGAATTTCTCGGCAGCAGCGTTGTGGCTGGGGGTGGCAGCGAGTACCTGGCCGCTGGCGCAAACCAGGGCAACGGCGGCACAGAGGGCACGGAGACGGGTCATTGCATTTCCTTCGTGAAAGGGAGGCGGGTACCTCAGAGTAGAGCATTCTGCGCCGTGGTGGCGATGTGCTCAAGTGGCACGACGAGCGATGCAACTGCTCGGTCGAATCACGGCCTAAACTGCGAATTCGCACTGCTAAAAGGAGAACGCGCAGCATGAGCCGTATCGAGACAGACAGCCTGGGCCCGGTCGAAGTTCCAGAGCACGCCTACTGGGGGGCACAGACCCAGCGCTCGCTGATCAACTTCGCCATTGGCAAGCAACGCATGCCACTGGCGGTGCTGCATGCCCTGGCGCTGATCAAGAAAGCCGCTGCGCGGGTGAATGACCGCAACGGCGATTTACCGGCCGACATCGCCCGGCTGATCGAGCAGGCCGCCGACGAAGTGCTCGATGGCCAGCATGACGAGCAGTTTCCGCTGGTGGTGTGGCAAACCGGCAGCGGTACCCAGAGCAACATGAACGTCAACGAGGTGATCGCCGGGCGCGCCAACGAGCTGGCCGGCAAGGGCCGCGGCGGCAAGCTGCCGGTGCACCCCAACGACCATGTCAACCGCTCGCAAAGCTCCAACGACTGCTTCCCCACCGCCATGCACATCGCCGCCGCCCAGGCCGTGCACGGCAAGCTGCTGCCGGCCATCGCCGAGCTGTCGTCCGGGCTGGCCGAGCTGTCGGCGCGCCACCAGCACCTGGTCAAGACCGGCCGCACCCACATGATGGACGCCACCCCGATCACCTTCGGCCAGGAGGTCTCGGCCTTCGTCGCCCAGCTGGACTACGCCCAGCGCGCCATCCGCGCCAGCCTACCGGCAGTGTGCGAGCTGGCCCAGGGCGGCACCGCAGTGGGCACCGGGCTCAACGCCCCGCACGGCTTCGCCGAGGCGATTGCCGCTGAGCTTGCGGCGCTGTCCGGCCTGCCCTTCATTACCGCACCGAACAAGTTCGCCGCGCTTTCCGGCCATGAGCCGCTGACCAGCCTGGCCGGCGCCCTGAAGACCCTGGCCGTGGCCCTGATGAAGATCGCCAACGACCTGCGCCTGCTCGGCTCCGGACCACGCGCAGGGCTGGCCGAAGTGCGCTTGCCGGCCAACGAGCCGGGCAGCTCGATCATGCCCGGCAAGGTCAACCCCACCCAGTGCGAGGCTTTGTCGATGCTGGCTTGCCAGGTGCTGGGCAACGACGCAGCCATCGGCTTTGCAGCCAGCCAGGGCCACCTGCAACTGAACGTGTTCAAGCCGGTGATCATCCACAACCTGCTGCAGTCTATCGAGCTGCTGGCTGACGGCTGCAGCAACTTCCAGCAGCACTGCGTGGCCGGCATCGAGCCCGACACCGAACAGATGGCCGCGCACCTGGAGCGCGGGCTGATGCTGGTGACCGCGCTCAACCCGCACATCGGTTACGACAAGGCCGCAGAAATCGCCAAGAAGGCCTACAGCGAAGGCAAGACCCTGCGCGAGGCGGCGCTGGAGCTCAAGTACTTGACCAACGAGCAGTTCGACCAGTGGGTGCGCCCCGAAAACATGCTGGCGCCAGGGGGCAAGGGCTGACCTCACAGGCGCCGCGCATAACCTGTAGGAGCAGGCTTGCCTGCGATGAGGCCCAACCAGGCAACCTCATCGCAGCGCCTGGCACCGGCACCGCCGGTGATCGCCGGCAAGCCGGCTCCTACAGGGGGCGGCTTTGCTGCAGGTTCCTGGCCCGCCAACCGGCCACCAATGATGGCCCCAGCGCCACCAGCGCCGAGCCCAGCACCACGGTCACCGCCCCCACATACCCCAGCGCATTGATTTGTTCAGCCTGCACATAGTCCGGCCACACCCAGGCCGCAACCGCCACCGCAACAAAGGTCACCAACGGCGTCAGCGCCAGGGTGGCACTGACCCGCGACGCCTCCCAGTGCGCCAGCGCCTCGGCAAAGGCGCCATAGGCCACCAGGGTGTTCAGGCAACAGGCCAGCAGCAGCCAGCCTTGCAACGGGCTCAACTGCAAGGCCTCAAGCGGGTGCACCCAGGGCGTCAGCAGCAAGGCGCAGCCGAGGTAGATCACCATCATCACCTGCTGCGAATTCCACACCGTCAGCAGTTGCTTCTGGCTCAGCGCATAGAGCACCCAGATGCTGGTGGCCAGCACGATGGTCAACACCCCGGTGGTGTACGCCCCCATCGAGGTCAGCAGCTCTTCCAGGCGCTGGTTGAAGAACAACCCGAAGCCTGCCAGCAACACCAGCAGGCCAACGCCCTGGCCCAGGCTGAAGCGCTCCTTGAACACGAACACGCTGGCCACCAGTAGCAGCACCGGCCCCAGTTGCACCACCAATTGCGCAGTGCCGGGGCTGAGCAGCTTGAGGCCGACCAGGTACAACACGTAGTTACCCAAAAGCCCGAGGATGGCCACCGCCACCAGGCCCTTGCCCTTGCGGCCCAGGCGCGCGGGCGACGGCAAGCGGCGGTTGGCCGCAAGCCACACGAACAGCAGGCTGCCGGACACGCTCAAGCGGTACCAGGTGACGGTCACCGGGTCCATCACCTGCAGCACCTGTTTCAGCTTGATCGGCAGGATGCCCCACAGCAGCGCGGTCAACAGGGCGAGCAGCAGGCCGAACAGCCAACGGCCGGAAGTGATGTGCATGGTTTCCTCGATACAGGCCCGGGATGGGGGTGGCTGAATTCTAAGGGGTTGCAGGGGTGTGGCGGGGGTTGGTTGCGGGAAAAGAATTCATCGGGTCATTCCGCCAGGGCATGGCACGCTTTATGGCTGCGATCCCGCAAGAGCGACGCGTACCCTGTAGGAGCGGCCTTGTGTCGCGATGGGCTGCGCAGCAGCCCCAATATATTCGATTCATACAATATTGCCGGGGCTGCTGCGCAGCCCGTCACGACACAAGGCCGCGTCAACAGTGATCACACCAACTTGTGTGCGATACGGCTATTTCTTGTGCTTGGCGAACGCCGCCTCCAGCGCCTGGTTGATGGTGCGCAGCACCTTCACCCGCGCCCAGCGCTTGTCGTTGGCCTCCACCAGCGTCCACGGCGCGATCTCGGTGCTGGTGCGGTCGACCATGTCACCCACCGCCTCACTGTACACATCCCACTTGTCGCGGTTGCGCCAGTCTTCTTCGGTGATCTTGTAGCGCTTGAACGGGATCTGCTCGCGCTCCTCGAAGCGCTCCAGCTGGGTCTGCTGGTCGATCGCCAGCCAGAACTTCACCACCACCACGCCGGCGTTGCGCAGCTGCTCCTCGAAGTCGTTGATCTCGCCATAGGCACGCATCCAGTCGGCCGGGCTGCAAAAGCCCTCGACCCGCTCCACCAGCACCCGGCCATACCAGGAGCGGTCGAAGATGGTGAACTTGCCACGCGCCGGGATATGCCGCCAAAAACGCCACAGATACGGTTGCGCGCGCTCCTCTTCAGTAGGAGCGGCAATCGGCACGATACGGTACTGGCGCGGGTCCAGCGCCGCCGCCACCCGACGGATCGCCCCGCCCTTGCCGGCCGCATCATTACCCTCGAACACCGCCACCAGCGCGTGCCGGGCCATGTGCTTGTTACGCAGCAGCCCGGCCAGGCGCGCCTGCTCGGTCACCAGCTGTTCTTCATAATCGTGCTTGTCCAGGCGCAGGGTCATGTCCAGCGCGCCCAGCAGGCTCTTGTCGTCGATGCTGCGGCCCAGCGGCGCCACGTTGCCCTCGTGCTTGCGCGGCTTGTTGCCCAGTGCCGCCTGCAGGCTCTCGAGCAAGATGCGCCCCACCGCCAGGCTGCGGTAGTGCGGGTCGACACCCTCGACCACATGCCATGGCGCATAGTCGCGGCTGGTGCGGCGCAGCACCCGTTCGCCAAAGCGCACGAAGCGGTCGTAGGTTTCCGACTGCTGCCAGTCCAGCGGGCTGATGCGCCAGTTGTGCAGCGGGTCGTGCTTGAGCGCCTTGAGCCGCGCCTTCATCTGCTTTTTCGAAAGGTGGAACCAGAACTTGATGATCAGCGCGCCTTCATCGCACAGCATCTGCTCCAGGCGCTCGGCGCCGACGATGGCCTGGTCCAGCACCGCGTCCTTGAACTCGCCGTGCACCCGGCCTTCGAGCATCTGGCTGTACCAGTTACCGAAGAACACGCCCATGCGCCCCTTCGGCGGCAATGCGCGCCAGTAGCGCCAGGCCGGCGGGCGGGCAAGTTCTTCGTCGGTTTGCTGGTCGAAGGTGCGCACCTCGATCAGGCGCGGGTCCATCCATTCGTTAAGCAGCTTGACCGTCTCGCCCTTGCCGGCGCCTTCGATGCCGTTGATCAGCACGATCACCGGGAAACGCGCCTGCTGCTTGAGCTCGTATTGCGCTTCGAGCAGCGCCTCGCGCAGGGCTGGCACCTCGGCGTCGTAGATGTCCTTGTCGATGCTGTGACCGATTTCTGCGGATTCGAACATGCCTGGCTCCTTCAATGGATAAGCAAGACTAGCGGATTGTGCGTGGCCTGTACCGGCCCCATCGCCGGCAAGCCGGCTCCTACAGGATTGTGCGTTGCCTGTACCGGCCCTGTTCCTGTAGGAGCCGGCTTGCCGGCGATGGGGCCATATGCCGTAAAATTCACCATCCGCCGCAACCGAGCCAACCATGTCCCGCCACCACGAACACGCCCAGATCGACTGGGACGACCAGGGCCGCCCCCACTCGCGCCAATACGACGACGTCTACTTCGCCAAGGAAGAGGGCCTGGACGAAACCCTGTATGTGTTCATCGAGCAGAACCAACTGCGCCAGCGCTTCAGCGCCCTGGCCGCGCACGACTGCCTGGTGATCGGCGAAACCGGCTTTGGCACCGGCATGAACTTCTTCTGCGCCTGGCAGCTGTTCGCCGAACTGGCCCACCCCGAGGCGCGCCTGCATTTCGTCAGCGTCGAGAAATACCCGCTGACCCGCGACGACCTCGCCCGCGCCATGCAGTTGTGGCCGCACCTGGCCGCCTACACCCAGCCGCTGCTGGCGCAGTACGTGGCCATCCACCCGGGCTTTCAGCAGTTCAGCCTGGACGGCGGGCGGGTCACCCTGACGCTGATGATCGGCGACGCCCTGGAGCAATTGCCGCAGCTCGACGCGCGCATCGACGCCTGGTTTCTCGACGGCTTCGCCCCGGCCAAGAACCCCGACATGTGGACACCCGAGCTGTTCACCCAGCTGGCACGCCTGTCGCACCCCGGCACCACCCTGGGCACCTTCACCACCACCGGTTGGGTGCGCCGCTCGCTGATCGACGCCGGCTTCACCATGAAGAAGGTGCCGGGCCTGGGCAAAAAGTGGGAGGTGATGCACGGCCTGTTCACCGGCACCCCAGCCCCCCTGCCCGCCCCCTGGTACGCCCGCCCGGCAGCCCTGCCCGGCCCGCGCCAGGCGCTGGTGATCGGCGCGGGCCTGGCCGGCAGCGCCACGGCGGCCAGCCTTGCCGCACGCGGCTGGCAGGTCAGCGTGCTGGAGCGCCATGACGGGGCGGCCCGGGAAGCCTCGGGTAACCCCCAGGGCGTGCTCTACCTCAAGCTCTCGGCCCACGGCACCGCGCTTTCGCAGATGATCCTGGCCGGCTTCGGCTACACCCGCCGCTGGCTCGAGCGCCTGCAGCGCGGCCACGACTGGGACGGCTGCGGCGTGTTGCAACTGGCCTTTGACGACAAAGAGGCCGCGCGCCAGGGCAAGCTGGCCGAGGCGTTCGACAGCAGCCTGCTGCACGTGCTGGCGCGTGAGCAAGCCGAAGCCCTGGCCGGCGTAGCCCTGCCTGCCGGCGGGCTGTTCTACCCCGAAGGCGGCTGGGTGCACCCGCCGGCGCTGTGCCAGGCGCAACTGAACCACCCACGCATCACCTTGCTGAGCCATGCCAACGTGCTGGAACTGCGCAAGGCCGATGGCCTGTGGCAAGCCTGGGACGGCGAACGGCTACTGGCCAGCGCGCCACTGATGGTGCTGGCCGGCGCCGCCGAGGTGCGCAGCTTCGCCGCCTGCGCGGAGCTTGCGCTCAAGCGCATCCGCGGGCAGATCACCCGCCTGCCGGCCAGCGAAGCCAGCCGCGCGCTGCGCACCGTGGTATGCGCCGAAGGCTACGTGGCGCCGCCGCGGGGTGACGAGCACACCTTGGGCGCCAGCTTCGACTTCCACAGCCAGAGCACCACCCCCACCGCTGCCGAGCACCAAAGCAACCTGGCGCTGCTGGGGGAGATATCCCCAGACCTGGCCGCACGCCTGGGTGCCGCCGAACTCGACCCGGCACAGCTCGAAGGCCGCGCGGCGTTTCGCTGCACCAGCCCGGATTACCTGCCCATCGTCGGGCCGTTGGCGGACGCGCAAGGGTTCGCCGAGGCCTACGCGGTACTGGGTAAAGATGCGCGGCAGGTGCCGCAGCTGGAGTGCCCGTGGCTGGAAGGGTTGTACGTGAACAGTGGGCATGGCTCGCGCGGGCTGATCACCGCGCCGCTGTGCGGCGAGCTGATTGCGGCGTGGGTCAGCGGCGAGCCGTTGCCAGTGCCCCGCGCCGTCGCCGAGGCCTGCCATCCCAACCGCTTCGCCCTGCGCCGCTTGATCCGCGGCAAGTGACGATTCCCTGTAGGAGCCGGCTTGCCGGCGATGAGGCCAGATGCGGTTATTGCAGGCCCGGCCCTATCGCCGGCAAGCCGGCTCCTACACGGCTACCGCCAGCTCTATATAACAGAATGATCTAAAACTCTCACAACCCACACCGGTCCTTTCCTAAGTGCCTGCAGTTGCGGGCACCCTCCCCAACGGCAAAACCGGTAAGGACCTATGTGCGGATTAGCAGGAGAGTTACGTTTCACCCCCATCGACCAAGCCCCTCGCCCGGCGGACCTCGCCGCGGTGGAGCGCATCACCCACCATCTGGCGCCCCGCGGCCCGGATGCCTGGGGCTTCCATAGCCAGGGCCCGATCGCCCTCGGCCACCGCCGCCTGAAGATCATGGACCTGTCCGACGGCTCGGCGCAGCCTATGGTCGACAACAACCTGGGGCTTTCACTGGCCTTCAACGGCGCCATCTACAACTTCCCGGAGCTGCGCGAAGAGCTGCAAGCCATGGGCTACAGCTTCTGGTCCGACGGCGACACCGAAGTGCTGCTCAAGGGCTACCACGCCTGGGGCGCAGCGCTGCTGCCCAAGCTCAACGGTATGTTCGCCCTGGCCATCTGGGAGCGCGACAACCAGCGCCTGTTCCTGGCCCGCGACCGCCTGGGCGTGAAACCCTTGTACCTGTCACGCAACGGCGAGCGCCTGCGCTTTGCCTCGACGCTGCCGGCGCTGCTCAAGGGCGGCGACATTGACCCGGTGATCGACCCGGTGGCACTCAACCACTACCTCAACTTCCACGCCGTGGTGCCCGCCCCGCGCACCTTGCTGGCCAACGTGCAAAAGCTCGAGCCCGGCACCTGGATGCGCGTCGACCGCCACGGTGAAGTCGAACGCCAGACTTGGTGGCAGTTGCACTACGGCCCCCACGCCGACGAGCACGAGCTGGACCTCGAAGGCTGGACCTCGCGCGTACTCGACGCCACCCGCGACGCCGTGGCGATCCGCCAGCGTGCGGCAGTGGATGTCGGCGTGCTGCTGTCCGGCGGCGTCGACTCCAGCCTGCTGGTGGGCCTGCTGCGTGAAGTGGGGGTGGATGACCTGTCGACCTTCTCCATCGGCTTCGAAGATGCCGGCGGCGAGCGCGGCGACGAGTTCCAGTACTCCGACCTGATCGCCCGGCACTACGGCACCCGCCACCACCAGTTGCGCATCGCCGAACACGAAATCATCGACCAGTTGCCGGCCGCGTTCCGCGCCATGAGCGAGCCGATGGTCAGCCACGATTGCATCGCCTTCTACCTGCTGTCGCGCGAGGTGGCCAAGTACTGCAAGGGCGTGCAGAGCGGCCAGGGCGCCGACGAATTGTTTGCCGGTTACCACTGGTACCCGAAGGTGGACGGTGCCGAGGATGCCTTTGGCGCCTACCGTGACGCCTTCTTCGACCGCAGCCACGCCGAGTACCGCGACACCGTGCAGGCGCCATGGCTGCTGGAGACCGACGCCGCCGGCGAGTTCGTTCGCGAACACTTCGCCCGCCCCGGCGCGCCGGACGCGGTGGACAAGGCCCTGCGCCTGGACAGCACGGTGATGCTGGTGGACGACCCGGTCAAGCGGGTCGACAACATGACCATGGCCTGGGGCCTGGAGGCGCGCACGCCGTTCCTCGACTACCGCCTGGTAGAGCTGTCGGCGCGTATTCCAGCGCGCTTCAAGCTGCCTGACGGCGGCAAGCAGGTACTCAAGCAGGCCGCGCGCCGGGTCATCCCCCACGAGGTGATCGACCGCAAGAAGGGCTACTTCCCGGTGCCCGGGCTCAAGCACCTGGAAGGTGCCACGCTGGGCTGGGTACGCGACCTGCTGACCGACCCCAGCCAGGACCGCGGCCTGTTCAACCCGGCGATGCTCGACCGCCTGCTGAGCAACCCCCACGGCCAGCTCACCCCGCTGCGCGGCTCCAAGCTGTGGCAGCTGGCGGCCCTGAACCTGTGGCTCAGCGAACAAGGAATCTGATCGATGAAAGCCCACGAAATCGCCTACGGCCAGCGCCTTTTGCGCGGCCAGGCGCCGTCCTACGAGCGCCTGCAGGCGCGCCTGGCCGGTGACGGCAGCGAGCCCCACGACCAACCGCGTGCGGTGCACTGCGGCTGGGGCCGGCTGCTGATCGGGCACACCTACCCGGACCCGGTAAGCCTGGCCGAAGCGCTGCTGGAGGAGCGCGCCGGCGAACGTGACATCGCCCTGTACGTGGCCGCGCCGCAGCAGGTGCTGGCCCAGGCGCCGCAGCAGCTGTTTCTCGACCCCTCCGACACCCTGCGCCTGTGGTTCACCGACTACCGCCCGGCGCAGCGGGTGTTCCGCGGTTTTCGCATCCGCCGGGCACAAACCACGGCCGACTGGCAGGCGGTCAACACCCTGTACCAGGCCCGCGGCATGCTGCCGCTCGACCCCGAGCTGCTGACACCGCGCCACCTCGGTGGCCCGGTGTACTGGCTGGCCGAGGACGAAGACAGCAACGCGGTAATCGGCAGCGTCATGGGCCTGAACCACAGCAAGGCCTTCGACGACCCCGAGCACGGCTGCAGCCTGTGGTGCCTGGCGGTGGACCCGCATTGCACCCGCCCAGGCGTTGGCGAGGTGCTGGTGCGCCACCTGATCGAGCACTTCATGAGCCGCGAGTTGGCCTACCTCGACCTGTCGGTGCTGCACGACAACCGCCAGGCCAAGCGTTTGTACAAGAAGCTCGGCTTTCGCAACCTGCCCACCTTCGCGGTCAAGCGCAAGAACGGCATCAACCAGCCGCTGTTCCTCGGGCCGGGCCCGGAAGCCGGGCTCAACCCCTATGCACGGATCATTGTCGACGAGGCCCTGCGCCGCGGCATCGACGTGCAGGTGGACGATGCCGGCGCCGGCCTGTTCACCCTGAGCCTGGGCGGGCGGCGTATCCGTTGCCGCGAGTCGCTCAGCGACCTTACCAGCGCGGTGACCATGACCCTGTGCCAGGACAAACGTCTGACCCGCAAGGTACTGCACCAGGCCGGGCTGCAGGTGCCGGCGCAGCAGTTGGCGGGCAATGCCGACGACAACCTGGCGTTTCTCGACGAGCACCGCGCGCTGGTGGTCAAGCCGGTGGATGGCGAGCAGGGCCAGGGCGTGGCGGTGAACCTGACCGACATCGACGATGTCGGCCACGCGGTGGAGCAGGCCCGGCGCTTCGACAGCCGGGTGCTGCTGGAAAGCTTCCACGCAGGCTTTGACCTGCGCGTGGTGGTGATCGGCTACGAGGTGGTGGCTGCAGCCATCCGCCACCCGGCCCAGGTGCTGGGCGATGGCAAGCACAGCATCCGTGCCTTGATCGAGGCACAGAGCCGCCGGCGCATGGCCGCCACTGGCGGCGAAAGCCGCATACCGCTGGATGACGAAACCGAGCGCACACTCAAGGGCGTGGGCCTTGGATATGACGATGTATTGCCCGCCGGCCAGCGCCTGGCCGTGCGGCGTACCGCCAACCTGCACACCGGAGGCACCCTCGAAGACGTCACCGAGCGCCTGCACCCGGTGCTGGCCGACGCCGCCGTGCGCGCTGCACGGGCGCTGGAAATTCCGGTGGTGGGGCTGGACTTCATGGTCCGCGATGCCGAGCACCCGGACTACGTGATCATCGAGGCCAACGAACGCGCGGGGCTGGCCAACCATGAGCCGCAGCCGACGGCTGAGCGGTTTGTCGATTTGCTGTTTCCCCATAGCCGGTGCTTGCCTGGTTGAGCACGGCCACCTGTACCGGCCCTATCGCCGGCAAGCCGGCTCCTACAGGGCATCGCGCGTTCCTGTAGGAGCCGGCTTGCCGGCGATAGGGCCCTCAAACCCAAGAACGGAGCCCCGGACATGTCCCAACGACACCCCGAACCCGATCTCGATTACCTGAAAAAGGTGCTGCTGGAAATGCTCGCCATCCCCAGCCCCACCGGCTTCACCGACACCATCGTGCGCTACGTCGCCGAACGCCTGGACGAGATCGGCATCCCCTTCGAACTGACCCGCCGCGGCACCATCCGCGCCACCCTCAAAGGCCGCCAGAGCTCGCCCGACCGCGCCGTGTCCGCCCACCTCGACACCATCGGCGCCAGCGTGCGCCAGTTGCAGGACAACGGCCGCCTGGCTCTGGCCGCAGTGGGCTGCTGGTCGAGCCGCTTCGCCGAAGGCAGCCGGGTCAGCGTGTTCACCGATACCGGTGTGTACCGCGGCAGCGTGCTGCCGCTGATGGCCAGCGGGCACGCCTTCAACACCGCCATCGACCAGATGCCGATCAGCTGGGAACACGTCGAGGTGCGTCTGGACGCCTACTGCACCACCCGCGCCGACTGCGAGGCACTGGGCATTGCCATCGGTGACTTCGTAGCCTTCGACCCGCTGCCGGAGTTCACCGAAAGCGGCCACATCAGCGCCCGCCACCTGGACGACAAGGCAGGTGTCGCTGCCCTGCTGGCAGCGCTCAAGGCGGTGGTGGAAAGCGGCCGGCAACCTTTGATCGACTGTCACCCGCTGTTCACCATCACCGAAGAAACCGGCTCCGGCGCTGCGGCTGCCCTGCCCTGGGATGTCAGCGAGTTCGTCGGCATCGACATCGCCCCGGTGGCCCCAGGCCAAGCCTCCAGCGAGCATGCGGTGAGCGTGGCCATGCAGGACTCGTCCGGCCCCTACGACTACCACCTGTCACGCCACCTGCTGAAATTGGCTGGTGACCAGGACCTGCCGGTGCGCCGCGACCTGTTCCGCTACTACTTCAGCGACGCCCATTCGGCGGTGACCGCCGGGCACGATATCCGCACCGCGCTGGTAGCTTTTGGTTGCGATGCCACCCATGGCTACGAGCGCACCCATATCGACAGCCTGGCGGCGCTGAGCCGCCTGCTCAGTGCCTACCTGCTGAGCCCGCCGGTATTTGCCAGCGACTCGCACCCGGCCAACGCCTCGCTGGAGCGCTTCAGCCACCAACTGGAGCATGATGCACAAATGGAAAGCGACACCCGGGTGCCGGCGGTGGACAGCCTGGTGGGCAACAAGGGCTGATGACCGGTTTTTGTATTTTGAGGTCGGGTACGGCCGCTTCCCACAAGGGTCACGCTGCTACCTCGCTTGCCCGCAACAGGGCCCGCCACGTAGCATGCCCGTCTTACACCAAGGCCCATGACCATGCTGATCCCCCACGACCAACTCGAAGCCGAAACCCTCACCCGCCTGATCGAGGACTTCGTCACCCGCGACGGCACCGACAACGGCGACGACACGCCCCTGGAAACCCGTGTGCTACGGGTGCGCCAGGCGCTGGCCAGGGGGCAGGCGTTCATTTTGTTCGACCTGGAAAGCCAGCAATGCCAGTTGCTGGCCCGGCACGATGTACCGCGCGAGTTGCTGGAATAGCCCTTCTGGCCCTGGCATGCCCTTTCAGGCCTGCGCCTTCAACCGCTCCTGCTCACGAATCCGCTTGTACACCTCGACCCGGTGCACCGGCACATGCCGCGGGGCGTCGATCCCCAACCGTACCTGGCCGTTCTCCACCGCCACCACCTGAATTCGGATGTCATCGTCAATGACGATCACCTCACCCACTTCGCGTCCGACCACCAGCATGTTCCGATCCTCCATTAACCGGGAAAACCGGAGCCTGCGCCCTGCCCCTTCCTCCGCTCAATGCTTCACTCGGAAAATAGAAGCAGCCTACGCTCGCAAGTAACTATTCCTACAAAACTGGATCAGTCCGCCGTCTTGCGTGCCTTGGCGCGCATCTTTACCGCCATGTCGGCCATCTCGTCATACAGCCGCTCGGGCGCCTGGCACTTGAGCTGCCAGGCTTGGCGCCCGGCTTCGTGGGGCAGGATGAGAAACTCGCCGGCCGCCACCTGGGCGTGGATATGTTCGGCAATATCCGCGGCGCTGATCGGCGAGCCTTCCAGCAGCTTGCCCACCTGCGCCTTCATGGCCGGGTTGGGGCCACGGAACGAGTCGAGCAGGTTGGTCTGGAAGAACGACGGGCACACCACATGCACTGCCACCTCAACCTGGCGCAGCTCCACCAGCAGGCTTTCCGACAGCGCCAGCACCCCAGCCTTGGCCACGTTGTAGTTGCTCATGCCGGGCCCCTGCATCAGCGCGGCCATCGAGGCGATGTTGATGATCCGCCCGCGGCTGCGCTCGAGCTGCGCCAGGAAGGCCTTGCAGCCCTTGACCACCCCCATCAGGTTGACCGCGATCTGCCAGTCCCAGTCCTCCAGCGACAGCTCGGCGAAGAACCCGCCCGAGGCCACTCCGGCGTTGTTGACGATCACATCGCAGCCACCGAACTTCTCTTCACAGGCCTGGGCCAGGGCGGTCAGTTGGCTGTAATCGCGCACATCGCAGCGCTGGGTGAAACCGTCGCCGCCGGCCTCACGCACCAGCGCCAGGGTTTCCCGCAGGCCCGCCTCGTTGACATCAGCCAGGGCCAGGCGCCAGCCATCGCGCGCCCAACGCAGGGCAATCTCGCGGCCAAGGCCGGAACCGGCGCCGGTGATCATCATTCGGTTATGCATGGTGTGAAGCCCAGGGTCAGTGGAAGTGGGCTGGAGTCTAGCCAGAAGCGCAGGTGCAAAGGGGCGGCATCAGGTAGCTGAATAACGGGATATCGCCGGTGATTCACTGTAGGAGCCGGCTTGCCGGCGATCACCTGCGCAGCAGGTGCCATGTACACCTGCACCGGCCCTATCGCCGGCAAGCCGGCTCCTACAGGGAGCACCTGTGCAGCGGGTGACCCGTTGCAAGCAAGGCCATCGGCCACACATCAAACGGAATCTTTGCCCGTGCTCACCAGTCGGAACTGTAAGCGGCCAACTTCGATGAGGCCCTTGCCCCATAACCACACAAGGATTCCACCATGACCACGATCCTCATCATCATCCTGATCCTGCTGCTGATCGGTGGCTTGCCGGTCTTCCCTCACTCCCGCGCCTGGGGCTACGGCCCGTCCGGTATCGTCGGCGTGGTGCTGGTGATCCTGCTGGTGCTGGTGTTGCTGGGGCACATATGACCTGAGGCTCAAGGCCGCGGCAGGCCGATGCGTTGGTCGCAACGCACCCGGCGCAACAGCTCGTCGCGGTCCAGTGGCAGCGCCAGGTAATCACCCTGGGCGCTCTGGCAACCCATGCCGAGCAAGGCCAGGTGTTGCTCGGCATTGCGCACGCCGACCACGGTCAAGCGCTGCTCCAGGGCTGTGGCCAGGCCCAGGCAGTTCTGTACCACGGCGCGGCAACGAGCCTCGCCGGGCAGGCCTTCGATAAAGTGTTCGGCCAGCTTGATGCGGGTGAACGGCAGTTGGCACAACAACTGGCTGCCAGCCTGATCGCTGCCGAACTCGGCCAGGCTCAACTCGCAGCCCAGGGCACGCAGGCGCAACAGGTTCTCCAGCTCCAGGACGGTGATGTGGTACAGGCTGCGCCCGGTCAGTTCGAAGCACAGTTGACGCTGGTCGAAGCACCGGCGGCGCAGCAGGGCGCGAATGCGCAGCACCAGCGAACGGTCCAGCAATTGCGGGCCATGCAAGCGCAAGGTGATCGGCAGTCGGCGCCCTTCGGCCTGCAATTCGCGGTACAGCGCCAGCCCCTGTTCGAGCATGTGCAGGGCCAGCTCATCCAGCGCGCCGCAACGCTCCACCGCAGCCAGGAATATTTCCGGGGCCAGCACGCCCATCAGCGGGTGCTGCCAGTGCGGCACCAGGTCCACACCGGTGATGCGACCGTCACGCAGGTCGATGGTCGGCAGGTAGAAGGCCGTGAACTGGCCGTCGCGCAGGCCGCAACGCACCTGCTCTTCGCCTGACCACACCTGGTTCGGGCGCCGCGCCGTAGAGTGTTCGGGCACAGGGTGGCTGAGCCACTGACGCAGCGTTTCCACCGGTAGCGGGTGCTCGAGGTCACCCATGTAGCACATGCCAAGGCGCTCGACCAGTTGCTGCACACCACGGCGCAGGCTCGGCCCGAGGCTGCGGGTCAGCAACACCGCCGCTGCCAGCCGCGCCTTGCCCACCTGGTGCAGGAATTCCAGGGCATCCATGCCATCGCCGGGATCACCCAACAGCGGGCAGACAACCAGGTCGACCCGGCCGCTGAGTTGCAAGCGCGCCAGCCCCTCGCCGACATCCAGCACTTGAAACACTTCCCGGCAACCCAGAAAACCAAAGGTTTTCACCGCGATGGCGCGATGAAAAGCGTGGGCCTCGATCACCAGCACCCGCAACCCGAACGACTCCATCACTCTCTCCTCACGCGGGCTCACAGGCCAGTAGCGTCCGCGCAGTACCGTGCCAACAGTGTTTCCAGCGCCCCCATGGCCAGGCGCACAGCATCCAGATGCGCCAGCGGCACCACACCAATGGCGCAGCTTCGTTCGACCTGCTCGCAGGCCTCGATCAAGCCCTGTGCCCTGACCATCCGCGCGCCGCCCTTGACCCGATGGGCCAGCAGCGCCAGCCCGCCCATGTCCTCCCGCTCGGCATGCAGGTTGAACGCCTGCAGGTCCTCCTGGTTGCTCTGGCGCAAGTCGGCCAGCAACGCGGCCAGCGCCTGTGCGTCACCCGCCGTCAGGCGCTCCAGGCTGCTCAGGTCAAGTGCTCGCCCGGGCACGGGCGGCACGTGGTCAAGGCAACGCACGGCATCGCCCTGCCCCTGTGCCAGTGCCTGGGCCAGCCGTTTGAGGCCGACTGGCTTGAACAGGCAGTCATCCATGCCGGCGGCGCGGCAACGCTGGTGCTCCTCGGGCAGGGCGTTGGCCGTCAACCCCAGTATCCGGCAGCGCGCGCGCCCACCTCGGCGCTCATGCAGGCGGATGGCCCGGGCCAGGCCATAGCCATCCAGCACCGGCATGTTGCAGTCGCTGATCACCACATCGAACGGCTGCTCGAGCCACAGGCGCAAGGCCTGCGCGCCATGCTCGGCGACACAGGCGCGGTGGCCGAGGTAACCCAGCTGGTTGGCCAGCAGCAGGCGGTTGGCCGGATAATCGTCTACCACCAATACCCGCAGGCTCACCGTAGCGTCAGGCCCACCGGCCTCCTGCACAGGCTCCGGCGCCGCCCCGCTGGCCAGCACGCGCTCGAGCGCCAGGCTGATATCAATGCGCGTACCCACCCCCTGGGTGCTGCGCAGGTGCATGTGCCCGCCCATCAGCTCGCACAGCGTACGGCTGATGGACAGCCCCAGGCCCGCGCCGCGCCGCCCCGATTGCTGGTTGTTGCTGGCCTGCCAGAACAGCCCGCCGAGCTGCGCGAGGTCCGCTTCGGGGATGCCGATGCCGCTGTCCTCGATGGTCAGTTGCAACGCCAGCTGGCGGGCCTGCAAGGTGGCGCGCAATGCCACCCGCACGCCACCTTTGTGGGTGAACTTGATGGCATTGCTGATCAGGTTGGCCAGCACCTGCTTGAAACGCAGCGGGTCGAGCAGCACCTCGAGGTCCACCGGTCCCTCCAGCTCCAGCGAAAGCTGCAGGCCCTTGGCCCGTGCCTGTTGCTCGAACAGCTGGACCACCCCGGCCACATGCTCGCGTAGCGCCAGCGGTTGCGGGTTGAGCGTCAGGTGGCCGGACTCGATGCGGGTCACGTCGAGGATGTCGCCAATCAGCTCCAGCAGGCTGCGTGCGGCATCCGAGGCCACCTCGATCGACAAGCGGTCCAGTACCCCCTGCTCGGCCTTGCGCAGGGCCAGTTCGAGCATGCCCAGCACGGCATTCATGGGGGTGCGGATCTCGTGGCTCATGGTCGCCAGAAAGCGCGTCTTGGCCTGGTTGGCATCGTCGGCCTCCACCTTGGCCGCCAGCAGTTCGGCCTGCAGGCACTGACGCTCGGTAACGTCGACCCAACCGGCGATGACTCCGCCCTCTTCGTTGCAGCCGTACGGCAGCATCCAGTGATACAGCGTAAACTCGCGGCCTTCAGCCAGTACCACCTGGCAATCCTCGACCCGCGCCTGACCGTCGGCCAGCACCTGCTTCCAGCCGCGCTGCCAGGCGCAGGCCTCATCAAGACCGATCGGCTGCCCGAGCACCTCTTCGCGGGCCTTGCCCAGCGCCTGCAGGTAGCTGCTGTTGCAGGTGCGCAGCCGCCCCTGGCGATCACACACATAGATGGGGTGCGGGGTGCCGTCGATCATTACCCCCATGAACGCCAACTGATGCGCCAGGGCCTGCTCGGCGCGCTCACGCACTCGCACCAGCCGGCGCAGATAACGCACCCAGGCCAGGGCCAACAGCAGCGCCAAGGCTACAGCTGCGAAGCCCTGCAACACCTGCACGCGGTAACGCTGCCAGAAGCTGTCGGCGACGATCACCTCGTTGCGCCAGCGTCGGCCCAGGGTATCCAGTTCCTGGGGCGAGAGGCTCAGCAGGGCCTTGTTCAGGATTGACTGCAGCTCCAGCGCCCCGCGCTGGCTGGCGAAGGTGAAATAGGCCGGCTCCAGCGGCAGGCTGGCGCTGACCTTCAGGCGCGTGGGGTACATGCGCTCGGTCAGGGCCTGGGCGCCGATCAGCGGTACCAGGGCAGCATCGGCGCGGCCGCTGGCAACCCGCCACACCGCATCTACCGGGCCATCGGCATCTACCCGTTGAACACCCTGGTGATGCTGGTGCAGAAACGCATGGGGGAAACCGCTGCGGGACATGGCCAGACGCAGGCCCTGCAGCTCCTCGAAACTGCTGGGTGCACCTGGCCGGTCGAGCGTCACCAGCACTCGCGGCGAGCTGATGAATGCACGGCTGAATGCCAGGTGGTCGGCACGCTGCTCACTGGGCGTAATACCGCCGAGCAGGTCGACTTTACCTTGGCGCAAGTCCTCTATCATGCGCTCCAGGGTGCCGCCGCCACTCAGCTCCAGCTGCAGGCCGGTGCGCCGGGCGATGCGCTGCAGCACATCCACCGCCAGGCCACGCAGGTTGCCCTCGCCATCCCGGTAGCTGATCGGCGGGTAGTGTTCGTTGAGCAGCACCCGCACCTTCGGGTGGCGCTGCAGCCAGCGCCGCTCGGCTTCGCTCAGTTGCAAGGGGGTGCGCTCCACCACGCCCTGCCCGGCCCAGCGTTGCAGGATGCGCTGGTGCTGAGTGGCCGGGATAGTCGCCAGCACCGCATCCACCAAAGCATGCAGCGGCTCGTTGAACGGTGCCGAGGCAAAGCCCAGCGGTTGGCTGGGCAAGGCCGGGCAGTCGATTGCCTCGATCCTGCGCAACAGGCCCTTGCCCAGCTGGTACTGGCTCTCCAGCGCACCGCCCAGGTACAGGTCGGCCTGACCGAAGGTCAAGGCACCCATGGCCGCGCGTACCGAGGGGTACACTTGCACCTGGGCCTGCGGGTACACCGCAAGGATGCTGCCCAGGCTGCGATAGCCTTCACGCATGGCCAGGCGCAGGGGCGCACCGGACGCACAACCATGTTCGTCATCCTCACGGGCTACCCGCATCGGGCGATCATCGGCGTAGCCGGTCGACAGCAGCAGACCGGCGTCTGCGGCCTGCTGCGCGGTAACGCTGGCCAGCAGGTCGGCGTTGCCCGTGCGCACGGCGGCTAGCGCTTCATCAAGCGAGGCGAACGGCACCACCTCGACCCTGAGCTGCAGGTGCTCGGCAATCAGCCCGGCGTAGTCGGCGCTGATGCCTTCGTACTCACGCCCCAGGCCAAGGATGTCCAGTGGCGGATTGTCGGCGCGCAGTACTGCCAGCCTCAACTCGCGGCGCTGCCACAACCAGCGCAGTTGCGCCTCGCTCGGCTCCAGCCGGCGCCCCTCAAGCACGGCGCGCCCATACAGCTGCGGCTGTGGCATGGCGGCCAGTACAGCCGGGTAGCACAGCAACTGGCCAAGCACTACCAGCCATGCAAGTCGCACCGCGCACCTATACCAGCAGGTTGCGCCGGGCCAGGTCGGCCAGCTCGACCACCGAACCGACTCGCAGCTTGTCCAGCAAGCGCGCCTTGTAGGTGCTGATGGTCTTGTTGCTCAGCAGCATGCGCTCGGCGATGGTCTTGTTGCTCAGACCCCGGGCCAGGTGCTGGAGGATGATCATTTCGCGGTCGCTGAGACGGGCCAGGCGTTCGGCCTCACTGGTGGTCATGTCCTGGCGGCACACCGAGCTCAGGGCCACGTCGGGGAAGTAGGTGTAGCCCGAACGCAGGGCCAGTACCGCCTTGCTCAGTTCGCGCAGGTCGTCGCTCTTGGACACGAAGCCTGCCGCCCCGGCCTTCATGCAGCGCAGGGAGAAGAAGTCGGCCAGTTGCGAGGTGAGTATCAGCACCTTGGGGGGCTGCTCCATGGCCCGCAGCCGTGACAGCACCTGCAGACCGTCAAGGCCCGGGATGGTGATGTCGAGGATTACCAGGTCGGGCTTCTGCTCGCGTGCCAGGCGTACGGCGTCGACGCCATTGTCGGCCTGGCCGACCACTTTCAGGCGGTCGTTGCGCAGTTGCAGGCAGACGCTGGAGCGGATGAAGGGATGGTCGTCGACCACCAGTGCCTTGTGCATGTCGTTGTCCCTCACGGTGCCAAGGGCCCAGCCCTTGAAAATGGGTTGCCGGTGCTCGCCTGGCCAGGCCTGCGTCGAAGGCGAAGGCGATCATGGCCAAACGATATCAACCAGCATTTTCCACGGGTGCAAGGCCGCTGAATGCAGGACGCTTCCCAATACAAAAGAGAAATTTCCTAAAGACAGATGCAACACCCACAGGCTGGAGCGAGGGATTATTCGTGCAAATCCGGCCAGGGTCGTGAGGAGCGCTCCGAGCTGCACCGGGAAATTTCCCAAACGCAGAAACGACAACGCCCCGGCAGGCGGGGCGTTGTCGTTACCTCAGGCAAGGGTCAGTGGGAAACCGCACCGCTGGCACCCAGGCCCGTCTGTGAGCGGACGAACTGCGGGAAGAACAGCGCGCGCTCGTTTTCGGCAGCCTTGGACTTGTCGGTGACCGAGAAGAACCAGATACCGGCGAAGGCGATGATCATCGAGAACAGCGCCGGGTACTCGTACGGGTAGATGGCTTTCTCGTGGCCGAGGATCTGCACCCAGATGGTCGGGCCGAGGATCATCAGGCCCACCGCACTCACCAGGCCCAGCCAGCCGCCGATCATGGCGCCGCGGGTGGTCAGTTTCTTCCAGTACATCGAGAGCAGCAGTACCGGGAAGTTGCAGCTGGCGGCGATGGAGAAGGCCAGGCCGACCATGAAGGCGATGTTCTGCTTCTCGAACAGGATGCCCAGGCCGATCGCCAGCACGCCGAGGGCGATGGTGGTGATTTTCGACACGCGGATCTCGTCCTTGTCGTTGGCCTTGCCCTTGCGCCACACGCTGGCGTACAGGTCGTGCGACACCGCCGAGGCACCGGCCAGGGTCAGGCCGGCAACCACCGCCAGGATGGTGGCGAAGGCCACCGCCGAGATGAAGCCGAGGAACACGCTGCCACCCACGGCATCGGCCAGGTGCACCGCGGCCATGTTGTTGCCGCCGATCAGGGCGCCGGCGGCGTCCTTGAAGTCCGGGTTGGTGCTGACCAGCAGGATCGCGCCGAAGCCGATGATGAAGGTCAGGATGTAGAAGTAGCCGATGAAACCGGTGGCGTAGAGCACGCTCTTGCGGGCTTCCTTGGCGTCACTGACGGTGAAGAAGCGCATCAGGATGTGCGGCAGGCCTGCGGTACCGAACATCAGCGCCAGGCCCAGCGAGAAGGCCGAGATCGGGTCCTTGACCAGGCCGCCCGGGCTCATGATCGCCTCGCCCTTGGCGTGCACCTTGATCGCCTCGGAGAACAGCGTGTTGAAGTCAAAGCCCACGTGCTTCATCACCATCAGCGCCATGAAGCTGGCACCGGACAGCAGCAGCACGGCCTTGATGATCTGCACCCAGGTGGTCGCCAGCATGCCGCCGAACAGCACGTACAGGCACATCAGGATGCCCACCAGGATGACCGCCACGTGGTAGTCCAGGCCGAACAGCAGCTCGATCAGCTTGCCGGCACCGACCATCTGCGCGATCAGGTAGAAGGCCACCACCACCAGCGAGCCGGAGGCCGACAGGGTGCGGATTTCCTTCTGCCCGAGGCGGTACGAGGCCACGTCGGCAAAGGTGTACTTGCCCAGGTTGCGCAGGCGCTCGGCGATCAGGAACAGGATGATCGGCCAGCCGACCAAAAAGCCGATGGAGTAGATCAGGCCGTCGTAGCCCGAGGTGAACACCAGCGCGGAAATCCCCAGGAACGAGGCCGCCGACATATAGTCGCCGGCGATTGCCAGGCCGTTCTGGAAGCCGGTGATCTTGCCGCCGGCAGCGTAGTAGTCAGCGGCCGACTTGTTGCGTTTGGAGGCCCAGTAGGTAATCCCCAGGGTGAAGGCGACGAAGGCCACGAACATGGCGATGGCCGCCACGTTAAGGGGTTGTTTCTGCACCTCGCCGGTCAGCGCATCGGCCGCCCACACGGCGGGTGCGAACGCGCCGCAGGCCAGTACTGCCAGGGTCTTGGCGTGACGGATCATTGCTTGGCCTCCTCGAGAATGGCCTTGTTCAGCTCGTCGAACTCGCCATTGGCACGACGCACGTAGATGGCGGTGAGCACGAACGCCGAGAGGATCAGGCCGACCCCCAGCGGAATGCCCCAGGTGATCGACGACTCGGGGCTGAGCTTGGCGCCCAGAACCTGCGGGCCATAGGCGATGAGGAGGATGAAGGCGCAGTAAAGACCGAGCATGATCGCCGAGAGAATCCAGGCGAAGCGCTCGCGCTTGGTGACCAGTTCCTTGAAGCGCGGACTGTTCTGTATCGAAAGGTAAATGCTGTCGTTCATTGTTTTTGTCCTAGCAGCACAGATGTAGGGAGAACCCGACTCCACTTTATGCTGCCGTTGGGCGCCAACCAGACGACCTTAGTCTTAGATGCAACGGTGTTTTGCAGATTTTGTAACAAAACAGCCCTGCGCGGGTGGACAGGGCTGTTTCTGGACTGGCATGTTGCAGATATGAAGCCAGCCGCTCCCACAGGAATTGCATAAACTTCAGGCCCGTGCCGGCTCCTACAATGATCTGCGTTGCAGCTTACTTGCCGGTCCACTCCTTGACCCGCTCCGGGTGCTTGGCCACCCAGTCCTTGGCTGCCGCTTCAGGCTTGGCGCCCTCCTGGATGGCCAGCATCACCTCGCCGATCTCGTCCTTGGACTGCCAGCTGAACTTCTTGAGGAACTCGGCCACTTCCGGGGCCTTGGTGGCCAATTCCTTACTACCGATGCTGTTGACCGTTTCAGCCGCGCCGTACACGCCTTTGGGGTCTTCGAGGAATTTCAGCTTCCACTTGGCGAACATCCAGTGCGGCACCCAGCCGGTCACGGCGATGGACTGCTGCTTGGCGTAGGAACGGCCAAGCTCTGCGGTCATCGCAGCACCGGAGCTTGCGGTGAGCTTGTAGCCGGTGAGGTCGTAATCCTTGATGGCCTGCTCGGTCTTGAGCATCACGCCGGAGCCTGCGTCGATACCGACGATCTTCTGCTTGAAGCTGGCGTCGGTCTTGAGGTCTTCGATGCTGTTGGCCTTGACGTATTCGGGGACGATCAGGCCGATCTTGGCATCCTTGAAGTTGGGGCCGTAGTCGACCACGTTATCTTTGTTCTTGGTCCAGTATTCACCGTGGGTGACTGGCAGCCAGGCCGAGAGCATGGCGTCGAGTTTGCCGGTGGCGACGCCCTGCCACATGATGCCGGTGGCCACAGCCTGCAGCTTGACGTCGTAGCCAAGTTTCTGCCTGATCACTTCGGCGGCCACGTTGGTGGTTGCCACACTGTCGGACCAGCCATCCACGTAACCGATGCTCACTTCCTTGGCCATGGCCTGGGCTGCGCCCATGGCCAGCACCACGGCAGTGCCCACACCCAGGAAACGGCGCATTCTTGTAAAAGTAGCCATCAAAGCATTCCCTCGTCAGGTCTTGGAGATTGCATCATCGACCTGACCCGCCGCCGGACCTGATCTGTCAGCGACACTTACCGAACGATCAGCGACAGCACTGTGCCATTAGCGCCATCGCCCCGGGCAGGCCTGCGCGATCCTTGCATGCCAAACACTTGGCGCCGGGCTACTATCACAGGCTTTGGGTGGCCTGTACCGGCCCCCTCGCAATCGAATCAGACGACGGACCGCCCGATGCCCCGCATTACCTACCTGCTCGCCTGCCTGCTCGCCCTCACCGGCCTTGCCACCTTGTGGTACGGCCTGGGCCGGCCGGTACACCTGCCCGACGCCGCCAGCCCCACGCACAAGCTGCAATGCGCCTCGTACACCCCGTTCGACAAGGACCAGTCGCCGTTCGACCAGCCGTTTCGCCTGCGCCCGGCACGCATGGACGCCGACCTGGCGCTCCTGGCCGAGCGCTTCCAGTGCATCCGCACCTACTCGCAGACCGGCCTGGAGGCGATCCCGGCGCTGGCCCGCAAGCACGGGCTGAAGGTGATGCTCGGCGCCTGGGTGAACGCCGACCCGGCCAATACCGAGCAGGAAATCGACCTGCTGATCGCCGCCGCCAACGCCAACCCGGACGTGGTCAGCGCGGTGATCGTCGGCAATGAGACACTGCTGCGCAAGGAGGTGACCGGCGAACGCCTGGCCGGGCTCATCCAGCGGGTCAAAAGCCAGGTGAAGGTGCCGGTGACCTACGCCGATGTCTGGGAGTTCTGGCTGCAGCACCCAGAGATCGCACCGGCGGTGGACTTTCTCACCATCCACCTGCTGCCCTACTGGGAGGACGACCCGCGCGGCATCGAGGCGGCGCTGGCCCATGTGGCCGACGTGCGCCAGGTGTTCGGTAATCGTTTTGCACCCAAGGACATTTTCATTGGCGAAACCGGCTGGCCCAGCGAGGGCCGCCAACGCGAGACCGCCGTACCCAGCCGGCTCAACGAGGCGCTGTTCATTCGCGGTTTCGTCACCCTGGCCGAGGCCAACGGCTGGCACTACAACCTGATCGAGGCCTTCGACCAGCCATGGAAGCGCGCCAGCGAAGGCGCTGTGGGTGGTTACTGGGGGCTGTACGACGCCGACCGCCAGGACAAGGGGGTACTCGAAGGGCCGGTGAGCAACCTTTCGCTGTGGCCGCAATGGTTGCTGGCTTCGCTGCTGCTGTGGCTGGCCACGCTGGTACTGGCCGGGCGCCCGGTCGACAACCGCGCCGCCCTGCTGCTGCCGCTGCTGGCCGCGCTGGGTACCGCCGGCCTGGGCCTGTGGGGCGAGCTGATGCGCACCAATGCACGGTTTGCCGGGGAATGGTTGTGGGCGGTGATGCTGGCCGGGCTCAACCTGCTGGTGCTGGCCCATGGTGCACTGGCCCTTGCCCGCCGCGAGGGCTGGCGCCAGCGGCTGTTCGCCTGGCTTGAAGCGCATGGGGGCAAATGGTTGCTGGCAGCAGGCTTTGCTGCAGCGGTGAGCATGCTGGCGATGGTGTTCGACCCACGTTATCGCAGCTTCCCAAGCGCAGCATTGCTGCTGCCGGCGGTGGTGTACCTGCTGCGGCCGGTGCCGGCGCGGCGGGCGGAGGTGGCGTTACTGGCGCTTATCGTGGGCGCCGGGATGGCGCCGCAGTTATGGCGCGAGGGGCTGGAGAACCAGCAGGCCTGGGGCTGGGCGCTGGTCAGTGTGCTGATGGTGGGGGCCCTTTGGCGTAGCCTGCGGCTGCGCCAGACTTGAGGCCGCAGGCGAGGACTTCGTCCCCGATCGCGACACAAGGCCGCTTCCCACAGAGATCCTATCGGCCTGAGGCTTGATGCAATTCTGTAGGAGCGGCCTTGTGCCGCGATTGGGCCGCACAGCGGCCCCTTTCAGCCCTTGCTTGGTTGCCTGACCAAGCGCAACCCCGCCAGTACCACCGCAAACACGCCAATGCTGGCGGTATACAGCACCAGTGCCGGCAGCCCGAACACCAGCGCCAACAGTGCCAGCCACCAGCCGGGCCGTTTCGCCACAAGCTGCGCAAGCAACGCCAGCCCCAACGCGCCCCAGGCGATCAGCTGAAAATGAATACCCAGCCCCAGCAGCGAACGCACCTGGCACTGCCAGTATTCCCCCGGCAGCGTGCACAGCCCGACCCAGCGGGCATCTTCCATCAGCCCGTAGCGCACGCCATAGCTGGCAGCCAGCCACCCGGCCAGGAACAACAGCAAGACCGCAGCCTGCAGCGAACGAGACATCCGGTTCTCCAATAGCAGTCATCGAAACGCTGCATGATCGCCCAGGGCATGACTTAAGGCAAAATCATGGCCATCCAGCTATGTTGCTGAAAACGATCTTGGCGGCACGGCAACCTCTGGCGCCACAAACAACAGCGCACCTGGCAACTTTGCCAAGCGCCCCGTGGTCCTAGCCTGCGTACTGCATCACCTATTCCTGGGGGAATATTAATGTTTCGACCTTTGCGCCTCGTCGCCCTGCTGGGTGGCCTGCTCATGGCGGCAACCGCTACGGCGCGGGATATCGACGCCGCCAGCTACGGCTACCCGTTGACCAACCCGTTCGAGGCGACCATCGCCACCACCCCGCCGGAGCAGCGCCCGACGCTGCCCAGCGACGACGAGATCGACCAGGCCGACTACAGCCTCAACCTGCGCCCGGAGCGCGAGTTCACCCTGCCGGACAACTTCTGGGCGGTGAAGAAGCTGCGCTACCGCCTGGCCAAGCAGGACCACGAGGCGCCGCTGATCTTCTTGATTGCCGGTACCGGCGCGCCCTACTCCAGCTCGATCAACGAGTACCTGAAAAAGCTGTTCTACCAGGCCGGCTACCACGTGGTGCAGCTGTCTTCCCCCACCAGCTACGACTTCATGAGCGCCGCCTCGCGCTTCGCCACCCCGGGCGTGTCCCGCGAGGACGCCGAAGACCTGTACCGGGTCATGCAAGCGGTGCGTGCCCAGCACCCGCGCCTGCCGATCAGCGAGTTCTACCTGAGCGGCTACAGCCTGGGTGCGCTGGACGCGGCGTTCGTCAGCCACCTGGACGAAACCAGGCGCAGCTTCAACTTCAAGCGCGTGCTGCTGCTCAACCCGCCGGTCAACCTGTACACCTCGATCAGCAACCTGGACAAGCTGGTGCAAACCCGGGTGAAAGGTATCGACAAGAGCACCACTTTCTATGAACTGATGCTGGAAAAACTCACCCGTTACTTCCAGGACAAGGGCTACATCGACCTCAACGAAGCGCTGCTGTATGACTTCCAGAAGTCCCGCGAGCACCTGTCCAACGAGCAGATGGCCATGCTGATCGGCACCTCGTTCCGCTTCTCGGCGGCCGACATCGCCTTCACCTCCGACCTGATCAACCGCCGCGGCCTGATCATCCCGCCCAAATACCCGATCACCGAGGGCAGCAGCCTCACGCCGTTCTTCAAACGTGCCCTGCAATGCGACTTCGACTGCTACCTGACCGAGCAGGTGATCCCGATGTGGCGCGCCCGCACCGACGGCAACAGCCTGTTGCAACTGGTCGACCAGGTTAGCCTGTACGCGTTGGAAGACTACCTGCACAACAGCCCGAAGATCGCCGTGATGCACAATGCCGATGACGTGATCCTCGGCCCTGGCGACATCGGTTTCCTGCGCCGGGTATTCGGCGAGCGCCTGACCCTGTACCCCCATGGTGGCCACTGCGGCAACCTCAACTACCGCGTCAACAGCGACGCCATGCTGGAGTTCTTCCGTGGTTAACCGCCTGCTGCTCATCACTGCCCTGCTCGCCAGCGGCCACGCCCTGGCCGAAGAGGTCGCGCCGCGCGCCAGCGTGGTCGAGGCCGACAACATCGGCACCCTGTCCGCCGAACAAGACGGTTTTCTCGACCCGCTGCGCGAGCTGAAATTCAACCCGGGGCTGGACCAGCGCGAGTTCGAGCGCTCCACCCTGGGCGCGCTGAACATCTACGACCCGCTGGAGTCGATGAACCGGCGCGTGTACCACTTCAACTACCGCTTCGACCAATGGGTGTTCCTGCCGGTGGTCGATGGCTACCGCTACATCACGCCGGGTTTCGTACGTACCGGGGTGAGCAACTTCTTCAACAACCTGGGTGATGTGCCGAACCTGTTCAACAGTGTGTTGCAGCTCAAGGCCAAGCGCTCGGCCGAGATCACCGCGCGCCTGATGTTCAACACCATCATTGGCGTGGGCGGGCTGTGGGACCCGGCGACCAAGATGGGGCTGCCACGCCAGAGCGAAGACTTTGGCCAGACCCTGGGGTTCTACGGGGTGCCGGAGGGGCCGTACATCATGCTGCCGATCTTCGGGCCTTCGAACCTGCGGGACACTACCGGGTTGGTGGTGGATTACGTGGGTGAGCAGGCGGTGAATTACCTGGATGTGCCGGATACGGCCAGTGATCACCCGGAGATCACCTTGCTGCGGGCGGTGGACAAGCGCTATACCACCAACTTCCGGTATGGGCAGACCAATTCGCCATTTGAGTATGAGAAGGTGCGGTATGTGTATACGCAGGCGCGGCGGTTGCAGATTGCGGAGTGATTGGGGTTTTTCAGGGCTTAGGGCTTAGGGCTTAGGGCTTAGGGTGATTGCTTTGGTAGATGTATGCGCATTCGTTGATGATGGCGGCTTTTCGTCACCTTTCCGCCCTTACGGCGGGTTACTTTGGTCGCGGCCAAAGTAACCAAAGCCGCCCTGCTCCCATCATCCGGCCCCCTACGCTGCGCTTCGGGGGTTCCCTCGCTCCGGGCTTGCTCCGGAGGTACGCGCCGACGGGCCGTCCCTGGCCCGATCGGCGCTCGACCGGCATCCATGCCGGTCGCCCTCCTACGCAATCCCTACGCTCGGCCTCCTGAAGTCGCGATTTGTGTTGCCTGAACTGTTGCGCGCTTAGAAGCAAGATCAAGAGCCAGAGCCAGATCAAGAGCCAGATCAAGAGCGGGGATATTGGTTTGATTGTTATTGATGTGTTGTTTGTTCTGACGCCATCGCGGGGCAAGCCCGCTCCCACGTTAGATATTTGTACACAGTTCCAGCGTGGGAGCGGCGGTGCGCCGCTGCGACTTGCCCCGCGATTCAATCCTGAGTTCCCACGATGGCAACTAGCGACCGAGCTGCGTACTCACAGGCGCCGCCCCTAACTTCGCGACTTCAGGAGGCCGAACGCAGGGATTGCGTAGGGGGGCGACCGGCATGGATGCCGGTCGAGCGCCGATCGGGCCAGGGACGGCCCGTCGGCGCGTACCCCCGGAGCAAGCCCGGAGTGAGGGTACCCCGGAGCGCAGCGCAGGGGCCGGATGATGGGAGCGAGCGGCTTTGCTTACTTTGGCCAAGACCAAAGTAAGCCGCCGTAAGGGCGGAAAGGTGAATAAGCGTCAATACAAATAACGAATGCGCATACAATCCACAAACAAACAAACAAACAAACAAACAAACAAACAAACAAACCTTAGATCCCAAGAAACTGACACAACTCCCGCTTCTTGGCCAACGCATCCCGCCGCCCCAACTCAATCAACTCACTGCAATAACTCGCCTCGAACAGCAAATAACTCAAAACCCCCGCCCCGCTGGTCCTGGTAGCCCCCGGCCCACGCAAAAACATGCGTAAAGCAGCCGGCAACTCCCGCCGGTGCCGCGCGGCGATCTCATCCAGCGGCTGGCTGGGCGCCACCACCAGCACCTCGATCGGCGCCAACCCCAAGCGCCGCGTATCCAGGTGCGCCGGCAACAGGTGGCTCAGGTGATTGAGCCGCTGCAGCAACTCGATATCGTCCTCGAGGCTGTCGATGAAGGTGCTGTTGAGCATGTGGCCGCCAATCTGCGCCAGGCTCGGCTGCTTGCCACTGAACACCCGCTGGGTAGGCAAGGGCGGTGCCGGGCGCTGCGGGTTGCCACTGACCCCCACCACCAGCACCCGGCTGGCACCAAGGTGCAACGCCGGGCTGATCGGCGCCGACTGGCGCACCGCACCATCGCCGAAATACTCCTCGCCCAGCAGCACCGGAGCAAACAGCAACGGGATGGCCGAGCTGGCCAGCAAGTGATCGACCGTCAGTGGCGTCGGCATACCGATGCGCCGGTGGCGCAGCCAAGGCTCGATGGCACCCTGGCCCTGGTAGAAGGTTACCGCCTGCCCCGACTCATAGCCGAACGCCGTCACGGCCACAGCGCGCAACTGGTTGGCCGCCAGCGAGTGGGCGATGCCGTCCAGGTTCAGGTGTTCGTGCAACAGGCCGCGCAACGGGCGGCTGTCGAGCAAAGCCACCGGCACCTGGCTGCCCAGGCCCAGCAAGCTGTGGCCAAAGAAGCGGCTGGCCTGGCGAATGACCCCGGGCCAGTCGCTGCGCAGTACCAGGTGGCTCTGAAAGTTCTGCCAGAAGGCCGTGAGCTGGTGGATCGAGTCGGCGAAGCGGGTGGCGCCGCTGGCCAGCTTGACCGCATTGATCGCCCCGGCAGAGGTGCCGACGATCACCGGGAAGGGGTTGGCGGCGCCGGCGGGCAGCAGGTCGGCGATGCCGGCGAGCACGCCGACCTGGTAGGCGGCGCGGGCACCGCCGCCAGAGAGGATCAGGCCGGTGGTTGGGGTCATGCTTCCTTCCTGGATTCCGTGATTGCCTGTACCTGCCCTATCGCGGGGCAAGCCCGCTCCCACGCAGCATAGGCAAAGGCCTAGCGTTTTTTCTTGTCGTACAGCCGCGGCTCACCTTCGGGGCGCGACTTGAAGCGCCGGTGCGCCCACAGGTACTGCTCGGGGCATTCGCGCAGCACACCTTCGACCCACTGGTTGATGCGCAGGCAATCGGCTTCTTCGGTTTCACCTGGGAAGCCCTCCAGCGGCGGGTGCACCACCAGCCGGTAGCCGCTGCCGTCATCCAGACGCTTTTGGGTGAACGGGATCACCCGCGCCTTGCCCAGCCGGGCGAATTTGCTGGTAGCGGTGACCGTGGCCGCCGGGATGCCGAACAGCGGCACGAAGATGCTTTGCTTGGTGCCGTAGTCCTGGTCCGGTGCGTACCAGATCGCCCGGCCCTTGCGCAGCAGCTTGAGCATGCCGCGCACATCGTCACGCTCAACCGCCAGCGAGTCGGGGTTATGCCGTTCACGGCCACGGCGCTGGATGAAGTCGAACACCGCGTTGCCATGCTCGCGGTACATGCCATCGATGGTATGAGCTTGGCCCAGCAGCGCGGCGCCGATTTCCAGGGTGGTGAAGTGCACCGCCATCAAGATGGCGCCCTCGCCTTCACGCTGGGCGGCCTGCAGGTGCTCGATACCCTCGATGTGCGCCAGGCGCGCCAGGCGGGCCTTGGGCCACCACCAGCTCATGGCCATCTCGAAGAAGGCAATGCCAGTGGAGGCGAAGTTTTCTTTCAGCAGGCGCTGCCGTTCGTCGCTGGAAAGCTCGGGGAAACACAGCTCCAGATTGCGTGCGGCAATGCGCCGACGCTCGCCGGCAACCCGGTACATCACCGCGCCCAGGGCGCGCCCCAGCCCCAGCAGTGCGCGGTAGGGCAACAGGGCGATCAGCCACAGCAGACCCAGGCCGAGCCACAGGGCCCAGAATCGCGGGTGAAGGTAAAGGGTACGAAAACGCGGGCGTTCCATTGAAGCTTCCAGCAAGACAAGGGCCGGGCATTCTACATCGGTTGCGGGCAATCGGTCTTATCGCTATAAGTCAGGGCACTTTTTTCGCAACAAGCCGTCTATGCAGACCATGAGCCTCAACCAGACACCCGACACCGCCCCCGTGTTCCAGCTCAAGGGCAGCATGCTTGCCATCACCGTGCTGGAGCTGGCGCGCAACGACCTCGAGTCCCTCGACCGCCAGTTGGCGGCCAAGGTCGTGCAGGCGCCGAACTTCTTCAGCAATACGCCGCTGGTGCTGGCGTTGGACAAGCTGCCTGCAAACGAAGGCGCCATCGACCTGCCCGGGCTGATGCGCATCTGCCGCCACCATGGCCTGCGCACCCTGGCGATTCGTGCCAGCCGCATCGAGGACATCGCTGCGGCGATTGCCATCGACCTGCCGGTGCTGCCGCCGTCCGGCGCCCGCGAGCGCCCGCTGGAGCCCGAGCCCGAGGTAAAAAAACCCGAACCTGCGCCGCCACCGCCCCCTGCCCCGGCCGAGCCCGAGGTGCGCCCGACGCGCATCATCACCTCGCCAGTGCGCGGCGGCCAGCAGATCTACGCCCAGGGCGGCGACCTGATCGTCACCGGCTCCGTAAGCCCGGGCGCGGAACTTCTGGCCGACGGCAACATCCATGTGTACGGCGCCATGCGCGGCCGTGCCCTGGCCGGCATCAAGGGCAACACCAAGGCGCGGATCTTCTGCCAGCAAATGACCGCCGAAATGGTCTCCATCGCCGGCCAGTACAGGGTCTGCGAAGACCTGCGCCGTGACCCGCTATGGGGGGCGCCGGTACAGGTCAGCCTGTCCGGCGATGTGTTGAACATCACCCGTCTTTAACGGATACTTGCCGGCATTTTTAGCGCAACTTTCATTACCGTTGCCGTTTTTTGTATTTGCAGGGACGCCTGTCCCGATTATTTAGGGGTGAAACACCTTGGCCAAGATTCTCGTGGTTACTTCCGGCAAGGGGGGTGTGGGCAAGACCACCACCAGCGCCGCCATCGGTACCGGCCTCGCGTTGCGCGGCCACAAGACTGTCATCGTCGACTTCGACGTCGGCCTGCGTAACCTCGACCTGATCATGGGCTGCGAACGCCGCGTGGTGTACGACTTCGTCAACGTGGTCAACGGCGAAGCCAACCTGCAACAGGCCCTGATCAAGGACAAGCGCCTCGAAAACCTGTTCGTGCTGGCCGCCAGCCAAACCCGTGACAAGGACGCCCTCACCCAGGAAGGCGTCGAAAAAGTCCTGATGGAACTGAAAGAACAGTTCGACTACGTCATCTGCGACTCCCCGGCCGGTATCGAGAAAGGCGCGCACCTGGCGATGTACTTCGCCGACGAAGCCATTGTCGTGACCAACCCCGAAGTGTCGTCGGTACGTGACTCGGACCGCATGCTGGGCATCCTGTCGAGCAAGTCGCGCCGCTCCGAGAACGGCGAGGAGCCGATCAAGGAACACCTGCTGATCACCCGTTACCACCCAGAGCGCGTCGAAAAGGGCGAAATGCTCAGCATCGCCGACGTCGAAGAAATCCTGGCGATCAAGCTCAAGGGCGTGATCCCGGAATCGCAAGCCGTACTGAAGGCCTCCAACCAGGGCATCCCGGTCATCCTTGACGACCAGAGCGATGCCGGCCAGGCGTACAGTGATACCGTTGACCGTCTGCTGGGCAAAGAAAAGCCCCTGCGGTTCATTGAAGTGCCGAAGCAAGGATTCTTCGCGCGACTGTTTGGAGGCAAGTAAACCATGAACCTTTTTGACTTCTTTCGTGGCAGGCAGAAACAGACCAGCGCGTCGGTAGCGAAAGAGCGTCTACAGATCATCGTGGCGCACGAGCGCGGCCAGCGCAGCACCCCGGACTACCTGCCCGCCTTGCAGAAGGAACTGGTCGAGGTGATCCGCAAGTACGTCAACATCGGCAACGACGATGTGCAGGTGGCACTGGAAAACCAGGGCAGCTGCTCGATCCTGGAGCTGAACATCACCCTGCCGGAACGCTGATTCAACCCAGCATTCCCAGGTACACCCGTGGGAGCGGGCTTGCCCCGCGATGGCTTTCGATGGCCATCGCGGGGCAAGCCCGCTCCCACAGTGCTTTTGCGAGACCCTGAAAAATGCCGCTGTCGAACATCCAGATCCTTCACGAAGACGCCGCCATCCTGGTGATCAACAAGCCGACCCTGCTGCTGTCGGTGCCGGGCCGCGCCGAGGACAACAAGGACTGCCTGATCACCCGCCTGCAGGAAAACGGCTACCCCGACGCGCTGATCGTGCACCGCCTGGACTGGGAAACCTCCGGCATCATCCTGCTGGCCCGCGATGCCGACAGCCACCGCGAACTGTCGCGCCAGTTCCACGACCGCGAGACAGAAAAGGCCTACACCGCGCTGTGCTGGGGGCAACCGGCCCTGGACAGCGGCAGCATCGACCTGCCGCTGCGCTACGACCCGCCCACCAAGCCGCGCCACGTGGTGGACCACGAGCAGGGCAAGCATGCGCTGACCTTCTGGCGCATCCTCGAGCGCTGCGGCGACTATTGCAGGGTGGAACTGACGCCGATCACCGGCCGTTCGCACCAGTTGCGCGTGCACATGCTGTCAATCGGCCACCCGTTGCTGGGCGACCGCCTGTATGCCAACCCCGAAGCACTGGCGGCCCATGAGCGGCTGTGCCTGCATGCCTCGATGCTGAGCTTCACCCACCCGGTTTCCGGGGAGCGGTTGAAGTTCGAATGCCCGGCACCCTTTTAAGCTGCAAGCTACCAGTTGCAAGAAAAAACCAGGATAGACCGCTGAGGCGCTTGCCCCGCGGGCTGCCTTTGCTTGAAGCTTGCAGCTTGTGGCTTGAAGCTCGAATTTGGAGTGAGTTATGCGCGAAGCACTGAATACCGGCCTGATCGAATTCCTCAAGGCCTCCCCGACGCCCTTCCATGCCACCGCAAGCCTGGCGCAGCGCCTCGAAGCCGCCGGCTACCAGCGCCTGGACGAGCGCGACAGCTGGGCCACGGTGCCCGGCGGGCGCTACTACGTCACCCGCAACGACTCCTCGATCATCGCCATCAAGCTGGGCAAGCATTCGCCGCTGATCGGCGGCATCCGCATGGTCGGCGCCCACACCGACAGCCCGTGCCTGCGGGTCAAGCCGCAGCCCGAGCTGCAACGCCAGGGCTTTTTGCAACTGGGCGTCGAGGTATACGGCGGCGCGCTGCTGGCGCCCTGGTTCGACCGCGACCTGTCGCTGGCCGGGCGGGTCACCTTCCGCCGTGACGGCAAGGTCGAAAGCCAGCTGGTGGACTTCAAGCTGCCGATCGCGATCATCCCCAACCTTGCCATCCACCTGAACCGCACCGCCAACGAAGGCTGGCAGATCAACCCACAGACCGAGCTGCCGCCGATTCTTGCCCAGGTGGCCGGCGACGAGCGCATCGACTTTCGCGCCTTGCTCACCGAGCAGTTGGCCCGCGAGCACGAACTCAACGCCGACGTGGTGCTGGACTACGAGCTGAGTTTCTACGATACGCAAGACGCTGCGCAGATCGGCCTGAACGGCGACTTCATCGCCGGCGCCCGCCTGGACAACCTGCTGTCGTGCTACGCCGGCCTGCAGGCCCTGCTGGCCGCCGAGGGCGATGAAACCTGCGTGCTGGTGTGCACCGACCACGAAGAGGTCGGCAGTTGCTCGGCCTGCGGCGCCGACGGCCCGATGCTCGAGCAGACCCTGCAGCGCCTGCTGCCGGACGGCGACGAGTACGTGCGCACCATCCAGCGCTCGCTGATGGTCTCGGCCGACAACGCCCACGGCGTGCACCCCAACTACGCCGACAAGCACGACGGCAACCATGGCCCCAAACTCAACGCAGGGCCGGTGATCAAGGTCAACAACAACCAGCGCTACGCCACCAACAGCGAAACCGCCGGTTTCTTCCGCCACCTGTGCATGGCCGAAGAAGTCCCGGTACAGAGCTTCGTGGTGCGCAGCGACATGGGCTGCGGCTCGACCATCGGCCCGATCACCGCCAGCCACCTGGGCGTTCGCACCGTGGACATCGGCCTGCCGACCTTTGCCATGCATTCGATCCGCGAGCTGTGCGGCAGCCATGACCTGGCGCACCTGGTGAAGGTGCTCGGGGCGTTCTACCGCAGCCGCGAGTTGCCTTGATGTAAGCAAGCCAGGCCTCTTCGCGGGTAAACCCGCTCCCACAGGTACGGCGCTTGGTTCGGGCTTCGCGCGATCCTGTAGGAGCCGGCTTGCCGGCGATCACCGGCACAGCCGGTGCCAGCATTCGCCTGTACCGGCCCTATCGCCGGCAAGCCGGCTCCTACAGGGGGCGCGCTAGATTTTAGAAATTGAGCAAGACAGTTGCTCCCACAGGGTCTCCACAGACCCAGGCATTGTGGGAACCTGTGGGAGCGGGTTTACCCGCGAAGAGGCCGGACCTGCTCAAGGTCAATCCGCTTCGCCGGCTACCCGCTATGCTTGTTACATGGCCCCCACGCAGAAGGACCTCTGCCCATGTCCCCGTTCCTCTCGCTATTCGTCCCGGTGTTCCTGTTCCTCATGCTGCTGACCATCGGCTTCAGCCTGCGCGAGCGCAACATCGGCGTGCTGATGATGTGGATCGGCACCCTGGGCATCTTCGGCCTCACCTGCTGGAAGATCCTGGAGAAACTGCCCACATAAACCTCTACACTCGGTCAATCGTTTGACCTGAGGTAGATTTCCCGGTGCCTGCCCTCCTGCGTTGCCTGACTCTCCTGCTGTTGCTGTTCGTCACCCCGCTGCATGCCGCCGGCCTGCCGGGGCTGCTGGGCAGCAGCGCCCCCGCCCAGCCCGAAGCGACAGAACCGCTGGGCAAGTCGCTGGACGAGGTGATCAAGAACCTCGAGAACGACCAGCAACGCGCCAAGCTGCTGGCCGACCTGAAAAAACTGCGCGACGCCACCAAGCAATCGCAACCCACCGTCGAACAGGGCGTGCTCGGCCTGATCGGCGGCGCCCTGCATGACTTCGAAAAGCAGTTCAGCGGCGAGGCCAGCCCGTTCATCCGCTGGTCCGCAGAAATCGACCAGGCCCGCGACGAGCTGGCCGCGCTGGTGGTGCCGGTGCACCAGTGGCCGGCGATCCTGTTCGGCTTTGCTGCAATCATTGCGGTGTGGAGCCTGCTGGCCTACGCCTTCAACTGGATCGGCCACCGCGTGCGGGTGCGCTTCGGCCTCACCGAAGAACTGCCCCAGCACCCGCGCACCTGGGACCTGGTGCGCTTCGCCCTGCGCAAGCTCGGGCCCTGGCTGGTGGCGCTGGTGTTCACCGTGTACCTGAGCTTCGCCCTGCCCTCCTCGCTGGGCAAGTCGATGGCCATGGTGCTGGCCTATGCGCTGGTGGTCGGCACGCTGTTCTCGGCCATCTGCGTGATCGCCTTCTCGCTGCTCGACGGCCCGCACCGCCACCGCGCCCTGCACATCCTGCGCCACCAGGCGTTCCGCCCGCTGTGGCTGATCGGCAGCTTCGCAGCCTTTGGCGAGGCGATGAGCGACCCGCGCCTGACCACCGCCTTGGGCAGCCACCTGGCGCATGCCCTGGCAACCCTGGCCAACGTCATCGCCGCGCTGTGCACCGGGCTGTTCATCCTGCGTTTTCGCCGCCCCATCGCCCACCTTATCCGCAACCAGCCGCTGTCCCGCCGGCTGACCCGGCGCACCTTGAGCGACACCATCGAGATCCTCGGCAGCTTCTGGTTCATCCCGGCGCTGATCCTGGTGGCGATTTCGCTGTTCGCCACCTTCGTCTCCGCCGGCGACACCAGCACAGCCCTGCGCCAGTCGCTGATGTGCACGGTGCTGGTGGTGGTGTGCATGGTGCTCAACGGCCTGGTGCGCCGCCACGCCGCCAACCCCAAGCGCGCCAACAAGCGCCAGGCGGTGTACGCCGAGCGCCTGCGCAACTTCGGCTACCTGCTGCTGCACCTGTTCATCTGGCTGGTGTTCATCGAGCTGGGCCTGCGCGTGTGGGGCCAGTCGATGATCAGCTTCGCCGAGGGCGACGGCCACGAGATCAGCCTGCGCCTGCTGGGCCTGGCCGGCACCCTGATCGTCGCCTGGCTGGTGTGGATCCTTGCCGACACCGCCGTGCACCACGCCCTGGTGCGCTCGCGCCGCGGGCTGGCCAACGCCCGGGCGCAAACCATGATGCCGCTCATCCGCAACGTGATGTTCGTGGTGATTTTCATCATTGCGGTGATCGTCGCCCTGGCCAACATGGGCATGAACGTCACCCCGCTGCTGGCCGGTGCCGGCGTGATCGGCCTGGCCATCGGCTTTGGCGCGCAGTCGCTGGTGGCCGACCTGATCACCGGGCTGTTCATCATCATCGAGGACAGCCTGGCCATCGACGACTACGTCGATGTCGGCGGCCACCTGGGCACGGTCGAGGGCCTGACCATCCGCACCGTGCGCCTGCGCGACATCGACGGCATCGTGCATACCATCCCGTTCAGCGAGATCAAGAGCATCAAGAACTACTCCCGCGAGTTCGGCTACGCGATCTTCCGGGTGGCGATCCCCCACAGCATGAACATCGACCAGGCCATCACGCTGATCCGCGAAGTGGGCCAGAAGCTGCGCAGCGACCCGCTGATGCGCCGCAACATCTGGTCGCCGCTGGAGCTGCAGGGGGTGGAGAGTTTCGAGTCGGGCTCGGCGATCTTGCGGGCCCGCTTCAAGACCGCGCCGATCAAGCAGTGGGAAGTGTCGCGGGCGTTCAACCTTGCGCTCAAGCGCCAGCTGGACGAGGCCGGGCTGGACCTGGCGACGCCAAGGTTGTCGGTGCAAGTGGTGACGGCGGGCGGAGCTCCAACAGCCGAAAAAGATTCCCTGTAGGAGCCGGCTGGCCGGCGATAGGGCCGGCACAGGCGACAACTTTCCAGAGCTGTTACTCCCAGGCCCGGCCTCATCGCCGGCAAGCCGGCTCCTACAGGTACAGCGCAAGCCTGAGGCTTATGCGATCAGGCCCTACCCCGCCTGTGCCCGAATGCAGATCGCATCGGGGCGCCAATACGCCAGATCACAGGTGATCAAGCATCTATGACGGTAAAACTTCCTACTTAATAATATTATTTTTCGCACAGACTCAGAGCTTGTACATCTTTCAACCACATCTATCATTGAGATGCGCCACGATGATGCAACATCATTAGATAACAAAGTGAAAAGCACCCACCCACTGCACAGAAAACCCAACATCCAGAACCACAGTTAAAGTCGAACCACCAAAACCAACCATCACTTAAAACACTCCAGACGTAGTGACGTAGCCGCATGAGTCGAAATTGCCCTCACACAGATAATGCAATGCGAGTAACTTTGCTCTTGCTCATGTGCCTGCTCGGCGTTTTCCCCCTGGACGTCATTCTTCCCTCCTTCCCTGCAATCGCCTCTTCCTTCCACGTTGCAACCAGTAGCGTTGCGTACTCCGTGAGCCTCTTTGCTATCGGCGTGGCGCTTTCACAATTATTCATCGGCCCCCTGTCCGATGCCATTGGCCGAAAGCGGCTCTTGCTGGTCGGTCTCTTGATCTCTGCTCTCGGTGCCACTGGATGCCTGTTGTCATCCAACTTCGAGGCGTTTATCTTCTTCCGTTTGCTACAGGCGATCGGATGTGGCTGCTTCGTGCTCAGCCATGCGTTGGTGCAGGATCTGTATACAGGCAAACAGCAAAACAACATGCGCATTCTACTGACCGGCGCAAGTGGCGTTTTTATTTCACTATCCCCCCTTGCCGGCAGCATTCTTCAACACCACTTCAACTGGCAAGGCAGCTTCATTCTATTTACGGTATTAAGCGCATGCTGCGCACTCATCACCGTCATCTTCCTCCAGGAGAAAGCTGGTAATTTCAGCCCAAGGGGTACTCTTTCAAGCTACCAAGTATTGATGAAAGATTCTGGTTTTCTAACACTCACGTCGTTTTCGTGCTTGGCATTTACCTGCCATTTCTCATTTATCGTCAGTTCTCCTTTACTTTTCATGGACCGCCTGGGCCTTTCAGCAAAAACCTTCGGCCTGGTTTTCACAGGCTATGGCTTGACCTATGTTCTGGGCGGGGTGGTAGCACATTGGCTAAATGAACGCATCCCGCCAAGGAAACAGATAGGATTGGGCTTCACCCTCATCGGCGCCTCCGGCATCGCGTCCTTCATCTGGGGGCTGCTTGCAGGGCCCTCCATTGCAAGCACCTTGCTGCCGATGATCATCTGCACGATGGGCATCACGATCATTCGCCCAACAGCGACCACTCAGGCATTGGCCAGGCATCCAACCCGCGCGGGAGCTGCGGCAGCCTTGAACAATACCTTGCTGTTCGCTTGCGCAGGGTTGGCCAGCGCTTTGATCGCGGCTACCGGCAGTCTGCTGTCCGTGACGCTAGCCGCATCGTTCATCCTTACGGGCTTCCTGGGCTGGGTGATGCTTGCCCGGATGCCGCAATTGGGTGAGGAGACTCACTAGTTTTCCTGGGGTGAAATCAGTTCATCGTCTAGCCTGCCTCAGCCCGGATGCGGATCGCATCATGCCGCCAATACTCCAGGTCACAGTCGATCAAGTGCCCATGCTGGTCGCTGTTGACCCGGGTGATATGCAACCCGGGGCTACCCGCCGAGACCTTCAGTGCACTGGCCGCCTCGGCCGGCAAGGCGGTGGGCAGGATCTCGAAGCACACCTGCCCGTATTGAATGTGGTATTCCCGGGCGTAGATCTCGGTCAGTGACTGGGCCAGGTCCAGCGCCAGAATGCCCGGGAAGTACTTCGGGTTGAGGTAGTGCTCGGCATACAGCACCGCGCGCCCGTCGATGCGCCGCAAACGGCAGATACGCACCACGCTGGACAGCGCCGGCAGGCGCAGCCGTGCGCAGATGGCCGCCGGGGCCGGTTGCAGGCGCGCCGACAGCAGCTCGGTAACGGGCACCCGCCCCTGGTCGCGCACCATGGCATGGAAGTGGCTACGTTCGATCAGGTCGTAGGTCAGGCGCTGGGGCGCAACGAACCAGCCACGCCGTTCCTCGCGGTAGATCAGCCCTTGGGCCTCCAGTTGCACCAGCGCCTCGCGCAGGGTGATGCGCGTGGTATCGAACACCTCGCTGAGCTTGCGCTCGGCCGGCAGCTTGCCGCCGGGGGCCAGCAGGCCGTGTTCGATCTGCTCCTGCAGGGCGTGGCAGATGGCTGTTACCGCGCGCGGTGGCGTCGCTTGCATCAAAGGTTACCTATCTGGACTAGTCCAGCCCCATGACAGGGCAGGTGGAGAATAGAGCAAGCCTAGGCAGGGCTGATGAACATCCTGTGACAAAGGCCTTTGCCAGTGCCTGCCAGATCCGGGCCAAGGCCCGAGGTTCAAGGCCTTGCCCGTGGTCTACGCTGTATCTCCAGGGCCTGCGCGGCCCGCCCCTTACATCAAATTGTCACGCAACCGGCCTACCTTGGCTCAAGGTTTGCTGACCTAGACCAACGTCTGGCAGGCACGGCTCACTCTCATAACAACGAATGCAAGGCACCCACCAAAGGAGCTTCGGATGAAAAAGTTGTTCATGGCGTCACTGCTCGGTTCGGCCATCGCTTTTTGCACCTCGGCCATGGCCCAGGACCTCAAGGCACTTGAAGACGCCGCCCGCAAGGAAGGCACCGTCAACAGCGTGGGCATGCCCGATGCCTGGGCCAACTGGAAAGGCACCTGGGAGGACCTTGCGAAGAAGTACGGCCTCAAGCACAGCGACACCGACATGAGCTCGGCCCAGGAAATCGCCAAGTTCGATGCCGAAAAAGACAACGCCAGCGCCGACATCGGCGACGTGGGTGCAGCCTTCGGCCCGATCGCGGTGACCAAGGGCGTCACCCAGCCATACAAGCCCAGCACCTGGGACCAGGTACCCACCTGGGCGAAGGACCAGGACGGCCACTGGGCCCTGGCCTATACCGGCACCATCGCCTTCATCATCAACAAGGACCTGGTCAAGGAAGGCGAACGCCCGAAAACCTGGCACGACCTGGAAAAGGGCAAGTACAAGGTCGCCATCGGTGACGTCGGCACTGCGGCGCAGGCCGCCAATGGCGTGCTGGCCGCGGCCATTGCCTACAAGGGCGACGAAAGCAACATCGAGCCGGGCCTGCAACTGTTCACCAAACTGGCACAGCAGAAGCGCCTGTCGCTGGCCAACCCGACCATCCAGACCCTCGAGAAGGGCGAGGTGGAAGTCGGCGTGGTGTGGGACTTCAACGGCCTGAGCTACCGCGACCAGATCGACCCGAAACGCTTCGAGGTGCTGATCCCCTCGGACGGCTCGATCACCTCGGGCTACACCACCATCATCAACAAGTACGCCAAGCACCCGAACGCCGCCAAGCTGGCCCGTGAGTACATCTTCAGCGACGCCGGGCAGACCAACCTGGCCATCGGCCACGCCCGCCCGATCCGCGCCGAGCACCTGAAGCTGCCGGACGACGTGCAGGCCAAGCTGCTGCCCAACGAGCAGTACAAGGCCGCCCAGCCGATCAAGAACGCCGAAACCTGGGAAGCCACCTCCAAGGCACTGCCGCAGAAGTGGCAGGAGCAGGTGATCATCGAGATGGAATAAAGGGCCGGGTTATTTAGCAATCTGGACTGGCCTCATCGCAGGCCTGCCGGCTCCTACGGGGGCACTGCATCACCTGTAGGAGCCGGCAGGCCTGCGATGAATGCAACGCGGTTTTTGACTGGAGCCACCATGCAACACAACGTCATCCTGGTCCTGCTCGACGGCCTCAACCACCAGGTCGCACACCACGCCATGGGCCACCTGCACGCCTATGTCGAGGCCGACCGCGCTGCGCTGTACCGAATGGAATGCGAACTGCCGTCGCTGTCGCGGCCCTTGTACGAATGCATCCTCACCGGCGTACCGCCGATCGACAGCGGCATCGTGCACAACAACGTCAACCGCCTGTCCAACCAGCGCAGCGTGTTCCACTACGCCCGCGAGGCCGGGCTGGGCACCGCCGCCGCGGCGTACCACTGGATGAGCGAGCTGTACAACCGCTCGCCGTTCGACCCGCAGCGCGACCGCCACACCCATGCCCCCAAGCTGCCGATCCAGCATGCCTTGTTTTACTGGGACGACCGCTACCCCGATTCGCACCTGCTGGCCGACGCCGAATACCTGCGCCGCCGCCATGCCCCCAACTTCCTGTTGGTGCACCCGATGAGCATCGACGATATCGGCCACCGCCACGGCCTGGACAGCAGCCAGTACCGCAACGCCGCACGCAGCGCCGACATCCTGTTGGCCGACTACCTGCCGCGCTGGCTCGAGGAGGGCTACCAGGTGCTGGTGACCGCCGATCACGGCATGAACAACGACCGCTCGCACAACGGCTTGCTGGCCGAGGAGCGCGAGGTGCCGCTGTTCGTGTTCGGCGACGCATTCAGCCTGGACCCGGCAGCCAAACCGCTGCAGACCGAACTGTGCGGCACCATTTGCGAGTTGCTCGGCGCAGCCCACGACAAGGCGGTTTGCCGGGAGCTGCTCAAGTGAGTTCGAACCCCCGTGGCCGCTACCTGGCCCTGCTCTGCCTGCTGCCGTTCGCCGTGTTCTTCGTCATCTTCCAGATCGCCCCGCTGGCCTGGGTGGCCCTCAACAGCCTGCAGAGTGACAGCGGTTGGGGCCTGGCCAACTTCAGCAAGGTGTTCGCCTCGAAGTTCTACCTGCAAGCGCTGGAACGCAGCCTTGAGATCAGCTTCTGGTCGAGCCTGTTCGGCATCGTCATCGCAGTGCTGGGCGCCTATTCGCTGCGCCAGGTGGACTCGAAGCTGCGCGACTTCGTCAGCGCCTTCGCCAACATGACCAGCAACTTCGCAGGCGTCCCCCTGGCGTTCGCCTTCATCATCCTGCTGGGCTTCAATGGCGCGCTGACCCTGCTGCTCAAGCAGGTGGGCCTGCTGGGCGATTTCAGCATCTATTCCAAGACCGGGTTGATCCTGGTGTACACCTACTTCCAGATCCCCCTTGGCGTGCTGCTGCTGTACCCGGCCTTCGATGCCCTGCGCGAAGACTGGCGCGAGTCCGCCGCGCTGCTTGGGGCCAGCCACTGGCAGTTCTGGCGACATATCGGCCTGCCGGTGCTCACCCCTGCCCTGCTCGGCACCTTCGTCATTCTGCTGGCCAACGCCCTGGGTGCCTACGCCACGGTCTACGCCCTGACCACCGGCAACTTCAACGTGCTGCCGATCCGCATCGCCGCGCTGGTGGCCGGCGACATCACCCTCGACCCGAACCTGGCCAGCGCCCTGGCCATGGTGTTGGTGGGGCTGATGACGGTGGTCACGGTGGTTCATCAATGGCTGCTCAAGAGGAGCTACCATGCGCGCTGAAAAAACCTCGGCCGGGCTCTACCACCGGGTGGTGGTGTACCTGCTGTTTCTCATCCTGCTGCTGCCGCTGGCCGGCACCCTGCTCTACTCCTTTGCCACCAGTTGGTCGGCGACCCTGCTGCCCAGCGGCCTGACCTTCAAGTGGTACGTCGCGCTGTGGAGCGAGCCGCGCTTTCTGGCCGCCTTCGGCCAGTCGCTGCTGGTGTGTGTGGGCGCGCTGGTGTTATCGGTGCTGCTGATCCTGCCGCTTTTGTTCGTGGTGCATTACCACTTCCCCAAGCTCGACGCGCTGATGAACGTGCTGATTCTGCTGCCGTTCGCAGTGCCGCCGGTGGTGTCGTCGGTGGGGCTGCTGCAACTGTATGGCAGCGGGCCGATGGCCATGGTCGGCACGCCGTGGATCCTCATCGGCTGCTACTTCACCATCGCCCTGCCGTTCATGTACCGGGCGATCACCAACAACCTGCAGGCGATCAACCTGCGCGACCTGATGGACGCCGCCCAGTTGCTCGGTGCCAGCACCTGGCAGGCGGCGTTGCTGGTGGTGCTGCCGAACCTGCGCAAGGGCTTGCTGGTGGCGCTGCTGCTGTCGTTCTCGTTCCTGTTCGGCGAGTTCGTCTTTGCCAACCTGCTGGTGGGTACCCGCTACGAAACCCTGCAGGTGTACCTGAACAACATGCGCAACAGCAGCGGCCACTTCAACAGCGCGCTGGTGATCTCCTACTTCGCCTTCGTGCTGGTACTGACCTGGGTCGCCAACCGCCTGAACAAGGACAAAACCTGACATGAGCTTCGTCAGCGTACAGAACCTGCAAAAAAGCTACGCCGGCAGCCCGGTGTTCGAGAACATCGACTGCCAGATCGAACGCGGCGAGTTCGTCACCCTGCTCGGCCCTTCGGGTTGCGGCAAGTCCACCCTGCTGCGCTGCATCGCCGGGCTGACCCCGGTGGACGCCGGGCAGATCCTGCTGGACGGCCAGGACATCGTGCCGGTAAGCCCGCAAAAACGCGGCATCGGCATGGTGTTCCAGAGCTACGCGCTGTTCCCCAACATGACCGTGGAGCAGAACGTCGCCTTCGGCCTGCGCATGCAGAAGGTCAAGCGCGACGAAAGCCAGGCGCGGGTGCGTGAAGTGCTGGAGCTGGTGGAGCTGTCCAGCTTCGCCGCACGCTACCCGCACCAGTTGTCCGGTGGCCAGTGCCAGCGCGTGGCCCTGGCCCGCTCGCTGGTCACCCGCCCGCGCCTGCTGCTGCTGGACGAGCCGCTGTCGGCGCTGGATGCGCGCATTCGCAAGCACCTGCGCGAACAGATCCGCGCCATCCAGCGCGAGCTGGGGCTGACCACCATCTTCGTCACCCACGACCAGGAAGAGGCGCTGACCATGTCGGACCGCATCGTCCTGATGAACCAGGGGCGCATCGTGCAAAGTGGCGATGCCGAAACCCTCTACACCGCCCCGGTCGACCTGTTCGCCGCGGGTTTTATCGGCAACTACAACCTGCTCGACGCCGACAGCGCCAGCCGCCTGCTGCAACGCCCGGTGGCCAGCCGCCTGGCGATCCGCCCGGAGTCGATCACCCTGGGGCTGAACGGCGAACTGAACGCCGAGGTGCGCAGCCACAGCCTGCTCGGCAACGTGATCCGCTACCGGGTGCAGGTGCGCGACGTGGAACTGGTGGTGGACGTGCTCAACCGCTCGGCGGCCGACCTGCACATCGACGGCCAGCGGGTATCCTTGTCGATCGACCCCACGGCGCTACGGGAAGTGGCCTAAGGAGAATCAACACATGGCACTGGCAATTTTCGATCTGGACGAAACCCTGATCCACGGCGACTGCGCGTCGCTGTGGAGCGAGCAGATGGCCCGGCTGGGCTGGGTCGACGGCAAAAGCTTCCTCAAGCGCGACCACGAGCTGATGGAAGCCTACGGCAAGGGCCACCTGCAGATGGAGGACTACATGGCCTTCAGCCTGGAGCCGATCGCCGGGCGCACGCTCGAGGAGGTCGAGCACCTGGTGGAGCCCTGGGTTGAGGACGTGATCGAACCGATCATCTTCGGCGACGCCTGCCGCTGCATCGCCGAGCACCGCAAGCAAGGCGACCGCATCCTGATCATCTCGGCCAGCGGCACCCACCTGGTGGGGCCGATCGCGGCGCGGCTGGGGGTGGACGAATACCTGGCCATCGAGCTGGAGGCGCTGAACGGGGTGTACACCGGCAAGACCCACGGCGTGCTGACCTACCGTGAAGGCAAGATCACCCGTTTGCTGGAATGGCTGGATCAGGAGCAGGAAAACCTGGAGGGGGCGAGCTTCTATTCCGACTCGCGCAATGACTTGCCGTTGTTGCTGAAGGTGGATCACCCGTTTGCGGTAAACCCGGATGCGGTGCTGCGTGAACATGCCCAGACTAATGGCTGGCCGGTTTTGAACTGGGTTTGAGGGCCATGGGGGCGCTTTGCGCCCCTTTCGCGGCACAAGGCCGCTCCTACAGGGGATCGCGTCTGCCTGTAGGAGCGGCCTTGTGCCGCGAAAGGGCCGCAAAGCGGCCCCGGCAATCTCAAGCCAGGCTCGAATCGATCACCATCACCAACTTGCCCGACACCTGGTTGCTCTCAAGCTCGGCATACGCCGCCTGGGCAAACTCGACGGGGTAAGTGTCGACCAGTTGCGCCGACAACCGCCCTTCACTGAACAGCGGCCACACCTGCTGCTTCAGGTCACGCAAAAGCTCAGCCTTGAACCCATCGTCACGGTTGCGCAGGGTGGAGCCAGTAACCTGCAGGCGCTTGCCCATCACCACCGCCAGGTCCAGCTCGAACTTGCGCCCGCCCATCAGGCCGATGATCACCCAGCGCCCGTCACGGGCCAGCAATTCGAGGTTAAGCGGGCCGTAGCCGGCGCCCACCGGGTCGAGGATCACATCGAACGGCCCCAGCGCCTTGAGCGCATCGAGGTTCTCGTTACGCACCACACCACCGGCCGCGCCCAGCGCCTCACAGTAGGCCAGGCGCTCCTGGGAACCGACGCTGACCCACACCGGGCTGCCGAACGCCTTGCACAGCTGGATGGCCGCCGAGCCAACGCCGCTGGCACCGGCATGCACCAGCACCTTTTCGCCGGCCTTCACCCCACCCAGCTGGAAGATATTCAGCCAGGCCGTGGCATACACCTCGGGCAGCGCCGCCGCCTCGTGCAGGCTCAGGCCCTCGGGCACCGGCAGCACATGGCGGGCATCGACCACTACCTCTTCGGCCATGGCGCCGCTGGCCAACAGCGCGCAAACCCGGTCGCCAACGCGCCAGTCGGCGCCAGCACCCACCTCCTCGACCACGCCCGCGCACTCCAGGCCCATGTAGGGGCTGGCACCCGGCGGTGGCGGGTACAAACCCTTCATTTGCAGCAGGTCCGCACGGTTCAGCCCCGCGGCGGCCACTCGAATGCGTACCTGCCCTGCGTCGCAGGCCGGGCGTTCGGCTTCGACCCAGGCCACATGTCCGTCAACGCCTTGCAATGCCTTCACAGTGCCTCCATAGTGATTCACATGACTGAGCCTGGGATCCGATGTCCCAGGCTTTTTGCAGTATTTGCCCGGCTCCATGGAACCGGCGAACGGAAAAGACGGCCTACTATGCGTGATCAATTGCCCCCACGTCGAATCAGCATGAAGCATTTCACTAGCAGTACCGCCCTCGCCCTCGTCATCGGGCTCGGCAGCCTCACGCTCGGTGGCAATGCGGCCGCCGCCAACAAATGGGACAGCCTGCAGCCAGACCGTGACGAGATCGTCGCCAGCCTGAACGTGGTCGAGTTGCTCAAGCGCCACCACTACAGCAAGCCGCCGTTGGACGACGCCCGTTCGATCATCATCTACGACAGCTACATCAAGCTGCTCGACCCGTCGCGCAGCTACTTCACCGCAGCCGACATCGCCGAGTTCGACAAGTGGAAGACCCAGTTCGACGATTTTCTCAAAAGCGGCAACCTCGACCCCGGCTTCACCATCTACAAACGCTACCTTGACCGCGTGAAGCAGCGCCTGGACTACGCCCTGGCCGAGCTGAACAAGGGCGTCGACAAGATCGACTTCAGCGTCAAGGAAGACCTGCTGGTCGACCGCAAGGACGCCCCGTGGATGAAAGACCAGGCCGCCCTCGACGAACTGTGGCGCAAACGCGTCAAGGATGAGGTGCTGCGCCAGAAGATCGCCGGCAAGGACCCCAAGCAGATCCAGGAAACCCTGATCAAGCGCTACAAGAACCAGCTGGCGCGCCTGGACCAGACCCGTGCCGAAGACATCTTCCAGGCCTACATCAACACCTTCGCCCAGTCCTACGACCCGCACACCAACTACCTGTCGCCCGACAACGCAGAAAACTTCGACATCAACATGAGCCTGTCGCTCGAAGGCATCGGCGCGGTGCTGCAAAGCGACAACGACCAGGTCAAGATCGTGCGCCTGGTACCGGCCGGCCCTGCCGCCAAAACCAAGCAAGTGGCCCCGGCCGACAAGATCATCGGCGTGGCCCAGGGCAACAAGGAAATGGTCGACGTGGTCGGCTGGCGCCTGGACGAAGTGGTCAAGCTGATCCGCGGCCCGAAAGGCTCGGTGGTGCGCCTGGAGGTGGTACCGGCCAGCAATGCGCCGAACGACCAGACCAGCAAGATCGTCTCGATCACCCGCGAAGCGGTCAAGCTCGAAGAGCAGGCGGCGAAAAAGTCGGTGCTCAAGCTCAAGCAGGATGGCCGCGACTACAAGCTCGGCATCATCGAGATCCCGGCCTTCTACCTGGACTTCAAGGCCTATCGCGCCGGTGACCCGGACTACAAGAGCACCACGCGCGATGTTAAAAAGCTGCTGACCGAGCTGCAAAAAGAGAAAGTCGACGGCGTGGTCATTGACCTTCGCAACAACGGCGGTGGCTCGCTGCAGGAAGCCACCGAGCTGACCAGCCTGTTCATCGAGAAAGGCCCGACCGTGCTGGTACGCAACAGCGACGGCCGCGTCGACGTGCTCGAGGACGAGAACCCCGGCGCCTTCTACAAAGGCCCGCTGGCGCTGCTGGTCAACCGCCTGTCTGCCTCGGCTTCGGAGATTTTCGCCGGCGCCATGCAGGACTACCACCGTGCGCTGATCATCGGCGGCCAGACCTTCGGCAAGGGCACCGTGCAGACCATCCAGCCACTCAACCATGGCGAGCTGAAGCTGACCCTGGCCAAGTTCTACCGGGTATCCGGGCAGAGCACCCAGCACCAGGGCGTGCTGCCGGACATCGACTACCCGTCGATCATCGACACCAAGGAGATCGGCGAAAGCGCCCTGCCCGAGGCCATGCCGTGGGACACCATCCGCCCGGTGGTCAAGCCGGCCGCCGACCCGTTCAAGCCGTTCCTCGCCGACCTCAAGGCCAAGCATGACGCGCGCAGCGCCAAGGATGCCGAGTTCACCTACATCCGTGACCGCCTGGCCCTGACCCAGAAGCTGATGGACGAGAAAACCGTCAGCCTCAACGAACAGGAACGCCGTGCCCGCCACGACGACGTCGAAGCCAAGCAACTGGCCATGGAGAACATCCGTCGCAAGGCCAAGGGCGAGGAGCCGCTGAAGGAGCTGAAAAAGGTCGACGAGGACGCCCTGCCGGACGAAGACGACAAGACCAAACCGGAAGACGACGCTTACCTGGCCGAGACCGGTCGTATCCTGATCGACTACCTCAGCGAAAGCACCAAGATGGCCAAGAAGTAATCCGACCGAGTGATGGCAGAATAATGTGACCTGTCATCAAACAGTCATCGCACTGTCGTGAAATAGAAGGGCCGGGCATGCAGATGCCCGGCCTTTTTTCATTCAGGAAAGCAGTCCATGACCGTCACCGAACAGCTCAGCGCATTGAGCGCCATCCTGGCTCAACGTAGCGTCCACAGCCTGTTCCAGCCCATCGTCTGCCTTTCCGAACGGCGCATTCTCGGCTATGAAGCCCTGAGCCGCGGCCCGTCCAACAGCCCGCTGCACTCCCCCCTGAACCTGTTCGCCATCGCCCGCCAGGCCGGCCGCCTGAGCGAGCTGGAAGTGCTCTGCCGGGAAACCGCCTGTCGGCGCTTCAGCGAGCAGGGGCTGGCCGGCAAGCTGTTCCTCAACGTTTCACCCGAGTCGCTACTCGAACCCCAGCACCCTTCCGGGCGCACCCTGAAAATGCTCGAACAGGTCGGTTTGTCGCCCAGCCAGGTGGTGATTGAACTCACCGAACAGACCCCTACCGAAGACTTTCAGCTGCTGTTCAACGCCCTGCACCATTACCGCGACATGGGCTTCTCCATCGCTCTGGACGACCTGGGCGCGGGTTATTCGAGCCTGCGCCTGTGGTCGGAACTGCGCCCGGACTACGTGAAGATCGACCGCCACTTCATCGACGGCATTCACCTGGACCCGCTCAAGCGCGAGTTCGTCGGTTCCATCCTGCAAATCGCCCGTGCCTCCCGCGCCCAGGTGATCGCCGAGGGTATCGAGCTGAACGAGGAACTGACGGTGCTCAGTGAAATGGGTGTCGACCTGGTACAGGGCTACCTGCTGGGCCGGCCCCAGGAGTTCCCGCCCCGTGAAGCCCTGGGCCTGCTACCAAAGGCCAGCAGCACCAGCGTGGCCCTGGTCGAGGACGGCGGCGACCTCAGCGCCCTGCTGATCCAGCAACCAGCAGTGCCGCAGAGCACCGCCACCCAGCAGGTGCTCGAAGCGTTCCGCCGCCAGGCCAACCTCAACTCGCTGGCGGTGCTGGATGAAGACGGCCGGCCCTGCGGCATCGTCCACCGCCATTCGTTGTCCGATGCGCTGCTGCAACCGTTCGGTACCGACCTGTTCGCGCGCAAGCCGATCAGCCGGCTGATGAGCCAGGACTTTCTTGCCGTGGAGCGCGGCCAGTCGCTGCAACAGGTCAGCCGGCTGATTACCAGCCGCGCCCGGCAGCGCATCGAGGAAGACTTCATCATTACCCAGGGCGGCCGCTACCTGGGGCTGGGGCGGGTGATCGACGTGCTCAAGCTGATCACCGAGCAGAAGATCCAGCAGGCCCGGCACGCCAACCCGCTCACCCTGCTACCCGGCAACGTGCCGATCCAGCAATGCCTGGCGCGGCTGCTGGAGCAACGCCACGCAGCGGCGGTATGTTACGTCGACATCGACAGCTTCAAGCCCTTCAACGACATCTACGGCTATGCCCGGGGCGATGAGGTGCTGCTGTGCCTGGCGCAATGCCTGAACGACTGCGTCGACCCGAGCCGCGACTTCGTCGGGCATATCGGCGGCGATGATTTCATGCTGGTGCTGGGCTCGGCCGACTGGCGCGCGCGGCTACAGGCGCTGGTGCAGGCCTTTGCCCAGGAGTGCCTGCGCTTCTACCGCAGCGAGCATATCGAGGCCGGTTGCTTCATTGCCCATAACCGCCAGGGCCTGCGCGAAACCTTCGCACTGCTGTCGCTGTCGATCGGGGTGGTGTGGCTGGAGCCGGACAGCGCCGCACACCTGGATGCCGGAGGCCTTGCCGACCTGGCCTCGCAGGCCAAGCGCCAGGCCAAGGAAACGCCAGGGTCGAGCCTGAGCCTGATCGATACCCGTATCCCGGCCTTGTAGGAGCCGGCGTGTGGGCTCTCATAGAACAAACTACAACTCATTGATTTAACGCGGTCTCTGTGGGAAGCGGCCTCGTGTCGCGATGGGCTGCGCAGCAGCCCCGGCAATTTTGCATGAGGCCGAGGCCTTGGGGCCGCTTCGCGCCCCATCGCGACACGAGGCCGCTTCCCACAGGGGGCGTGGCGCATCTGCGAGACCTGTTATCTGCGCGAAAGCGCAGCCCAATGGGCTGGGTGATCCCCTACAGAGGACGCGTCAGGCCTGCTCCGGGTACCGGTACTCGAACACCCGCACCACTTCCGAGGCATGCCAGGACGCCGCTTCCATGCCGTCTACCGGCCCGGAAAACCGTCCCAAGCGCTCCACGCACTCGAAGAACCCGGTACGCGGCAGGCGGCTGGCGCCCTGGCTGATCACCAGCGAGCTGCGCAGCGGCTGCTCGGCGCGGGCGTCGAGCAGCGCCAGGTATTCCAGGGCGGCGGTAAGGGTCTGCATGGCCGGGCTGGGCAGTTGCAGGCGCTCCAGCAGAGCGCGATAGGTGAGCAGGTGGCGTTGACGGCGGGCCAGGTCGAGCTCGGTCAGCAGGTTCTCCCATTGCTGGCGGCTGATCCTGACCTGGCTCATGACGGCTCGCTCCAGCCGGCCACGCCCAGGTGCCAGGCCAACGCCCGGCGAATCGCGGCATCCGGTTGGCGCTCACCGGACTCGATCATCGCCAGGTATGCCGGGCTGATCCCCACGTTGCGCGCCAGCGCTGCCGGCTCCACGCCCTTGGCCTGGCGCAGCGCCGCCAGCTCGCTCAGTGCGTGCAGGCGGGTAGCGTTGTCTTCTTCGACGGGTGCCACGCTGGCCGGCGCAGGGGCCGGTGCCCGGCCTGCTGCAACCAGCAAGGCCTGATATTGCTCCCAGGGAACCACTGCGTACTCGGGCTGACCGTCCCGGCTTATGACCTGAATACCCATTACAACCCCCTTAACGTAGGATTACGGCATGTAATCCGTAGGCATAACCCTTATGCCAATTATATTACCAACCTCGTGGGTTCGCCGGGAATCACTGCCCCGGCCGTTCCAGGCGCAGCGCTTCGGGGGTGTCCGGCAGGCGCTCGACCACGCGCAGTTTTTCCGGCACCTGGCTGGCGCGCCAGGCCTTGAAGCGGGCCAGTTCGTCGGCCACGGTCTTCAACACCCAGCCCAGCACGGCGATGTCATCGAGAAAGCCCACCCCCAGCAACCAGTCGGGGATGGCGTCCAGGGGGCTGACGAAGTACAGCAGCCCGGCAACGATGGTCACCAGCGCCTTGGGGCTGACCGCACGGTATTCGCCGCGCCACCACGCCAGGCACAACGCCTGCATCAAGCGCACGTCCTCGCGCAGCTGGCCAAGTTTCGGGCCCTTGCGCGCAACGGCGAACAACAGCGCCGGCAAGCGCCCGCGGCTTAGCAGGCGTTCGGCCAGGGGCAAGAAGCGGGTGAAATTCCAGGGAGCGCTCATGAAACCTCCAGAGCAGCAGGCAGGTTATCCACAATAATTGTGGATAACCTTGTGAACAGGATCGGCTTTGCGCCGTTTGGCGCCCGCCGGGCAAGGGCCGGGCACGGATCGGGCGTTTTTTACACAACCGTTTCAGAGCCGCAAACGTTTTGCGACAGGGAAGTGCTTGGCCGTGGGTTGCATGCATTGCTTGCGACAGTGAATGACGCCCACGGTTCGCGTCAAGCCACCCCTGAAACGACAACGCCCCGTCGAAACGGGGCGTTGTCGTGTTTCAGGCGTTTGCCTTACTCGGCAGGGGCCGGCTCGACGTCCTGCTTGCTCGGGTCCTTGATGCCCAGCAGTTCAAGGTCGAACACCAGTACCGAGTTGGCCGGGATCAGCGGGCTCGGGCTCTGCGCGCCGTAGGCGAGTTCTGCCGGGATGTACAGCTTGTATTTTTCGCCGACGTGCATCAGTTGCAGGCCTTCGACCCAACCTGGGATCACGCCGCTGACCGGCAGGTCGATCGGGCTGCCACGCTCGACGGAGCTGTCGAACACCTTGCCGTCGGTGAGCTTGCCTTCATAGTGGACGGTGACCACGTCAGTCGGTTTTGGCTGCGGGCCATCGGCCTTCTTGACCACTTCGTACTGCAGGCCCGAGGCGGTGGTGACCACGCCAGGTTTCTTGGCATTTTCTTCGAGGAATTTCTTGCCAGCGGCAGCGGCTTCTTCGCTGGCCTTGGCCAGGCGTTCTTCGGCGCGCTTTTGCAGGGCGGTGAAGGCTTCTACCAGCTCTTCATCCTTGAGGCGCTGTTCTTTCTTGCCTACGGCGTCTTCGATACCTTGGGCGACGGCTTTGGAGTCCAGGTCGTCCATGCCTTCCTGGGCCAGGCTCTTGCCCATGTTCAGGCCGATACCGTAGGAGGCTTTCTGGGCCGGAGTCTTCAGCTCGACGCTGCTGGTCTGGGCGTCGCAGCCCGCCAGCACCAGACCTACCAGGGCAACCGCGGCCGCCAGACGATGTTGTTTCATGCTGATTCCTTGTTCATGCGCCATAAGGGCAAATCAGGGTAAAGCCGCGAGCTTAGCAGGCGGTCGTGACCAATGGCTACCGGCATGAGAGCAGGTTTGCGGCGGGAAGTTCCTGGGTGAACGGTTGTTCATGGAGGGGGGATGGAGAAGGAAGACCCTTTGGTTGCGGCCAGGTGTTCGGCGAAGGCTTGCATCAAGGCTGCCAAGTGTTCGCCACAGGCGCTGCAAAGGTCATGGCGAACACCTGCCAGCCCTCACGCAATCCCTATCAAGGATAACTCCCCGCCCGATAAAGCTCCGCCACCTCGCGCAACACCTCGCACACCCACTGCGCCGGCAAGCTCTGCGCCAAGGCGGCATTGCGGCAGATCCCCACCGAGCCTCCTGGCTCGCGAACCCCCAGGTCCAGCTCGGCCAACTCCCCGCGCCCCAGGTCGATCAGCACCGCATCGCGCGGCGCCACCCACACCGCATCACTGCCCAGCAAATAGCGCCGGCTCAACGCCAAAGAAAGTGTTTCCAACCGTTGCGCCGGCATCTGCATGCCGCCCTGCACGAACAGGCTGTCGGCATGCTGGCGGATGGTCGTGCCCGCTGGCGGCAGCACCAGCGGGTAGCGCCCGACTTGCGCCCGGTCCACCGGCTGGCGCGCCAGCAGCGGGTGCCCCGGGCGCACCACCAGTGCCATCGACTCGCTGTACAGGTGTTCGAACGACAGCCCCTGGATCTGCGGGCTGTCAGTCATGCGCCCGACCACCAGCTCCAGCTCGCCCAGATGCAACTGCCCAAGCAACTGCGCACTGACCCCGGTGACCACGCTGATCACCAGCGCTTCATGGCGCTGATGCAGCCGGCACAGCACCTCGGGCATCAACAGCCCCTCGACCGTGGACAGCACGCCAATGCGCACCTGCGACGGTGCCCGCGCCTCGCCGCGCACGCTGCTCACACCATCGCGCAGGGCCTGCACGCTGGGCCCGGCATAACGCATGAAACGCGTGCCTGCCGGGGTCAGCTCAACGCCCTGGCGGGTGCGTTCGAACAATCGCGCCTCCAGCAGCTCTTCAAGCTCCTTGAGGGTCTTGGAAATGGCCGGCTGGCTGATCGCGAGCACGTCGGCGGCCCTGGCCAGGCTGCCCTGCCGGGCAATCTCCAGGAAGCACAGCAGGTGGCGGTACTTGATGCGGGTATCGAGGTTCATGCCCGGCAGTTTATCCGTGCGCGCCAACCCTGCAAGCCGCGTCGTCCAGAGTGATTGCCTGGGGCGTGTCAGGGTCGCGCTGCTGGCGGCGGAACTGGCCCGGCGGCAGGCCATGAATCTGCCGGAAGCGCCGGCTGAAATAAGCCTCGTCGGCAAAGCCGCACAGCCGCGCCACCTCCCCCACCGGGCGGCTGCCATTGAGCAGATAGTTGCGCGCCGCGTGCATGCGCCGCTCCAGCACCAGCTCGCTGAAGGTCTTGCCCACCTCCTTGCGCAGCCAGTGGGTCAGGTAGCTGGGGGCCAGATACGTGGCCGCCGCCACCTTGGGCAGGTTCAGGTCAGGGTCGTCGATGTGCCGGCGCAGGTAGTCGCTCATCCGCCCAAGCGCCGCGCGCCGGCTCTGCTCGGCGGCGTTGCTCTCGGCCAGCTGGCGCAAGGGTTCTGCGTACAGGCTGCACACCGTGCCGATCAGTTGCAGCAACAGGCCCTTGAGGATCTCGCGGCTGCCGAAGCCACGGTTGGCATCCAGCGCACGCATCTGCTCCAGCAGTTGCAGCACTTTGGCGAATTGCGCCTCATCGAGGTGGAAGTCCAGGTGCTCCTGAAACCGGAACGGCGACAGCTCCGGGGCCAGCGCAATCGACACGTCTTCCAGGTCCATCGGGTCGCAATCCAGGTGTGGCAGCAGGAAGGTCTGGGAGAAGTTGATCACTACAAAGTCGCTCTCGGGCGGGTGCGGAATCACATGCACCCGGTGCGGCAGGATGAACGCCAGGGTGTGCCGGGTGAACGGGCGCTGAACGGCGCCGATGTGCTGCACCGTATCGCCGCCCAGGTTGATCTGCACCTGGAAGTACTCGTGCCGGTGCGGCGCGGTTTCTGCCGGCCGGCCGCGGGCGTCGCGGATATGGAAGTCCATCAGCTCGCTGCGCTGCTGCATGACATAGGTGGGGACCTGGCGCTTGGGCGGCATGGTGGGGGCTCCTTTGTTCTTGTGCCTTATCGGCCTTATCGCGGGGCAAGCCCGCTCCCACGGTGCGTTGCGTGGGAGCGGGCTTGCCGCGCAATTCTGACCACCCATCCAAAGCAAGGCAATAAGTTGTACGACGTCCAAACTCCAAGCCAACCCCAGCTTTTCAAAAAGCTTCCCGTACAACACCCGTCGCAGCCCTTTGTTTTCAAGCCATTCAGCCAGAAACCCGGGCAAAACCCCGCCCGGCAGATTTCTTGGACAAACCCTCAACACCCCGCCTGCATTGAAAAAAACAGTCTAAAAACCCCGTTGATCCAAACCAGTTGTACGACCACTCTGAATAAGGACTGCAGCCCAACCTCTCCAAAAACAACAAACGAGGTCGACTCAATGTCGAGCACGCCCACTCCCCGCACCGCGTCTGCGCCTTTCGCGCTGGACGCCGCTCCCGCACAGCGCCTGCCCACCCGCCGCCGCTGGTTCATGCTCGCCCTGCTGTTGGTGGCGACCATCATCAACTACGTCGACCGGGTCAACATCTCCATCGCCGCGCCCTTCATGGCCAAGGACCTGGGCCTGGACAAGGTCGAGATGGGCCTGATCTTCTCGGCCTTCGCCTGGACCTACGCCCTGGCCCTGGTGCCGGCCGGCTTCATCGCCGACCGCTTCGGCTCGCGCCTGACCTACGGCGTGTCGCTGATCAGCTGGTCGGCGGTCACCGTGGCCCAGGGCCTGGCCAGCGGTTTTGCCTCGCTGTTCGGCCTGCGCCTGGCAGTGGGCGCCATGGAAGCCCCGGCCTTCCCGGCCAACAGCCGCGCGGTCACCGTGTGGTTCCCCGCCCGCGAACGCGGCATGGCCAGCAGCATCTACGTGTGCGGCCAGTACCTGGGCACCGCGCTGTTCACCGGCGCCCTGCTGTGGCTGGCCACCACTTACGACTGGCGCCACGTGTTCTACAGCACCGGCATCGTCGGCATTGTGTTCGGCGTGGTGTGGCTGTTCCTGTACCGCGACCCGCTCAGTTGCAAGAAAGTCAGCAAGGAAGAACTGGCCTACATCGAACAAGGCGGCGGGTTGGTCAAGAGCAGCCAGCAGCGCACCCGCTTCGACTGGCGCCAGGTGGCCGAGCTGTTCCGCTACCGCCAGGTGTGGGCCATTTGCCTGGGCAAGTTCGCCAGCACCTCGGCGCTGTACTTCTTCCTCACCTGGTTCCCCACCTACCTGATCGAAGAGCGCCAGCTCACCCTGATCAAGGTCGGCATCTTCGCGGTGATGCCGTTCATTGGCGCCACGGTCGGCATCCTGTTGGCGGGCATCGTTTCGGACCTGCTGATCCGCAAGGGCTACTCGTTGTCGTTCGCCCGCAAGCTGCCGCTGGTGGTGGGCTCGATGCTGGGCATGTCGATCGTGCTGGTGAATTTCACCGACTCCAACGTGCTGTGCATCGCCGTGCTCACCCTGGCGTTCTTCGCCCAGGGCATCGCCTCGTCATCCTGGGCGGCGGTGTCGGAAGTGGCGCCCAAGGAACTGATCGGCCTTACCGGCGGCATCACCAGCCTTGCGGCCAACATCGGCGGCATCGTCACCCCCATCGTGATCGGCGCCATCGTGCATGCCAGCGGCTCGTTCGCCATGGCGTTCTGGTTCATCGGCGGTGTCGCGCTGATGGGCACGCTGTCGTACTCGCTGCTGCTGGGCAAGCTGTACCGGATCGAGCTGAAGACCACGGCCTGAGCGCCACTGCGAGGCGCGTGGGAGCGGGCTTGACCCGCGATCGGCAGAAAACCCGATTCCTCCAAGCCCACCCCGCTTTCGTCCAACTTCCAGCGGCCAGCGCTGATTACGCTGGCCACTCGCAACCAGAGGATCCACCCATGACGTACCTGTTCAGCCCACCGGCCATCGTCAGCCTGCCGATCCAGGGCAGCGACGCGCGCTTCCCCGTCGGCCGGGTGTTCTGCCTGGGCCGCAATTACCCCTGGCCGCAGGCCACCGACCCAGCCCCCAGCGAGCCGGTGTTCTTCATGAAGCCCGCCTGCAACGTGGTCGAAGCCAGCGGCGAGCTACCCTACGCCCCGGCCACCGAAGAGTTCTGCCACGAAATCGAACTGGTGGTAGCCATCGGCAAGGGCGGCGCCAACATCGCCCCGGCCAATGCCCTGGAGCATGTGTACGGCTACGCCGCCGGCCTGGACCTGACCCGCCGCGACCGTCAGCGCCAGGCCAAGCAGCAGGGCCTGCCCTGGGAAGGCGCCAAGGTGTTCGAGGCCGCCGCGCCGATGACCGCCATCGTTCAGGCCAGCTGGCCGCTGGACGCCGAGCTGTGGCTCAAGGTCAACGGCCAGGAGCGCCAGCGCGCGCACCTGTCGCAGCAAACCTGGCCGCTGGATGAGGTCATCGCCCGCCTGTCACGCCTGCTGCCGCTGCGCCCGGGCGACCTGATCATGACCGGCAGCCCACCCGGCGTGGCGCCACTGGAACCCGGCGACGTGATCCACGCCGGCATCGACGGCATCGCCGAACTGACCCTGCAGGTGGGCCCGCGCCCCGCCTCCCAAGCCGCCTGACCCCGGAGCCGAACATGTCGCAAACCCAGAACAAAAAAGTTGCCTTGGTCACCGGCGCCGGCAGCGGCATCGGCCGCGCCGTGGCCCTGGCCCTGCTCGAGGACGGCTTCAGCCTGGTACTCGCCGGGCGCCGCACCGAACCGCTCGAAGCCCTGGCTGCCCAGGCCCGCGCCGCCGGCCGCGAGGCCATGGCCGTGCCCACCGACGTGCGTGACGAGCACAGCGTCGCGGCGCTGTTCGCCGCCATCGAGGAGGTGCACGGGCGCCTTGACCTGATTTTCAACAACGCCGGTATCAACGCCCCGGCGGTACCCATCGACGAACTGCCGCTGGAGAACTGGCGCAACGTGGTGGCGACCAACATCGACGGCGTATTCCTGTGTGCCCGCGCCGCCTTCGGCCTGATGCGCCGCCAGCAGCCCCAGGGCGGGCGGATCATCAACAACGGCTCGATCTCGGCGCACACCCCGCGCCCGTTCACCGGCCCCTACACCGCCAGCAAGCACGCGGTGCTGGGCCTGACCAAGGCCCTGGCGCTGGACGGGCGCCCGTACAGCATCGTCTGCAGCCAGGTGGACATCGGCAACGCCCTGACCGAGCTGTCCGAACGCATGACCCGCGGCGTGCGCCAGGCCAACGGCGACATTGCCCCCGAACCGATGGTGGATGTACGCCACGTGGCCGACGCGGTGCGCTACATCGCAGCGCTGCCGCTGGAGGCGAACGTGCTGAACATGACCGTGATGGCCAGCAACATGCCGTTTGTGGGGCGTGGCTGAGCCGCCCTTGCACAGATGAAATCCTGTGGGAGCGGGCTTGCCCCGCGATACCGGCGCAGCCGGTGCCATCAATCGCGGGGCAAGCCCGCTCCCACGCCTCTTTCCCATCGCCATACAGGTGGAGTGCCCCATGAAACCCGAAGTCCTGCAACTGAGCCCGATCCTCATCCCAGAAATCCGCCAGCGCCTGGAAACCCTGTTCACCGTCCACCGCTACTACGAACAAAGCAACAAGGAGGCCTGGCTCGACGCCCACGCGGCCAGCATTCGCGGCGTCATCACCGGCGGCCATACCGGCATCAGCCAGGCGCTGATGGCGCGCCTGCCCAACCTTGAAATCATCACCGTCAACGGCGTGGGCACCGATGCGATCGACCTGGCCTACGCTCGCGATCGCGGTATCCCGGTGTGCGCCACCATCGGCGCACTTACCGAAGACGTGGCGGACCTTGCCATCGGCCTGTTGATCGGCGTGTGCCGCGGCATCTGCACGGGCGACCGTTTCGTGCGCGCCGGCCACTGGGCCACCAGCCCTACCCCGCTGGCGCCCTTGCCGCTGGCGCGCCAGGTGTCGGGCATGCGCGTGGGTATCGTCGGCATGGGCCGCGTTGGCCGCGCCGTGGCCCAGCGCGCCGCTGCCTTCGGCTGCCCGATCGGCTACACCGACCTGCAGGCGCAGGATGTGCCCTACAGCTTTGAAGCCGACCTTGTGCAACTGGCCAAGAACAGCGACGCGCTGATCCTCGCCGCCGCCGCCGACAAGGGCGAGGCACTGGTCACCCGCGAGATCCTCCAGGCCCTGGGCCGCGACGGCTACCTGATCAACATCGCCCGCGGCAAGCTGGTGGACGAGCCGGCGCTGCTCGCCGCCCTGCAGGCCGGCGAGATCGCCGGCGCCGCGCTGGATGTGTTCGCCGACGAACCGCGCGCCCCCGAAGCGCTGTTCGAGCGTGAAGACGTGGTGCTGCAACCGCACCGCGCCAGCGCCACGCTGCAAACCCGCACGCGCATGGGCGAAATGGTAGTGGCCAGCCTGGTGGACGTATTCGCCGGGCGCAAACCCCAGGGCCTGGTGCTGTAACCCGGGCAAAATGCCAGCACGGGCGATTCGGTGAACCCCGTCACCGCCGCGTCGCCCGGCGCTTGCAGCCTGCGCAGCGAAGCTTTAGCGTGTGCCGCTTCGACGCAAGGAGCAGCGCCATGGCCGCCTACCTCACCCACGACCTGACCCTGGAACTGGGCGATGAAACGCCCGAAGACACCAGCATGAACATGCTCGCCTTTCGCGAGCGCGGCACCAGCCTGGTGATCGCCCGCAGCCCGTTGCCGGCGGGGCAAACCCTCGAAGACCTCTACCAACAGCAACTGGCCCAGTTGCGCGAACGCCTGGGCGCGGTCATCAGCGAACCCCAGCCAACCCTCGCCGGCGCCGCACGCGACATCCACGGGCTGGAAGTCAGCCTGCAGTTCAAGCGTGGCGAGGTGCTCTCGTACCAGCGCCAGCTGGCCTACACCCCGCCCGGGCAGGCGCGCTTCGTGGCAGTGAGCTACAGCAAGCAGGCGCCGCTTACGCCTACCGACCTCGCCCACTGGGAGGCCATCAAGGCCGGCCTGCAACTGAACTGACCACGGACACCGACCCGGCTCATGGACGATAGCCTGCACGCCGCCCGCCAGGGCGACCTCATCCTGCACCCGCCGCTGATGGCCGAGCTGGTCAGCACCCTGACCGAAGCGGTGGTCTACGCCGCCGCCACCGCTGCGGTGGCCGCGGCCATTGGCGGCGCGGTGGTGGCCGTGGTCGGCACCGGCGGGGCGGCAGCGGTGCTGACCCCGCTGATTGCCGGCGCGCTGGTCGGCGCCGCAGCCATGCTGCCCGGTGGCGAAGACAAGAGCATCGGCGAGCAAATCTCGGACTTCAGCAGTTGGGTGGGCAATTCGATGTTCCCGCCGGAGCCTTACGGGGCCATCGAAACCGGGTCGGTCAATACCCATATCAACGGCATCCCCGCAGCCCGCGCTGCGGGCATCGTCACCGGCGTCAGCGAACCCGAGATCGCCGCCGAAGAGCCCTCGATACTGGAGAACATCGGCAGCTACGCGATGATGGGCGCCTCGATGATGCTGCCGATCATCGGCCTGGCCCAGGAGATCGACAGCATCTTCAACCCGCCGGTGACCACCCCGAAAGACCCCGGCACCCAGCCCGACGAACTCGACACGGTCAAGTGCACCAAGCACCCGACGCCCAACTTCGTCGCCCAGGGCTCGGACAAGGTGTTCATCAACGGCCACCCGGCTGCGCGCGTGGGGGACAAGAGCACCTGCGACGGGCCGATCGGCATGAGCTTCTCGCCCAACGTGCGCATCGGTGGCGGCACGGTGACCGTGCGGGACATCCACGATGGCAAGAGCGCGGCGGCGAAGATCATTGGCATCGTGGCCGGGATGCTGATTTCTCGGCGCGGGAAAGTCAGGCCGAACAAGGCACAACGCCCCAAGTCCAGACTTCCCGGCTGCAAGGGCCACCCGGTCGTAGTGTCGACAGGCGGCAAGCTGCTCGAAGGGCCGCAAGAGCTGGACTTCACCTTACCAGGCCTGTTGCCTATCGACTGGTCACGCCGTTATGACAGCACGGACCGGCAGCAAGACAGTCTATTCGGGCTCGGATGGCGAGTTAGATATGAATCGTTCATCGAACGTATCAAGCACCCTGACGGGGGAGACTTGTGGATCTATGTGGACGATGAGGGCATGCGCCTGGAGTTGGGGCGGATGGAGGTCGGTACTGCTTTTGTCAGCAGCCTCGATGGCCTGGCGTTCTTCCATCAGGACCATGGTATTACCGTGGTCGAGAATATCCACAGCGGGCAATATCAAGTGTTCCGCAATGATCCGATCACACCTCATCGTTCACGGCTGGTGCAACTGGGTGATCGCAACCTCAATCGTCTGGAACTTTTATATGACGATCTGGGACGCTTGCAATATCTGATCGATGTCGGCGCCAGAGCTGCCGTAGAGCTGTGTTATCACCCCCATCATCTGCGCAGGGTAGCCCACATCCAACGCCTGTACCTGCACCCAGGGGAAACGTTCGGGATCACCCACCATGAAGTACTGGCCAGCTACGAATATACCGCCGCCGGCCAGTTGAGCGAAGTACGCGATGGAAATAGCCAGGTTGTTCGTCGCTTCAGTTATACCCACGAAGGCCTCATGGCCAGCCATACAGTGGCTGGTGGCGCATGTTTCCATTATGAATGGGCTCGGTTTACAGCTTGTCACAGACCTGTCGAAGGACTACCGGCCTTGCTGGAGCCACAGCCCGATCATGAATGGCGAGTCGTTCGGAACTGGAGCGACGATGGCGAGGAATACCAATTTAATTATGATTTGCAAAACGGCCACACCCAAGTTGTCGACAGCCTCGGACGCGAGGAACACTTCCACTGGGGACCGCTGTACGAGATTCTGCGCTACACCGATCCGCACGGCCAATGCTGGGAGGAAGAAGTCGTGCAAGGTCAACTGCTGGCCAGCACCGACCCTCTGGGCTCACGGTGGACCTATGCCTACGACTCGCTCGGGCGCCTGATCAGCCAAAAGGACCCGCTCGGCCGGCAGGAGCAGATAACCTACGTCGAACATTGGGCTCTGCCGACACGAGTTATTGATAGCGCCGGCCGCCTCTGGCGCTATAGCTACGACCGACAGGGAAACCTGCTGCAGGAAGTCGACCCGTTGGGTCAGGCCGTCCATTACCAATACGACCCGCAAGGCCGTCGAACGCAAGCCTGCGATCATCAGAATAAACAACGGAAGTTTTACTGGAATGCCCACGGACAATTGATCAGTTACATCGACTGTTCTGGGCACAAGACACAATACCGCTACGATGAGCGCGGCAATTTGAGCGAGGTCCAGGATGCTCAAGGAAACCGCACACGCTATCAGTTCGACATCCGTGGACAACTGACTGAAAGGGAAAAGCCCGACGGCCGCACGGATCGTTATCAAGTTGACAGCAATGGCCAACTGGTCAGCCATATCGACCCCTCGCAGCAGGTCACACAATGGCAATATGACGCACGCGGTCGGCTGCAGATGCGTACAGATGCCATGGGAGCAACACTGTTGCTGTCCTGGGATGCATTTGATCGTCTACAGCGGCTGACCAATGAAAACGGCGAATACTACGCGTTTCAGTGGGACGCGCTAGATCGCCTGACGGCCCAGCGCAACTTGGAGGGTGGCGGTCAAACTTACCGCTATGACGCACGCGGTAATGTCATCCAGGTTGATCGTCATCCTTCCTCGCAAGCCGCCCCCCTTCTGAATAGCGATGCGACAGAACCACCTGCTGCGGTACAAACCCAACGTTTCGAGCACGATGCGGCTGGCCGGCTACTTTGCAAACACACCGATGACGGGATCAGCCGATACCGCTACGACAGTGCCGACAACCTCCTGATAGTCGATTTCGAGCCATTACAGGGAGAATTGCAGCAACTGACATTCAGCTATGACGCACTGGACAGATTGACCAGTGAGTCCTGTGGCCCCGGTACGCTGGCCTACGAGTACGACCCATCAGGTAACCTGCAGACCCTGACCCTGCCGGACATGCGAGGTATAAATCACCTTTATTACGGCAGCGGGCACTTGCACCAGCTCAACCTGGATGGCAAGGTCATCTGCGATATCGAGCGGGACGAACTGCATACTGAAGTACTGCGTACTCAAGGCCAGTTACATACGCTCATCCACCATGACAGCACCGGCCGCCTGATCCGTAAGTCCATATGCAACGCAGAAAGCTCTCTGGCAGCTTTGCCGTTGCTGCAAAAGGATTACCAATACGACGCCAGTGACAAGCTTGTCAGCGAAATTAGCACCACTGGCCGGCGCTTCACCCCAGGGCAACCCGACCCCGCCGTTTCATTTGTCATGGACCCTGGCGCCGAGGGCGGCCAGCGAATTCGACGTTACGACCATGGCCCAACCGAGCGCATACATGGCGCCAGTCACAGGCTGTCAGGGCGTGAAGAACAACATGTCGAGCACTACGGCTATGACCCAGCGGGAAATCTGGTGGACGGTTACCAGATCAATGGGCGTGTGCCCCGCAATCGTCTTCAGGTCTACCGGGACAAGCGCTACCGCTACGATCGCTTTGGCAGGCTCAGCGAAAAACGCAGTGGCAGCCGAATGGTCCAGCGCTTCGAATACGATGCCGAACACCGCATGGTCAGCGTGGACCAGCAACGAGGGGCAGTGCGTGAGCGAATAGAGTTCAGCTACGACCCGTTGGGCAGGCGCACCCACAAACGCCTCTACCGTGACGGTCACCCACACCCCGTCAGCGAAACACGCTTCCTCTGGCAGGGCATGCGACTGCTGCAGGAAGTACAGAACAACAAACCAAGCCTGTATGTTTATCGGGACAGTACCAGCTACGAGCCGGTGGCTCGGATCGATGGCGCCCCCGGAAAAGAGGTGATCTACCACTTCCATACCAACCTGGCCGGTGCACCGGAACAACTGACAGACGAGCAGGGTCAGCGCGTTTGGCACAGTGACTTGAAAACATGGGGAAAAACCCATGAAGAATGGCACAGCGACCACCCTAATCGTCAGCAGAACCTGCGTTACCAGGGACAGTATCTGGACCGAGAGACGGGGCTGCACTACAACACATTCCGCTACTACGATCCTGACGTTGGTCGATTCACTCAGCCAGATCCGATCAGTCTGATCGGGGGCACCAATCTTTATCGTTACGCGCCGACGCCACTGACCTGGATCGACCCGTTGGGTCTGAACCTGTGCGATATATTCGGCAAGGATAACCCGTACCAGACCCGCTATGATTCAAGGCACCCAGGCCAGCCAGACCCTCGTTACTCGGTCGACACCAGCACTTTCACCCAGGGTAAAAGCACCGCCAATGGTGGTATCCGCAATCGCACCGAATTCTGGCAGCAATGGCAGAAGCAGTACCCTGAGTCGCTTAGCAAGAGCAACCAGTACATCGTCAACAAACTAGGACTTTCCCCCAGAATCGACAAGACCTGGGTACAGCACTTCCCGGAGCACGCCAACTACAAGGGCGATACCCTGATCCATCACCATGTCGACTTCGGTAAACATGCTATCCCCGTCCCCGCCAAGACCCATGTGGGTAGCGGCGGTATCTGGCACACGAAATAGGACAACCCATGCTGCTTTCAATTGCACAAATCCAACAGGCATTGCAGGAGCGCTTTACTCCACTGCTCGAGGAGATGCCAGAGTTGGAGGTCTACCTGCTCAAGAGACGCTCCGTTTCCTGCCCAGTCACAGGCCTGGAGCAGGCGTTGAATGTGCAGTTGCCGCCTGCATTCGTGACTTTTCTGAGTCAGTTCGATATGGACAGTTTCACGTTGGGGCCGATCACCTTCGGGATCGGTGGCGACTATCTTGAACACCTGCTTGATCTGAACCGCGAGCCCAATGAAAACCCTTGGTGGAGTACTGCACTACGTCCAGCGCAACAATTGGTCATCGCCACATCGGACCCCTACGCCATTGTGCTCAACTGCAACGATCAGCATGTCTACGCCATTACCGATACACCCGCGATGGAAGATAGCCTGCCAGTAGCGGCCAATTTCGAGCTTTTCGTGCAAGGTATTGGCACCGGGTTCGTGCTCGAATCCGATGCAGAGGATATTCAGTCCTTGGTGCGCTCAAGGCACCCGGATTTCTGGCAACAAATATGATTCTCCACATGGCCCATGAAAACGGGTGGGCGGACGGCGAACGCTCACGGCTAACACGACACTTCCGGGCTTGCGGAACTGCAAGGTGCGTTCGTCATATCAGGCGACGGCAGCGGCAACCCGATCCTCATGAACAGCCAGGGGCAGCTTTACCTGCACCTGCACGATGAAGAAGAGATCGACTTGTTGACTAGTGTCCTGTCTCGGAAATTCGTTCTCTTTTGGCGAGTGGCTTGTGTGTCCGGCCAAGTCGCCGCCAAAAGTGAACAGCTTATCTGCGAGACAGGACACTAGACGCAAACTCAACGCCGCACACGCCACCGCTTCGTAAAGTCTGCCAGCACAAGGCCAACCATGAACGCCGAGCTCACAGGGAAACTTCAGCAACTGTTCAACGAACACCCCGACCTGCTGGGAAAGCCCGCCAGCGATGAGCAGATTCACAGCGCGCAGCAAACGCTGGGCATTACCTTTCATCCCGACTACGTCGAATTCATCAAACGCTTCGGCGGTTCGTTTGGCGGTGTTGGAATCCACGCATTCGAAAACGGCAGCCTTATCGGCAATGAAACGGTCACTGAGCTGACGACTGACTTTCGCGATTGTTACGACACCTCCGGCCTGCCGGAGCTGCATGATGCCTTCGTCATATCAGGCGACGGCAGCGGTAACCCGATTCTCATGAACAGCCAGGGGCAGCTTTACCTGTACCTGCACGATGAAGGAGAGGTCGAACTGCTGGCAGCTTCGCTAGAAGCGCTGTTAACGTCCTCGTTTCCCTGAGCGTGCTCATTCGCACAACGGGACCGCGACATCGAGCACCAAATACACGGATGACCATTGGTTACACTCAGGACGACCCGACAATGATCAGCAGCAACCTCATCAACCAGCCGGCCTATCTCAACCTTCTCGACACGCTGCAACAGCGCCTCGGCCAACCGGTGGGTAAAACGCCGCTGGAGCAAGGCCTGACCGACTTCTACGACCACTGCCTGGCACTGGCAGGGCTCGACGCCGGCACGCTGCTGGCGCTCATCCAGCAACAGCCGCAGGCAACCCAGAACTACATCTGCGCCAAGCTCGACGCCTTTTCCGAGCCCGAAGGTGGCGAGGACAATATCGTCGACGAGCCCCTGCCTTCGACAATGCCGCTCGGGCACCTGATCGAGTTCGCCCTGCTTGGGCAGGACGACGGTATCGCCAAGTATCTCGAGCAACTGCGCATGCCCAAGACCAGGCAATACCAGAAACAGATCGGCGAACTGTTCGCCGGATGCTTCGCCTGAACCTGGCCCCATCACTTGCACGAAACGGGAAAGCCCACCCATGACACCTGAACAATTCCTCGCCAAAGTCGCGTTCGTGAAGCAGCGACAACCTGCCTGGTTCATGGCCCAAGACCCTGACTGCGCAACACTGCAGGCCGTGCATGAAGCCGAGCAGTCACTGGGGGTGAAACTGCCTGCGCCCTACGTGCTGTTTGCGACCCGTCTGAATGCCGGGTATTTCGCCTTCATCAACCTGTTTTCCGTCGCCCCGGACAGCGACTGGAACATCGTGGCCCGCAACGCCGAGTTTGATCTTCCGGATGACATCGTGGCGTTCAGCGACGATGGAACAGGCGGTTACCATGCCTTTCGAATCGACAATGGCTGCTGCCTCGAGCAGGTGGTCTACCACGATACCGATACCGGCGAAACCCTGGACACCGGGCAGGGCTTTTTCGATTTCGTGATCGAGCATGCCTTCCAACCGGAATACTTCGGCCTGCAGTTGCCCTGATCACCCCGTCGCCTTGCGCGGCGCAACTGACCAACCCACGTGGGAAACGCCTCCACATGAGCAACGCTGCCACAGTGGTATGGATGGCACCGGCTGCGCCGGTGATCGCCGGCAAGCCGGCTCCTACAGGGACCGCGTTTGCGCTGGGCTTTGCGCGGTCCTGTGGGAACGGGCTTGCCCGCGAAGCAGGCGACGCGGTAGATGGCACCGGCTGCGCCGGTGATCGCCGGCAAGCCGGCTCCTACAGGGGCCGCGTTTGCTTTGGGCTTTGCACGCTACCGATTACCCGCGGGCAATCTCCACCTGCCCGTCGCTGATCCGCGCCGGCCACACCGGCAGCGCCTGCTGCGGGTCTTCCAGGCAACGACCGCTGGCCAGGCAGAAGTGCTGCTTGTACAGCGGTGCGGCGACCACCACATCGCCACCCAGGCTACCCACCAGCCCGCGGCCGATGATGTTGGCGCCCGAGCGCGGGTCGCGGTTGCCCACCGCGTACAACTCGCGGCCCTGGCCTGGCAGGTAGAACAGCGCCACCTGCTGGCCCTGGTGCCACACCACCACGCCGGAGTCGGCGACCAGGTCGTCGGCGGCGCACACTTCCAGCCAGTTGATATCAGCCTTCACAGCAGCATTGGACAGGTTCATCACACAGCCTCCTCATGGGTGGGAATCAGGTGCAGCGCTGCCGCCGGGCGGCGCTGGCCGCGTTCGCGGACAAAGTGCACATCGGGGTCGGCGCGCTTGTCGTTGACGAAGGTACGGAAGCGCTTGAGTTTTTCCGGGTCGCTCAGGGCGTTGGCCCATTCGCATTCGTACTGCTCGACCACGTGTTGCATCTGCGCCTCAAGCTCGGCGGCCAGGCCCAGGCTGTCGTCCAGCACCACCTGCTTGAGGTAGTCCAGGCCGCCTTCGAGGTTCTCGCGCCATACCGAGGTGCGCTGCAGCTTGTCGGCGGTGCGGATGTAGAACATCAGCACACGGTCGATCAGGCGCACCAGGGTTTCGTCGTCAAGGTCGGTGGCGAACAGCTCGGCGTGGCGCGGGCGCATGCCGCCGTTGCCGCACACGTAGAGGTTCCAGCCCTTGTCGGTGGCGATCACGCCGATATCCTTGCTTTGCGCCTCGGCGCACTCGCGGGTGCAACCCGATACCGCGAACTTGAGCTTGTGCGGGCTGCGCAGGCCCTTGTAGCGGTCTTCCAGGCGCAAGGCCATGGCCACGCTGTCCTGCACGCCATAGCGGCACCAGGTGCTGCCCACGCAGGACTTCACCGTACGGGTCGACTTGCCGTAGGCGTGGCCGGTTTCGAAGCCGGCCTCGATCAGCTCGCCCCAGATCAACGGCAGCTCGTGCAACTGGGCGCCGAACAGGTCGATGCGCTGGCCGCCGGTGATCTTGGTGTAGAGGTCGTACTTTTTCGCCACCTGGCCGATGACGATGAGTTTTTCCGGGGTGATCTCGCCGCCCGGGATGCGCGGCACCACCGAGTAGGTGCCGTTTTTCTGCATGTTGGCCATGAATGTGTCGTTGGTGTCCTGCAGCGGCACCAGCGCCGGGTCCATGATCGGCTGGTTCCAGCACGAGGCGAGGATGTTACCCACCGCCGGCTTGCAGATATCGCAACCGACATGCCCCTGGCCATGGCGCTCGAGCAGCTCGGCGAAGGTGCGGATGCCTTCCACCCGCACCAGGGCGTAAAGTTCCTGGCGGGTGTAGGCAAAGTGCTCGCACAGGCTCTTGTCCACGGTCACGCCACGGGCGGTGAGCTCATGCTCGAACACCTGCTTGAGCAGCGCCGCGCAACCGCCGCAGCCACTGGCGGCCTTGGTGCAGGCCTTGACCGAGGCGAGGTCGCCGCAGCCGCTGTCGATGGCCGCGCACACCGCGCCCTTGCTGACGTTGTGGCACGAGCAGATGGTCGCGCTGTCGGGCAGTGCATCGGCGCCCAGGGCCGGCGCGCCACCGCCCTGCGGCAGAATCAGCGTGGCCGGGTCGGCGGGCAGCTTGATGCCGTTCTGGGCGTACTGCAGCAGGGTGTCGTAGTAGCTGTTGTCGCCCACCAGCACCGCGCCGAGCACGTGCTTGCCGCTGGCATCCACCACCAGGCGGCGGTACGAGGCGTTGGCCTCGTCGATGTAGCGGTAGCTGCGCGCACCGGGGGTGGCGCCGTGAGCGTCGCCGATGGAGCCTACGTCAACGCCCAGCAGCTTGAGCTTGGTCGACATGTCGGCGCCGGTGAAGGCCTGGGCCTGCTCGCCCATCAGCAAGGCGGCCAGGTTACGGGCCATGGCATAGCCCGGGGCGACCAGGCCGAACACGCTGCCGTTCCACGAGGCGCACTCGCCGATGGCGAAGATGCGCGGGTCGCTGGTGGTGCAGTGGTTATCGATCACCACCCCGCCACGGGCGGCGATATCCAGGCCGCAGGCACGGCCCAGGGCGTCCTGCGGGCGAATGCCGGCAGAGAACACCACCAGGTCGGTTTCCAGGTGTTCGCCGCCGTCGAAGTTCATGCGGTAGCGGTAGTCGGCGCCTGCACTGATCGACTGGGTGGCGCGGGACAGGTGTACACCCACGCCCAACGCTTCGATCTGCGCCTTGAGCGCAGCGCCGCCTTCGCTGTCCAGTTGCACCGGCATCAGCCGCGGGGCGAACTCCACCACATGGGCTTCCAGGCCCAGGGACTTGAGCGCGTTGGCCGCCTCCAGCCCGAGCAGGCCACCACCTACCACCACGCCACGGCGGGCCGAACCTGCGGCTGCACGAATGGCGTCGAGGTCATCGAGGGTGCGGTAGACCAGGCGGGCATCGCCTGCCGAGCCCTCGATCGGCGGCACGAAGGGGTAAGAGCCGGTGGCCAGCACCAGTTGGTCGTAGCCGTAGCGGCCCTCGGCGGTGACCACCTCGGCGCGTTCGCGGTCGATTTGCAGCACCGCCTCGCCCAGGTGCAGGTGCACACCGCTGTCTGGATAGAAGGCCTGGTCGCACAGGGCCAGGGTTTCGGCACAGCTGCCGGTGAAGTACTCGGACAGGTGCACGCGGTCATAGGCGCGCTGGCGCTCTTCGCCGAACACGTGCAGCTCGAAGCGCTCGAGCGCGCCGCGGGCCACCAGTTGTTCGACACAGTGGTGGCCGACCATGCCGTTGCCGACGATGACCAGTCGCCCTTTGGGTGCACCGCTCGCTGTTGCGTTCATAGCCGATCCTCGATCACGGAAAACAAAAAGGCGCCTGGAGCCGAAGCTCCAGGCGCCTTTGCCTGTACTCATCAGTGTGAGGCCCCTGGGCGATCGCCGTTGATCGGTGGGGCTGTTGTGCAGGTAGCAAAGCAGGGAGTGTGCCAAGTAATGCCGGGGATTGGCGTGGGAGCGGGCTTGCCCCGCGATAGAGGCATTGGCGCCTGCCGTGTACGCCCTTCAGATCGCCATCGCGGGGCAAGCCCGCTCCCACGCCAACCTCCACAGGGATCGAATATGAACCAACCCGGTGCAACCTTCCCCACTCTGGTGCACCCATCAATACACATCACGCCGATAACGCTTGTCGCGCCCCAATGCTTCGACATAGGCCGCCGCCGCGTCGGCATCCATACCGCCGTGCTCGGCCACCACCTGGCGCAGCGCCGCATCCACATCCTTGGCCATGCGCTGGGCATCGCCACACACATAAACGTATGCGCCTTTTTGCAACCAGTTCCACAACTCGGCGCCGTGCTCCAGCAGGCGGTGCTGCACGTAGATCTTCTCGGCCTGGTCACGGGAGAACGCAGTGCTCAGGCGCAGGTGGCCGCAGGCCTCCCAGGCCTGCAACTGCTCGCGGTAGTAGAAGTCGCAGGCCGCCTGCTGCTCGCCGAAGAACAGCCAATTACCGCCACTGGCCCCACGCACTTCGCGCTCTTCCAAAAAACCCTTGAACGGTGCGATGCCGGTGCCGGGGCCGATCATGATGATCGGCGTGCTGTCGTCGTCGGGCAGGTGAAAGTGCTTGGACGGCTGCGGAAAAATCGCCACCTCCAGTGCCCCGGCGCGGTCGGCGAGAAACGCCGAACACACGCCCTTGCGTTCGCCGTAACGCACGGTCGAGGTGGTCAGGTGCACCTGGCCTGGGTGGGCGGCAGGGCTTGAACTGATGGAATACAGACGCGGCTGCAATGGCTTGAGCAGCGTCAGCCAGGTGTCCAGCGGCAGTTGCCGGGGGAAGGCGCGCAGCACATCGGCCAGTTGCCGGCCCCACAGCCAGTCCTTGAGTTCGGCCTTGTGCTCGGGCAGCAGCAAGCGCTGTAACTGTGCGTGGCCTTGGCTAAACAGTTCGAGCTGCGCGGTGCTCACCCGGGTGATGTCCAGGTGGCGCTCCAGGGCACTGGCCAGCGGCATCGGTGCCTGGCCCTTGAGCTCGACCCTGGCCTCGCCGTCCAGTTGCATCAGCTCGAGCAGCTCTGCCACCAGCGCCGGGCAGTTGCGCGGCCACACGCCCAGGGCATCACCGGGCTGGTAGGTGAACCCACTGCCGCGCAGGTCGAATACCATCTGCCGGGTTTCCTTGCTCGACCCCGGGCCATTGAGCAGGCGGTTTTCCAGCAGCGGCGCCTGCCAGGGCTGCTGTTTGCTGTAGCCGACGGTTTGCTCAAGCTGTGCAGGCGCAGGCTCGGTGCTGCCCAGTTGCCCGAGCAGCGCCTCCAGCCAGGCATTGAAGGCGTCGTCGAAGTCCGGCTCGCAGTCGACCCGCGCCAGCAGCCGCTTCGCACCGAGGTCGGCCAGGCGCTGGTCGAGCTTGCGGCCGAAGCCGCAGAACTGGTCGTAGCTCGAATCCCCCAGTGCCAGCACGGCATAAGGCAGCGTGGCACAGTGCCCGCCCTCCTCGCCCTGCAACGCCTGCCAGAACGCCGCACCGCTGTCGGGGGCCTCGCCGTCACCGAAGGTGCTGGCGATCAGCAGCACGCTGGCGGCGCCCTGCAATTGCACGGGGCTCACCGCCTCCATGCTGCTCAGTTCCACGGCCAGGCCGGCACCGCGCAAACGCTCGGCGCAGCGTTCGGCCAGGGCCTCGCCATTGCCGGTTTGCGAGGCCCACAGCACCCGGTGCAGCGGCGCCTGCTGCAACACCTGCGCAACTGCAGCCGGCTGGGCGAACAGCCCGGCCAACAGGCCGTCGACGAACAGCCGCCGTGTGGGGGCCAGTGGCGCGCTGGCCGGCAGGCTCGGCACGCCCTCGGCGCGGGCCTGGCCCAGGCCCAGTAGAAAGCCTTGCAGGTAATGGCGCTCGTCCTCGGCCAGCACCGGGGCCGGCAAGGCGTCCAGGCCGAGCAGGCGGGACAGGGTGGCGGTCGGCATGCTGGTGGGCTCCGAAGGGGTGGCGGTGGTCAGGTCGAGGGCGTCGATGCGTTCACCGGCCACCCGCTCCAGGGCCACGGCGCAGTGCTTGAAGGCCGGTTGCAGCGAGGTGGGGTCGACGGCATCGCAGGTCACGGCGTTGATCGCCCATTGTTCGCCGTACAGGTCGTTCCAGTGAAACGGCGCGAAGCAGCCGCCGGGCAGCACGCGGTCACTGAGCCGGGCCGGCAGCACGGCCTGCCCGCGGCGCGAACGGATTGCCACCTGGTCCTTGTCGCGCACGCCCAGGCGGCGGGCATCATCGGGGTGAAGCTCGACGAAGGGGCCGGGCTCGAGCTTGTTCAGGCTCGGCACCTTGCCGGTCTTGGTCAGGGTGTGCCACTGATGCTGCACGCGGCCAGTGTTGAGCACGAAGGGGAAGGCCTCGTCCGGCAGCTCTGCCGGCGGCAGCCAGGGGCGGGCGAAGAAGCGCGCCTTGCCGCTGGCGGTGGGGAAGGCCAGCGCCGGCTGCGCGCCATCAGCATCGAGCAGCAGTTGCTGGCTGACGCCGTCGTTGTGGTAACGCTGCGGGCTGCGGTCATCATCGCGCCCAGGGGCGCAGGGCCATTGGCGCGGTTGCTGGCGCAGCTCGGGGTAGCCGATGCCGCGCAGGTCGTAGCCGGTGGCCGGGTTCCAGAAATGGCGGATTTCGTCGTACACCGCTTCGGCGTCGGGGTAGTCGAAGGCCTCGCTGTAGCCCATGGCGCAGGCGATGCGGGCAATGATGCGCCAGTCTTCCAGGCTGTCGCCGGGGGGCTCGACGGCGCGTGGCATCAGGGTGAGGTTGCGCTCGCTGTTGATCATCACCCCCTCGCCTTCGGCCCACAGCGCGGCGGGCAGCAGAATGTCGGCGTAGCGGTTGGTCTCGCTGTCGAGAAACGCATCCTGGCAGATCACCAGTTCAGCCTGGGTGAGGCCGTCGATCACCTGCTGGCGGTTGGCGACACTGGCCACCGGGTTGCTGCAGATGATCCAGCAGGCCTTCACTTCACCGGTTTTCATCTGCTCGAACAGCGCCACGGTACCCTCGCCGCCTTCACTGCGCAGGCTACCGGCCGGCAACTGCCACTGCTGCTCGACGAACGCCCGGTCGGCCTCGACCTGCGCCGAGCGCTGCCCCGGCAAACCCGGGCCCATGTAGCCCATCTCGCGCCCGCCCATGGCGTTGGGCTGGCCGGTGAGCGAAAACGGCCCGCTGCCAGGGCGGCAGATGGCGCCGGTGGCCAGGTGCAGGTTGCACAGCGCGTTGCTGTGCCAGGTGCCATGGATGCTCTGGTTCAGGCCCATGGTCCAGCAGCTCATCCACGCGCCGGCCTCGCCGATCAGCCGGGCAGCCTCTTCAATGGCCCCAGGCGCAAGGCCGGTGATGGCCGCAACGCGTTCGGGGGTGTAGTCGGCAAGAAACGCCGGCATGTCATCCCAGCCTTCGGTGTGCCGGGCAATGAACGCGGCGTCGGTATGGCCGTTCAGGTGCAGCAGGTGCAACAGGCCGTTGAGCAGCGCCATGTCGGTGCCCGGGCGCAGTTGCAGGAACAGGTGCGCCTTGTCGGCGGTGGCGCTGCGCCTGGGGTCGACGACGATCAGCCTGGCCCCGGCCTTGAGGCGGTCGAGCAGGCGCAGGAAGAGGATGGGGTGACAGTCGGCCATGTTCGCGCCGATTACCAGAAACACCTCGGCGCGCTCGAAATCCTGGTAGCTGCCGGGCGGGCCGTCAGCGCCCAGTGACTGCTTGTAGCCGCTGCCGGCGCTGGCCATGCACAGCCGCGAGTTGGACTCGATATGGCGGGTGCGGATAAAGCCCTTGGCCAGCTTGTTGGCCAGGTACTGGGCCTCCAGCGACATCTGCCCGGACACGTACAGGGCCACGGCGTCGGGGCCGTGCTGGTCGATGATCGCGCGCAGGCGCGTGGCCGCCTCGTCGATGGCCGCCGGCATGGCGCTGCGCACCGGCTGCTGCTGGCGCTGGCGGCGCACGAAGGCCTGGGCCATGCGCCCGGCGTCCAGCGGCACGTGGGCGGTCAGGCCCTTGGTGCACAGGCGGCCGAAGTTGCTGGGGTGCAGTTTGTCACCGCTGACCTTGACCACCTTGCCGTCGCGCACGCTCATGACGATGCCGCACCCGACCCCGCAATACGGGCAAACGCTGCGTACCTCGCTGCTGCTCATCGGCGATCTCCTGCTGCAGAAACGGCAAAGGCGCCGGCTGCCCCGCCTGCTGATGGCAAGCGGGGCAACACGGCGCCTTCGTCGTGATGAATAGCGGCCATCGTCGTTGATGGCCTGGATACTTGAGCGAGAGCAAATCCCGGGCCAACCCCATCCCCCTGTAGGAGCCGGCTTGCCGGCGATGAGGCCGCTGCCCTCATGCACCTCAATGGTGAATCACGCACCAACAGGTGGCACGCGCTCACCCCAAGACGATATGATTCATATACGTTTCATATACAAAGGTAACCCCCATGGGCATCGTCAAGATCTGCGACGACCTCCACGAAGACCTGCGCATCGCCAGCGCCGCCCTGTCGCGCTCGATCAACGCCCAGGCCGAACACTGGATCCGCATCGGAATGCTGGCCGAGCTGCACCCCCAGGCCACCTACCAGGAACTGCTGCGCCAGCTGCTGCGCCAGGAGCAGGCCAAGCTCAAGGAACTGCTGCAATGAGCAAGGTAATTCTCAAGGGCCCCGCCGAGCTTGCCCTGATGCGCCGCGCCGGCGACCTGCTGGCCCAGGTGTTCGCCCACCTGGATGGCTTCATCCGCCCCGGGGTGAGCACCCTGCAGATCAACGACTGCGCCGAGGCGTTCATCGTCGAGCAGCTCAAGGCACGGCCGGCGAGCAAGGGGCAGTATGGTTTCCCCTACGCCCTGAACACCTCGGTGGACCATGTGGTGTGCCACGGCATGCCCAGGGCTGACGAGGTGCTGGCCGAGGGTTCGATCGTCAATGTGGATATCACCCTGGAGCAAGGTGGCTACATTGCCGACTCGTCGAAGATGTACTGTATCGGGCAAATCAGCGCCGACGCTCGGCGCCTGGTGGACACCACCTACCAGGCGCTGTGGAAAGGCATCGAGCAGGTACGCCCAGGGGCGACCCTCGGGGATATCGGCCATGCCATTCAGGTGCATGCCGAGGCGGCGGGCTACAGCGTGGTGCGCGAGTATTGCGGCCATGGCATCGGCCAGCAGATGCACGAGGCGCCCGAGGTGTTGCACTTCGGTGAGCGCGGGATGGGGCTGAAGCTGCAGCCGGGGATGGTGTTTACCATCGAGCCGATGATCAACCAGGGCGGGCGCGGGACCCGGGGGTTGCGCGATGGCTGGACGGTGATCACCCGGGACCGCAGCTTGTCGGCGCAGTGGGAGCATACGGTGGCGGTGACCGAGAGTGGGTATGAGGTTTTGACCTTGCGGGGGGAGGAGCGGGGGTAGGGGCTGAGAGGGTGGCCCCCGATTACCCCGCCACACCCCATTGCATTACAATCCCCAGCGCCCCAGCAAGGACCCCATCATGGACGAACCCGCACAAAACTGGCTGCACGCCCTGTCAGCCCCCATGGCCGCCCTCAACGGCGCCAGCTACACCGCCCCCGATTACTACGAAGACGAAGAGCAAGCCGACCTCGAACGCTGGTGGGGCATCAGCAATCGCGCCCAGTTGCTGGGCATGCTGGGCATGGCCGACACCGGCCATGCCACCGAGCTGGCCGGCGCCTACTGGCAATACCAACGCTGCCTGCCCAGCCAGTGGCAAGCCCTGCTGGACAGCCTCGAACCCCGCCAGCGCATCCTGCACCAGTATGCCGCGCATACCTTCCCCGACTGCGGCCCCGGCGGCACCCGCGCCTGGGACCTGGCGCGCATGGGCTACCTGCTGCGCGCCGGGCTGAAAAAAAGCTACATCAGCCTCGACGAAAGCCTCTACCTGCATTACCGCCTGGCCCTGCGCGCCCGCCACTACTACAACCGCTGGGACCGCTACCTGGCCGGCTACCTGTTCGGCAAGGCGCTGTGGAACATCGCCAACGACAGCAGCGACGAGCAACTGGCCGCAGGCCTGGAACGCCAGGGCAGCGACCACTGGAACCGCTGCATCGTGCTCAACCTGCGCCACGGCGCCCAGGACCTGCTGGCCGGGCTGCCATGGGACATGGAACTGCCCGAACCACCCCGCCCCGCCACGCTGGAAGAGGACTGCTGGTCATGAGCTGCTGGATTCGCCTGGGCATCGAACCGACCCAGGACCTCGATGCCATTCGCCTGGCCTACCGCGGCCGCCTGCCCGCGCATCACCCCGAGACTGACCCTGAAGGCTTCCAGGCCCTGCGCGAAGCCTACGAACAGGCCCTGCGCCTGGCCCGCGAGCCTGATGCCGCGCAAGAAGCGCAGCCCACTTCGCAAGCAGAAGCCACCCACCCTGCCCTGCAGCGCTTCTACGACCTGCTCGAAGACCCGGCCCAGCGCTTCGACCCGCAGGCCTGGCAAAGCTACATCGCCGCGCTGGACGACCTGCCGCTGGATGAACTCGACCAGCTCAGCGGCCAGTTGCTGCACACCCTGTACGACTGTGGGCCGTTGTCCCACCACTGCGCCGGCCTGCTGGCGCGGCGCCTGGCCTGGGCCGACCAGCTGTTGCGCCTGGACAACCCGCAACACGCCGAAGCCCTGCTCGACCGCCTGGAGCAGCCCGACCCGTTCGACACCGTACTGATGCGCGACTGGCCGGCCACTGCGCAGATGGAAGCCCTGTGGTACCTGCGCAGCCTCGAATACTGCTACCAGCAACGGCCGCTGTTCGAGTACGAGGAGTTCGCCAACGAGCACACCTGCCTGGCGCTGCCCGATGACCCGGCGCTGATCCAGCGCCTGATGCAGCAGTTCTGCCATGCCGGCGTGGCCAGCCCGAGCTTTTACGAGCAGTTGCTGGAGCGCCAGGCCCAGGGTGAAGACAGCGCCGACCTGCTCTACCTGCTGGCCCGCCAGGCCAGCGCCCTGGGCGCCGAGCAGGATGCCCTAGGCTACTGGCTGCGCCTGTACCGCGAGCACCAGCACCCGCAGGCCGAACGCTGGCTGATCGACATCTGCTCGCGCGACCAGCCGCTGCGCCTGCCGCTGCTGATCCAGGCCATGGACCGCCAGCAAACCCCGGCCAACTGGCCAACCGACCTGGCCGACCCGGCCCAGGCCTGGGGCAGCCCCGGGCAGTCGCCGCAAACCTTGATGCGCTGGTCGGCGGCGGCACGCCTGCAACTGGACGGCATCGCCGGCCTGTTCATCGACTGGCGCCTGGACGGCGATGATGAACTGCCGCTGCTGGCCTGGCTGCTGCAGGACCAGGACGACCGCGAACTGCACCAGCTGTATTGGCATGCCTGGGCCTTGCAACGTGGTGAAACCGGGCTGCTGCGCCTGGTGCTCGCCCACCGCCCGGGCGAGCACCCACTCGATGCACTGATCGTCGAAGGCCTGCAGCGCCAGGCCACCCAGCAAATCCACTGGCTGGAGCAGTCCCCGGTAGCCCAGGCGCTGCAGCACTACTGCCTGAGCGTCACCCCCGAGGCGCCGCTGCCCGCCGGCCTGCTCGAAGACGCCACCCGCCCGCTGTGCCGCGAATGGCTGCGGCGCATGCGCCGCTACACAGCCCAAGCCATCTACGAACTCAACTGCAACTTCGACATGCAGCGTCTGTTCACCGTGCCCTTTGCCATGCAGATGCAGGGCCGCATCGCCGAGGACGGGATCATCCTGCCGCCGATGCCCAAGGGCGAGGAGCTGTGGGAATGGCACCGCCAGCAGCTGTTCATGCTGGCGATGATCGAACAGCCTACACGCTGGCTGGCGCTGATCGACCCGGCCGTCACCGGCCAGTTGCAGTACCCCGATGACCACCCGTTCGCCGCCACCCACGCACGCCTGCTACAACATCAGGGCGGCGGCCTGCTGGGTAGCCTGGAGCGCCAGGACCCGGTGCAGGCGATCATCGCCGCTCGCCTGGCGACCCTCGAACAGGCCTTGAAAAGCGCAAGGCTGCCCAGCGCGGCGCAGTTGCTCGACTGCCTGGACAACGATGACGGCAGCCTGAGCGAGCGCAACACCCTGAGCTACGTGCTGTTGTGCGCAGTGCTGTACCACGACCGCTCGCTGGACGAAGCCCAGCACGCCTCGTTGCACCAACGGCTGATGGCAGTAACAGTGCCAGGCGACTGGTTCGAGCCTTGGCGCCAAGGGCTGCTCGAAGGCAAGATCCGCCGCCCTCCGGCTCAGGCCCTGCGCGAGCTGGGCATGGAGCAGCGATTGGTGCGTAATTTGCTGGAAGCACTGGAGTCGCTGCTGGTTCATTGCACCCCGCCCAAGACCCGTGTGCTGCTTGCGCTGCAGCGGGTCAAGGATGAACCACGGGAAAACCCGGCCCTGCGCTGCGCGATCATGGCCGTGCTTGGCTGGGCCGAGCGCATGCTGGCCAACGACCTGACCGAGCCACCGGCCAAGGTGTGGGAATTCTGGAAGCTCAAAAGCCGCCTGAACCGCACCGGCTTCGCCTTGCACCTGCTGGCCGCGATCCTCAGCGGCTTTTTACTGAAGCTGCTGCCGGCGATGATGGCGGTGACGGTGATATTGGTGATCAGTGGCGCCCTGCGCCGCCTGCGTGACTGCGGCCAGGGCGTGCCGTCACTGCTGGGGGTGCTGGTGCTCAGCCGGGTGTTCCCGGGGCTGGCGCTGGTGCTGCTGGCGGTGCCCGGCAACAAGCTGCCCAACTGCTATGGCCCGGTACCTGGTGAAGCCACCCCGCTGCAAGGTGGCCTGCAGGCCACCTTGCGCCGCCTCAACGGTCAGTAGCGCAGTTCGTCGAGCGCCTGGCTCAGGGCCTGGCGCTCGCGGCTGATCTCCCCGGCCTGCTGCCCGGACAACACCTGATTGAAGGCATCCAGCCAGCTGGCGATCAGCTCGCGCTCATCGCCCAGGCTCTGCATCCAGGCCCGCTCAAGGCGTGCCAGCAAGGTGCGGTTGGGCAGCGTGTCGCGGGGGTGAATCTTGAGCTTGGCCAGGCGCTCCTGGCTGGCCTGGCGCGCCTCGGCATCCAGCCCGGTGGGGCTGCGGTCGATGCTGTGGCTGTGCTTCTGGCCGCTCTCGATGAAGGTGACGTCCACCTCCAGCAGGCCATTGATGTCGTAGCTGAAGCGCACGTCCAGCGACTGGATTTCACCAGTGGGCTGCAACGGGATCTCGAAGCTGTCCACCAGGATGTTGTCGCGCACCCAGGGCCGCTCGCCCTGGTATACGGCGATGCGCACCACCTTTTGCTCGGCATGGCCGCTGTAGAAGCGCTGCACCCGCGAGGTCGGAATCACCGTGTTGCGCTCGATGATCGGCGAAAACGCGCCGGTGACTTCTTCGCCGCGGCTGGAGGCGATGCCCAGGGTGTAGGGGCAGACGTCGGTCAGGATCAACTCGTCGATGGCCGAGTCGCGGGCCTTGCAGGCAGCCTGGCTGGCGGCGCCGAGGGCGACGATGGTATCTGGGTCCAGATGGCGGTACGGCAGGCGACCGAACAGCTTGGCCACCAGTTGCTGCACCTGCGGCATGCGCGTAGCGCCGCCCACCAGCACCAGGCTGTCCAGCTCCTTGGGGCTCAGCCGCGCATCGCGCAGGGCTTGTTCGATGGGCGCGCGCACCCGCGCCAGCAGCGGCGCCCAGATGGACTGCAGCTTGATCTCGTCGACCTGCCACTCACGGGGCTGGCCATCGCCGTTCCAGCGCAAGGTGCCAGTGCCCTCGCCCGCCTGGCGCTTGAGCTGCTCGACGGCATCGTACAGGCTGGCCAGGGCCTGGGGCTCCAGCGCTTCGGCCTTGAGGCCCCAGTCACGCAGGCAGGCTTGCAGCAGTGCCTCGGTGAAGTCTTCACCGCCCAGGTAGTTGTCGCCGGTGGAGGCATGTACCTCGATCAGCGGCAGGGCGTATTCCAGCACGGTGACGTCGAAGGTGCCGCCGCCCAGGTCGAACACCAGAGTGCGCTCGAACTTCTGCTCGTGCAGGCCGTAGGCCATGGCGGCGGCGGTAGGTTCGTTGATCAGCCGCTGCACCCTGAGCCCGGCCAGCTCTGCGGCGAACACCGTGCGCTTGCGTTGCTCGTCGCTGAAATAGGCCGGCACCGAAATCACCGCCTCGCTCACCAGGCAGCCGAGATAGGCCTCGGCATCCTGCTTGAGCGCGCCCAGTACCAAGGCCGACAGCTCTTCAGGGGTGAAGCGGTGTTCGCCCAAGGCATAGCGCTTGTCGCTGCCCATGAAACGTTTGAAGGCGGCGGCGGTAAGCTGCGGGTGGGTGGTCAGGCGGGCCCGGGCGGCCTGGCCGACCAGGATGCTGCCGTCGTCGTCGACACTGACCACCGAAGGGGTCAGCACGTCGCCCAGTGCGTTGGGGATCAGTTGCGCCTGCCCGTCACGCCACACGGCGATCAGGCTGTTGGTGGTACCCAGGTCGATACCCAGGAGCGGAGGCGTTGCGGGGGGAGAGAGGCTGGCATCCTGCATGGTCGGTCTCTTGCTTGCGGAAAGACCCGACGCCCGGCCTGACGGCCTTGGCGGCGGACAGGGGCATTCTGACGCAATGCCGGAAACAAAAAAAGCGACCCTAAGGTCGCTTTTTCTGTTGCTTCAAGGTGTTCAGTGGGCCTTGAAGCATAATATGGCGCGGCGGACGGGACTCGAACCCGCGACCCCCGGCGTGACAGGCCGGTATTCTAACCGACTGAACTACCGCCGCGCTATACATCGAGTGGTGGGTGATGACGGGATCGAACCGCCGACCCTCTGCTTGTAAGGCAGATGCTCTCCCGGCTGAGCTAATCACCCTTCGTCTCGGTGTGGCGCGCATTCTACGGAGGAGCCCCCACCCTGGCAAGCACTTTTTTCAAATTATTTTGAATATTTTTCAAAGACCTAGCGCACCCTCGGTTTTCCTCCTTATTAGTAGGCTGCTGGCCCTCTGACAGGGTTGGCCTGGAAGCACCGCTCGGAGAATAATGCCCGCCTTATGTATTAAGGAGAGATTCCCCCCCATGTGGTTCAAGAACCTGCTGCCCTACCGCCTGACCCAGGATGTCCCGTTCGAGCCTGAAGCACTGGAAGCCGCCCTGGCCAGCAAGCCGGCCCGCCCCTGCGCCAGCCAGGAACTGACCACCTATGGTTTCGTCGCCCCGTTCGGCAAGGGCGAGGACGCGCCGCTGGTGCACGTCAGTGGCGAGTTCCTGCTGATTGCTGCACGTAAAGAAGAGCGCATCCTGCCCAGCAGCGTGGTCAACGACGCGGTGAAGGAGAAGGTCGAGGAGATCGAGACCGAGCAGATGCGCAAGGTCTATAAAAAGGAGCGCGACCAGATCAAGGACGAGATCATCCAGGCCTTCCTGCCGCGCGCGTTCATTCGCCGCTCGATGATCTTCGCCGCCATCGCCCCGCGCCAGGGCCTGGTACTGGTCAACTCGGCCAGCGCCAAGCGCGCCGAAGACCTGCTGTCGACCCTGCGTGAAGTGATGGGCTCGCTGCCGGTGCGCCCGGTCAGCGTGAAGATCGCCCCGGTGGCGACCATGACCGACTGGGTCAAGTCGCAAAGCCCGGCGCCGGACTTCTTCGTACTGGACGAGTGCGAGCTGCGTGACACCGCCGAAGACGGCGGCATCGTGCGCTGCAAGCGCCAGGACCTGACCGGCGAAGAGATCCAGCTGCACCTGAGCACCGGCAAGGTGGTCACCCAACTGGCCCTGGCCTGGCAGGACAAGCTGTCGTTCGTGCTGGACGACAAGACCGTGATCAAGCGCCTGAAGTTCGAAGAGCTGCTGCAGGAACAGGCCGAGCAGGACGCAGGCGATGAAGCCGCGCAGCAGTTCGATGCCAGCTTCCAGCTGATGATGATGACCTTCCGCGAGTTCCTGCCGGCGCTGTTCGAGGCGCTAGGTGGCGAGGAGATCCCGCAGGGGGTCTGAGCCATTTGAAAATGCCGGTGCTGGCCTGAGGCATTTTTCAGGCAGTACTGGCCCTATCGCCGGCAAGCCGGCTCCTACATGCAGGAGCCGGCTTGCCGGCGATAGGGCCCGTGAAAACTACACAGATATAAGTACAAAAGGATCTGCCCCATGCGCGCCCTCGCCGCCCTCAGCCGCTTCGTCGGCAACACCTTCGCCCTCTGGGTGCTGGTGTTCGCTATCCTGGCCTTCCTCATGCCGCAGTGGTTCATCGCGCTCAAGGTGGCCATCGTGCCGCTGCTGGGCCTGGTGATGTTCGGCATGGGCCTGACCCTCAAGCTCGACGACTTCGCCGCCCTGGCCCGCCAGCCGTGGCGGGTGGCGCTGGGGGTGGTGGCGCATTTCGTGATCATGCCGGGCATGGCCTGGCTGCTGTGCCAGCTGTTCCATCTGCCGGCCGAGATCGCCGTGGGGGTGATCCTGGTGGGCTGCTGCCCGAGCGGCACGGCCTCCAACGTGATGGTCTGGCTGTCCCGTGGTGACCTGGCCCTGGCCGTGGCCATTGCCGCGGTGACCACCCTGCTGGCGCCATTGCTGACCCCGGCGCTGATCTGGTTCCTCGCCTCGGCCTGGCTGCCAGTCTCGTTCATGGACATGTTCTGGTCGATCCTGCAATTGGTGATGCTGCCGATCGTGCTTGGCGTGCTGGCCCAGCGCCTGCTGGGCGCACGGGTGCAGGCGGCGGTGCAGGTGCTGCCGCTGGTGTCGGTGGTGAGCATCGTGATGATCGTCTGCGCGGTGGTGGCGGCCAGCCAGGCCAAGATCGCCGAATCCGGCCTTCTGATCATGGCGGTGGTGATGCTGCACAACAGCTTCGGCTACTTGCTAGGGTATCTGACCGGCAAGTTCTGCAAGCTGCCGCTGGCCCAGCGCAAAGCGCTGGCGCTGGAGGTGGGCATGCAGAACTCCGGGCTTGGCGCGGCACTGGCGGCGGCGCACTTCTCACCCTTGGCGGCGGTGCCCAGTGCGCTGTTCAGCGTGTGGCACAACATCTCCGGGGCGCTGCTTTCTACCTGGTTCCGGCGAATGAAAGAACCTGAAAGCCTTGACGGGGAGCTGGCGCAGCCCCGTTGAAGGCACTACCCGGCTGCAACAGCAGCAGGAAGCCCCTCCTGCTGCCGCCTCTTCCCGCATCGCCATAACTTGCCCTCGCCTGAACACCTCAGGCCCTTCGACACAGGAGCAAGCCAATGGACGAATCCAGACTCGACACCTCGAAAACCTTCATCGCCGACCTTTACCTGATCAGAAACGGCGCAAGGTCCCCGATACGCATAAACGACAGCGGATGGCTGCAAGCCATGCAGGGGCAAGTACTGCCCACTACCCTGTGGTTCGGCTGCTACCAGCTGGAGGATGGCGTGGGCTACATCATCAAGGAATACACCAAGGGCGGCGGCCGGAACGGCAGCGTCCTTAGCCTGAATCACAATGACTACCTGGGCTTCTATGCCGATGCGCAAAGACCATGGACTATTCATCACCTTGATGGCCGCGAGCTGGTACCACAAGGCACACCCGAGGCCTCGGTGTCGATTTCGACCAAGGGCGGCAGGCGCTGGACTGCCAGTGGTAACGACTTCAAGGCCTTGAAAGGTGCTGGTAGCGAACTGTTTGTGCACATCCACAAGATTGGCGTGTATCGCTTCTGAACCTGGCGCGGCTTGCCCGCAGCGCTGACGTTGGGCACCATGGCAGCCACGGTGAGGACGGCCTCACGACGCATTGCGTGACATTCGAGGGGACGGCCCCATCCTTTAACACGATGGAGACTCACCATGTCCTGGATCATCCTGTTCTTCGCCGGCCTGTTCGAGGTTGGCTGGGCCGTTGGGCTGAAGTACACCGACGGCTTCACCCGCCCACTGCCCACCGTACTGACCGTTGCCGCCATGGCCGTGAGCCTCGGCCTGCTGGGCCTGGCCATGAAGGAGCTGCCGCTGGGCACCGCCTACGCCATCTGGACTGGTGTGGGCGCGGTGGGTACGGTGATCGCCGGGATCATTCTGTTCGGCGAGTCCATGGCGCTGGTGCGGCTGCTCAGCGTTGCGCTGATCGTCACCGGCTTGATCGGCCTGAAAGTCAGCGCCAGCTGACTCGCCCCCTGTAGGAGCCGGCTTGCCGGCGATGAGGCCCGCTCAGGCAGCGATGTCGCCTGCCAGGGCCCTATCGCCGGCAAGCCGGCTCCTACACAGGCATCAGCGTAAATCCCCGCGCAACAGGCTGACTTGCTCGCGCAGCGCATCGGGCTTGGCCGCCTCGGCCGCAATGGCCGGGCCGGCAACGATGGTCACCCGCGACCACAAACGCTTGAACAAGCCCTTGTTCGGGTCACGGCTGAAGAAGCTGCCCCACAGCCCCTGCAATGCCAACGGAATCACCGGCACCGGGGTTTCTTCGAGGATACGGTTGACCCCGCCCTTGAACACATCGATCTCACCATCCGCACTCAGCTTGCCTTCGGGGAAGATGCACACCAACTCGCCCTCGGCCAGGTACTGGGCGATGCGGGCGAAAGCGCGCTCGTAGGTAGCCTCGTCCTCGCCACGCCCGGCAATGGGGATGGCACCGGCGGTACGGAACACGAAATTGAGCACCGGCAGGTTGTAGATTTTGTAGTACATGACGAAGCGGATCGGCCGGCGAATGGCCCCACCCAGCAGCAGCGCGTCGACGAACGAGACGTGGTTGCACACCAGCAAGGCGGCGCCTTCGTCCGGGATGCGCTCCAGCTCACGGTGCTGCACCCGGTACATCGAGTGGCTGAGCAGCCAGATGAGAAAGCGCATGGTGAACTCGGGCACGATGCGGAAGATGTACGCGTTGACCGCGATGTTCAGCAGCGACACCACCAGGAACAGCTGCGGGATGCTCAGCTTGAACAGGCTCAGCAGCACGATGGTGACGATCGCCGACACCACCATGAACAGCGCGTTGAGGATGTTGTTGGCGGCGATCACCCGGGCCCGCTCGCCCTCGGCCGTGCGCGCCTGGATCAGCGCATACAGCGGCACGATGTAGAAGCCGCCGAACACGCCCAGACCGACGATCGACAGCATGATCCACCAGGCCTGGTGCATGCCCAGCAGCGCCAGCCAGTCGTGGGCTGCTTCGGTGGCTGGCACATCACCCGAATGCCACCACCACAAAAGACCGAACAGCGTCAGGCCGAACGAGCCGAACGGCACCAGGCCGATCTCCACCTTGCGCCCGCTCAGGCGTTCGCACAAAAGCGAACCCACGGCGATGCCCACCGAAAACAAGGTCAGCACCAGGGTGACCACGGTCTCGTCGCCGTGCAGCCAGTCCTTGGCGTAGGCCGGGATCTGCGTGAGATAGATGGCGCCGACGAACCAGAACCACGAGTTGCCGACGATCGAGCGCGACACCGCAGGGGTTTGCCCCAGGCCCAGGCGCAGGGTGGCCCAGGACTGCTTGAAGATGTTCCAGTCCAGCTGCATCTGCGGCGCGGCGGCAGCGGCGCGCGGGATCCAGCGGCTGGCCAGGTAGCCGAGCACCGCGGTACCGACCACCCCACCGGCCACCACCGTGGCGTAGCTGCCCGACGACATCATTACCCCTGCGCCGATGGTGCCGGCGAGGATCGCCAGGAAGGTGCCCATTTCCACCAGGCCGTTGCCGCCCACCAGCTCTTCTTCACGCAGTGCCTGGGGCAGGATCGAGTACTTCACCGGGCCGAACAGCGCCGAGTGGGTGCCCATGGCGAACAGCGCCACCAGCATCAGCACCAGGTGGCCCGTAACGAAGCCGGCCGCGCCGATGGCCATGATGCCGATCTCGGCCAGCTTGATGGCGCGGATCAGCCGGTCCTTGGCGAACTTTTCGCCAAACTGCCCGGCCAGCGCCGAGAACAGGAAGAACGGCAGGATGAACAACAGCGCGCACAGGTTGACCCAGATCGAGCGGTCACCCTCGAGGCTGAGCTTGTAGAGGATCGCCAGGATCAGCGACTGCTTGAACAGGTTGTCGTTGAAGGCACCCAGCGACTGGGTGATGAAAAACGGCAGGAAGCGCCGCTTGCCGAGCAGGGTGAATTGCGAGGGGTGACTCATCGTCCGTGTACCTGGTTGGGCTTTGTCATTGGAGGCACGCACAGCGCGGGAAGCCACAAATCTGCACGCTTTAGGCCACCGCAGGCAAGCCGCAGGCGCGATCTCGGAACGGTCCGACATTGCGCGATATCACAATGACATCACCTTTTCACAATCTTCCGTTCAGATTTGGCGTATCCTGCCGACAATTCATATAGATGACTGTATCTAAGGAACAGACCTCCGGTCTCCCCACACGCATAAGAAAAGGAGCTCAGCAGCACATGTTCAGGTGGTTCGGCGATCTGAAGATCGCGCACAAACTCGCCCTCGGCTTCGGCCTGGTCCTCACCCTCGCCCTGGCGCAGTCGCTGGTCAGCTGGGACGGCTTGTCCAGCCTGGTACGGCGCAGCGAGGTGGTCAGCGCGGTATCCGGGCTCAACGATGCCCTGGGTGACCTGCGCGAGGCGCGCCTGCGTCACGCCATGAGCAACGGCGGCGAAGACGAAGGCAAGGCCCTGCAGTCGGCCATGGACGCGTTCAAGGCGCCATTGGCGAAACTGCGCGCGGTGATTCGCACGCCGTCCAACCAGGCGATCCTCGGCAAGGCCGAGCAGCACTTGCAGGCCTACGCCGGCAACCAGGCGCTGAGCCTTGAGGCCTACCAGAAGATGCGCGCTGCGCAGAAGGACATGGGCACCCTGGCCACCAGCTCCTTCGCCAGCATCGAGCAGATCCGCAAGCAGGTACGCGCCCTGCCCGACGCCGAGCAGCGCTACGTGCGTGGCGAGGCGATCAACCAGGTGCGGGAGAACCTGATCCTGCTGCGCTACCACGTGCGCGGCTACACCGGTAACACCAACGCCGACACCGAAAAACTGATGAACACGCAGATCGCCACCACAGTGAACGACCTGCCGCAACTGGTGGCGCGCTTCGACGGCAGCTACGCCGAGCAGTTCACCCAGCTGCAAGCCCAGGTTCGCGCCTATGCCGGCGCGGTCGAGGCGTTCCGTGGCGAGGTCAGCAAGCTGGTGGGCTACCGCGCCGCCATGGGCACCGAGGTCGAGGGCCTGAACACCCTGATCGGCCAGTTGCTCGACAGCCAGGCGGTGGCTGTGGCCAACGACAGCCACTTCGCCAAGACCCTGCAGATCATCACCACCGCCCTCGCCTTGCTACTGGGCATCGTCGCCGCAATCCTCATCGCCCGGCAGATCAGCCAGCCGCTGCAGCGCGTGCTGCAAGCTATGGAGCAAGTGGCCGCCGGCAACCTTGGCGAGCAGCCGGCCAGCGCGCGTCGCGACGAGCTGGGGCTGTTGCAGAACAGCCTGCGGGCCATGACCGGCAACCTGCGCCAGCTGATCAGCGGCGTGCGCGACGGCATCAGCCAGATTGCCAGCGCCACCGAAGAGCTGTCGGCGATCACCACTCAGACCAGCGCCGGGGCCAACAACCAAAAGGTCGAAACCGACCAGGTGGCCACTGCCATGCAGGAAATGGCCGCCACCGTGCACGAAGTGGCACGCAATGCCGGCGAAGCTTCGGTAGCCGCCAGCGCCACCGACCAGGAAGCCCGTGAAGGCGACAGCGTGGTGACCCGCGCCGTAGCACAGATCGACCGCCTGGCCAGCCAGGTGGACTCGACCAACTCGGCCATGGACGCATTACGCAGCGAGAGCCAGCGCATCGGCAAGGTGATGGATGTGATCAAGGCGGTGGCCGAGCAGACCAACCTGCTGGCGCTCAACGCCGCCATCGAAGCGGCCCGTGCCGGTGAGGCCGGGCGTGGTTTTGCCGTGGTTGCCGACGAGGTGCGCGGGCTGGCCCAGCGCACGCAAGCCTCCACCGCAGAAATCGAGTCGGCCATCAGCAGCCTGGAGCAAGGCACCCGTTCGGTCAGCGACCTGATGGAAGAAAGCCAGAGCCTGACCAGCAGCAGCGTGGCGCTGGTGCGCGAAGCGGGCCTGGCGCTGGAAGGCATCACCCGCCGGGTGTCGGCCATCGAGCTGATGAACCAGCAGATTGCCGCCGCCTCCGAGCAGCAGAGCGCGGTGGCCGAGCAGATCAGCCGCAGCGTGGTGACGGTGAGGGATATTTCCGAGCAGACCGCCGAAGCCAGCCAGCAGACCTCGGTGTCCAGCGTCGAGCTGGCTCGACTGGGCGGGCAGTTGCAGGAGATGATCAGCCGCTTCCGCTTCTGATCAGCAGACACCATCGCGGGGCAATCCCGTTCCCACGTGATCCACGTGGGAACGGGATTGCCCCGCGATGGTTTTGCCTTATTCGAACCCGAACAACTGCCGCGCCGTATCCACCAGCAACGCCTGGCGCAACTCGGCCGAACAGCCCAGTGCCTCGAACTGCTCCACCACCTTGCTGAAGCTCACCGCCGCCTCGTGCTGGGTGTGCGGCCAGTCACTGCCCCACATCAGCCGCTCGGCGCCATAGTGGGCCTCCAGCGCGCCCAGCGCCTGCTGGGCGAAGCGCAGGTTCTCATCCGGCGTGCCTTCGAGCCGGTAAATGCCGGAAACCTTCACCCACACCCTACCCTCCCCGCCCAGTGTCAGCAGCTCGGCAAAGCCCGGCTGGCCCAGGCCGCGGCGGGCATCCGGGCGACCGAAATGGTCGATGACGATATCCAGCCCGTACGGGCGCAATGCCCGCACCAGCGCCGGCAGGTCGGCCACCTGGCGGTGCAGCTCCAGGTGCCAGCCCTGCTCGCCGATGCGCTCCAGCAGCGGGCGCCACTCGGCGCCTGCAAGGTCGGGCAGCGCCTGGCCCATCAGGTTCAGGCGCACGCCGCGCACACCCAGGCGGGTCATTTCGATGAGGGTTTCGCGCTCGACGTCCCGGTCGAGCATCACCACGCCACGCAGTTGCTCGGGGGCGGTGCGCAAGGCACTGAGCAGGTAGCGGTTGTCGGTACCCAGGAAGCTGGGCTGAACCAGCACGCCATGGCTGAAACCATGGCCGTGCAACTGGGCGAGGTAGTCGCCCAGCGGGGCATCGTAGGCCGGCGCATAGCGGCGCTCGGCCGCAAGGCTGAGCCCGCGGCTGAACACGTGGGCGTGGCTGTCGATGGCGGTGAAGGGTGAAACCGGGACGTCAGGCATGGGGCTCTTCGAAAAACAGGGTCAGGGTAAATAAACGGGGTCGCTCCTACAGGGACAAGACCACCATGTGGGCCCAGCGCAGTGCCTACTTGGCCACCGCGCCCGCCACTGCCGGCGCTGGCGTGGCTTCAAGGCTGCGGCCACGGGTTTCCGGCAGGCACAGCGCGGCGATCACCGCCACGCCATAGGCAATGCCGGCATCGATACCGATGGCCGCGCCCAGCGACATCGACTCGCTCATATGGCCCACCAGGAACGGGAACACCGCCGACAGCACGCGACCGAAGTTGTAGCAGAAGCCCACCCCGGCGCCGCGCACATCGGCCGGGTACAGCTCGTTGAAAAACGCCCCGAGGCTGGCCGGAATACCCGCAGCGAAGAAGCCCAGCGGGAAGCCGAGGAACAGCATCTGGGTGTTGCTCAGCGGGAAGAACACATAAGCCTGTACGGTCAGTACGCAACACAGGGCAAACAGCAGGATGTTCTTGCGCCGGCCGATGCGGTCGATCAGCAGGCCGCTGACCACGCAACCGCACCAGAAGGCGAAGATGATCACCGCCAGGTAACCGCCGGAGTTGAGCACCGACAGGTTGCGCTCGGTCTTGAGGAAGGTCGGCAGCCAGGTCATCACCGCGTGGTAGCCACCGTGGGCGCCCAGGCCCAGCAGGCCGCCCAGCAAGGTTACGCGCAGCAGTTCGGGGCGGAAGATGCCGGCCATGGACTTGGCGAAGCTGGTGGGGATGGCCTGTTCTTTTTGCAGGCGCTGGAAGCTGTCCGGCTCCGGCACGTTACGCCGTACCCAGATGATCAGCAGCGACGGCAGCAGGCCGACGAAGAACATCACCCGCCAGGCGAATTCCTGCGGCACCAGCGAGTAGATCAGGGTGAACAGCGCCACCGCCAGGCCCCAGCCAACCGCCCAGGCGCTCTGCACCGTACCCATCACCTTGCCGCGGTATTTCGGGTTGATGGTCTCGGCCATCAGCACCGCACCGGCCGCCCACTCGCCACCGATGCCGAAGCCCTGCATGGCCTTGACGAACAGCAGCGGGTAGAAGCCGGTGACGAAGGCCGACAGGAAGGTGAAGGTGGAGAACCACAGGATCATCCACTGCAGGGTGCGCACCCGCCCGTAACGGTCGGACAGGGTGCCGCCGAGCCAGCCGCCGATGGCCGAGGTGACCAGGGTGACGCCGCTGATCAGGCCGGCATCGCCCTTGCTGAGGGAGAACGCGGCAATCAGCGCAGGGATGGCCAGGCCGAACATCTGCACTTCCAGTGCATCCAGCGACCAGCCACCGAAACAGGCCCAGAACGTCTTGCGTTCCCGTGAGGTGATTTGGCGATACCAGCTGAACATGGTTGTTATCCTTTTAGTCGTGTTGTGTAGCGGCCGGGCGCGCCGAAGCTCATGGCGCGCGTCGGCCGGGCAGGCAGAACCACGGCGCCGTGCAGGCACGGCGCCGAACGTCAAAGGGGTGCAGCGTTTTTTTTCAGCGAATGTCGATGCGGTAGCGGAAGTGCTGCGCATGGCCGCGCGAGCGCCGCCATTCCAGCGGCTTGCCGGCGTAGTCACGGGCCAGGCGCTCGATCACCACCACCGGGCTTGCCGGCGGTAGTTGCAGCAGGCGCCCGTGCACCTCGTCCACCGCCTCGGCGGTGAGGGTTTCTTCGGCGCTGGCCACCACCTGGCCGCACAGTTCTTCATAGATTGGGTAAAGCAGCGGGCCCTTGCTGTCCAGCGCCACCTCCAGCAGCGGCTGGAAGGTCTGGCGCGGCAGCCAGATGTCTTCAGCCAGCACCGGCTGGGCCCCGAGCAGACGCACCCGCACGATGTGGATCACCTCGGCATCCATGACCAGGCCCAGGGCCTCGGCCACCGCCGACGGCGCCAGTTGCGGCTCGATGGAGAGAATCCGGCTTTCCGGCACCGCACGCTCGCCATTGGCGGCCTCGAAGCGGAAGAAGCGGAACAGCGAAGACTGGAACTGCGGGCGGCGAATGAAGGTGCCGCGCCCCTGCTGGCGCTCCAGCACGCCCTCAGCCACCAGCGCGTCGACCGCCTTGCGCACGGTACCTACAGACAGATCGAACTCGGTGGCCAGCGCCGCCTCGGTGGGGATCGCCTCACCCGGGCGCCAGCGGTTGTTGGCGATCTGCTCGACCAGGTGGTCGCGCAGCTGTTGGTAACGGGGCAGGCGCGCATCGGCTGACAGGGCGTTCATGGGCGGCTCTCGTGAAGTGTCATGTAGACATATATATGAATTTTTCGAGAGTATTCCCCCTGGCTGAAAGGCTGTCAATCCTCCACCTGTCGCCCGGTACGGTGGTATGCGGGCGGCGAAGCTGGCAGACTGCCACACCTTGCGAACACGGATGACGCGGCCAAAAGGCCGTAAAGCAGCAGCAAAGGAAGCAGCAATGCAGTTGAACACCCACAACGCCAGGCTCAAGCGCACCCTGCAAGCGGCCAGGCATGCCTCGCGAACGGCCACCACCAAGGAAGAACTGCTGGTGGCTGTGGACGCCCTGCTCGCCTTCTACGGCAAGATGCACTACGACAACCGCCTGCCCTGGCTGACCGTCGTGCTTGGTTTACCCCTGCTGGCAGCCTCGATGAGCGGGCAACTGGATACCTGGCTACCGGTACTGCAGCCACTGGCAGATCTGCTCAAGCAGCGCCTGGTCGAACTACGGGTCAACCTCGAGTTCGGACTGATGGCAGCCACGGTGGCCAGCGCCCTCGCCTTGTGGGACCGGCGCAAACCCATCCCCAACCTTGCCCAGGCGCTTGCCGAACGCTCCAGCCTGATCACCGCCGGACTGGTGGAGATCCCGGTGAACACGCCGCAAGTCCTGTCCATGCTGCAAACACGCTTCATCGACTACCGACGCGGTGAAAAGAAGCGTTACCTGCACCGGGGCATGCAAGGCCGCTCGCAAGGCCCGCGATACACCCTCGATTACCGTTGGTACCTGCTGATCTATGACGACGAGGGCCCAGGCACCCAGGAAAAGCTCCCCGACAGCGAGGGGAGCACCCGGCTACAGACCAAGTCTTCATGGAATCTCTCACACCGCTTCAGCCTGGTGATCGACTTCCCCTGGGTAGAGGGCATCGCGCTGGGCAGCTCCAGGCTCAAACACAGGTTCGCGCCGACCTCGTCCGAATTCAACAACGCGTTCACGCTGTCGGGTGATTCGGTAATCGCCTGCGCCCGCTTTGCCAAACCCTCCACCCAACTGCACCTGACCCGCCTCAGTTACGAGCTGGACGCCCCCAGCTTGCAGTTCTCGGAAGGCCAACTGTGCCTGGGCTGCAACAACAACCCGCTGCACTTCGAGCTGCCCTGCGACCTGACCCAGCCGTACTGGTTTCGTGAATTCATCGCCGAGGGGGTGCAACTGCCGCGTCTGTCGCGGCTGCTCGAAGCGATACACATCCTGGCCGAACAACAAGACGACAACTTCAACGTGCCGGCACCGGCACCGCTTCACACGGAGAATTGAACATGGACTGGATCGCCATCATCCTGCTGGCCGCAATCATCATCGTGCCGCTGATCGTCATGATGCATTACAACGGCATCATCGGTGACCACAACCGCGCGCAGCGGGCCTGGGCCGACGTGCTGACCTACGAACGGCAGAAGTCCAAGGTGCTCGACGCCCTGCAGGAGCAAGCTCGCCTGTACCGCGAACACGAACAGACCGTACTGGGCGACATCACCCGCCTGCGCAGCGCCATCGCCGAGCTGCCGCACCAGGCCGATGGCCAGGCCCTGGCCGCCGCCGAAGCGGCCACCCACTCGCTGCTGGGCGGCCTGCGCGTGGCTTTCGAGGCCTACCCGGAACTCAAGGCCTCGGAAGTGGTGAACAACCTGATGCGCGAAATCGCCGAGCAGCAGGAAAACGTCGGCGCCGCCATCGTGATCTTCAACAGCGAGGTGGAGCGTTTCAACAACGGCATCGAGATGTTCCCCGGCTCGCTGATCAACAACAACATGAACAAGAAGTCGCCGATCACCCCGTTCACCGACTTCCAGGCTGCCGCCGCCTTCGACTACAAGCCCAATTTCTGATCCCGGCTCAGCGCTGGGCGATGCATGGCGACACGAACAGCTCGCCACGCCACGCCCCGCGCAGGGTACGGCTGGCCACCAGTGCCCAGAGCATGGCCAGCGCCACCACCAGCACCTGGCCGAACACGGTGAAGAACCCCAGCCCCAGCCAGGCGGCCAGCTTCAGGGTAGCCAGGCAGTACACACCCAACGGGAAGGTAAAGCCCCACCAGCCGAGGTTGAACGGCATGCCCTGACGCATGTAGCGCAGGGTGATCAGCACGGCGGTAAGCAACCACCACAGCCCCGCCCCCCACAGCACGATACCGGCCACCAGGCCCAGGCCGCGGGCCACCTCGCCGAGGCCGCCCAGGCCATTGGCGGCGAATACCGCCGGCGCATCGGCGCCAAGCACCAGCATGCCCAGCGCGCCGGTGCCGATCGGCCCCAGGGCCAGCCAGCTGGAGGCGGCCATGTTGGCCGGTGGCAGTTTGTGCAGGGCCATGCGCAGCATGAGGATGGTCAGGATGCTGAACGCCACCGGCAGGGAAACGGCCCACATCACGTAACTGGTGATGACCACCTGAAACTGCTGGTGCGCATCGGCCAGGTGCGGCGCCAGCAGGCCGCCACTGGCGGCAGCCACTTCTGCCGCCACCACCGGCAACAGCCATACGGCGGTCATCTGGTCGATGCTGTGCTCCTGGCGGGTGAACATCAGGTACGGAATGGCCACGCCGCACAGCAGCGCCAGGCCCACGTCCAGCCACCAAAGGGCGTGCACCCAGGGCACCACGGCCTCGCCCCAGCGCCCCAGGCCGAACACCAGCGCACCATTGAGAATGGTGGCAAGGCCCATGGGGATGGTGCCGAAGAACATCGACACGGTGGAGTGGGCGAAAATGCGCCGCGCCTCGTCGAAAAACAGCACCCAGCGCGCGCCGTACAGCACGCAGAACAGGCTGAACAGGCCGATGGTCAGCCACCACAGGCCTTCGGCCAGGCTGTCCAGCAGCGGGATGTTCAATTGGTGGAAGGCCAGCGCCAGTACGCCGGTGCCCATGGTCGCAGCGAACCAGTTGGGGGTGAACTGGCGAATCACTTCACGGGGGTGGGCCAGTTGGCTGAGCGGGCGCCAGGTTGCAGCGCGGGGCTGGGTGCAGGGCATGGTGTGTCTCCGGGCCTTGTGTAAGGTGGATTCATCTTATGCCCGGAAGGAATATCCATATAACGGGTATTTTCTCTAACTGTTATCGGTTTTACATATATAGCGCGAAGCACAGGGGCTGGCATATGCTTGAGCCGGCTTTCTGCACACAAGGACGCGCAATGCTTGCCGCACTCAAGGGCTACCCCAACCCGGTACGCCTGCTGTTGTTCACCACCTTCACCCTGACCATGGCCCGGGCGATCACCCTGCCCTACCTGGTGGTCTACCTGTCGGCGCACATGGGCCTGGCAATCGCCCAGGTCGGCCTGCTGGTGGGTGGCGCCATGTTTGTGGCCTCGGCGTTGTCGCTGTACGGCGGGCACCTGGTCGACACCCTGCGCAACCACACCCTGATCGTCACCTGCACGCTGCTGTTCGCCCTGGCATTTGTCGGCATTCTGGCCAGCCCCTCGGCGCTGCCGTTCTTTGCCTGCCTGGTGCTGGCCTACCTTGCGCAAACGGTGGTGGACATCGCCGCCAAGGCCGGCTTCTGTGCCCTGCTGCCAGAGGCGCAGCGCGGCGAGGTGTTCGCCATCAAGTACACCTTCAACAACATTGCCTGGGCCACCGGGCCGATGCTCGGGGTGCTGCTGATCGAGCTGAACGACCACCTGCCCTTCATAGTGTCGGCGCTGATCGGCCTGGCCCTGGGCCTGGCCTACCAGCAGTTGGGCCAGCGCGGCCTGTCGGCCCCGGCAGCCGATGAGCCGGCGGCGGGCTTCGCCCAGGTGGCGGTGGGCCTGCTGCGTGACCGGCGCCTGGTGTGCTTCACCCTGGGTGGGGTGCTCAGCGCGGTGGTGTTCGGCCAGTTCACGGCCTACCTGTCGCAGTACCTGGTGGTCACCACCCAGGACCCGGCGCAGGTGGCGCGCCTGGCCGGCTACCTGGTGACCACCAACGCGGTCACGGTAATCGCCCTGCAGTACCTGATCGGCCGGCGCATTGCCCGCCAGCACCTGATGCCCTGGCTGATGGCCGGGATGGCGCTGTTCGTTGCGGGCTTGCTGGGGTTTTCCGTGGCCAGCTCGGTGCCGGCCTGGTGCCTGGCCATGCTGGTGTTCACCTTGGGCGAGATCATCGTCATCCCGGCGGAGTTCATGTTCATCGACCTGATCGCGCCGGAGCCGCTGCGCGGCGTTTACTATGGCGCGCAGAACCTGTCCAACCTCGGTGCGGGGCTGGGGCCGATGCTGATGGGCGCGGCATTGGGGTGGATGGCGCCGCAGGGGGTGTTCTACCTGCTGATAGGGTCGGTGGTGATGGCGGCGGTGTTCTATTGGCTGGGGACGCGGCGGGGGCATTAGGCGATTGGCCTGCCTTTGCTTGTACTGCCTGTACCGGCTTCATCGCTGGCAAGCCGGCTCGCATAGATCAAACTACAACTCATTGATTTAACACGGTCTCTGTGGGAAGCGGCCGTGACGCATCTGCGAAACCAGTTCCCTGCGCGACAGCGCAGGGCCGATGCTGATGCGATCCCTGCGACGTCCTGCCACTGCGACCAACGTCGGCGCTGACGAACCTTGCGGCGCGTGCCAGACTGATTGATCGGGACCGCGTTCCATTCATTGCTGCGGAGTTTGCATGTCGTTGTCCAGCGGGCTGATCGCCGTGGTCGCCCTGGCCTATATGGCCATCATGTTCGCCATCGCCTTCTACGGCGACCGCCGTAGCACGCCGCTGCCGCCGCGCCTGCGTGCCTGGGTGTACAGCCTGTCGCTGGCGGTGTACTGCACCAGCTGGACCTTCTTCGGCGCGGTTGGCCAGGCCGCCGAGCAACTGTGGGCGTTTTTACCGATTTACCTGGGGCCGATCCTGCTGCTGATCTTCGCGCCCTGGGTGCTGCAAAAGATGGTGCTGATCAGCAAGCAGCAGAACATCACCTCCATCGCCGACTTCATCGCCGCCCGCTACGGCAAGTCGCAGACACTCGCCGTGGTGGTGGCGCTGATCTGCCTGGTGGGCGTGCTGCCCTACATCGCCCTGCAGCTCAAGGGCATCGTGCTGGGGGTGAACCTGTTGATCGGCGCCAACGCCGATGCCACCGGCACCCGGGTGCAGGACACCGCGCTGGTGGTGTCGCTGGTGCTGGCGCTGTTCGCCATCGTGTTCGGTACCCGCAGCCTGGACGTCACCGAGCACCACCGTGGCATGGTGCTGGCGATCGCCTTCGAATCCCTGGTCAAGCTACTGGCGTTTCTGGCAGTGGGCGCCTTCGTGGTGTTCAACCTGTACGACGGCTTCGACGACCTGTTCACCCAGGCGCGCCAGTCGGTGCACCTGGACAGCTACTGGCAGGAAACCATCAACTGGCCGTCGATGGTGGTGCAGACCGCCGTGGCGATGATGGCGATCATCTGCCTGCCGCGGCAGTTCCACGTCACCGTGGTGGAGAACATCGAGCCCCAGGACATGCGCCTGGCACGCTGGGTGTTCCCCATGTACCTGGCCCTGGCTGCATTGTTTGTGGTGCCGATTGCCCTGGCCGGGCAGATGCTGCTGCCGGGCACGGTGATTTCCGACTCGTTCGTGATCAGCCTGCCGCTGGCCGAGGCGCATCCGAGCCTGGCGCTGCTGGCGTTCATCGGCGGCGCCTCGGCCGCCACCGGTATGGTCATCGTCGAGGCCGTGGCGCTGTCGACCATGGTTTCCAACGACATGCTGCTGCCCTGGCTGCTGCGGCGCAACAACGCCGAGCGGCCGTTCGAGGCGTTCCGCCACTGGATGCTGTCGGTGCGCCGGGTGACCATCGTGGTCATCCTGCTGCTGGCGTATGTGAGCTACCGCCTGCTGGGCTCTACCGCCAGCCTTGCCACCATCGGCCAGATCGCCTTTGCCGCGGTGACCCAACTGACCCCGGCCATGCTCGGCGCGCTGTACTGGAAGCAGGCCAACCGCCGCGGCGTGTTCGCGGGTCTGGCGGCGGGTATTTTCCTGTGGTTCTACACCCTGGTGCTGCCGATCGCCGCCCACAGTGTCGGCTGGCCGCTGGAGCTGTTCCCGGGCCTGGCCTGGCTGCACGGCAACCCGCTGGGGCTGCCGATCACCCCGCTGACCCAGGGCGTGGTGCTGTCGCTGGCGGGCAACTTCACGCTGTTCGCCTGGGTGTCGATTTTGTCGCGCACACGGGTGTCGGAGCACTGGCAGGCCGGCGCCTTCATCGGCCAGCAGACCAGCGCCCGGCCCAGCAGCAAGCCGCTGCTGGCGGTGCAGATCGACGACCTGCTCAACCTGGCGGCGCGTTTCGTCGGTGAGGAACGCGCGCGGCAGAGCTTCATTCGCTTTGCCTACCGCCAGGGCAAGGGCTTCAACCCCAACCAGAACGCCGACGGCGACTGGATCGAGCACACCGAACGGCTGCTGGCCGGCGTGCTCGGCACCTCCTCCACCCGCGCAGTGGTCAAGGCGGCCATCGAAGGCCGCGAGATGCAGCTCGAAGACGTGGTGCGCATCGCCGACGAAGCCAGCGAGGTGCTGCAGTTCAACCGTGCGCTGCTGCAGGGGGCCATCGAGAACATCAACCAGGGCATCAGCGTGGTCGACCAGAACCTGCACCTGGTGGCCTGGAACCGCCGTTACCTGGAGCTGTTCAACTACCCCGAAGGGCTGATCAGCGTCGGCCGGCCGATTGCCGACATCATCCGCTACAACGCCGAACGCGGCCTGTGCGGCCCGGGCGAGGCCCAGGTGCATGTGGCGCGGCGTCTGCACTGGATGCGCCAAGGCCGGGCGCACTCCTCCGAGCGCTTGTTCCCCAACGGCCGGGTGATCGAGCTGATCGGCAACCCCATGCCCGGCGGCGGCTTCGTCATGAGCTTCACCGACATCACCCCGTTCCGCGAGGCCGAACAGGCCCTGCGCGATGCCAACGAGGGGCTGGAGCAACGAGTGGCCGAGCGTACCCACGAGCTGTCGCAACTCAACCAGGCACTCAGCGAGGCGAAGAGCCGCGCCGAGGCGGTGAGCCAGTCCAAGACCCGCTTCCTGGCTGCCGTGAGCCACGACCTGATGCAGCCGCTGAACGCCGCGCGACTGTTCTCCGCCGCGCTGTCGCAGCAGGCCGAGGGCATGAACGACGAGGCCCAGCAACTGGTGCAGCACATGGACAGTTCGCTGCGCTCGGCTGAAGAGCTGATCAGCGACCTCTTGGATATCTCGCGCCTGGAAAACGGCAAGATCACCCCGGACGTGAAGGCCTTCGCCCTCAACGATTTGTTCGACACCCTGGGCGCCGAGTTCAAGGTACTGGCCGCCGAGAAGGGCCTGGCCTTCCGCCTGCGCGGCAGCCGCCTGCGGGTGGACAGCGACATGAAGCTGCTGCGCCGGGTACTGCAGAACTTCCTCACCAACGCCCTGCGCTATGGCAAGGGGCCGATCTTGCTGGGCGCACGGCGCCAGGGCGGGCAACTGTGGCTGGAGGTGTGGGACCGTGGCCCGGGCATCGCCGACGACAAGCTGCAGGTGATCTTCCAGGAGTTCAAGCGCCTGGACAGCCACCAGACCCGCGCCGAAAAGGGCCTGGGCCTGGGCCTGGCGATCGCCGATGGCCTGTGCCGGGTGCTTGGCCACCCGCTCGAGGTGCGCTCGTGGCCGGGCAAGGGCAGCGTGTTCCGCGTCGGTGTACCGATCGCCCGCTGCAAAGCCCCGGTGGCGCCTGCGCCAGTGGAGCAGGCCGGGCAGCCGCTGGCCGGCTTGCAGGTGCTGTGCGTGGACAACGAAGACAGCATCCTGATCGGCATGAACAGCCTGCTCAGCCGCTGGGGCTGCCAGGTGTCCACCGCACGCAACCAAGCCGAGTGCGAGGCGCTGCTGGCCAAGGGCCTGCGCCCGCACCTGGCGCTGGTGGACTACCACCTGGACGACGGCGAGACCGGCACCGGGCTGATGGGCTGGCTACGGGCGCGCCTGGGCGAGCCGGTACCGGGGGTGGTGATCAGTGCCGACGGGCGCAACGAAACCATCGCCATGGTGCATGCCGCAGGCCTGGACTACCTGGCCAAGCCGGTCAAGCCGGCGGCCCTGCGTGCCCTGCTCAATCGGCATCTGAGCCTGGTTCAGTAAGCACTTCGTCACTGAGCGCGCGCTCGATCAGCTCGGCCGGCAGGCTCTTGCTGGCCCGGGCGCCGAGCAATTTCAGCTGCTCGCTGCGGCTGACCAGGTTGCCGCGCCCTTCACAGAGCTTGTTGCGCGCCGCAGCGTAGGCTTTATCCACCTGCTGCAGGCGGCTGCCCAGCTCGTCCAGGTCCTGGATGAACAGCACGAACTTGTCGTAGAGCCAGCCGGCCCGTTCGGCGATTTCGCGGGCGTTCTGGCTTTGCCGCTCCTGCTTCCACAGGCTGTCGATCACCCGCAGGGTGGCCAGCAAGGTGGTGGGGCTGACGATCACGATCTGCCGGTCGAAGGCTTCCTGGAACAGGTTCGGCTCGGCCTGCAGTGCCGCCGAGAAGGCCGCCTCGATGGGCACGAACAGCAGCACGAAATCCAGGCTGTGCAGGCCATCGAGGCGGTTATAGTCCTTGCTCGACAGGCCCTTCACATGGTTGCGCAGCGACTGCACGTGCTGCTTCAGGGCGTTTTCGTCGTTGCCTGCGACGAACTGCTGGTAGGCAGTAAGGCTGACCTTGGCATCCACCACCACCTGCTTGTCGCCGGGCAGCATGATCAGCACATCGGGCTGGAAACGCTCGCCGTCGGCGCTTTTCAGGCTGACCTGGGTCTGGTATTCGCGACCCTTCTCAAGGCCTGCGTGCTCCAGCACCCGTTCGAGGATCAGTTCGCCCCAATTGCCCTGGGTTTTCTGGCCCTTGAGCGCCTGGGTGAGGTTGGTGGCTTCGTCGGACAGGCGCAGGTTGAGCTGTTGCAGGCGCTCGAGCTCCTTGCTCAGCGAGAAGCGCTCGCGGGCTTCTTGCTGGTAGCTTTCCTCGACGCGCTTTTCGAAAGCCTGGATGCGCTCCTTGAGTGGGTCGAGCAGTTGGCCCAGGTGCTGCTGGCTGGTCTGGGCGAAGCGCTGTTCGCGCTCGTCGAAGATCTTGCCGGCCAGCTCGGCGAACTGCGCGCGCAGGGTGTCGCGGGCTTCTTGCAGGTCTTCAAGGCGCTGCTGGTGGCTGTCCTGCTGCTCACGCAGTTCGGCTTCCAGGCGCGCCGTCTGAGCCTCGAGGCGGCGCAGCTCGGCTTCGCGGTTGGCGCGTTCGAGGTGCCAGGCGTGGGCGGCGTCGCGGGCGTTGTCACGGTCGATCTGCAGCAGCTCCAGCTCGCGGCCCTGGGCGGCCAGCTGGGTCTGCTTGAGGGTGTTGGCTTCGCTGAGGTCGCTGATCTCGTCGCGGGTGGCGTCCAGTTGCGCCTGCAGGCCTTCCTGGGCCAGCTGGGCGCTGCCCAGACGCTCTTCGAGCAGGGTCTGCTCGGCACTGCGCGCGCCCTGGCGGCGCTGCACCTGCATGACCCAGCCAAGGCAGGGCACAGCCCCTGCCACCAAGCCCAGCAGGATGCTGGTCAGATCCACAACCATGGTTACCCCGAACGCGTCTTGACAGATGGTGCGCAGCTTATCAGGCGCGCGGGTGGGTTGCCTGTTCGGGCCCTATCGCCGGCAAGCCGGCTTCTGAAGGGATCGCGTCAGCCCGGCCCTATTCCTCCTGGGCCTGGCACAGTCGGGCGTACTCCTGCTGCGCGCTCAGGTCACCGGCACGGGCGGCCTGGCGCAGCAGGTCGTGGCCGATGCGCCGGTCACGGGCGTTGCCGCAATCGCGGCAGAGCATCTGCCCCAGGCGGCTTTGCGCCACCACCACGCCCTGGCGCGCCGGCTGCTTGAGCATGCGCCCGGCCAGGTGCTTGACGCTGGGTTTGTCGCCCAGGCGCGGGCTGTCGAGCAGCCACAGGGCCACTTTCAGCGAAAAGCGTTTGTTGGGGGGCAACGGCGAAGAGGATGCACAACTGGCGAGGGGTTTACCGCGAAGCTTCATGACCGACAGCGATGGTGACTCGAGAGGCGCGCCACTCTACTCCTTTTTTGCCGCAATGGCCCGGCCACTGCACCATGATGAACATATTTTTATGATGTTTTTTTCTTGACGTTACGCGGCCAAAAATGCGCGCCGTGCTCACTACCCCCGATTGTCGGACACTTCATCAAACAGCTGGCACGCCCGTGCTAGAGCAAGCGCTCGGGACAATCCACAGAAGCTGTGGATAACTCGGTGGACAACCCCCTCACCAAGCCCTCAAACCCTTGTGAAATGGGGCCTACAGTCAAACTGACGATTTTTTCACCAGTCAAAATTAGTGTTTTTTTTCATTGACTTAACCCATCAGTCAAGGCATTGGCGAAGCGTCCACAGGCTGTTGCCAAACGGTTACAAGTGTTGAACCAAGTGTGTACAAGTGCACCGGCACGCGGCATGTCCCTGCACGAAAACGGCACATTCGCACCCGTGGGCAGGCATTTCCCCCTCTTCCCAGCCCCCGGCTAAATCGGCATAATGGCCGGCTCCCTGCAACACAAGTAAAAAAACTTCAAAACTCTTGCCAACCCCATTTTCTTGCTGTAGGGTTGCGCCCCGTTAGTACCCAGCTGAAAGTCAATTCCGGCCACCAAGTCCTCAGCAGCTTCGCTGCCCCACCGGACCGGCCTGCTCGATGATTCCCTCCGCATCCCCCTGCCCGAGCACGAATCACGTCACCGATTGATCAGGATCTTCCCCGGCGCCTCGAACCCTGGCCCCGGTGTGCTGCCTGCCTTCTGTCGTACCTACCAGTCAGCCCAAGCGCCCACCTTATTTGCGCCCCTCTGGCTGCCCTGTTCCAGTCAGGTTCTGCGTCTCCTTAATAAAGACGTCACTGGAACGTTTCTATTGTGCACGGATCGAAACCCGTGTCTTACGCAGGAACATCCAAAAACATGAACAAACAACAACAGATCCAAGCCGCCTTCGGTACCCTTTCCCAGGCCTTCGCACCACTCAAGTGCCTGATCGTCGCCCCACGCAAGGGCAGCTTCAGCTTCACCCTGGTGGACGAGCATGGCGTCGCCTGCCATACCGAGCGCCTCTACCCGGAGCAGTACAACCGGGCTGAACCGCTGCAGGCAGTGATCGAGCGCACTCGCCAATCACTGGTTGCATGAATGAATGGCGGCAGATTCACACCATGAATGCATGCCCCGCCCCGCTGCCTGATGGTTCTTGGCTTAATCGCCAGCGGGCATATGCCCCGCACCGTCAGGCTGCAATCGATTTAAAAACAGCCCTTTACATCACGCTTATCACACTACACTTCAACTCGAGCGGCCCTGACCGCTTCCGGCGGGCCTGACCACTCACCAGCTGCCAAGCTCCAGCGCCCGTCGGCCCTTTGCATATGAGGGCATCATGGGCATTGCTGCGAACGAGTTAAGCCAATACGTGATCCGGCCGACGCTGATCTACCTGAACCGCCACTGCGACAGCGCCGAAGCATTGTTACTGGGCGTTGCCGCCAGCCAGTCAGCCTTGGGCTCCGCCCTGCACGACCGACGTGGCCACGGCCTGTACCGCATCACCGGGCAACGCCACCGCGTGCTGTGGGACCACTACCTTGCCCGCGACCCTGAACTTGCCAGCCTGGTCCGCGGCCTGGCCAGCCAGCACGCCTTTCTTGGCGGCCCGCACCTGGAACTTACCGTCAACCTGCGCTACGCCACGGCCATCGCCTGGATGCTGATCGAGGAACAGGCCACGCCACTGCCTGCCGCCGACGACCTGCTGGGCCTGGCGCGTATCTGGCGCCAGACGTTCCACCCGCAAGGCCGCCTGCGCGATTTCACCCTGGCCTGGCAACACTGCATCGAACCAGCACAAGTTCAGGCCTGCTGAGAAACACTCACATTTAAAACCGGAAAAAAGGGAATTTTGGTCGGATTGTCCTACAAAACCGCTCTATCTCCTGCGTTTGAGCCTATAGCGTGGAGCGTGAATTGTTGGTAGCTTTTCGTCCCGGAGAACCCAAGGAGTTTCTAATAATGAAAAAAGCAATGCTCAAGACCTCCCTCGGCGTCGCAGTTGCGGTCGCTTCCAGCCAACTGTTCGCCAGCGGTTTCGCGCTGAACGAACAAAGCATCAGCGGCATGGGGACAGGTTTCGCGGGTCGTTCTTCTTCTGCCGAAGATGCCAGCACCGTGTATGGCAACCCTGCGGGTATGTCACGCCTCAAGCGCGAGCAGATCACCGTGGGCGCCGCTGCCGTAATCGCCAAGTCCGATATCTCGGGCCCGGGCAGCAGCAAAGGGGGGGAAACCGACGGCGACATGGTCCCGTTCGTCGGTGTGCCCATGGGCTACTACGTCAAACCACTGGACGATAACTGGAGCGTCGGTTTCGGCGTTTACGTGCCGTTCGGCCTGGTGACCGACTACGGCAGCGACGACGCCGCCCGCTACTGGGGCAAGAAAAGCCACGTTCAGGTCATCACCTTCCAGCCAACCGTCAGCTACGCCTTCAACGACAAGGTGTCGATCGGTTTCGGCCCGACCATCAACCGCATCGAAGGTGAACTGGGCTCGAACCTGGCAAGCATCTCGCCACTGGCTCCTACCGATGGCGAAGTGAAAATCAAGGGTGACGACACTGCCGTCGGCTACAACATCGGTATTCTGGTGCAAGCCACCGACCGCACCCGCCTGGGCCTGACCTACCACTCGATGGTGGACTACAAGCTCGAGGGCAAGACCAAGATCAACTACCCGTTGCTGGGCTTGAACGACCGCAAGTTCGACGCCAGCCTGAAGATCAAGACCCCCGAGTCGGTAGATTTCTCGGTTACACACGAACTGGATGACCGCTGGACCTTGTTCGCAGGCAGCACCTGGACCCGCTGGAGCCGCCTGGAAAACATCACGGTCAACAACGAAGGCACCTCGGGCGCGTCCGCTCAGTTCGGTACCATCACCGAAGAGCAGAACTGGCACGACACCTGGGCCCACGCCATCGGTGCGTCGTACAAGGTCAACAAGGAGTGGGTGCTGCGTACCGGCTTCTCGGTCGACCAGTCGCCAACCAACAACCACGACCGCTCTCCGCGCATCCCTACTGGCGATCGCAAGATCTTCAGCCTCGGTGCCGGCTGGAGCCCATCGGATGACCTGACCATCGACATGGCCTATTCCTACCTGTGGGAAGAGGATACCAAGGTCAACAACCAGCCTGACAGCGCGATCGAGAATGCGCTCAAGGGCAGCTACCAGGCCAAGTACAAAAACAGCGCCCACGGCCTGGGTGCTTCGCTGACCTACCGCTTCTAAGCTGTTACTGCTGTATGAAAAACCGCCCTGGAGGCGGTTTTTTCATGCCTGCACGGGCCAACGCCCGCCTAGGGCCTGCTGCAGGTAATCGGTGAACGCCCGCACCTTGGCGGTCATGGCGAAACGGTCGGCCAGGCACAGGTAGATGTCCATCGGCTCGGTGCGCGCATAAGCCTCGGCATTGCTGCTGTACTCGAAAAGCGGCACCAGCCGGCCGGCGTCCAGGTGCGGGCGGACGATGAACTCGGCCAGGCGGGTGATGCCGCCGTCATTGAGCGCCATCTGGGTCAAGGCATCGACATCGTCACTGATCAATACCGGGCCGAACTGCGCCTCGAAACGCAATTCGTCACGCATGAAGCCCCAGGTGAGAAAGCGGCCGTCCACCGGGTAGCGGAATACCAGGCAGCGGTGCTCACGCAACGCTTCGGGTGTGGCAGGCCTGCCTGCGGTTGCCAGGTAGCCGGGCGAGGCGCAGCAGATAAAGGGAATGCGGGCGATATGCCGGGCCAGCAGGTGGTCTTCCAGCTGCGGGGTGATACGCAGGCTGACATCGACGTCTTCGCGGGCATGGTTCACCTTGCGGTCAGTCATCACCAACTCTATCGAAAGCAGCGGGTAACGCGCAGCGAACGCCGGGATCAGCGGCGCCAGCACATGCCGGCCAAAGGCTGAAGTGGTAGCGATGCACAGCCGGCCCTGGGGCTCGCTGCCAGGGGTGGTCACCGCCTGCTCGGCCATGGCCAGGTCGCGCTCGATATGGCTTACGCGTTCGTAGTACAGGCTACCGGCCGGCGTCAGGGCCATGCTGCGGGTGGTGCGCGACAACAGGCGCACCTGCAGGTGCGCCTCCAGCCGCGCCAGGTTCTGGCTCACCGCTGCCGGGCTCAAGCCCAATGCGCGGGCACCGCCGGCGATGCTGCCGGCCTCGACCACCTTGATGAAACTGCGAATGGCGTTGAGCAGGTCCATGCCGCCCCCAGGATTCGTAAGTTTCTCTTTATAAAGAACTCAGCATCCAAGGTCTACAGCTGGCAGCCGGCGCATTGCTAACCTGCCGGCTCATTCACCTGCCCGGGAGTTTTCATGACCGAACTGTCTTCCACCCGTAGCCGGCGCAAGCTGCGCCCGGCCGCCACGCCGTACGTGTTCGCCTTCTACATGTCGGCGATCATGGCGCTGCTGATGTGCTTCGTAATCACCGCCGCCAATGCCGGCATCGATGCCCAGTACCTGCACAACGTGCTCAAGGCCTACCAGCTGGCGATGCCGGTGGCCTTCGTCTGTGTACTGATGGTGCGGCCGGTGGTAGTGCGTTTGGTGGCGCTCACCGTGCACCCGCACTAGCCTCGACGGGGCTCCGTGCAGCCCCGGTTTCAGGGTTGCGAGGCAATAGCCTTTTCGATGGCCGCGGTGAATGCCGGGTCGTCAGGTTTGGTCAGGCTGGAGAAGCTGCCGACCACCTTGCCTTTGCGGTCCACCACGTACTTGTAGAAATTCCACTTCGGCGCGCTGCTCTGGCGCGCCAGCTCGACGAACAGCGGGATCGCATCCTTGCCGCGCACCGCCTGGGTCTTGCTCATGGTGAAGGTGACGCCGTAGTTGGCATAGCAGACCTTGGCGGTCTTCTCGGCGTCGGCGTCTTCCTGCTTGAAGTCGTTGGACGGCACCCCAAGCATTTCCAGCCCCTGCCCGTGGTAGGCCTTGTAGGTGGTCTCGAGGCCCTCGAACTGCGGGGCAAAACCGCAATAGCTGGCGGTATTGATCACCACCAGCGGCTTGCCGGCGTAGCGCTGGCACAGGTCGATCTGCTCCTTGCCGCGCAGCTCGGGCAGGCTGCCCTGCAACAGTGCCGGGCAGCCTGCCGCCCAGCTTGAAGTGCTGGCGGCCAGGGCCAGCAGGGGAATCATCAGCCAGTGCGCGCGCTTCATCGGGTACTCCCTAAAACGGTTCCATGAAGGTGCAGGGTAGCGCCTAACACAGGCTCATGCCCAACTGCATCAGCGCCAACCCGCCTTTGTGCCAGCCCCACCACACCAGAGCCAGCACCAGCAGCGCAGCCAGGGCCAGCAGGCCGCGCGCCAGTTGCCGGTTCATGCGGCCTGCGCCTGCAGGCGCGCCACCGGGCGCTCGCGCACCGGCCAGTTGAGCGCGGCGGCCAGCAGGCTGAGCAGGATCGAGATCTGCCAGACCAGCTCGTAACTGCCGGTGTGGTCATACACCACGCCGCCCAGCCAGCCGCCCAGGAAGGCACCCAACTGGTGGAACAGGAACACGATACCGCCGAGCATCGACAGGTTGCGCACACCGAACAGCGTGGCCACGGTGCCGTTGGTCAGAGGCACCGTCGACAGCCACAACAGGCCCATGGCGATACCGAACAGGTAGGCGCTGAACTGGCTCACCGGCGCCCACAGGAACAACACGATCACCACCGCGCGCAGCAGGTAAAGCGCAGTCAGCAGGCGTGGCTTGGACATACGCCCGCCGAGCCAGCCAGCGGTGTAGGTGCCGACGATGTTGAACAACCCCACCAGCGCCAGCACCGTGGTGCCGGTGGTGGCCGGCAGGTGCTGGTCGACCAGGTAGGCCGGCAGGTGCACACCAATGAAGACCACCTGAAAACCGCAGACGAAAAAGCCCAGCGCCAGCAACCAGAAGCCCGAGTGCGAGCAGGCTTCGCGCAGCGCCTGGCCGAGGGTCTGTTCGTTGCCGTGGGCCGGCAGCGGCTTGTCGCGCAACAGGCCGACGAAGGGCACGATCAGCGCCACCAGCAGCCCCAGTACCAACAGCGCAGCGGACCAGCCCAGCCACTGGATCAGCCCGAGGGTACCGGGCAGCATGGCGAACTGGCCAAAGGAGCCGGCGGCGCTGGCGATGCCCATGGCCATGCTGCGTTTTTCAGCCGGCACGGCGCGGCCGACCACACCGAGGATGACCGAGAACGAGGTGCCGGACAGGCCGATGCCGATCAGCAACCCGGCACTGAGCGACAGCGACCAGGCTGAGTCGGCCATGCCCATCAGCACCAGGCCTGCGGTGTAGAGAATGCCGCCGACGATCACCACCTTGGCCGCCCCCAGGCGGTCGGCCAGGGCGCCGGCAAACGGCTGGGCCAGCCCCCAGATGAGGTTTTGCAGGGCGATGGCGAAGGCGAACACTTCGCGGCCCCAGCCGAACTCGGCGCTCATCGGCGCGAGGAACAGGCCGAAGCCATGCCGCACGCCCAGCGACAGCGCCAGGATCAGCGCTGCCCCGAGTAATATCCAACCGCTGGTCCGCCACAGGGATGTCATTGTCGTTGTCTCCAGCCCATCGCAAGGTTTATGCGGGTATATACCCGCTTATCGTCGTTTTTGTTCAGGCAAGCTGTTCCAGCAGGCGTACCAGCGTGTCGCGCTGGCCGTCGCCCAGTTGCGTCACCAGTTGTGCCTGGGCGTGTTCCCAGGCGGGCTGGGCGGCTTGCAGGCGTGCCCTGCCCTCTTCGCTCAGCAGCACCAGGCGGTTGCGCTGGTCGTCGCCGTCGGCGAGCTGTACCAGGCCTTCGGCCTCCAGCACCCGCAGGTTGCGGCCCAGGGTGCTGCGTTCCAGGCCCATAGCTTCGGCCAGGGTGGTGATGCTGGGTTTGTCCAGCCGTTGCACGCTGCGCAGCAGGGAAAACTGGGCGACATTGATGCCGAAGCCGGCGAGGGCTTCGTCGTAATGTCGGCTTACACCGCGGGCGGCGCGACGGAGGTGGGTGCAGATACATTCACTGGTCAGCATGGGTACGTGTATATACCCGCTTTTTGGGTGTTGCAAGGTGTTTCGGGTTTTTGGGGTTCGGGTTCGGGTTCGGGTTCGGGTTCGGGGCTTTAGGGTGATTGCTTTGGTAGATGTATGCGCATTCATTGACGATAAGCGCTTTTCGTCACCTTTCCGCCCTTACGGCGGCCTACTTTGGTCTTGGCCAAAGTAGGCAAAGCCGCCTGCTCCTATCATCCGGCCCCCTACGCTGCGCTTCGGGGGTTCCCTCGCTCCGGGCTTGCTCCGGAGGTACGCGCCGACGGGCCGTCCCTGGCCCGATCGGCGCTCGACCGGCATCCATGCCGGTCGCCCTCCTACGCAATCCCTACGCTCGGCCTCCTGAAGTCGCGATTTGTGTTGCCTGGGCTATTGCGCGCTTAGAAGCAAGATCAAGATCAAGAGCCAGATCAAGAGCCAGATCAAGAGCCAGATCAAGAGCTGGGATATTTGGTTTAATTGTTGTTGATGTGTTGTTTGTTCTGACGCAATCGCGGGGCAAGCCCGCTCCCACGTTAGTTGTGCGCACCAAGTTCTGGCGTGGGAGCGGCGGTGCGCCGCTGCGACTTGCCCCGCGATTCAATCCTGAGTTCCCACGGTGGCAACTAGCGACCGAGCTGCGTACTCACAGGCGCCGCCCCTAACTTCGCGACTTCAGGAGGCCGAACGCAGGGATTGCGCAGGGGGGCGACCGGCATGGATGCCGGTCGAGCGCCGATCGGGCCAGGGACGGCCCGTCGGCGCGTACCCCCGGAGCAAGCCCGGAGTGAGGGTACCCCGGAGCGCTGCGCAGGGGCCGGATGAATGGAGCGATGTACGGGCCACCCACATGGGTTACACAAAAGTTCACTCACATAGGTGACAACACCTGAAGTGTTACATAACCATCATCGGCATCTCGCTCATCGATCCTGCCGAGAATGATTGGGCCGAAAATAACATCCCACACCCCATCCCCGACCTGCTCCAGCCCAATGGTCTGATGCTTGAGCACGTAACCTACGTAGATCCTCAAACCCCGACGGTTGACGATGCCACTTCGATCAGCTGGCAGACTCTCGATATGACTGGGGTAAGTCATTTCAGGTAGTTTTTCCGGGAACGGGCGTGGCGAAGGCTGATAGCAGGACGCTGGTGTTTTCTGCTTCAGTGCTTCGTGGAGCCGCTCGTAATTGTAGTGCTGCCGGAAGCGGTCGAAGTGCCGTTGTTGAGCCTCCCAAGCCACTGCGGGAGGTGACGGAAGCGTACTTTTGAGTGTTCGGTGCATACGCTCGTGCCGACCATTTTGCTCCGGTCTGCCAGGCGCAATACGTTCAGGAATAATGCCCAGGCGCAGCCACCAAATGGACAGCTGGGAGAGCCCCGCACGCCCTTTGCTGGCAAACGGCACGCCGTTATCGGTTCGGATACGTTCAGGTAGCCCGTTCTCGCGAAAGACCTCAGTGAACACAGCCTGTGTCTCCAGGAAGTTCGTGTTGGCCATACTGTGGCACGCAAGCAAGAAACGACTGGCGTGATCCATGATCGTCAACGGATAGCACCAGACCCCAGCGCCTGTCAGAAACTGGCCTTTGTAGTCCGCACTGAATAGCTGATTGGGCGACTCCGCTTTTTCCAGCGGCTTGGGATAGACCGCCACACGCTGGCGCAGGCGTCGCGGCTTGATCAGCTCGGCCTTCTTGAGGATGTTGTAGATCGTTGTCTTGGAAGGGGGCGCCTCGTCAGGAAAACGCTCCTGTAAAGCTGCCTGGATTTTCTTGGGGCCAGGCTCCGTCTGGCCCTGACCACGCAATTCGATGATGGCCTCACGAACGGCGACGGGCACAACCCAATCTTGCGTCAGCCGACGACGGCTGCGTTCCTCCAAGCCTGGCGGACCATCGTTCTCGTAACGCTCTACCCATTTGTAACCGGTCTTTCGACTGATCTCGTAGGCCTCGCAAAGGGCGCTGAAGCTAGGCGCCCCATGGAGATAGTCCGCGATGAAAAGCAATTTCATGTCCATAGGTTTCAGCTCTCGCCAAGGCATGGTCAGACCCTCGAAAAACCGACCATGCCAGTTAAAAACTGTTACCTATGTGCGTGAACTGATTTGTCACCTATGTGGGTGAGTCATACCGCGAGCATTTTTTGCTTACTTTTTGATGCTTCAAAAAGTGAGCCGCCGTAAGGGCGGAAAGGTGAATAAGCGTCAATACAAATAATGAATGCGCATACAAATTCCAAAACCAACCAATACAACTTAAAACAGATCAACAGCGTCTACCACAAGATATAAATCGGGAAACACCAATCACCCCAATGCAAGCCCAACCACCACAGCCAACTCCAACAACTCCAGAAGCGCCCCAGCCGTATCCCCGGTAGCCCCCCCCAACCGCCGACACATCAAAAACCGCAGCCAGGCAAACACCCCCAGCACCAGCAACATCACCGCCCAACCACCCAGCAGCAAACAGCCCAACGTACAACCACCCAGCACCCAAACAGCAGCCCGACGCGGCAGATGCTCAGCCAGCGCCGCTCCCAAGCCACCGGCCCGTACATAAGGCGTAGAAAGAAACAACCCAAGCATCGCCGCCCGCCCCACTACCGGCGCCAGCACCAGCCAGCCACCCGCGCCCCGCTCCACCAGCACCCACAACGCACAGAACTTCAGCAGCAGCACCAGCACCAGCGTAACAACGGCGATCGGCCCACTGCGCGGATCCTTCATGATCTGCAAGGTCCGCTCGCGATCACCGAAACCACCCACCCAGGCATCGGCACTGTCAGCCAGCCCGTCCAGGTGCAAACCGCCACTGAGCAACACCCAAAGCGCCAGCAGCAAGGCCGCGTGCAGAGGCGCCGCCGCGCCCTGCAACAGGCTGCTGGCCAACCACAGCAGCAAGCCGAACAACAGCCCGACCAGCGGATAGAACAACAGCGAACGCCCCATCTCCCGAGGCGCCGGCATGCCCGGCAAACTCACCGGCAAGCTGCTGAGAAACTGCAAGGCGACCCAGAACGGCAGCATCTCAGTCGCCCTCGCGCAGTTGGCCATCGCCAGTCACGCTCAAGCGCACCAAGGCCCCATGCCCGACCTCGACCTGCAGCAATTGCTCACGAGGCAATCCACGGGCCCGCGCCAGCAGCAAGCGCATGACCCCGCCATGGGTCACCAGCAGTACCCGCTTGCCGGCATGTTCGCCCGCCAGCCTGGTGATACTGCCCAAGACGCGCTCGGCAAAATCCAGCACCGGCTCGCCGGCAGGCGGGGTGAAGGCGTATGGGTCATTCCAGAACTGCCCCAATGCATCAGGTTGGGTTTGCATGATCTGCGCGGCGCTGCACCCTTCCCACTCACCGAAATGCAGCTCACGCACCCCAGCTTCGCGCTGCACCGGCAAACCCAGGCGTACGCCCAACTCATCAGCGAACAGCCCGCAGCGCTGCAACGGCGAGCTCACCAGCACATCCCACGGGCCAGCCGTGGCCACGGCTTGGCGCATCTGCGCCCAACCGTGCTCGGTCAGGGCATCGTCCAGGCTGCCGCGCAGGCCGCCACCCAGTTCGGTTTCACCATGGCGCAGCAGGTCGAGGATCATGCCGGGCGGTCCGCTACAGCGGCTTCGGCGAAGGTCGCCATCTGCCCGTGCAGGGCACAGGCCAGGCGCAGCAGCGGCACGGCCAGGGCGGCGCCGCTGCCTTCACCCAGGCGCAGGCCGAGGGCCAGCAACGGCTCGGCCTCAAGTGCCGTCAGCAAAGCTTTATGGCCAGGTTCGGCCCCCTGGTGGGCGAACAACAGCCAAGGCTGGCACTGGGGGTTCAGGCGCACTGCCACCAAGGCGGCGACGCTGCAGATGAAGCCGTCCACCAACACCGCGACGCCCTGCTGGGCACAGGCCAGGTAGGCGCCGGCCAGCGCGGCGATCTCGAAGCCGCCAACACAGCCCAGGGCCTGCAGCGGCTGGTCGGCGCGCAGGCCGTGCAGCATCAGGGCGCGCTCGATCACCTCGGCCTTGTGGCGCACACCGGCACTGTCCAGGCCAGTGCCCGGGCCGCTCAGCTCACGCGCCGGACACCCCAGCAAGGTGCTGGCCAGGGCTGCGGCGGCGGTGGTGTTGCCGATGCCCATCTCGCCGCCGATGAAAAGCTGCGCGCCCTGGGCCACCGCGCGTTGCGCGCTGTCACGGCCGGCCTGAAGGGCGGCGGCCAGTTGCGTGTCGGTCATCGCCGGCTGGCGGGCGAAGTTGGCGGTGCCGGCGCCCAGGCGCAGGTGATGCACGCCCGGCAGCTGCAACGCCAGGTCGATGGTGCCCAGGTCGACCAGCTCCAGGATGGCCCCCAGCTGGCGCGCCAGCACGCTGATCGCCGCGCCGCCGTTGACGAAGTTGCCCAGCATCTGCCCGGTGACCGCTTGCGGGTACGCCGAGATGCCCTCCTCCACCACGCCATGGTCACCGGCAAAAATGGTTATTGCGACCTGCTCCAGGACCGGGCGCTCGCGGCCCTGCAAGCCGGCCAGGCGAATCGCCAGGCCTTCGAGCTGGCCGAGAGAGCCGGCGGGTTTGGTCAACTGCTGCTGACGGGCGCGGGCCTGGTCCATGGCGGCGGTGTCGAGGGGTTGGCAGGCGTCACGCCACCACATCTGGGTCATTGAGCAGGTCCTTGAAGGGGAAATATGTAGGAGCGGCCAGGTCAATCTGCTCACAGCGCAGGGCCCTTGAGCATCAGCGGCAGGCCGGCCACGGTCAGCACCACGCGCTGGCAGCGCTCAGCGGCGGCCTGATGCAGCAGGCCGGCGGCGTCGACATAACGGCGGGTCAGCTCGCCCATGGGCACCACGCCCAGGCCGGTTTCGTTGCTGACCAGAATGAGGGTGCCGGGCAGCGTTTCCAGGCAGTCGAGCAGCGCGTCGCGCTCAGCGGCCAGGCGCTGCGGGTCGTCGAGCATCAGCAAGTTGGTCAGCCACAGGGTCAGGCAGTCCACCAGCAGGCAACGCCCTTTTGCAGCCTCGGCGCGCAGCACGGCGGCCAGGGCCAGGGGTTCTTCGATCAGGCCCCAGTCGGCCGGGCGACGCTCGCGGTGCAGGCGCACCCGTTCGTTCATTTCGCCATCCAGCGGCTCGCTGGTGGCGATGTAGGTGACCGCAAGGCCACTGGCCACAGCCAGTTGCTCGGCCAGGCGGCTCTTGCCCGAGCGGGCGCCACCAAGAATCAGGTTACGCATGGGCGACCCCGCACAGTTGGCGCAGGCGTTCGGTGTCCAGGTGCTGTTCGACCAGGTCGGCCAGGCGCTCGATATCGCGCTCGCGCAGGGCCTCGTAGTCGACGAGCTGCACGTCCTCAAGCCCGGCCCAGCGCAGCAGCGCGGCGCACGACTGGCTGCCTTCGAACAGGCCATGCAGGTAGGTGGCGAGGATTTGCCCGTCGGCGCTGATGGCGCCGTCGCAGCGGCCATCAGCCAGTTGCACGGCCGGTTGTTCGAGCGCCAGGCCTCGGGTAACGCCGGCATGAATCTCATAACCGGCCACCGGCGAGTGCTCCAGCGCCAAAGTGCCGGTAACGTTACGCAACTGCTTTTCTGCCTCCAGCACGGTCTCGTAGTCCAGCAGCCCCAAGCCGTCGCTTGCACCCGCTGGCCCTTCAAGGCCCAGCGGGTCATGCACCTGGCGCCCGAGCATCTGCAGGCCGCCACAGATACCGATCAGCTTGCCGCCATAACGCAGGTGCCGGGCAATGGCCGTGTCCCAGCCACGGGCGCGCAGTTGGGCCAGGTCGGCGCGTACGCTCTTGGAACCAGGCAAAATGATCAGGTCGGCGGGCGGGATCGGCTCGCCCGGGCCGATGAACTGCAAGTCCACCTGCGGGTGCAGGCGTAGCGGGTCGAAGTCGGTGTGGTTGCTGATACGCGGCAGCACCGGGACGATCACTTTGAGCACCCGTTCGCCCTTTTGCCCCTGGCGCCGGTCGATGCCGTCCTCGGCTTCAAGGTGCAGGTCGGTAACGAATGGCAGCACACCCAGCACCGGCTTGCCGGTGCGCTGCTCCAGCCAGTCCAGGCCCGGTTGCAGCAAGGCAATGTCGCCACGGAAGCGGTTGATGACAAACCCCTGCACCCGCGCCTGCTCGCTCGGCGAGAGCAGCTCGAGGGTACCGACCAGGTGGGCGAACACCCCACCGCGGTTGATGTCGGCCACCAGGATCACCGGGCAGTCGACCGCCTCGGCAAAGCCCATGTTGGCAATGTCGCCAGCGCGCAGGTTGATCTCCGCTGGCGAGCCTGCGCCTTCGACCATCACCACGTCATAGCTGCTGTTCAAACGTTCATGGGAGGCCAGCACCGCCTGCATGGCGATGGCTTTGTAGTCGTGGTAGGCCACTGCGTTCATGCTGGTGACCGCACGGCCATGCACGATCACCTGGGCGCCGGTGTCGCTGTTGGGCTTGAGCAGCACCGGGTTCATGTCGGTGTGCGGCGCCAGACGGCAGGCCTGGGCCTGCACCGCCTGGGCGCGGCCGATCTCGCCGCCGTCGGCGGTGACTGCGCTGTTCAGCGCCATGTTCTGCGGTTTGAACGGCACCACGGCGATGCCCTGGCGCAGCAGCCAGCGGCACAGGGCGGTCACCAGGGTGCTCTTGCCGGCGTCGGAGGTGGTGCCTTGCACCATGAGGGTGGTCATGCCGTTTCCTTCTGGTAATCGGCCAGCGCCAAGGCCAGCCGCTGTTCGTCCGCCGCACAGGCGGGCAGGCCCAGACGCACGGCGCCAGGCTCGGTGAACAGGCGCACGAGGATGCCGCGGCGGGCGAGAAAGTCATGCAGCCGGGCCGCGCTTTCGCTGCGCACGTACTGGAAAAGGTCGCAGCCGCCGCTGGGTGGCAGGCCGCTGCTGGCCAGCAGGACGGCCAGGCGCTGGCTGGCTTGGGCGCAGCGCTGTATCTGGGCCTGGTGCGCGGCCTGGTCGACAAAGCAGCTTTGCCCCAGCACCCGGGCCGGGCCGCTGACGGTCCAGGGCCCGAGCAACTCGGCCAGGCGTTGCAACAGCGCAGGCTCGGCAACCACGCAACCCAGCCGCACCCCGGCCAGGCCGAAGAACTTGCCGAAAGAGCGCAGCACGATCAGCCCCGGGCGTTCGGCGCAATCGACCACGCTTTGTTCAGGGGTGTTGTCCATGAAGGCTTCATCGACCAGCAACCAGCCACCGCGCTCGGCCAACCGCGCATGCCAGGCCAGCAGGCGCTCACGCGATACCCGTTGCCCGGTGGGGTTGTTGGGGTTGACCAGCACCAGCGCGTCAAGGCGCTCAAGCTCGCCATCGACCTGGCTTTCATCCAGTTCGACCAGCTGATGCCCGGCCCGCTGCCAGGCCTGCGGGTGCTCGGCATAACAGGGCGACAGCACCCCGACCCGCCCGGCCGGGCGCAGCGTCGGCAGGGCCTGGATCGCGGCCTGCGAGCCGGCCACCGCCAGCAGGTGGCGGGCGCCATAGTACTGGCGCGCCGCCTCCTCGAGGCCGTCCTCGGTTTCTGGCAGGCGGGCCCAGGCATCCGGCGCAATCGGCGGGATCGGGTACGGCCACGGCGCAATGCCGCTGGACAGGTCGAGCCAGTCTTCCCGGGCGATGCCGTACTGCTTCACCGCCCGCAACAGGCGGCCACCGTGTTCAAGCATTCAGGTAAGCCCCCACACAGATCACCAGCAGCCACAACCATACGCCGCGCTGCACCAGCTGCCAGCCGCGCTCGATGGCCTGGGCATCGGCCATTGGCCCTTCGCCCAGGCGCGGGCGCTCGTGCAGCTCACCGTGGTACACCGCCGGGCCGCCCAGTTCCACCCCCAGCGCCCCGGCGCCAGCGGCCATCACCGGGCCGGCGTTGGGGCTGTCCCACTGCGGCGCCTGTTGGCGCCAGCAGCGCAGTGCCAGGCGGGTCTTGCCCAGCAGCGCGTAGGTCAGCGCTACCAGCCGCGCGGGGATATAGTTGAGCCCATCGTCGATACGTGCGGCGCACCAGCCAAAGCGCTCGAAGCGTTCGTTACGGTAGCCCCACATGGCATCCAGGGTATTGCTCAGGCGGTACAGCACCACCCCCGGCGCCCCGCCCACGACGAACCAGAACAAGGCAGCAAACACCGCGTCGCTGCCGTTTTCCAGCACCGACTCGGTGGCCGCGCGGGCCACGGCAGGCTCGTCCAGCTCGCGGGTTTCGCGGCTGACCAAGTAACCCACGCGCTTGCGTGCCTGCTCAAGGTCGCCCTGGCGCAGGGCCTGGGCCACTGGCAATACATGCTCGCCCAGGCTGCGCAGCCCCAGCGCGCAATACAGCGCCAGGGCGTCCACCAGCCAGCCGATGTACGGCAACCACGACAGCACCAGCGCCAGCAGGGTCAGCGGCACCACGGCGATGAACCAGGCGCTGACGCCATGGCTGCGCCAGCCGCGGCCACCGACGTTCAGGCGCCGCTCGATGTTCGCCGCCAGGTTGCCGAAGCCCACCAGCGGGTGACGCCGCCGTGGCTCACCGAGCAAGGCGTCCAGGGCCACGCCTGCGACAGTCAGCAGGGCCACGCTCATGGCCGGTCTCCCCATTGGTTCTCGTACAGCATTTCGCTCAGGAGCCGTTCTTCGGCCCAGTTTTCCATCGCCAGCATCGGTGCCGGGTAGAACTCGCTCACCGGCCCCAGGCACAGCACCGCCACCGCTTTGGCACCGGCCGGCATGCCCAGCAGTTCGCCCAGCGCCTGCGGGTCGAACAGTGACACCCAGCCCATACCCAAGCCCTCGCTTCGCGCTGCCAGCCACAGGTTCTGGATGGCGCAGGCCAGCGAGGCCAGGTCCATCTCCGGCAGGGTGCGGCGGCCGAAGATGTGCGGCTCGCGGTTATCCATCAACGCGGCCACCAGCACTTCGGCGCAGTCGTTGATGCCTTCGACCTTGAGTTTCATGAACGCGTCTGATCGCTCGCCCAGCGCCTCGGCGGTGCGCACCCGCTCCTGCTCCACCAGCGCCTGGATGCGCCCGCGCAGCGCGCGCTGGCTGATACGGATGAAGCGCCAGGGCTGCATCAGGCCGACGCTCGGGGCCTGGTGTGCGGCGGCCAGCAGGCGGCCGAGCTGCTCGGGGGCCACCTCGCCGCCAGCGAAGTGGCGCATGTCGCGGCGCTCGCCGATGGCACGGTAGATGGCCGCGCGCTCGGCGGCGCTGTAGGCGTGTTGGTTCATGGCCGCAGCAGCGCCGCCGCCGCTTCTGGGTGGGACGGGAAGTAGAAGTGCACGTAGGACGCGGTCAGGCGCCCCAGGCGGTAGACCGCCTCGTTGCCGCGCCCGCCGTTGGGGCTCAGGCCGCGGGCGATGGGCTCCAGCGCGGTAGTGGTCAGCGAGTGGTGGTAGGTGTGCCCGCGCAGGGTGCCTTCGGGCAGCTCAACCGCCTGCAGCGCCAAAGCGGCCAAGCGCTTCTGCATGGTTGCCTCGCCCGGCAGCAAACCGAGCAGCTCGGCGCGTTCGCCGGCCACATCCGTCAGCGCATCGAGCAGGTAGAGCATGCCGCCGCATTCGGCCAGCAGCGGCTTGCCCTGCTGGTGGTGGGCGCGGATGGCTTCGAGCATCGGTGCGTTGGCCGCCAGGGCATGGTGATGCAGCTCGGGGTAGCCACCGGGCAGGTACAGGCTCTCCACCGCCGGCAGCTCGTGGTCGTGCAGTGGCGAGAAGAATTGCAGCTGCGCGCCGAGGTTGCGCAGCAACTCCAGGTTGGCGCCGTAGGTGAAGGCGAACGCTTCGTCGCGGGCCACGCCGATACGCACCCCGGCAAGGTGCTGGGCAACCGCTTGCGGTGTGGGCGCAGCAAAGGTGACCGACGGCGGCAGTGCGGCATCGCAGCTGGCCCCCAGGGCCTCGGCGGCGGCGTCCAGGCGCGCGTCCAGGTCGTTCAGCTCGCTGGCCTGCACCAGGCCCAGGTGACGGCTTGGCAGTTCGATGCCGCGCTCGCGGGACAGCCCGCCGTACCAGCGCAGGCCTTCGGTCAGGCTGCCTTCGAGCAACTGCGCATGGCGCAGGCTGCCGACCCGGTTGGCCAGCACGCCGGCAAACGGCAGGTCGCGCTGGTAATGCGCCAGGCCCAGAGCCAGGGCGCCGAAGGTCTGGGCCATGGCGGTGCCGTCGATCACCGCCAGCACCGGCACGCCGAAGTGGCGGGCAAGGTCGGCGCTGGACGGAGTGCCGTCGAACAGCCCCATCACGCCCTCGATCAGGATCAGGTCCGCGTCCGCCGCGGCTTCCCACAACAGCCGCCGGCTCTCGTCGGCGCCGATCATCCACAGGTCGAGCTGGTACACCGGCGCGCCGCTGGCGCGCTCGAGAATCATCGGGTCGAGAAAGTCCGGGCCGCACTTGAACACCCGCACTTTGCGCCCGTGGTTGCGGTGCAGGCGAGCCAGGGCGGCGGTGACGGTGGTCTTGCCCTGGCCCGAGGCCGGGGCGGCAATCAGCACTGCGGGGCAGTGACGGGGCTGGCTCACAGTTCCACGCCCTTTTGCGCGCGAATACCGGCCTGGAAGGCGTGCTTGAGCATGCCCATTTCAGTGACGGTGTCGGCGAGCTCGATCATTTCCGGCTTGGCCGCGCGGCCGGTGACGATCACGTGCTGCATCGGCGGGCGGGCCTGGATGTCGCTCAATACCTGGTCGAGGTCGAGGTAGCCGTGCTTGAGGGCGATGTTCAGCTCGTCGAGCACCACGAACTGCACCGACTCATCCTGCAGCAGCTGGCGCGACACCGCCCAGGCGGCTTCGGCGGCGGCGATGTCGCGCTGGCGGTCCTGGGTTTCCCAGGTGAAGCCCTCGCCCATCACGTGGTAGCGCACCTGCTCGGGGAAGCGGCGAAAGAACAGCTCTTCGCCGGTGCTGTTGCGGCCCTTGATGAACTGCACCACACCGCACTGCATGCCATGGCCCAGCGCCCGGGCGAGCATGCCGAAGGCCGAGCTGCTCTTGCCCTTGCCGTTGCCGGTCAGTACCAGCAGCAGGCCGCATTCGTTGGGGGAATTGGCGATGCGCTCGTCGATGATCGCCTTCTTGCGCTGCATGCGCGCCAGGTGGCGTTCGTCGCGTTCGGTGGGTTCGCTCATCAGGGGTCTCCGCGAGGCTGCCGCGACGCGGCGGCAGGTAAAAGGCGGGCAGACGGAGAACGCGCAGGGGCCGTGGCACAGGCCACATCGCTCCGCGCATCACCCTCCGTGATGCCGTTGGCAGTTTGCAGGCCGGTCTCCGGGCTGACGAGCGGGCGGTGGGCCCTGCCTGCGCGCCTTCCCGGGGGGTTACCCAGTGGCCGTGCGCGGCATCGACTCGTTTACCGTTGCGGGGGCAGCGCCGGGATCACGCCTTGCTGGCGCCCACCGGCTTCCCAGTTTCACCCCGCCGAACCGCGGCTCGCAGGGCACCTGAAACACGCGCGAAGGTTAGAGGGTTGCACCGGGAGCGTCAATGAACGAAGGCACCACTGGCCTGGATCAATAGCCGATCCGCCGGCTTGTGCCACACTGCAAGCAGTGATATCACTTAGCCAGCATTTGAGCTGACCTCGATTACAATCACAAGGAGCGCAGCATGCAAGGCCTCATCATCAACAACCCGCACCTGGAATTCCTGCGCCCGGCGCTGGAGCGCTGGGTCGATTGCATCGACCGTATCAACCAGTTCCAGGGCGACAACGACGCCCCCTACTGGCACGGCACCGCCGCCAACGTCGGTTTGCTGGCCGCTGCGGCCTGGCAAGGCGAGCTGGCGGCGTTGGAACAATCGGTGAGCAAGAAGCAGCGCGACGAGGGCGAACGTGACGCACGCTGCCACCTGTCGATCAGCAGCAGCGAAGCGAGCATCTACCTGCATGCCGCCCAGCGCTGCCCGCGCATCGCCCGCCTGGACATGGCCACGGCGCTTTTGGAAACCGCCCTGCAGGCCAAGTGCATCGCCTACCCCAGCCAGCTGAAGGCCGGCGCGCTGTTCGTCACACCATGGAAGGCCGGCCAGCACGCCAGCCCCGAGGAGCTGCAGGACCTGGTGGACGACCTGCAGAAGCACACCGCCTGTGCGGTGGCCTGGTACTTCCCCTATGCCTACCGCAAGCTGCACAACGAACTGGGGCAGTACTTCCCGGGGGTGGCGCTGCTGATCAAGCAGGCGTAGACGCAGCACCTCCCTGCTCAGGGAAGAAGCGCTGCACCAGCGCCGGCGTGCGCACTCGCTGCGCCATCACCGCGCGGTCGAACAACGCGCCAGTACGCAGGTCGTGCAACGGCCCGGATGCAGGCTGGGCAATCTGCTTGAGCTGGACATGAATGAAGCGATAGCCAGGGCCGTACAGTTGCTCGAGCTTCTCGATCCGGAAGTATTGGCCGGGCAGGAACAATGTTTCGGCTTCCTCCCAGTACATCGAAAACGCACTGATCGGCGTGCCACTGCTGTACTGCCCTGCGGGCAGCTCGAACACCACCGAGGTATCGTCGAACAGCCAGGGCAGGTCCGAGGTCACCGCCACCCTGGCGGCGAACTCGGGCACGATGTAGGGGTTTTCGGTGAACGAGGTCAGGTCGGTGTTGATCAGCGTGTCACCCACCTTCAAGCGGCCATCGCGGTAGGGGGCACCGCTGGTGCCGCGCGCGGCATTGCCACCGCGATACAGGGTTACCACATTGTTTCTGGGCAGTTGCTCGAGCGAATCGGCCAGCTTGGCGATGTAGCTGTCTACATCGTCGTGGTCGTAGGTGCCATAGCGGAACACCCGGTTGACCTGTGAATCTTCGTCGGTGAAATACTCGACCAGCTCATTGTGAAAACCATCGCCTTCATGCAGGTACGAATAGACGGGCACCCCGCCCACCTTGATGCAGTAGATGCCATCTTCATCCGCCTCGGGCAACTGGTCCCGGGGCAGCACCGGCAAGCCCCTGAGCAGTTTTTTCTGCCTGATCCTGGCACGGGCGGACAATGCCGCGCTGCTGTTCTGATCAGCGGCCATGTACTGGTCCCAGAACGGCGAAGGCTGGCTGGCCATGCCCTCAACGTCCTGCGGCGCGCCTGCCGCCAGGCGCGGGCGCTCCAGTAGTTCCCAATGCCCGGCAGCATTCAGGCGCACCGGGCGCAGCGGTGCAAAGGCGTAGGGGTTGTCTTCGGAAACGATCAGCCAACTGCTCAAGTCGCTGCTGTAGCGAACCCGGTAGGACAGCCCCTCAAGGCTGATGCGGCAACTGCCATCGGCACGCACCTCTACCCCCCTGGCCACACCTGCGCCGATCGGCTCGACCGGCACCAACTGATTGCTCTCCAACCCGTCCAGTTGTGCAGAAGGCGCGGCATGGACGCCCCAGCCAGCCAACGAGGTATTGAGCTCATGGGCGGGGGGCTGGTAACCCAACATTGCGAAATTCGAGCGGAACCCAAGGTCGACCAGGCTGAATGCGGCCCCCAGGCTGTCGATGATGGCCTCGCGCAACGCCTGCTGGCGGGCATTGACGTCTGCGGCGCTGAGGGCAGCGTCCACGTCCAGTGCCACCCGGCTCACCCCTGCCCCCAGCAGCAGCAGGACCATCGGCCAGCCCAAGGGGGCGAAGCTGCCGAACACCCCCAGAAATGCCGACAGGTAGCCGCTCCACAGCGCCTTGCGCAGCGCTGCGTTGTCCAGTATCGCGGCAGCATGGCTGCGCATTTCGGCTTCTGCCTGTTCGGCCAGGTAGACGAAAAAGTCGCCCGATAGCCGCCTGCGCATGTAGCCCAGCAGCACTTCGGCCGCCTCGCTGGAACGGCTGCCACCGATGCTGTTCAATGCGCCACGGATCAGCAGCCCCTGAGCCTGATCGGCCTGATCGCCTTGCGCGGCCTGCACGAATGCCTCCAACTGGGTGGGGTCCTGCAACTGCTTGCGCACCCAGCCCGCCAGTTGCTGTTCAGATGCAAACGACCTGAACGCCTGGTCGGACCAGGGCAGGTACAGCAGCACACGGCCGTTGGCTGCCGCCAGGCTGTAGAGCCACGGCCTCTGGCCATGGCCGATGTCGTAGCGGCTGACTTCCAGCGGGGCGTCCGATGCGTTTTGCTGCAACTGGGCGAGGGTCAGCGGGCTCGCCGTGGCGCAGGACATTTGCCGGACCAGGGCCAGCTCGGCTGCGTCGATGCGCCCGGCCTGCAGGGCACCGAAAGCCTGGCCCAGCAGGTTGAGCTTGGCCAGCACCTTGAAATGCCCGCCGCTGCCTTGCCAGAAGCGCTCGACCTCTGCGCGGTAAGTCGCGCCAAAGTTCAGGGCCCACAGGTCGTTCTGCACGTCCGAACCCAGCAGCCGCTGCTCGTTGCGCTCATCGAACGCGGGTGCTTGCGGGCCGTCGCGATAGAAGCCGCCATACAGGTTCAAATCATCCGTAGCCTCCTGAAAGCGCAGGTCGAAACGCTGCACCACCAGTTGCGTCAAGGTCATGGACTTCTCTGGCGGCCCGCTGTGCTGCCAGCCGGTGAAGGTGCGCGGGCTGCTGACAGTGGTGCTGAACTGGTGCCACCAGAAGAATCGCGGGTCCAGTGCCTTGCCCACGCGCTGGCGCACGATACGCCTCGCATGCTCGTTGGCCAGTCGGTAAGGGTCGGGGAAGTCGCGGATGAACTCATCCACCAGGCGAACGAAAGGCTCGGCCTGCTCGATGGTGTCGTAGTTACGTTGAAATTTGTCTTGCAGCGCGCTCATGGCCGGCTCCATCAGGTGAGGGAGCCGCCATTGTTGTCAGCGCGATCAGTGCATGGCGGTAGCTATCTAACGCCGACCGGCATCAGGGGTTCTGCGCCAGATGCCCTGGCGGCAGTACCCGCTTGGCCTGCAGGTAGGCCTTGGACCAGTAGCTGTTGGACAGGTAGTCCAGGCGCACCGTGCCACCGGTGGACGGCGCATGCACGAAGCGCCCCTCACCCACGTAGATGCCGGCATGACTGACCTGCGCCCCGCCATTGGTGGCGAAGAACACCAGGTCGCCGGACTGCAGGGCGTTGATGTCGACGTTGGGGGCACGCATGACGATCATGTCGCGAGTGGTGCGTGGCAGGCTGATGCCGGCGGCATCACGGTACACATAACCGATCAGGCCACTGCAATCGAAGCCGGAGTCCGGCGTATTACCGCCCCAGCGATAGGGCGTGCCCACCAGGCCGATGGCGCGGAACAACACGTCTTCAGCCGCAGGCGAGGCAGGCTGCTGCTGGGTGAAGGTGACCGGGGGGTAGACCGGCGCCGGGGCCGGCGCACGGCCGGAACAGGCTGCCAGCAGGGCCGCGAGGGCAAGCAATGCGAAACGCGCCAACATCGCCATGAGAGGAACATCCTGTCAGGGAAGCTTCGGCCATGGCCGAAGATGAAAAGAGTTGAGAAATTAGATTAGACGTTTTCTGTAAACACGCACGGCGGCGAGCTTTTTCAGCTACGCCGCCGTGGCAGGGTACAGCATTTTGATATCAAATCAATTGCGCGAGAGCTGGGTGCTCGGGGCCATGGCCAATGCGCGTTTGGCTTCGATGAAGGTCTTGCTCCAGTAGCGATCGCCGAGGTTGTCGATACGCACACCACCGCTGCGGCGGCTGCTGGAGTGGATGAACTGGTTGTCGCCCAGGTAGATACCGGCGTGGCTCACGCGGCCACGGCCGTTGGTGCTGAAGAACAGCAGGTCGCCTGGCTTGAGCTTGTTGCGCGCAACCTTGGGGGCGTCGACGTTGATCATTTCGCGGGTGGAACGCGGCAGGTTCATGCCGGCTTCTTCGCGGAACAGGTAGCCGATGAAACCGCTGCAGTCGAAGCCGGACTTCTCGGAGGTGCCGCCAAAGCGATAGCGGGTACCGATCAGCGACATGCCGCGTTCGAGGATGCTGTCGGCCAGCACCGGGAGCTGATAAGGCTTGCTACTGGAGAAGGCGTCGAGGTCTTCTTCGCTGGCCAGTTCTTCCTCGGTGAATACGGAAGAGTTGGCGGCCTTGGTCTTGACCGATTGCTCGGTGACAAGGCGGTGATCCTGAGATTGGGTGGCCGGGCCTTGGGTGGCGCAACCGAACAGTAGCGATACAAGTGCAAGTGGCACGAGGGGTGCGAAGCGCTTCAGCATGGGCACGACCGTGTCTGTAGTCCTTTAGAAGGGGGAAACTATGCCTTCTATCGTGACCATTTGCAAATTTTATCGAAAAAGATGTGACTTTTCTGTTTAGAGGCTCTGGCGCCGTGTTTTCAAGGGCTTACCAGCCCAGGGTTTCCTTCAGGAAAGGGATGGTCAGCTTGCGCTGGGCTTGCAGCGAGGCCTGGTCGAGGCGCTCGAGCAGGTCGAACAGTGCGCTCATGCTGCGGGTGCCACGGGTGAGGATGAAGTGGCCGACTTCGTCGGTGAGGTGCAGGCCGCGGCGCGAGGCACGCAGTTGCAGGGCGCGCAGCTTGTCTTCATCGGACATGCCGCGCATCTGGAAGATCAGCGCAAGAGTCAGGCGCGACTTGAGGTCGGCCAGCTTGATCGGCAGCTCGCGCGGCGAACTGGACGCCGCCAGCAGCAGGCGCCGGCCGCTGTCGCGCAGGCGGTTGAACAGGTGGAACATCGCCTCTTCCCAGTCGGCCTTGCCGGCGATCACGTGCAGGTCGTCGATGCACACCAGCTCGTACTGCTCCAGGTTATCGAGCAGCTCCACGCCGCGGTCGAGCAATTGCGCCAGGGGCAGGTAGACGGCCGGCTCGCCCAGTTGCTGGAAACGGTGGGTGGCGGCCTGCAGCAGGTGGGTACGGCCCACACCCTGCTTGCCCCATAAATAGATGAGGCTCTCGGTCCAGCCGGCGTCGGCTTCGCACAGCCGCTCGACGTAGCCCAATGCTGCGGCATTGGCGCCCGGGTAGTAGTTGATGAAGGTGGCGTCATCGCGCAGACGCACACCCAGGGGCAACTGGATCGGTTTCATGCTCGCGGGTGGTCGCAGGGACCACAGGGGGCCTTTGGTGAACAGTGTGCAAAGTCTATACCCGCAACGCGGGCTGCACAATCGGGCTGGGGAATAGCGCAAGTAAAATCAAGCAGTTGCGTTGCAAAGAAGGCATCGCGGGGCAAGCCCGCTCCCACCCAGCTCGCGGAAGCGGGCTTGCCCCGCGATTGGCTACAAGTCCGGGTCGATCTCCCCGGCATACATGTCCGACTCCTTGTACAGCCCATGCACATGGCGCAGCAGCACCATGATCACCGCCGCCACCGGCAGCGCCAGCAGCACGCCGGTAAAGCCGAACAGCTCACCGCCGGCAAGAATGGCGAAGATCACCGCCACCGGGTGCAGGCCGATGCGGTCGCCCACCAGCAGCGGCGTCAGCACCATGCCCTCCAGCGCCTGGCCGACCATGAACACCGCCAGAATGCCGAGCATCGGGTACAGCTCGCCGCCGAACTGGAACAACCCGGCGACAATCGCCGCACCGATACCAATGATGAAACCCATGTACGGCACGATCGCCGCCAGCCCCGCCAGCATGCCGATCAGCAGACCGAGCTCCAGGCCCACCAGCATCAGCCCGGTGGAATAGATGACACCCAGCGCCAGCATCACCAGCAACTGCCCACGCACGAAGGCGCCAAGCACCTCATGGCACTCGCCGGCCAGTGCCACCACCTGCGGTTCGCGCTGACGCGGCAACAGGCTGCGCAGCTTGGCCATCATCAGGTCCCAGTCACGCAGCAGGTAGAAGCCCACCACCGGGATCAGCACCAGGTTGGCCAGCCAGCCGATCAGCGCCAGGCTCGAGGCAGTGGCCTGGGACAGCAGCACGCCGACGATGTCGGTGGTCTGGCCCACATGCTCGCCGATGGCGGCCTTGATCTTGTCGAACTTCCAGAAGCCGTCGGCCAGCCCAAGGCGGCTCTGCACCCACGGCAAGGCAACGTGCTGCAGCCAGTCGAGCATCTGCGGCGCCAGCTCATACAAACGCAGCAGCTGCTTGGCCAGCATCGGGATCAGCACCAACAGCAGCGCCAGGAACACCAGCGAGAACAAGCTGAACACCACCACCACGCCCCAGGTGCGCGACAGCCCCCAGCGCTCCAGGCGGTCGACCAGCGGGTCGGCCAGGTAGGCCAGCAAAATGCCCACCAGAAACGGCGAAAGGATGTTGTGCAGCAGGTACAGCAACACGGCGATCAGCAGGGCAGCGCCCAGCCAGATCCAGCGATGCAGGTCAGTCATTGCAGGGTTTCCTTACCAACGAAAACGCAAGCCGTCGAACGGCTTGGGGGGAACGGGTGCAGGTGTGGCGCCAGGTTCAGCCTGGGTAGTGGGTGCCGGAGCGCTGGCTGCAGGTTCTGCGGGCACTTCCTGCAAACGGGCCAGGGCCAGTTGCGCACGCAACTGCTCGCGGTTGCCGGTGACAGCGTAAGTGAGGGTGCCGCCGTCGGCCATCTGCAGCCGTGCACCGTAGGGTTCGAGCACACGGGCAAGCTCTGCGTAATGCGCAAGGTTCATGCCCTCGACCTGCACCTGCAGCTCACTGCTGGCACCCGGGCGGGTCACGTAGCGCGGCGCCAGGCGGTTGCTCACCGCCAGCAGCACGGCGTCGGCCAGGGCCGCCTGGTCGGCGCCCTCTGCCGTGCCCTGTTCACGCTGCTCGCCCAGCCACAGCTGCCACTTGCCCTGCCATTTGCCGTCGGCCTCGTGGGCGTGTACCGCCAACAGCGCATCGGCGCCATAACGCTCGGACGCCTCGCGCAGCGGTGCGGGGTCGCTGCTTTCGACCTGCTTGGCGTTAGCCACCAGTTGCTCCTGCAGGTCGGCCAATGGCAGGCGCAGCGGCAGTCCACGGTGCTGGGCGGCGCGGCGCAGCGGCTCGGCGGCGCTCTGGCCGTCCCCCACCAGGTTGCTGCCCTCGACGCTGTCGTTCAGCCACCAGCCGAGTATGGACGGGCGGTTGCTGCCCCACAGGGCCAGGCCTGCCTGGCGCAGGGCACGTTCGGTGCTGCCGGGGTCGAACTCCACCAGCACCGACTCAGGCGGCCCGGCTTCGGTACCGACCTGGTTGACGATGGGCTGCGGGTCCTTGCGCAGGCTGGCCAGGGCCGGGCTCTGCGGCGCCTTGGCATCGCCGGTCAGGCGCAGCACCAGGGTGTCGAAAGCCTTGCCGGTGGCTTGGGCACGGGCCTCGCTGCCCTGCCCTTCGATGGGCTCGCGTACCTGGTACAGGCCGGAGACGGTTTCAGCCTGGGCGGCCACGCCAACCAGCGCGAGGCACGCGGCGGCGAAACGAGGGAAAAGACGCATGGGGGATTCCTGTCCAGATAACCGGGGGCGACGCGCCCGAACTGTGGGCTGTGACCGCAGGGCGGCGCAGAATGCTCCACCCGTGCCAGCATTTGTGCCGTCGCAATGCCTATACCTTATACAGGCACCGGCACGGCAACCAGTCGCGCACCGTGAATCAGCACTTTTTCCCCAGATTTGCGCCCTGCCCGTCGGCCTGAGGATGGCCGCTGAGGGGCAACCCTGATAAAATCGCGCGCCTTCGCAGACCAGTGACGTACAGACAGCCGCCGCCTCGCAGCCGGCCTTGGCCGTCCCGGTCGTTTTCCTGAATCCCTCCCTCTTAAAGGCCTGGATCAATGAGCAAGCAACCCTCCCTGAGCTACAAAGACGCCGGTGTAGACATCGACGCCGGCGAAGCACTGGTCGAACGCATCAAGGGCGTCGCCAAGCGCACCGCACGCCCTGAAGTCATGGGTGGCCTGGGCGGCTTCGGCGCCCTCTGCGAGATCCCGGCCGGCTACAAGCAGCCGGTGCTGGTCTCCGGCACCGACGGCGTCGGCACCAAGCTGCGCCTGGCACTGAACCTGAACAAACACGACAGCATCGGCCAGGACCTGGTCGCCATGTGCGTCAACGACCTGGTAGTGTGCGGCGCCGAGCCGCTGTTCTTCCTCGACTACTACGCCACCGGCAAGCTCAACGTCGACGTGGCCGCCACTGTGGTCACCGGCATCGGCGCCGGTTGCGAACTGGCCGGCTGCTCGCTGGTCGGTGGTGAAACCGCCGAAATGCCTGGCATGTACGAAGGCGAAGACTACGACCTGGCCGGCTTCTGTGTGGGCGTGGTGGAAAAGGCCGAGATCATCGACGGCTCCAAGGTTGCCACCGGTGACGCACTGATCGCCCTGCCCTCTTCCGGCCCGCACTCCAACGGCTACTCGCTGATCCGCAAGATCCTCGAAGTGTCCGGCACCGACATCGAGAACACCCAACTCGAAGGCAAGCCACTGACTGACCTGCTGATGGCGCCGACCCGCATCTACGTCAAACCCCTGCTGCAACTGATCAAGAACACTGGCGCGGTGAAGGCCATGGCCCACATCACCGGCGGCGGCCTGCTGGACAACATCCCGCGCGTACTGCCGAAGAACGCCCAGGCCGTGGTCGATGTGGCCAGCTGGCAGCGCCCGGCAGTGTTCGACTTCCTGCAGCAAAAAGGCAACGTCGACGAGCACGAAATGCACCGCGTGCTGAACTGCGGCGTGGGCATGGTCATCTGCGTGGCCCAGGAGCAAGTAGAAGCTGCCCTGAACGAACTGCGCAAAGCGGGCGAGCAGCCATGGGTGATCGGCCGCATCGCCGAGGCCGCCGAAGGTGCTGCCCAGGTCGAGCTGCAGAACCTCAAGGCACACTGATGCCGGGCAAGACCTGTAACGTCGTGGTACTGCTGTCGGGCTCCGGCAGCAACCTGCAGGCGCTGATCGACAGCGCCAGCGACAGCCCGGCGCGCATCCGCGCGGTGATCTCGAACCGCGCCGATGCCTACGGCCTGGAGCGCGCCCGCGCTGCCGGCATCGATACCGCCGTGCTCGCGCACGGTGGCTTCGACGGTCGGGACGCCTTCGACACAGCGCTGATGGCGCTGATCGACGGCTTCGAGCCCGACCTGGTCGTGCTGGCCGGTTTCATGCGCATCCTGAGCGGTGGCTTCGTGCGCCACTATCAAGGCCGCCTGCTGAACATACATCCGTCACTGTTGCCGTTGTACAAAGGCCTGCACACCCACCAGCGCGTGCTGGAGGCCGGTGACAGCGAGCATGGCTGCAGCGTGCACTTCGTCACCGAGGAACTCGATGGCGGGCCTCTGGTCGTACAGGCTGTGGTGCCGGTCGCAAGCGACGACACTGCGCAGACGCTCGCCCAGCGCGTGCACCTGCAGGAACACCAGATCTACCCGCTGGCCGTGCGCTGGTTCGCCGAAGGCCGCTTGCGCCTGGGCGAACAGGGTGCGTTACTGGATGACCAGCCGCTGCCGGCCAGCGGCCACTTGATTCGATCCTAGGAGAAACTATGCGTCGCGCCCTGCTCTTGGCTCTTGCCGTGCTTGCCCTGCCGCTCCAGGCAGCTGACCTGAAGCCTTTTTCGGCCAGTTACACCGCCGACTGGAAGCAACTGCCCATGAGCGGCACCGCAGAGCGCAGCCTGGTCAAGAATGCCAACGGTACCTGGAACCTTGATTTCAAGGCGTCCATGATGATTGCCAGCCTGACCGAGCAAAGCACCGTGCGCATGGACAACGACACCCTGCTGCCGCAGAAGTACCACTTCGAACGCGGCGGCCTGGGCAAGGCGAAGAAGGTCGACCTGGACTTCGACTGGTCGAGCAAGAAGGTCACCGGCAGCGACCGTGGTGATGCCATCAGCCTGCCGCTCAACCGCGGTGTGCTGGACAAGTCGTCGTACCAGCTGGCCCTGCAGCATGATGTGGCTGCCGGCAAGAAGAGCATGACCTACCAGGTGGTCGACGGTGACGAGATCGACACCTACGACTTCCGCGTGCTGGGCACTGAAAAGGTTGCCACCAAGGCCGGCCAGGTCGATGCGATCAAGGTCGAGCGGGTGCGTGACCCGAGCCAGAGCAAGCGTATTACCGAGCTGTGGTTCGCCAAGAACTGGGACTACCTGCTGGTGCAGCTGCGCCAGGTGGAAACCGACGGCAAGGAGTACGTGATCGTGCTGCAAGACGGTACGGTCGATGGCAAGGCGGTGAAGGGTAACTGATTCGCCGTAGCAGCAAGACCTGGAGCCCCGCCTTGTGCGGGGCTTCTTTTTGCCTGGCATTAATGCTGTGGATGTACCGGCCCTATCGCCGGCAAGCCGGCTCCTACCGGTGACCGTGCCAACGGTTCATGAAACTTGTTTCATCGCTGTTTTATTTACTTAGCCTGCTAACAAATTCTATAAAGAAGACCTGCGACACAGTGCCGCAGCCAACCCTAGCAGTGGAGTTAAGCGATGACTGTCAAAGTAACCGAACGCGACGAATCGAAAATGTCCCACGAAGGCCTGGCCGCTGGTGTGCGGATCTGGGACGTGCATCAGCAAGGCCAACTGGTGGGCATGTTCCACGACGAGCAACAGGCCCAGCAGTACCGTACCGAGCTGGAAGTCCTGGAAAACCAGCGCAGCACGCAATGACACAGTCTTCCTGTAAAAAACCCCGCCTAGGCGGGGTTTTTCGTGTTTACCACATCAGATCATCCGGGATCTTGTAGGCCGCGTACGGGTCATCGGCTTCGTCGGCTTGCTCGACATGGGTGTTGAGCAGCAGGATGCGGTTGGGGTCGCGCTCCTGGATCTTCACCGCCGCCTCGCGCGGGATCACCTCGTAGCCGCCGCCGTGGGCGACGATGGCCAGCGCGCCGTTGCTCAGTTTGCTGCGCATCAGGGCGTTGACCGCGATGCGCTTGACCTTCTTGTCCTCTACGAAGTTGTAGTAGTCCTCGGTGGTCAGCTTGGGCAGGCGGGTCGCCTCGATCAATTGCTTGATCTGCGCAGCGCGGGCCTTTTGCTCGGCCTTCTCCTGGACCTGGCGGTTCAGCTCCTGGTCCTTCTTGGCTTTTTCGGCAATGGCTTCTTTGGCCAGGCGCTGCTGGCTATCGTCCACCTCCACCTGGCCTTTGTGTTCCAGGCGTTTTTGTTTCTTCTCGGCCTTGTTGGTCTGGGAAACCTGTTTCTGGTTGACCAGGCCGGCTTTGAGCAGTTGGTCGCGAAGGGAAAGGCTCATGGGTGTTCACTCACTTATGCATCGGCTCAGCCGCAGCTGGGCAGGTTCTTTTCCTGACGCTTGGCCTCGCCCCACAGGGCGTCCAGCTCGTCGAGGGTACGATCTTGGATGTTCAGGCCCTGCTCGCGCAATGCCTGTTCGATAAATCGGAAACGCCGCTCGAACTTGCGATTGGCACGGCGCAGGGCGTTTTCCGGGTCGTGCTTGAGGTGGCGGGCCAGGTTGACGGTGGCGAACAGCAGGTCGCCGAGTTCGTCTTCCAGTGCATCGCTGTCACCGTCGGCCATGGCCTGCAACACTTCGTCGAGTTCTTCACGCACCTTGTCCAGCACCGGCAGCGCTTCAGGCCAGTCGAAGCCGACCGTGGCCGCGCGCTTTTGCAGCTTGGCAGCGCGGGACAGTGCAGGCAATGCCGCGGGTACATCGTCGAGCAGCGACAGCTGCTCGGGGTCGCTATTTTCAGCGCGTTCTTCGGCCTTGATCTCTTCCCAGCGGGATTTGACCTGGGCTTCGCTCAGCGCAGGGGTATCCAGCGGCGCATACAGCTCGCCGGTGGGGAAGACGTGGGGGTGGCGGCGGATCAGCTTGCGGGTGATCGAATCGACCACCCCTGCGAACTCGAAACGCCCCTCCTCCCGGGCCAGCTGGCTGTAGTAGACCACCTGGAACAACAAGTCGCCCAGCTCGCCCTGCAAGTGGGCGAAGTCGCCGCGCTCGATGGTGTCGGCCACCTCGTAGGCTTCTTCGAGGGTGTGCTGGACGATGCTGGCGTAGTCCTGCTTCAAGTCCCACGGGCAGCCGTGCTGCGGGTCGCGCAGGCGGGCCATGAGGTGCAGGAGGTCGTCGAGGGTGTAGGTCATGGGTTGTCCTTACCGGCCTCATCGCGGGGCAAGCCCGCTCCCACGTGGGGAACAGGCATGGCCCGCGATGGCGGTATCAAGGGGTGCGGTTACGCCGCGTCTCGATGATGTTGGGCAACTGCGAGATGCGCCCCAGCAGGCGGCCAAGGGCATCCAGGCCGGGGATCTCGATGGTCAGCGACATCAACGCGGTGTTGTCTTCCTTGTTCGAGCGGGTGTTGACCGCCAGCACGTTGATCTTCTCGTTGAGCAGCACCTGCGACACGTCGCGCAGCAGCCCCGGGCGGTCGTAGGCCCGGATGACGATGTCCACCGGGTAGGTTTGCACCGGAATCGGCCCCCAGCTGACCTGGATGATGCGCTCCGGCTCCTTGCCGGCCAGTTGCAGCACCGAGGCGCAGTCCTGGCGGTGAATGCTCACGCCACGGCCCTGGGTGATGTAGCCGACGATCGCATCGCCCGGCAGCGGCTGGCAGCAGCCGGCCATCTGCGTGAGCAGGTTGCCGACACCCTGGATCTGGATATCGCTGCGCTTGCCCGAACGGATGCCGCGGGCCTGGCGCGGGATCAGCTCGACCTGCTCGAGGCGCTCGGGCTCGAGCAACTGCTGGGCGGCGTTGACCATGTGCGCCAGGCGCAGGTCGCCGGCGCCCAGGGCTGCGAACATGTCCTCGGCGGTCTTGACGTTGGCCTTTTCGGCCAGGCGCTCGAAGTCGACCTGGGGCAGGCCCAGGCGGCTCAGTTCGCGCTCGATCAAGGTTTTGCCGGCGGCGACGTTCTGGTCGCGGGCCTGCAGCTTGAACCAGTGAACGATCTTGGCCCGCGCCCGCGAGGTGGTGACGTAGCCCAGGTTGGAGTTCAGCCAGTCGCGGCTGGGGCTGCCGTGCTTGCTGGTGATGATCTCCACCTGCTCGCCGGTCTGCAGGCTGTAGTTCAACGGCACGATGCGACCGTTGATCTTGGCGCCCCGGCAGTTGTGGCCGATCTCGGTGTGCACGCGGTAGGCAAAGTCCAGCGGCGTGGCGCCCTTGGGCAGGTCGATGGCATGGCCGTCGGGGGTGAACACATAGACCCGGTCGGGCTCGATATCCACCCGCAGCTGTTCGGCCAGGCCGCCGATGTCGCCCAGTTCTTCATGCCACTCGAGCACCTGGCGCAGCCAGGAAATCTTCTCTTCGTAGTGGTTGGAGCTGGGCTTGACGTCGGTGCCCTTGTAGCGCCAGTGCGCGCACACGCCAAGTTCGGCTTCCTCGTGCATGGCGTGGGTGCGGATCTGCACTTCCAGCACCTTGCCCTCGGGGCCGATCACCGCAGTGTGCAGCGAGCGGTAGCCGTTTTCCTTGGGGTTGGCGATGTAGTCGTCGAATTCTTTGGGGATGTGCCGCCACAGGGTGTGCACGATACCGAGGGCTGTGTAGCAGTCGCGCACCTCGGGCACCAGCACGCGCACCGCGCGCACGTCGTAGATCTGGCTGAATTCCAGGCCCTTGCGCTGCATCTTGCGCCAGATCGAATAGATGTGTTTTGCCCGGCCGCTGATATCGGCCTTCACACCTGTAGCCAGCAGTTCGTTCTGCAACTGGTTCATCACGTCGCTGATGAAGCGCTCGCGGTCCAGCCGGCGCTCGTGCAGCAGCTTGGCGATCTGCTTGTACTGGTCGGGCTCAAGGTAGCGGAACGAGAGGTCTTCAAGCTCCCACTTGATATGGCCGATACCCAGGCGGTGGGCCAGTGGCGCGTAGATGTCGGCCACTTCGCGGGCCACGCGCAGGCGTTTTTCGTCATCGGCGGCCTTGACCGCGCGGATGGCGCAGGTGCGCTCGGCGAGCTTGATCAGCGCCACGCGCACGTCGTCGACCATGGCCACCAGCATCTTGCGCAGGTTCTCGACCTGCGCCTGGGAGCCCAGCACCAGCGACTGGCGCGGGCTCAGGCTGGCGCTGATGGCGGCCATGCGCAGCACGCCGTCGATCAGCTTGGAGACCACCGGGCCGAAGCGTTGGCCGACTTCGGCGAGGGTGACCTTGCCTTCGCGTACCGAGCGGTAGATGACCGCCGCGACCAGCGAATCCTGGTCGAGCTTGAGGTCGGCAAGAATCTCGGCGATTTCAAGGCCGGCCTGAAAACTGGAAGTACCATCGGCCCAGGAATGCTTGGCCGGGTTACCCTTTTTCTCGACTTCCTGGGCGAACTCGCAGGCATCTTTCAATGCCGTGCGATCGAGCTGCGAATCGACGCTCACCACATGATCGAGCCATGCTTCGAGATTGATACTGCCGTCGTTGTTGACCGGCTGGTGCACTCTCACCTGTACCATCTTTGTTTTACCTTTCCATACAACGCACCACAGGGGTGCGCTGGTTATCACCTGTACGGCCCTCAGTCCTTGAAGGCTGCACCAAGAAGGCTGACCCGGTCAGCCTGCTTCGAATAACGCCATGGCCTCGACATGCGCCGTCTGAGGAAACATGTCGAGAATCCCGGCCCTTTTTAACCGGTACCCCTGCCCTGCCAGCACCTGCGCGTCTCGCGCCAGCGTGGCCGGGTTGCACGATACGTAGACCAGCCGTTTTGCGCCGAGCCCGTGGATGCCTTGCACCACTTCAAAGGCCCCGTCGCGTGGTGGGTCCAAGAGTACCGCAGAAAAGCCTTCGGCGACCCATCCGGCGCCCGCCAAAGGCTGCGATAAATCGGCCTGAAAAAACCGTGCGTTATGCACATCGTTGTTCCGGGCATTGTCCGCCGCGCGCTCGACCATGGCCTGCACGCCTTCCACCGCCACTACTTCGCGGGCCTGGCGGGCCAGCGGCAGGGCGAAGTTGCCCAAGCCGCAGAACAGGTCCAGCACCCGCTCATCTGCCTGTGGCGCCAGCCAGCTCAACGCCTGCTGGATCATCAGGCTGTTGACCTGGGCATTGACCTGGACGAAATCGCCCGGCCGCCAGGCCAACTCCAGCCCCCAGGGCTCGAGCGCAAAGCCCAGCTTGGCGGCGGCATCCACCGGCGCCGGCTGGCCCTCGCCCTGCAGCCACAGCTGCGCGTTGGCCTGTTCGCAGAATGCCTTCAGGCGCGCCAGGTCGTCGTCCGGCAGCGGCGCCACATGGCGCACCAGCACGGCTTCGGCGGTGCCACTGAACAGCTCTACATGGCCCAGCGCCTGGGGTTTGCCCAGGCTGCGCAGCACAGTCGGCAAGTGGCGCAGAATCGACTGCAAGGGTTGTACCAGCACTGCGCAGTCGTCAATGGCGATGATGTCCTGGCTGGCCTCGGCACGAAAACCGACTTCCAGCTGGCGGGCCTTCACATCCCAGCGCACGGCTACCCGCGCGCGGCGGCGGTAGCCGAACTCAGGCCCGCTCAGCGGGGCGGCCCATTCTTCCGGCTGCAGGCCGGCCACCCGTTGCAGTTGCTCGGCCAGCAACCGCTGCTTGAGTGCCAGCTGGCCTTCGTGGGGCAGGTGCTGCAGGTTGCAGCCGCCGCAGCGGTCATAGTGCTTGCAGGGGGCCTCGCGGCGTTCGGGGCTGGCCTGGAACACGCGCTCCAGGCGCGCCTCGACCACCTTGCCACGGGCGCCGAGTACCCGCGCCTCGACCTCTTCACCGCCCAGCGCGCCGCTGACGAACCAGGTGCGGCCTTCAATGAAGGCGATGCCGCGGCCATCACCGCTCAGGCGCTCGATCTGCAGGCGTTGCTTCTTGCCCACGGGCACTTGTGCGGTACGGTTGCCGCCGGCTGGCTGGAAGCGCAGGCCGCTGTTGCTTTTCTTTCTGGACATCAGGTGGGATCGAACAGGCCGGTGGACAGGTAACGGTCGCCGCGGTCGCAGATGATTGCGACCATCACAGCGTTCTCGACTTCGCGGGACAGACGCAGCATGCCCGCCACCGCACCGCCGGACGAAACGCCGCAGAAGATGCCTTCTTCACGGGCCAGGCGGCGGGTGGTGTCTTCGGCTTCCTGCTGGGACATGTCGAGCACGCGGTCGACGCGGGTGGCGTCGAAGATCTTTGGCAGGTATTCCTCGGGCCAGCGGCGGATGCCGGGGATGGCCGAGCCTTCCATCGGCTGCAGGCCGACGATCTGTACCGCAGGGTTTTGCTCTTTGAGGTATTGCGAGCAGCCCATGATGGTACCGGTGGTGCCCATGGAGCTGACGAAATGGGTGATGCTGCCTTGGGTCTGTTGCCAGATTTCCGGGCCGGTGCTGTTGTAGTGGGCGATGGGGTTGTCGCCGTTGGCGAACTGGTCGAGCACCAGGCCGCGGCCTTCGGCCTGGAGTTTTTCGGCCAGGTCGCGGGCACCTTCCATGCCTTCTTCCTTGGTCACCAGGATCAACTCGGCGCCGTAGGCAGTCATGGCTGCCTTGCGTTCGGCGGTGGAGTTGTCGGGCATGATCAGGATCATCTTGTAGCCCTTGATCGCCGCGGCCATGGCCAGGGCGATGCCGGTGTTGCCGGAGGTGGCTTCGATGAGGGTGTCACCGGGCTTGATCTGGCCGCGCAGTTCGGCGCGGGTGATCATCGACAGCGCCGGGCGGTCCTTGACCGAGCCGGCCGGGTTGTTGCCTTCGAGCTTGAGCAGCAAGGTGTTGCTGGTTGCCCCGGCGATGCGCTGCAGGCGAACCAGAGGCGTGTTGCCGACGCAATCGGCGATGGTTGGGTACTGCAGGGTCATGGGCGTTTTCGCAATCCGGACGGCAGGGGGGGCTATCATACCGGCATTCGTTGCCAGGCCATATCTCGCAATGGTTGGTCGTTATAGCGGGTGGGTATAAGGGTGGGGATTGGGGATTTTTTTGGGGGGGCGGGGTCGGGGTTTATGGTTATTGCTTTGGGAGATGCATGCGCATTCATTGACGATAGCGGCTTTTCGTCACCTTTCCGCCCTTACGGCGGGTTACTTTGGTCGCGGCTCGGCGCCCCCGGCCAAAGTAACCAAAGCCGCCCTGCTCCCATCATCCGGCCCCCTACGCTGCGCTCCGGGGGTTCCCTCGCTCCGGGCTTGCTCCGGAGGTACGCGCCGACGGGCCGTCCCTGGCCCGATCGGCGCTCGACCGGCATCCATGCCGGTCGCCCTCCTACGCAAGCCCTACGCTCGGCCTCCTGAAGTCGCGATTTGTGTTGCCTGAACTATTGCGCGCTTAGAAGCAAGATCAAGAGCCAGATCAAGAGCCAGTTCAAGAGCCAGATCAAGAGCCAGATCAAGAGCCAGATCAAGAGCCAGATCAAGAGCTGGGATATTGGTTTAATTGTTGTTGATGTGTTGTTTGTTCTGACGCAATCGCGGGGCAAGCCCGCTCCCACGTTAGTTGTGCGCACCAGTTTCTGACGTGGGAGCGGGCTTGCCCCGCGATTCAATCCGGAGTTCCCACGGTGGCAACTAGCGACCGAGCTGCGTACTCCCAGGCGCCGCCCTAACTTCGCGACTTCAGGAGGCCGAACGCAGGGATTGCGTAGGGGGGCGACCGGCATGGATGCCGGTCGAGCGCCGATCGGGCCAGGGACGGCCCGTCGGCGCGTACCCCCGGAGCAAGCCCGGAGTGAGGGAACCCCGGAGCGAAGCGCAGGGGCCGGATGATGGGAGCGAGCGGTTTTGCTTACTTTTGACAAGACAAAAGTAAGCCGCCGTAAGGGCGGAAAGGTGAATAAGCGTCAATACAAATAATGAATGCGCATAAAACTTCCAAAACCAGCTAAAACAACTTCGAACAGATCAACAGATCAACAGATCAACAGATCAACAGCATAAACCTGCACAAAAGCCATCGCCGGCAAGCCGGCTCCTACAGGGGAATTGGTAACCGATCAGCCAAGGCAAGCCCGCACCCACAGACAACTAAACCACCGCAACCGAAACCCCAACCGGCAACCGCATACACAACCGCAACCCCTGCCCCCCATTAACCGCCCAGAGCATCCCCCCCTGCCGCTCAATGGCACTACGGGCAATACTCAGCCCCAACCCAAACCCGCCATCCCCAGGCCGTGCCCCGTCAAGCCGGGTAAACGGCGCAAAAATACGCTCAAGCTCCCCCTCGGCCACCCCACCGCCCTCGTCCTCCAGCTCGAGCAGCCAATACCCCCCCTCTCGCCGCCCACCCAAACGCACCCTGCCATCCACCGGCGAATGGCGTACGGCATTGCGCAGCAGGTTCTCCAAAGCCTGGGCCAGGTGGTTGAGATTGCCCTGCACCCAGCAGCCAGCCGGCAGCTCGCAGCGCAAACGCTCCGGCGCCCAGCCGCTCTCGTAGCAAGCGTTCTCGCTGAGCACATCCCACAACGCCGGCAACTGGATCGGTTCAAGCTCAAGCACCCCGCGCTCGGCATCCTGCCAGGCCAGTTGCAGGGTGTTCTCGACCAACTGCTGCATGCCATCCACCTCACGGTGCAGGCGCTCGCGCAGGCCGTGCAGGTCGGTCTCGCCATCGCAGGCCACCCGCAGGCGGCTGAGCGGGGTACGCATCTCGTGGGACAAATCACGCAGCAACTGCTGCTGCAACGCCACCGTACCCTGCAGGCGCTCGGCCATCTGGTCGAAAGCCCGGGCCAGCTCGCCCAGTTCATCCTGGCGCTGGGTAGTGCGTGCATCCAGGCGCGCCGTGAGCTGGTCGGCACGCCAGGCATTGGCCTGCTCGCGCAACTGGTTCAGCGGCACGATCAGCATGCGGTACAGGCCCACGCACAACAGCAGGGTGAACAGCCCCGGGATAATGCCGTTGGTGACCACCTGCCAGAGCAGGCGATAGTGGCCTGGGTTGAAGCGTTTGGGCAGCTCCATGACCAACATGCCCTGCTCGGGCACAGTGGGGAACGGCAGGCGCAACCAGGGCTGGCCGACACTCCGCCGGCTCATCGGCCAGTCGACCCCGCGCAGGCGCGTCAGGTGCTGGATCTGCGCGCCGCTCAGGGCCAGGCTACCCAAAGGTTGCAGGTCACCGTCGAGCACGCCGGCCCAGCCCGGCTCGCGCTCAAGCAAACGCTCCTGCCAGCGGTCCACGCCCTCGCGCCCGCCCTCAAGCCAAGCCCGTTCGGCCTCGGCCGCGTAGCCACGCAGCACCTCTCGCGCCGGCTCGTCCAGAAACGCGTTGCGGGTTTCCATGTGCCGGCCCCAGGTGTAGCTGAGGCCGATCATCAGCAGGCAGAACCCCACCAGCAGGATGGCCAGCTTCCAGAACAGCGAATGGCGATCAAGCACTGTCAGTCCGCCTCACCGGCGCTAAACACGTAGCCCTTGCCCCACACGGTGCGCACCTGGCGCTCGTGATAACCGATGGCCTTGAGCTTGCGGCGGATCTGGCTGACGTGCATGTCCAGGCTGCGGTCATGCCGCGAATAGGCGCGTTGCAACACCTGGCGGTACAAAAACGGCTTGCTCAGCACCTCATCCTGGCTGCGGCACAAGGTGTCGAGCAGGCGGTACTCGCTGGGGGTCAGGCCGGCCCAGGCTTCGGCCAGGCAGACGTCGCTAAGCTGCTCGTCAAAGCGCAGCGCACCGGCCGGCAGCTCCGTGGGTGCCTTGCCACGGCGCTCGAACGCCACCCGGCGCAGGATCGCCTCGATGCGCACGCGTAACTCCGCAAAGCTGAACGGCTTGGGCAGGTAGTCGTCGGCGCCACGCTCAAAGCCGGTAATGCGATCGGCCTCGGCGCCCAGGGCCGACATCAGGATTACCGGTGTGGCGCTGTGCCGACGCAGGCTGGCCAGGGCATCCAGGCCATTGAGGCCAGGCAGCAGGATATCCATCAGCACCAGGTCGAACACCTGCCGCCCGGCCGCCTCCAGCCCTTCAAGGCCATTACGGCACCAGGTGACGTTGAAACCGCCGCGTTGCAGCTCGTCGTGCAGGTAGGCGCCGAGCACGGGGTCGTCTTCGATGGCGAGGATGCTGGAGGTATGAATGGCTTCGGGATGCATTGGCAACTGTCATCAATTCTCAGTTACGCGATTATTGGGTAAGCGGGGGTTGCAGGCAACCGGGGGGCGACCGACGCGCACCAATAGAAGGGCAGACCATGGTTGGATTGATTGGTGTGGGAACAGGCGTGACACACAGCATGTGCTGCGTGATATGGCACGGGCTTCGCTCGTGTTCGCGGGGCAAGCCCGCGCCTACGGGAATCGCGCCTGCTACTGGGTTTATCTGTGGCGGTAAAAAACAGACACAAATACCCGCATTGGAGTAACGTTCGCCAACGCGCAACGCGCGCCCTTGAGCACATGACAGGAGACAGGTGTGCTAGACCGTTTGGGAATTCGCAGCCGCGTGCTGTTGCTGGCCTTGCTGCCCGCCAGCCTGATGGCCCTGGTACTGGGCAGCTATTTCACCTGGCTGCAACAGAACGAGCTGCGCACGCAACTGTTGCAACGCGGCAAGATGATCGCCGAGCAACTGGCCCCGCTGGCCGCACCGGCCATGGCGCGCCAGGCCCCGGCGCAGCTGGAGCGCATCGCCGCGCAAGCGCTGGAGCAGTCCGATGTGCGCGCCGTGGCGTTTCTGGCTGCCGACCGCACGCGCCTGGCCCACGCCGGCCCCAGCATGCTCAACCAGCCGCCCAGCGGTGGCACCGGCACGCAACTGCTGCAACGCACCGGCAACGACGCCACCCGCTACCTGATGCCGGTGTTCGGCCACCACCGCGACCTGGCCACCGACGCCGTGCCGGCCGAGGCCGAGCGCCTGCTGGGGTGGGTGGAGATCGAACTGTCCCACGACGGCACACTGCTGCGCGGCTACCGCAACCTGTTCACCAGCCTGCTGCTGATTCTTGTAGGCCTGAGCCTCACCGCGCTGCTGGCGCTGCGCATGAGCCGCACCATCAACGACCCGATCAACCACATCAAGCACGCGGTCAACCAGCTCAAGGACGGCCACCTCGAAGAGCGCCTGCCGGCCATGGGCAGCCACGAACTGGACGAACTGGCGGCCGGCATCAACCGCATGGCCGAAACCCTGCACAACGCCCACGAGGAGCTGCAGCACAGCATCGACCAGGCCACCGAGGACGTGCGCCAGAACCTTGAAACCATCGAGATCCAGAACATCGAGCTGGACATGGCGCGCAAGGAGGCCCTGGAGGCCAGCCGCATCAAGTCCGAATTCCTCGCCAACATGAGCCACGAGATCCGTACCCCGCTCAACGGCATCCTCGGTTTCACCCACCTGTTGCAAAAGAGCGAGCTGACCCCGCGCCAGCTGGACTACCTGGGCACCATTGAAAAATCCGCCGACAACCTGCTGGGGATCATCAACGAGATCCTCGACTTCTCCAAGATCGAGGCCGGCAAGCTGGTGCTCGACAGCATTCCGTTCAACCTGCGCGACCTGATCCAGGACACCCTGACCATCCTCGCACCCGCCGCCCACGCCAAGCAGCTGGAGCTGCTCAGCCTGGTGTACCGCGACACCCCGCTGTCGCTGGTGGGCGACCCGCTGCGGCTCAAGCAGATCCTCACCAACCTGGTGAGCAACGCCATCAAGTTCACCCGCGAAGGCACCATCGTGGTGCGTGCGATGCTCGAGGACGAGCAGGAGGACAGCGCGCAACTGCGCATCAGCGTGCAGGACACCGGCATCGGCCTGTCGCCGCAGGATGTACGGACGCTGTTCCAGGCCTTCAGCCAGGCTGACAATTCACTGTCGCGCCAGCCCGGTGGTACCGGCCTGGGGTTGGTGATTTCCAAGCGCCTGATCGAGCAGATGGGCGGCGAGATCGGCGTCGACAGCACCCCCGGTGAAGGTTCGCAGTTCTGGATCAGCCTCAACCTGCCGCGGGCCCACGACGACGCCGAAGAGCAACCGCTGCAGGCACTGCTCGGCCGCCGGGTGGCCATCGTCGATGGCCATGACCTGGCGCGCCAGGCGCTTGAGCACCAATTGGAGGACTGCGGCCTGACAGTGAGCCTGTTCTCGTCCTACGACCAGCTGTTGCAGGCGGTGCACGCTGCCAGCCAGGCCGGGCAACCGTTCGATTTCGCCGTGCTGGGCACCCACCTGGGCAGCCTGTCGCCCGAGCAGTTGGGCCAGTACCACCAGCAGCTGGAGCGCCTGGGCTGCCAGTGCGTGGTGCTGTGCCCCACCACCGAACAGCCGCTGTACAGCCCCTTCCTGCCCAACGCCCACGGCCAGTTGCTGGCCAAGCCCACCTGCTCGCGCAAGCTGCGCCGGCTGCTGCTGGAGCTGGTGCAGCCGCGCCGCCCGCTGGCCGAGCCGCGCAGCGGCAACGGCGAGCGGGCCCCCAAGGTGCTGTGCGTCGACGACAACCCGGCCAACCTGCTGCTGGTGCAGACGCTGCTGGAGGACATGGGCGCCGAGGTGCTGGCGGTGGACAGCGGCTACGCCGCGGTGCAGGCCGTACAGGACGAGCCGTTCGACCTGGTGCTGATGGATGTGCAGATGCCCGGCATGGACGGGCGCGCCTGCACCGAGCAGATCCGCCAGTGGGAAAACAGCCACAGCGCCCCGGCGCTGCCGATCGTGGCCCTGACCGCCCACGCCATGGCCAACGAAAAACGAGCCCTGCTGCACAGCGGCATGGACGACTACCTGACCAAGCCGATCAGCGAGCGCCAGTTGGCGCAGGTGGTGATGAAGTGGACCGGCCTGAGCCTGGGCGCGCCCTCGCAGGAACGCAGCGCCGAGCGCCAACCCGACAGCGAGCTGAAAGTGCTCGACCCCGAAGAGGGCCTGCGCCTGGCCGCCGGCAAGCCGGACCTGGCCGCGGACATGCTGGCCATGCTGCTGGCATCGCTTGACGGCGACCGCGAGGCGATCCGCCTGGCCCGCGAGGCCGAGGACCGCGAGGCGATGATCGAGCGGGTACACCGCCTCAACGGCGCTTCGCGCTACTGCGGCGTGCCGCAACTGCGCGCCGCCTGCCAGCGTAGCGAGACCCTGCTGAAGCAGGACAACCCACAGGCGCAGCAGGCGCTGGACGAACTGGACCGGGCGATCACCCGGCTGGCCGAACAAGCGCGCTTGAGCGCGTGAGGGGCATGCCCCTGTAAAAGATCACCCAGCCCTTTGGGCTGCGCTCTCGCGCAGAGAACTGGTCTCGCAGATGCACCGCGCCCGCCCCGGGGAGCCGAGGCATACCCACAGGTCAATACCTCGCTGCGCCCACTTGGCTAGACTCCCGCCGTTGCCACCAAAGGAATGCCCCCATGCGCACACTCTTGTTCAGCAGCCAGCACTACGACCAGGAAAGCTTCGAGCGCGCCGCCACAGGCCTTGATTTCGACCTGCATTACCAGCCAGCGCGCCTGACCCAGGACACCGCCGCCCTGGCCCAGGGCTTTGAGGTGGTTTGCGCGTTCATCAACGACGAACTGGACGCACAGGTGCTGCAACGCCTGGCCGAAGGCGGCACACGCCTGATCGCCCTGCGCTCGGCCGGCTACAACCATGTCGACCTGGCTGCCGCCCGGCGCCTTGGGCTGAGCGTGGTGCGGGTGCCGGCCTACTCGCCCCACGCCGTCGCCGAACATGCCGTGGCGCTGATCCTGGCCCTCAACCGGCGCCTGCACCGCGCCTACAACCGTACCCGCGAGGGCGATTTCACCCTGCACGGGCTGACCGGTTTCGACCTGCACGGCAAGACCGTCGGGGTGGTCGGCACCGGGCAGATCGGCGCTGCCTTTGCCCGCATCATGGCCGGTTTCGGCTGCCAGTTGCTGGCCTACGACCCCTACCCCAACCCCGAGCTGCTGGCCCTGGGGGCACGCTACCTGGAGCTGCCCGAACTGCTGCGCCAGGCGCGCATCATCAGCCTGCACTGCCCGCTGACCGAGCACACCCGGCACCTGATCAACGCCAACAGCCTGGCCCAGCTGCAGCCCGGCGCCATGCTGATCAACACCGGCCGCGGCGCGCTGGTGGACACCCCGGCACTGATCGATGCCTTGAAAAGCGGCCAGCTTGGCTATCTGGGGCTGGATGTGTACGAGGAAGAAGCGCAGCTGTTCTTCGAGGACCGCTCCGACCTGCCGTTGCAGGACGATGTGCTGGCGCGCCTGTTGACCTTCCCCAACGTGATCATCACCGCTCACCAGGCGTTTCTCACCCGCGAGGCGCTGGATGCGATCGCCGCCACCACCCTGTGCAACATCACCCGCTGGGCGGCAGGTAATGCGCAGAATCTGGTCACAAGTTGATGCTAGGATACGCGGCATTTCTGGAGGACCCATGGTCGAGCACGATTTCCGCTACACCCTTTTCAACCCGCAACACACCCTGATCGAATGCCGTGCGCTGGTGCCGGGCCGTTACCAGGTGACCGGCAACGGCGGCTCGATCCAGAAGGGCGACGCCCTGTTGGTCTCGCTCAAGGGCAGCAAGAGCCTGTCGATGCGCCTGACCGTGGACACCGTGCGCCACCTGATCAACCCGCGCGGCCAGTGGGTAGCCGTGGCCCAGGGCCCGGTATTCAACGAACTGGAAATCCTCGAGTGGCAGGTCAAGTGCGACGGCTGTGACGCAGTGCTGGACTTCGAGTTCGCCGCCGACGCCAAGCTGGGCAAGAAGGGCCACGCCCCGGCCGCCACCGCGCGCATCGCCGAGCTGGGCTGGGCCAGCCAAGGCACTGCGCACCTGTGCCCGAACTGCCAGGAGCGTGGTTGAGTGAAACAGCAGCTGACTGCCGCGCTCCTCGCCTGCACCCTGGCTGGCTGCGCCTCGCAGCCTTCGCCGCTGCAGCAGGAGCAAAGCTATGTGCTGGAGTGGATCGGTGAACGCCCGTTGATCGACTACAGCCACCTCACCCTGACCCTGGCCAACGACGGCCGCGCCTACGGCAATGCCGGCTGCAACCACTGGTTTGCACCGTACACGCTGGACGGTGACCAGCTGAGCTTCGGCAAGGTCGGCAAGACCCGCAAGCTGTGCGCGCCAGCGCTGATGGAGCAGGAAAAACGCTTCTTGCAGGCGCTGGAGACCGTGCAACGTTGGGATGTGTCGCCGGTAGAGCAGATCCGCTTCTGGCCGGCCGAAGGCAAGCCGCTGCGCTTCTGGCCTGAGGAAGGCTGAGGCCCTTTGCCGGCGATGAGGCCGGGCCTGTAATGCGCAAGGCTCAGGGCCTTGTGCTGGCGCCAAGGGCCCTATCGCCGGCAAGCCGGCTCCTACAGGGAGCGTGTGGCTATTATCAGGCGCCGCCCTTGAGCGCCTTGATTTTCGCTTGCAGCCCTTCGAGGGTCTGCTCGCCCAGCAACTGCTCACGCACCTTGCCCTTGTCATCGATGATGTAGGTCACCGGCAGCGCTTCGCTGCGTGGCAGCTTGTAGCGCTCGGAGGGGTCCTGAGCGAGGACGGTGAAGGCGATGCCCAAAGTGTCGACCGCGGCTTTGAGATCTGCACCTTGCAGGCCGTCGTAGTTCACCCCCACCACCTTGATGCCCTGGGCCTGCCACTGCTTGGCGGCCGCATTGAGCTCAGGGATTTCCGTGCGGCACGGGCCACACCATTCGGCCCAGTAGTTGAGCACCAGCCAGTGCCCGTCGATCTGCTCGGCCTTCACCGCGTTGCCGTGCTGGTCCACGCCGTAGTCTGCACCGCAGCCGCCGAGCAGCAGCCCTGCGGTAATGGCCAGTGCAGCCGCCAAACGCCTTGCCATGGGTCAATCCTTCTCGAAGTTTTCAAACATTGAAGTCGGTCGCTGCGGTTAGAATAGCCGCCACACCCAGCTGGATGCGACCCGCCATGACCGAACTGACCCTGTATCATAACCCGCGCTGCTCCAAATCCCGCGGTGCCCTGGAACTGCTCGAAGCACGTGGCCTCACCCCCAACGTGGTGCGCTACCTGGAAACCCCGCCCGACGCTGCCACCCTCAAGCAACTGCTCGGCAAGCTGGGCATCGGCGCACGCCAGTTGCTGCGCAGCGGCGAAGACGAATACAAGGCCCTGAACCTGGCCGACCCGGCGCTTACCGACACCCAGCTGATCGAAGCGATGGTGCAAAACCCGAAACTGATCGAACGGCCCATTCTGGTAGCAGGCGACAGGGCCGTGGTCGGCCGCCCACCGGAAAAAGTGCTGGAGATCCTGCCGTGAGCGAGCCCTACATCCTGGTGCTGTACTACAGCCGCCACGGTTCCACCAGCGAGATGGCCCGGCACATCGCCCGCGGCATCGAAATGGCCGGGCTGGAAGCGCGCCTGCGCACCGTGCCGGCGATCTCTACCGAGTGCGAAGCGGTGGCCCCGGACATTCCGGCCAGCGGCGCGCTGTACGCCACCCTCGACGACTTGCGCCACTGCTCGGGGCTGGCCATGGGCAGCCCGACCCGCTTCGGCAACATGGCCGCACCGCTGAAGTACTTCCTCGACGGCACCAGCAGCCTGTGGCTGGGTGGTGAGCTGGTGGGCAAGCCGGCGGCGGTATTCACTTCCACCGCCAGCCTGCACGGCGGCCAGGAAACCACCCTGCTGTCGATGCTACTGCCGCTGATGCACCACGGCATGCTGGTCACCGGCCTGCCCTACAGCGAATCGGCGCTGCTCGAAACCACTGGCGGCGGCACCCCGTATGGCGCCAGCCACCATGCCGGTGCCGATGGCAAGCGCGAGCTGGACCAACACGAAATCACCCTGTGCCGCGCCCTTGGCCAACGCCTGGCGAATACCGCCAAGGCCCTGGGGGGCCAGCGTGGCTAAGAAGCCCAAGGTACTGCCGCCGCTCGACTGGCTGGCGCCACGGGTGCGCATCACCCGCAGCCTGAGCCTGGCTTGCTTCTTCGGGTTGATCGCCTTGCTGGTGGTCAACAACCTGTGGTTCGCCAACCTGCACGGGGCACGGGTCGAGGTGATTCTCGCGGTCGAGCTGGTGCCACTATTGCTACTGCTGCCGGGCATGCTGCTGGGCAGCGCCCGGGCGCATGCCTGGACCTGCTTCGTGGTGAACATCTACTTCATCAAGGGCGTGCTGGCCGCGTTCGACCCGGCGCGGGCGGTGTTTGGCTGGGTGGAGGTGCTAGTGAGCCTGGGGTTGTTCGTCAGCGGGTTGCTGTATGTGCGCTGGAAGTTCCAGCTGGAACGGCGCCTGGCCGGCGAATGAGCCGCTGATGCGATCCCTGTAGGAGCGGCCTTGTGCCGCGATGGGGCGCGCAGCGGCCCCAAGATCTCGGACTCATGCAAAATTGCCGGGGCTGCTGCGCAGCCCATCGCGACACAAGGCCGCTCCTACAGGGGATGTGCCGGCAGCAAGGTCAATGGTTGACGGTATGCGCCAGCATCACCGACAGCTGGCACAGCGGCCGTCCGCTTTCGGCGTGCCACTGGTTGAACGCCTGCTGCACCAGGGCCAGGTCGCGCTGGCTGGTGGGCGGCTTGTCGATGATCTTCTGTGCGATCAGCGCGGCCGCCATGTCGTCAGTGGGGATGAAGGTATCCTTGCCGACCATGCGCAAAAAACGCGGCGCCGACAGCCCGCCCAACTGGTTGCCGTGCTTGGCCAGGTACTTCCACAAACCAACGATGTCAGTCTCGGGCCAATCGGCGATGAACGCGCCGAAGCTGCCCTTCTCCTTCGCCACGTCCAGCACCATCTGCGCATTGCGCGGTACGCTCTTGAGCTTGCCCAGATGGCGGATGATGCGCTCGTCCTGCATCAGCCGTTCCAGGTGCTCGGCGCCCATCAGCACCACCTTTTCCGGGTCGAAGCCGAAGAACACCTGCTCGAAGGCCGGCCACTTGGCGTCCACCAGGCTGTGCTTGAGCCCGGCGCGGAACACCCGCAGTGCCAGGGTCGACAGGTAGCGGTCATCGCTGATGGCGCGCAACTGCGCAGCCGTGCGCGGCTGCGGCAGGAAGGCCTCCAGGGCCTGGGCCGAGCCGAAGCGGTTCAGGCAGTACTCATGCAGCCACTGGTAGTCGCGCATGGGGTCAGATGTTCAGCACGTCGAGAAAACGCGGGGTGGCACTTTCGTCGATTTTCAGGCTGGTGAAGTCGAACAGGTTGCGGTCGGCCAGTTGCGACGGGGCGACGTTCTGCATGGCGCGGAAGATGCTCTCGGTACGGCCCGGGTGCTTACGCTCCCACTCCACCAGCATATCCTTGACCACCTGGCGCTGCAGGTTCTCCTGCGAGCCGCACAGGTTGCACGGGATGATCGGGAACTCGCGCATGTCCGAGTAGGCCTGGATGTCCTTTTCGCTGCAGTAGGCCAGCGGGCGAATCACCACGTTGCGGCCGTCGTCGGCGCGCAGCTTGGGCGGCATGCCCTTGAGCGCGCCGTTGAAGAACATGTTGAGGAAGAAGGTCTCGACGATGTCGTCGCGGTGGTGCCCCAAGGCCATCTTGGTCGCGCCGATTTCGTCGGCAAAGGTGTACAGGGTGCCACGTCGCAGGCGCGAGCACAGCGAGCAGGTGGTCTTGCCCTCGGGGATCAGTTCCTTGACCACCGAGTAGGTGTCTTTCTCGACGATGTGGTACTCGATACCGAGTTCCTTGAGGTAAGCCGGCAGCACGTGCTCGGGGAAACCCGGCTGCTTCTGGTCCATGTTCACCGCGACGATCTCGAACTGGATCGGCGCCACCTTCTGCAGGTGCAACAGAACGTCGAGCATGGTGTAGCTGTCCTTGCCGCCGGACAGGCAGACCATGACCTTGTCGCCATCTTCGATCATGTTGTAGTCGGTGATGGCTTCGCCGGCGAGACGACGCAGGCGTTTTTGCAGTTTGTTCTGGTTGACCGAGAGGGTGCCCATAGCGCTTGGAATCCGCGAGGTGTGACAAAAAGGCGGCTATTTTACGCACAAACTGCGGCGCGCTGTAGGCATTCCGACAAATACTGGGTGGGAATCAACCCGCCGCCTGACAGCGCAATTTGCTCTAAAAAGCGCGATTTGTGCCGGGTACGGCTTCCTATACTGCGTCATAAGGCCACATTCCCGTTTGCAGGGGTGCCTTGGCCTCGGGCCGTTGGCGCTCCGCATGGGGGGTGTCAGGCAACAACGATCGATAGGAGTGACCGGCATGATCCATCACGTTGTGGGGCTGTTTACCCATCCCGACCAGGAATGGCGGGAGATTCGTGGCGAAGAGGAAAGCATCAGCCACATGTACCTGACGCACACGCTGATCCTGGCGGCGATCCCTGCCGTATCGGCGTTCATAGGCACCACCCAGGTGGGCTGGGTGATCGGCGACCGGCCGGCGGTGATGCTGACCATGGAAAGCGCGCTATGGATGAGCGTGATGTCCTACCTGGCGATGCTCGCCGGGGTGGCGGTGATGGGGGCGTTCATTCACTGGATGGCGCGCACCTACGATGCCAACCCGAGCATGGCCCAGTGCATCGCCTTTGCCACCTACACCGCCACGCCGCTGTTCCTCGGTGGGCTGGCGGCGCTGTACCCGCACCTGTGGCTGGGCATGCTGCTGGGCACGGCGGCAATCTGCTACACGGTGTACCTGCTGTATGTGGGGCTGCCGACCTTCATGAACATCCCATCGGATGAGGGCTTCTTGTTCTCAAGCTCGGTGCTGGCGGTAGGGTTGGTGGTGCTGGTGGCGATCATGGCGGCCACGGTGATCATCTGGGGGCTGGGTGTGGGGCCTGTCTATACCAATTGACCTGATGTGAAGGCATCGCGGGGCAAGCCCGCTCCCACATTCTTGCGTGGGAGCGGGCTTGCCCCGCGATGCTTTTGTATTGCCTGTGCGAGCCTCATCGCCGGCAAGCCAGCTCCTACAGGTAAAGCGCGGGCCTGAAACTTATGCGATCCATGCAGGCCGTAAAGCGGCCCCGGTGGCTGACCGATGGCTCGGCAGACCTGAACAGGTTGCGGCATAATAGCCGCCCAGGAGACCCACCCCGCCATGCCCGAGCTGCTCAAGCAACGCGTCGAAACCTGTTACCAGCAAGCCGAAACCTTCTTCAAACGCCCCTTCCCGCGCCCGGAAGTGAGCTTCAAGCTACGCGGCCAAAAGGCTGGCGTCGCCCACCTGCACGAGAACCTGCTGCGCTTCAACCTGCAGCTGTACCGGGAAAACCAGGACGACTTCCTGCGCCAGACCGTGGCCCACGAGGTGGCGCACCTGGTGGCCCACCAGCTGTTCGGCGACCGCATTCAGGCCCATGGTGAAGAGTGGCAGTTGATCATGCGCGGCGTGTACGAGCTGCCACCCAACCGCTGCCACAACTATGACGTGCAGCGGCGGGTAGTGACCCGCTATATCTACCGCTGCCCGTGCCCGCAGAGTGACTTCCCGTTTACCGCGCAACGGCACAAGCTGGTCCGCCAGGGGCGACGCTACCTGTGCCGGCGGTGCCGGGAGATTCTGGTGTACAGCGGCGAAACCCGCGTCGAATAGGCGCACCGCCCCCTTCCAACAGGTTGCGGGGCCGGAAACACAGGCATGAAAAAGGCGACCCGAGGGTCGCCTTCTTCGTTACTGCACCGGGCTCAACGAGCCGGGCCTTCTGCAACACCGAGGTCATCGGTCGGACGGGTGTCGGTCAGTGGCGAACCACCGGAGGCCAGCTCGGCCTGCAGGGTATCGGTGTCCAGCTCCTTGACCCACTTGGCGACCACGACGGTGGCCACGGCGTTGCCGATCAGGTTGGTCAGGGCGCGGGCTTCGGACATGAAGCGGTCGATACCCAGGATCAGCGCAAGGCCGGCAACCGGCAGGTGGCCGACGGCGGACAGGGTGGCAGCCAGCACGATGAAGCCCGAACCGGTAACGCCGGCAGCACCTTTGGAGGCCACCAGCAGCACCAGCAGCAGGGTGATCTGGTGGGTGATGTCCATGGTGGTGTCGGTGGCCTGGGCGATGAACACCGCAGCCATGGTCAGGTAGATCGAGGTGCCGTCGAGGTTGAACGAGTAGCCAGTGGGGATCACCAGGCCAACCACGGATTTCTTCGCGCCCAGGCGCTCCATCTTGGCCAGCATGCGTGGCAGGGCCGACTCGGAGGACGAGGTACCCAGCACGATCAGCAGCTCTTCACGGATGTAGCGGATCAGCTTGAGGACACTGAAGCCGTGGGCGCGGCAGATACCGCCGAGCACGATCAGGATGAACAGCAGGCAGGTGATGTAGAAGCAGGCCATCAGGTAGCCCAGTTGCACCAGCGAACCCACGCCGTACTGGCCGATGGTGAAGGCCATGGCACCGAAGGCGCCGACCGGGGCCAGCTTCATGATCATGTTGATGATGTTGAACATGACATGGGCGAAGCGGTCGATCAGGTCCAGCACTGGCTTGCCGTAGCTGCCCAGGCGGTGCAGGGCGAAGCCGAAGATCACCGAGAACATCAGCACTTGCAGGATGTCGCCGTTGGCGAAGGCACCGACCACAGTGTTGGGGATGATGTTGAGCAGGAAGCCAACGGTGGTCTGCTGCGCGCCGGCGGCGGCGTAGGCGGCCACGCTGCTGGCGTTCAGGGTGCTGACGTCGACGTGCATGCCGGCGCCCGGCTGAACCACGTTGACCACGACCAGGCCGATGATCAGGGCGATGGTGGAGACGATCTCGAAGTACAGCAGCGCGTAACCGCCGGTCTTGCCGACCGACTTCATGCTCTGCATGCCAGCGATGCCGCTGACCACGGTACAGAAGATGATCGGGGCGATGACCATCTTGATCAGTTTGACGAAGCCGTCACCCAGCGGTTTGAGGGCGACGCCGGTTTCCGGGTAGTAGTGGCCGAGCAGGATACCGATGGTGATCGCGACGATCACCTGGACATACAGCGATTTGTACAGCGGCTGACGAGTCGTCATGGCTAAGTTTCCTCAAGTGTGCCGGCGCATCCTTCCCAGGATGTCGGGGCACCTGAATCGCGAACCCTCCTGCACCTGGAGGGATTTGTCGTTGTGTTCGAGCAGCCTGGCAAGCGTCTGCCCGGTCTCTGCCAAGTGAATAGCAAGGGCGATGCCAAAATGCCCACTCGAGGTGCAGAGCCAATGTTTGCGGGATGTTTTTGCCCCTGGACGGGGCGAGTGGCGGTTTTTTTGCTGGCGGAATTCCGCCCGGTGGCGGGATTCGTACAGGGGGTGTGGCGGGAATCCGCCTGAAATTGAGGTTGGCAGGTTTGGCCCCATCGCCGGCAAGCCGGCTCCTACAGGGCCTGGCTCCAATAATCACTCCAGGCGGAAGATGATCCTGAACGCCGCCCCGCCCAGGTCAGAATCCCCCAGGCTCAGCTCGGCGTCGTAGCTGTCGATGATGTCCTTGACCACCGCCAGGCCAATACCCTGGCCAGGGTGCTGGCTGTCCAGCCGCTCACCGCGCTCGAGAATGCGCTCGCGCTGGTCGGGCGGCACGCCCGGGCCGTCGTCCTCGATGCACAGCACCAGTTGCCCCGGGGCTTGTTCAAGGGTTACCCGCACCTGGCCCAGGCACAGGCGGTAGGCGTTTTCCAGCAGATTGCCGAGCAGTTCGAGCAAGGCGCCCTGCTCCATCGGCACCCGCGCCTGGGCCGGGATGTCCAGGCTGACCTGCACGCGCTTGTCGCGGTAAACCTTGGCCAGGGTGCTGCACAGGCTGTCCAGTAGCGGCGCAAGCGGCACCTGGTGGCGCACCAGGCCGCTCTTGCGCAGGCTGGCGCGTTGCAGTTGGTAGTCGATTTGCTGGCTCATGCGCTCGACCTGGCTTTGCAGCACCCGCCCCTGCCCGGGCTCCTGGCGGCCCTGCTGCATGCTCTCGCCCACCCCCTGCAACACCGCCAGCGGGGTCTTCAGGCTGTGTGCCAGGTCGTCCAGCGAGTCACGGTAGCGTTGGCGCTGCTCGCGCTCGCTGCGCAGCAGGCGGTTCAGCGAGCCGGTCAGGCGCAGCAGTTCGCGCGGGTGCTCGCGGCTTAGCCCGTCGCGGGCACCGGCCTCTACCTGGTCCAGTTCGACACTCAGCCGGCGCAGCGAACGCAGGCCCCAGGTCAGCCCGGCCCACAGCAGCACCATCAACGCCAGCAAGGCGGCGCCAAAGCCGAGGTAGAGTTTTTCGCGCAGGCCATCGAGGGTGTGCTGGTACTCGCGCACCGACTGCAGGGCGACGATGCTGAACGCTGCGCTTTTGCCGCCGAGCAACTTGACCTCGACGTCGTAGACGAAAAACTCCTCGCCGTCCTCTTGCTGGATGCGGGCGAATTCGTTGCCGCGCCCGTCGTAGCGCGGGCGGTAGTTGATATGCCGGTTGCGGGTGGCGCGCGACTGCCACACCAGGGTGCCCTGACGGTCGAAAATGTAGCCGAGCAGGCCGGTGTAGGGCAGGTTGAAGCGCTCGTCCGGCAGCAGCGCCGGCATCTGCAGGCGGCCGTGCTCGATGCGCGCAGCGGAAATCAGGGTGGTGACGTCCGAGGCCAGGCGCTGCTCGATGGACTCCTGCAATGCCAGGCTGAAGGCCTTTTGCAATGCCGGCAGCAGCGCCAGCATGAACAATAGCGCCAGCAGCGCCGCCGCCAGCATCAGGCGCACGCGCAGCGAACGGATCACTGGCAGCGCTCGGTGAACAGGTAACCCAGGCCACGCACCGTATCGATGGGCTTGAAGCCGGTATCTCCCTCGAGCTTGCGTCGCAGGCGGCCGACCAGCACTTCGATGACGTTAGGGTCGCGTTCGTCGTCGTCGGGGTACAGCTGTTCCATCAGCCGGTCCTTGGCCACCACCTGCTGGTGATGGCGCATGAGGTATTCGAGGATGCGGTATTCGTAGGCGGTCAGCGCCAGCGGTTGCTCGCCCAGCGTAGCCTGCTTGCGGTTGAGGTCCAGCACCAGGGGGCCGGCAGCGATGGTCGACTGGGTGAAGCCGCTGGAGCGGCGCAACAGGGCGTTCAGGCGCGCCTCCAGTTCCTCGAACTGGAACGGCTTGACCACATAATCATCGGCGCCGGCAGCCAGGCCTTCGACCTTGTCCTGCCAGTTGCCACGGGCGGTGAGGATGAGAATGGGGAAGGTCTGGCCGAGGCTGCGCAACTGGCGGATCAGGTCGAGCCCGCTCATCCCCGGCAGGCCCAGGTCGATCACGGCCAGGTCGTGGTTGTACTGCTCGGCCTGGTACAGGGCTTCTTCGCCATTGGCCACCGCCTGCACCACGTGCCCGGCTTCGCCCAGGCGGGTGAACAGGTGATGGCGCAGCAGCGCCTCGTCCTCGACCACCAGCAATTTCATGTGGATCTCCTTTTGATCTAGCGGCCCCATCGCCGGCAAGCCGACGATGGGGCCGTCACAGGCCGCAGCATAATCAGAACTTGTAGTTGGCCGCCAGGTAAGTCTGGGCGCTGCTATCCAGGCGCAGGGAGCCGACCTTGCTGCCGCCGTGGGGTACCAGTTCGGTGCTGGCGTTACTGCGCAGGTAACGGTAGCCCAGCTCCACCGAGGCGTTGTCGGTGAGTTGTTGCAGCACGCCGGCCTGCAGGCCATAGGCGTAACCGGTGTCGGTGTCGCGGCTGTAGCCGGAGGACTCCTGGCTGAGCTTGGTCACGCCCAGGCTGGCACCGCCGAACAGTTTGGTGGTGTCGCCCACTGGCAGGAAGAGGTCATAGCTGCCGAGCAGGTTTTCCTGGCGCAGCTTGAGGCCGCTGTGGCTGCCCGAAACGTTGTCGTAGGTGAGGTAGTAGCGACCCTGGTCGTTCATCTGGCCGACGCGTACGCCCCAGGTGCCGTCTTTGCCGACGATGCCATCGGTGTTCAGGTGGTCGGTGTTGCGCTGCAACAGGCCGGACTTGCGAACCTTGTCGCTGGTTTGCCCGTAGGTGAGGCTGGCGAAGGTGTCGTCGGCCTGGGCGGTGGTGGCGATGCCGGCGGCGCAGACAGCCATGGCGGCAAGCAGGGTGTTGAATGTTTTCATGGTTGTAACTCCGGTTGGGATGCGCTGTGTGTGTCTGCGGGCTAGAGTAGGGAGGGCGCCCTGAACCGCCGCTGAACCCCGCCTGAACCGCGCCTGAACGAAGCGGCCACCGTCGTAAAAGGAGTTTGACCATGCGTTCCCTGCTTGCCCTGGCCCTGTTGTGCTGTACCGCCCTCGCCCAGGCGGCGGTGCAGACCCGCGAGATCCGTTATCAGGATGCCGACGGCACCGCACTGATCGGCTATTACGCCTACGACGACGCCATCGAGGGCAAACGCCCGGGCATCGTGGTGGTACATGAATGGTGGGGGCTGAACGACTACGCCAAGCGCCGTGCCCGCGATCTTGCCGCACTGGGCTACAACGCCCTGGCCATCGACATGTATGGCGACGGCAAGCACACCGAACACCCGCAGGACGCGCAGGCGTTCATGGCCGCGTCAATGAAGGACCCTGCCGCAGCAGCCCGGCGCTTCGATGCGGGGCTGGAGTTGTTGAAACTGCAACCGAACACCAACAAGCACCAGCTGGGGGCGGTGGGTTACTGCTTTGGCGGCAAGGTGGTGCTGGATGCCGCGCGCCGGGGCGAGAAGCTCGATGGCGTGGTGAGCTTCCATGGCGCGCTGGTGACCCAGACCCCGGCCACGCCAGGGTCGGTGCGGGCCAAAGTTCTGGTGGAGCATGGCGAGGCCGACAGCATGGTCACCCCGGAACAGGTGGCGGCGTTCAAGGCCGAGATGGGTGCGGCCAAGGCGGATTACCAGTTCGTCGGTATTCCTGGGGCCAAGCATGGGTTTACCAACCCGGATGCCGACCGCTTGAGCCATGGCGAGCATGGTGGGCCGGATATCGGTTATGACAAGGCAGCGGACGAGAGCTCGTGGAAGGATATGCAGGCGTTTTTCAAGAAAGCGTTTGACTGAACATTGCCGGGGCCGCTTTGCGGCCCATCGCAGGCAAGCCTGCTCCTACAGGGGCTGCGCGTAACCTGCAAAATCCAGGCTCCACCCCACACTCGCGGGCTGGCACAATAGCCGCCATGAACAGACTCCCCACCTGCTGCGCCCCGCTCCAGCACCACTGGCCCCTGCCCCGCCCGGTCCCCGGTGCGGTGCTGGTGAGCTGTGCGTTCGACCCGGCCAGGCTTGCTGCCGACGACTTCCAGCGCGCCGGCATCGAACAAACCGCCAGCCTGCAACGCTCGGTGGCCAAGCGCCAGGCCGAGTACCTGGCCGGCCGGGTATGCGCCCGCGAGGCCCTGCGCCTGCTGGATGGGCGTGACTATGTGCCGGCCACCCACGAGGACCGCTCGCCGATCTGGCCGGCCGGCATTCGTGGCTCCATCACCCACGGCCAGGGTTGGGCTGCGGCGGTGGTGGGCGCGCAAGTGGCAGGGCTTGGGCTGGACCAGGAGTCGCTATTGACTGAAGAGCGTGCCGAGCGTCTGGCCGGGGAAATCCTTACCGCCGCCGAACTGCATCGGCTGGATCGTAGCCAACAGGCCTTGACGGTGACCCTGACCTTCTCGCTGAAGGAGAGCCTGTTCAAAGCGCTGTACCCGATCACCGGCCAGCGCTTCTATTTCGAACACGCAGAAGTTTTGCAGTGGTCCACTGACGGCCACGCCCGCCTGCGCCTGCTCACCGACCTGTCCGCCACCTGGCGCCACGGCGTGGAGCTGGATGGCCAGTTCTGCGTGCAGGACGGCCACCTGCTGAGCCTCATAAGCGTTTAGTCCCGCGGCTGCTCCCGCGGCCAGTTCAGGCTGAAGCAGGCCCCGCCCAACTGCTCGCTGCGCCCCACCAGGGCGCGGCCGCCGTGCCAGTAGATGATCCGCCGCACAATCGACAAACCCAGCCCGTGCCCGCCCGAGGCGCGGGTACGGCTGTCGTCCAGGCGGGTGAAGGGGGTGAAGATGCGGTCCCACACCCCTTCCGGAATGCCCGGCCCGTCATCTTCCACATCGATACGGCAACGCTGCTGGCCCAGCTGGTAGCTCAGGCGCACTTCGGACTCGGCATGGCGCATGGCGTTGCGCACCAGGTTCTGCAGCGCCCGGTGCAGGTAGCGCGGCTCGGCCTCGACCCAGGCAGCGCCGCCATCCAGGCCATGGCACTGGCCGCGCAGCACCTTCACTTCGGCCCGTAGCGGCGCCAGCTCAGTGATTACCCGCGCCAGCAGCTCGTCGAGGTCCACCGCCTGGAACTGCAATGCCGGGGCGCCCTGCTCCAGGCGGGCGTAAGTCAGCATTTCGTCGACCAGCTTGTCGAGGTCCTGGATATCGCCATCCATGCCGGCCAGGTGCTTGGCCCGGGCCTGTTCGGTGCTGGCGCTTTCGATCATCTCCAGACCGAAGCGCAACCGCGCCACTGGCGTGCGCAGCTCGTGGGACACCGCGCGCACCAGTTCGCGCTGCATGGTCAGCGAGCGCTGCAGGTGCTCGGCCATACCATTGAATGCCTCGGCCAAGCGCCCCACCGAGTCGGCGCTACCTGCCGGCACGCGGGTGTCGAGGCTGCCTTGGGCGATGCGCGTGGCGGCCACCTCCAGCCCCGATACGCGGCGCTCCAGCTGGCGCACCAGCAGGTACACCACCAGGCCGATCAGGCACAGGCCAAGGAACGCAATAAGAATGAGCAACTGCGGCGGGTACGGGTTGAGCTGGTACAACGGGCCGATCTCCAGCACCCAGGGTGAACCGGCCAGGCCTGCGAACACGCGGATGGAGTCGCCGTCCTTGCCCAGCGCCATCACCGTATCGCCCTCCTCCACCCGGCGCCGCTGGTCGTCGTCCAGGGCTGCGCGCTCGATGCGCTGCAGGGCGATGTCAAAACCAAAGCCCTTGCTCTGCTTCAGTTGTGCCAGGCGCGCCTGCTGCTCGGTCACCGGGTAGCGCACCAGCTCGTCGGCCAGCAGGTAAAGGGTGGCGCGGGCCAACTGCTCGCTGATCTGCTTGACCTCGGCCACCAGCAACGCATCCTCGCGGCCGATGCGGCGCAGCACCCTGGCGGCGTGGGGGCCGGTTTTTTCCACCACCACCAGGTCGCGGTACAGCCGCGCGCGCTGGCCACCGTCCAGGCTGAACACCGACAGCGGCTGCACGTCCAGCGGCACGCCAAGCAGGCGCTCCCACATCAACAGCGAGCGCTTGCGCTCCACCTCGTTCTGCTGCGCCAGGTTGTCGGCCATCAGGCTGAAGGTGCCCTGGGCCAGGCGCTCACGGTGCTGGCCGGCGCGCACCTCGTTGACCAGGTGCAGGCTGAGCACGCCAAGCACGGCCACCAGCACCAGCACGCCGAGCATGCCGCCATAGATGCGTATGAAGATCGACTTCATGGCGCCAGCGCCTGGGCCGCCTCGCCGACGAACAGGTAGCCCTTGCTGCGCAGGGTCTTGATCAGCCGCGGGTTGACCGGGTCGTCACCGATTTTGGGGCGAATCTTGGAAATACGCACATCGATGGAGCGGTCCTGGCCGTCGTAGCCGACGCCGCGCAGCGCGGTGAAGATCTGCTCGCGGGACAGCACCCGCCCGGCGTTGCTGGCCAGCAACCAGAGCAGGTCGAACTCGGCGCCGGTCAGCTCGATCAACTGGCCACCCAGGCGTGCCTCGCGCAGGCGGTTGTCGATGTTCAGCGGGCCGAATTCAAGAGCCTGGCGGCGCTCGGCCGGCTCACTGCGCCGCAGCAGGGCCTGGATACGCGCCAGCAGCAGGCGCGGGCGCACCGGCTTGCACACGTAGTCGTCGGCGCCTTGGTCAAGGCCCTGCACCTGGTCGAGCTCGTCGCTGCGGGCGGTGAGCATGAGGATGGGGCCGGGGTACTGGCCGCGCACCCGGCGGCAGATGCTCAGGCCGTCTTCGCCGGGCAGCATCAGGTCGAGGATCACCAGGTCTGGCTGGCTGTCGATGATGCGCCGCACGGCACGGGCGCCATCGCCCTCGACGCTGACCTCGTAGCCGTTGGCCTGCAGGTACTCGGCGGTGAGCTCGGCGAGGCGCTGGTCGTCCTCGACGATGAGGATGCGGTTGTCTGGCGGGTGCTGGTCCATGGGCTGGGCCCCTTTGTTGTTATTGGGTGGCCTGTGGGGCCCCATCGCCGGCAAGCCGGCTCCTATCAAACAAACTACAACTCATTGATTTAACACGGTCTCTGTGGGAGGCGGCCTTGTGTCGCGATGGGCTGCGCGGCAGCCCCGGCAATGTTGAATGAGGCCGAGGCCTTGGGGCCGCTGCGCGCCCCATCGCGACACAAGGCCGCTTCCCACAGAGACCGTGGCGCATCTGCGAGACCAGTTCTCTGCGCGAAAGCGCTGCCCTGTTGCCGGCGATGAGGCCGCAAAAAGCTGCGTAACTGCCTGATCCTGCGATAAATCCCTTTCACCAAAGAGCAACATCAGCCACGGATACTACGTCCCGCCCCCAGCCCTGCCAACCTCGCAGGCCGGGCCTTGGGTGAAGCGTTTTATGTGATAGGGTTCGCCCCCGCGAAAATCTGCCACGGGGCGGTAATACTGCGAAATTTCGCGCAAACCAGTCAGCACAAGGCCTACAGCGAATACCCACGGATGACTCACAAAGTACCCACAAGTTATCCACAGGTCGCTCGCCTTGCAAAGCCCCCGATACCGCATTATCTTGTATCCCCATCGCGGCGAACCACTAGATGTTGGGGTTCGAGCAAAATCACAAACACAAGTCGACAGGCAAATTCAAGCGAATTTACCCACTGAACTTAACGTGATTTCACCAGCCAAACCGCTCCTGCGGAGGCGACCGAGGCAAGCCACTTCTGGCCTTGTTCGGGTATGAGTGTTGCAGGCAAGGCCTGACACTCGACAGCAACAGTTTTTGGGCCCGGCCCAGAACCTTTGACTTCGGCCAGGGAGCGGCAGATCACTGCCCTTAATTCCTGAGTCTGTCCCGAAGTCGGCAAGCCCGCGCGGCGGCTGCACTGCCATGTGCATCCCCGCCCGGGCCGGCAGTCTGACGGATGGAACGGTGGGCGCCCAAAAGGCGCCTGAACACTATAGAAACTGTGGAGACACCCACCCATGCAAACCGACACAACTCGCGAGAACCCGCAGGCTTTGGCGCCGCAGGCCGAGTCCAACCAGGACCTGGCTGCCACCGCTCCGGGCCAACTGCGCGTGATCAAGCGCAACGGTACTGTCGTCCCCTACACCGACGACAAGATCACCGTGGCCATCACCAAGGCGTTCCTCGCAGTTGAAGGCGGCACCGCCGCTGCCTCGTCGCGCATCCACGACACCGTCGCGCGCCTGACCGAGCAGGTCACCGCCACGTTCAAGCGTCGCATGCCATCGGGTGGCACCATCCACATCGAAGAAATCCAGGACCAGGTCGAACTGGCCCTGATGCGCGCCGGCGAGCAGAAAGTCGCCCGCGACTACGTGATCTACCGCGACCAGCGCGCCAAAGAGCGTGCTACCCGCAGCAACGCCGACTCGGTGGTCGAGCCGCACCCAAGCATCCGCATCACCCTGGCTGACGGCAGCCTGGCGCCGCTGGACATGGCGCGCCTGAACACCATCATCAGCGAAGCCTGCGAAGGCCTGGCCGAAGTCGATGGCGACCTGATCCAGCGCGAAACCCTGAAGAACCTGTACGACGGCGTTGCCCTGAAAGACGTCAACACCGCCCTGGTGATGACCGCCCGTACCCTGGTAGAGCGCGAGCCGAACTACTCGTTCGTCACCGCCCGCCTGCTGATGGACACCCTGCGTGCCGAAGGCCTGGGCTTCCTGGGCGTGGCCGACAGCGCCACCCACCACGAAATGGCCGACCTGTACGCCAAGGCCCTGCCGGCCTACGTCGAGAAAGGCGTGGAGTACGAGCTGCTGGACCCGGCGCTGAAAGGCTACGACCTGGAGCGCATGGGCAAGGCGATCAACCACGAGCGTGACCAGCAGTTCACCTACCTGGGCCTGCAGACCCTGTACGACCGCTACTTCATCCACAAGGATGGCGTGCGCTTCGAGCTGCCGCAGGTGTTCTTCATGCGTGTGGCCATGGGCCTGGCGCTGGAAGAAAAAGACAAGGAAGCCCGTGCGATCGAGTTCTACAACCTGTTGTCGTCCTTCGACTACATGGCCTCGACCCCGACCCTGTTCAACGCCGGCACCCTGCGCCCGCAGCTGTCGAGCTGCTACCTGACCACCGTGCCGGACGACCTGTCGGGCATCTACCACGCGATCCACGACAACGCCATGCTGTCGAAATTCGCCGGTGGCCTGGGCAACGACTGGACCCCTGTGCGTGCACTGGGCTCCTACATCAAGGGCACCAACGGCAAGTCGCAAGGCGTCGTGCCGTTCCTGAAAGTCGTCAACGACACCGCCGTTGCCGTTAACCAGGGTGGCAAGCGCAAGGGCGCCGTATGTGCCTACCTGGAAACCTGGCACCTGGACATCGAAGAGTTCATCGAGCTGCGCAAGAACACCGGTGATGACCGTCGTCGTACCCACGACATGAACACCGCCAACTGGATCCCTGACCTGTTCATGAAGCGTGTCTTCGATGACGGCAAGTGGACCCTGTTCTCGCCTTCGGAAGTGCCAGACCTGCACGACCTGACCGGCAAGGCCTTCGAAGAGCGCTACGAGTACTACGAAGCCCTGACCGAGTACAACAAGATCAAGGTGTTCAAGACCATCCAGGCCAAAGACCTGTGGCGCAAGATGCTGTCGATGCTGTTCGAGACCGGCCACCCGTGGCTGACCTTCAAGGACCCGTGCAACCTGCGCAGCCCGCAGCAGCACGTGGGCGTGGTCCACAGCTCGAACCTGTGCACCGAGATCACCCTGAACACCAACAAGGACGAGATCGCGGTCTGCAACCTGGGCTCGATCAACCTGCCGAACCACATTGTCGACGGCAAGCTGGACACCGCCAAGCTGCAACGCACCGTGAACACCGCCGTGCGCATGCTCGACAACGTGATCGACATCAACTACTACTCGGTGCCGCAAGCGCGTAACTCGAACTTCAAGCACCGCCCGGTCGGCCTTGGCATCATGGGCTTCCAGGACGCGCTGTACCTGCAGCACATCCCGTATGGTTCGGACGCTGCGGTCGAGTTCGCCGACAAGTCGATGGAAGCGGTCAGCTACTTCGCCATCCAGGCTTCGTGTGACCTGGCCGACGAGCGCGGCGCCTACGAGAGCTTCCAGGGCTCGCTGTGGTCCAAGGGCATCCTGCCGCTGGATTCGCAACAGATCCTGATCGAGGCCCGTGGCCAGAAGTACATCGACGTCGACCTGACCGAGAGCCTGGACTGGGCCCCGGTGCGCGAGCGTGTACAAAAAGGTATTCGTAACTCGAACATCATGGCCATCGCGCCGACCGCGACCATCGCCAACATCACCGGCGTGTCGCAGTCCATCGAGCCGACCTACCAGAACCTGTACGTGAAATCGAACCTGTCGGGCGAATTCACCGTGATCAACCCGTACCTGGTCCGCGACCTGAAAGCCCGCGGCCTGTGGGACTCGGTCATGATCAACGACCTGAAGTACTACGATGGTTCCGTGCAGCAGATCGAGCGCATTCCGCAAGAGCTCAAAGACCTGTACGCCACCGCGTTCGAAGTCGAGACCAAGTGGATCGTCGATGCCGCCTCCCGTCGCCAGAAGTGGATCGACCAGGCGCAGTCGCTGAACCTGTACATCGCCGGCGCTTCGGGCAAGAAGCTGGACGTCACCTATCGCATGGCCTGGTACCGTGGTCTGAAGACCACCTACTACCTCCGTGCCCTGGCGGCCACCAGCACCGAGAAGTCGACCATCAACACCGGCAAGCTCAACGCCGTGTCGAGCGGCGGCGACAGCGCCCCGGTCCAGGCCGCCGGCCCTGCTCCAGTGCCAAAGGCCTGTGCGATCGACGAGCCTGACTGCGAAGCCTGCCAGTAAGGCCTGAATGCCGCGCGGGGTGCCCATGGGCGCCCCGCGCGGCATTTTTGTATCTGCGCCCCCGAGAAATACTGCCCTTTGCCCAGCGTTCGCGCAGCCCGGTACAAAGGCAGGACTCCTCAACCCAGGATGGCCCCTATGGCGCGGAAAAAAGCAGTGACTCGCAAGATTGGCCGAAGTGCTGAAACCGGCCGTTTCACCACGGTCGAACATGCACGCAAGCACCCCAAGACCCACATCGTCGAAACGCTGCGCAGCCGTTGCAGTTGAGCCGACCCCTGCGGAAGCGGCGTTCAGGCGAAGCCGCTCCTGCCCCTCACAAAAATCAATATCCTGTGCTTTTAAAATAAAACAGCACAACATGTAGTGCTTTGCGTTTTTTGCCGCTAAACTCCTCTGCACTGAAAACGACTCGGAACCCGTGAACGGATGCGCGCAAAAACGGTCGAAAAATTACCCTCGCCCGTCAGACACACGCCCCCCGATCGAAAGCGAATTCCGGTATACTTCGCCCCCTCTGAAAAGAGCACCATTCATGTTCCTGGCCCCTCCCCGAGGCCTGGCCAGGCGCAGATCCAGATGTAACGAGAGTCAGCCTCTCGAGCTGACCATTCGCCCGTTGGCCGTGCGTCAGGCATCACATTCTTAAAATCCAACCGGTTGCCTCAGGGCGACCCTCAAGCAGGAGCCAAACCATGCTGAGCTGGGACGAATTCGACAAAGAAGACGGCGAAGTAGCTGCCAAGGGCAACACCCCTGCGCAGGCCGCTGCCGCCACCCTCGACAAGCTCGACAGCGCCGGCGGTGCCGCCGCCCTGGAAGCCCGCGCCGCCACCGCCGCCGACTCCGACGCGGTCAAGCGCGCCAAGGCGGCCCTGGACGCCCTGGACATCGCCGAAGGCCTGGCGGAGCTCGAAGGCTCCTCGGCCCGCGTTGCGGTCGATGAAAAGCGCATGATCAACTGCCGCGCCGACCTGAACCAGCTGGTACCGTTCAAGTACGACTGGGCCTGGCAGAAGTACCTGGACGGCTGCGCCAACCACTGGATGCCGCAAGAGGTCAACATGACCGCCGACATTGCCCTGTGGAAGAGCATGGACGGCCTGACCGAAGACGAGCGCCGCATCGTGATGCGCAACCTCGGCTTCTTCTCCACCGCCGACTCGCTGGTTGCCAACAACCTGGCCCTGGCCGTGTACCGCCTGATCACCAACCCGGAGTGCCGCCAGTACATCCTGCGCCAGGCCTTCGAAGAGGCGATCCACACCCACGCCTACCAGTACTGCATCGAGTCGCTGGGCATGGATGAAGGCGAGATCTTCAACATGTACCACGAGATCCCGTCGGTCGCGAAAAAAGCCGCCTGGGGCCTGAAGTACACCCGCGCCATCTCGGACCCGGAGTTCAACACCGGCACCGTCGAGACCGACAAAGAGCTGCTGCGCAACCTGATCGCTTACTACTGCGTACTGGAAGGCATCTTCTTCTACTGCGGCTTCACCCAGATCCTGTCCATGGGCCGCCGCAACAAGATGACCGGCGTTGCCGAGCAGTTCCAGTACATCCTGCGTGACGAGTCCATGCACCTGAACTTCGGCATCGACGTGATCAACCAGATCAAGATCGAAAACCCGCACCTGTGGGATGCCGCGATGAAGGAAGAGGCTACCCAGATGATTCTGCAGGGTACTCAGCTTGAGATCGAATACGCCCGCGACACCATGCCACGCGGCGTGCTGGGCATGAACGCGGCGATGATGGAGGATTACCTCAAGTTCATTGCCAACCGTCGTTTGACTCAGATTGGGTTGAAGGAAGAGTATCCGGGGACTACCAACCCGTTCCCTTGGATGAGCGAGATCATGGACTTGAAGAAAGAGAAGAACTTCTTTGAGACTCGGGTGATTGAGTATCAGACTGGTGGGGCGTTGAGCTGGGATTGACCGGTTCTGCTATCCAGAAAGGCTGCCTTTGGGCAGCCTTTTTCATATTGAAGGCTCACTCGTCTGAGTCAACCTCCTCGCCATTAGATGGAAGCTCCAATACTGCCTGCTCGAGCTTTTCTGCTTGGGGGTTTCCATGCGCCAGCCAATCATATGCAAATATTCGCATTTGATCTCGAGCGTAGTCCGCAGCTTTAGCCCCGATAAAACCACGCCCTGGCAACCCCGAACTTTTTTGAACAACCAAAAGTGTTAGAGGTGGCAGGTCCTGCAGAATGCAATACGACTGTATAGGCTCCAGTAACCTGCCCATACCTGCTGCAGGAACTCCAATCAACCTCGAGAGCATCCCATACGTAAGCGACTGTCGGTTACGTGCCGCCAATGCAAGCACCGCCCATATCTGACTGGCTCTTTCTGATCGATTCATGAGACTTCCTATCTCTGGTTGAGTAGCCAAGAAATATCATAACGCCACCATTACTTCAAAATGTGTTCCTGAATTGACGAAGCAGGTGTTGTCTTCTAGCTTGGCAGGTCAGCGCTTAAGAACGCTCACGCGGCGGAATCCCGTTCCCGTTAGAAACGGCTCTCCTGATTCTGGATAGCCCATCATGGACAACCACTACTTCCCTACCCTCTTCACCCGCCACAACCGCCACCTCCACACCCTCTGGCTCGAATCCCAAGCCTGGTTCTGCGCCCTCGAACTCGGCCGGATGACCGGGCGCTTCTTCGACGAACACTGCATCCGCAAGCTCGACCCGGACCAGCATCGCAGCGTGCGGCTGCTGCGCTATGGCCAGTACCAGGACACCACCATGGTCAGCGAGTCCGGGGCCTATACCCTGCTGGCTCATCACCATATCCCCGAGAACCGCCACCTGCGGCACTGGCTGACCCATGAGGTGGTGGCGGTGCTGCGGGATGGGCAAGGCTCCGTGGCGGATGACCTGCCCCGCTTGGGTAGGATGTGCTGGCCGGGTGGGCATACGGCGAGCTTGCTGTATTGGCAGAGCGAGGCTTGGGTACGGATGCGGGATATGCCGGTGGTGATGGCGGCTGAGGTGCCGGCTGTGCTGCCTGGGCGGCGCAGATTGAGCTGGAAGGAATGTGCGCAGCGGGCGCTGCGGTTGCATGGGGTTGGGGATTGAGTTTGCGCCTGGGCTGGGGCCGCTTTGCGGCCCATCGCGGGCCCCTAGAGAAAACTACAACTCATTGATTTAACGCGGTCTCTGTGGGAGCGGCCTTGCCGGGGCGCCGTCCGGTCGAGATGGGGCGCGAAGCGGCCCCAAGGCCTCGGCCTCATGCAAAATTGCCGGGGCTGCTGCGCAGCCCATCGCGACACAAGGCCGCTTCCCACAGGGGCCGTGGCGCATCTGCAAGACTAGTTCTCTGCGCGAAAGCGCAGCCCGAAGGACCGGGGGATCTCCTACAGAGTTTGAATGTTTCGAAACCCTGTGGGAGCGAGATCACCGGAGCACCGCGTCGCCTGCTTAGCGGTAGTCCGGCACTCCGGCAAGCCCGCTCCCAAAGGGTGTGCGGATGCCCTTCTAGCGGGGCTTAGCCAGGCAGACTCATGTGCAGCAATGGGAATGGCCTACCCTCACCATCCAATGGCGAGCGGCCGGTCTGGACGAAGCCGTAATGCAAGTAGAAGCCCACCGCCTCGGGGTTCTGCTCGTTGACGTCGACACTCAACGTATCGCGCGAGCTGCGGGCGTGGTCGAGCAGGGCCCGGCCGATACCCTGGCCGCGCAAGTCGGGGTCGATGAAGAGCATTTCCACGTGGTGTTCGTTGAGGCCGATGAAGCCCAGCGGGGTGTCTTCGGCGTCTACCGCTACCCACAGCTCGACGGCCGGCAGGTAGATGTCGCGCAGTTGTGGCAGCAGTGCGTCGATGTCGGACGCTTGCAGGAAGTGGTGGGTGGCGCGCACGGAGCGTTGCCAGATGTCGAGCAGCAGGGGGTGATCGGCCGCAATGGCCTGACGAATGATCATGCAGTCATCCTTTTACACTTGATAACGAAATAGCAGCACGCTGCGGGACAGCGGCCAGTTAAGTGTCGGCGCCTGTATGACCGCTTCGCGAGTTAACGCCTGGGCGGTGCACGGCAGGGGTAGCCGGGATGGAGGGAGGCTGCAAAATACGGGCTTGCCCGGCCTGCGTCAATGACGGCGCATACCCACAACGCCTGGATTTCCAGGCTTGAGTACCAATTAATGCTGATTGCGCCTAGAAAAATGGGCCTTGAACTACTGGCGTTTTTTCAGGGCTGGCACACCATGAACACCACCTTCATGATGGAGACCGACGGCAGTTGGTATCTCACGCCGGCCTATGACGTTTCCTCCTACTTGCCAGGCATCTCCCACATCTCAATACATGGCGTGGCGCAGCGCGATGGCCGTGCAACTGTCTTGTGCTGGCTGTGCCGGCCTCATCGCCGGCAAGCCGGCTCCTACAGGGATCACACCCGCTTCTGAGGCAGTTGTGTGCCTCAGCGCAGGTGCTCGTGGCTGCGCAGATGCTCGGCGAGCATGTCGATGAAGGTGCGCACCTTGGTCGAGCCGTATTTGCTCTCGCGGTGCAGGATATGGATCGGCCAGGGAGCTTCTTCGTATTCGGCGAGGATTACCTGCAGGCTGCCGGCGGCGAGCTCGTCGGCCACCTGGTAGGACAGCAACCGGGCGATGCCCAGCCCGGCGCAGGCGGCGGCGATGGCGGCGTCGTTGCTGGTGACGGTGAGGCGCGGCTTCATGCGGATCAGGGTGGGGTCGTCGATGGCGCCGAAGCGCCAGTCGGTGCGCGGCGATAGCGTGCCGGCGGCGATCACCGTGTGGCCCTGCAGCTCGCTTGGGTGGCGCGGGGTGCCGTGGCGCGCGAGGTAGTCGGGGGCGGCGCACAGCAGCCGGCGCATCTTGCCCACGCGCAACGCCTTGAGGCCCGAGTCGGGGAGCTGGCCGATGCGCACGGCGACGTCCATGCCCTCCTCCACCAGGTTGACCACGCGGTCGAGGAAGAATGCCGAAATGTCCACTTCGGGGTACTGCTGCAGGTAGCGCACGATGCACGGCATGACGAACTTCTTGCCGAACAGGATCGGCGCGGTCACGGCCAGGTCACCTTTGGGTGCGGCGTTGATGCCGGCGGCGGCTTCGTTGGCCTCAAGGATGCTGGCGAGGATGTGCCGGGTGTCTTCGAGGTAGCGGCTGCCGGCTTCGGTCAGGCGTACGCTGCGGGTGGTGCGCTGCAGCAGCTTGACCCCGAGCTGTTCTTCCAGGGCGGTGATGGCGCGGGTGACGGCGGCAGGCGAAATGGCCAGGCGGCGGGCAGCGGCGGCGAAGCTTTCCAGTTCGCCGACGGCGACGAACACCTTCATCAGGTGGATCTGGTCCATGGGGGGGCCTGGGGTTGGGTGAGTGCCTGGATTATCGGCTATCTGGTTTTTTTGTGCTGGGTTGAAGGGCCAATCGCCGGCAAGCCGGCTCCTGCAGGGTTTGGCGCATAGCCTGTAGGAGCCGGCTTGCCGGCGATTGGGCCATATGCCTCATGCCTCCAGTACCAAGGGCCCACCATCCGCAGGCACGGCGCAGCAGATCAGCACCGTGCCTTGCTCGGGCATTTCGGCGGGCGGGTTGGGGTAATGCACCTGGCCGCTGACCAGCTTGGTCTTGCAAGTGCCGCACGAGCCGCCACGGCAGCTGAACTCCGGCGTCAGGCCACGGCTTTCGGCCAGTTCCAGCAGCGTGCCGCTGCCAGGCGCCCAGCGGGCTTGCTTGGCGGAGCTGGCGAAGTACACCGGCACCGGCTCGGTGGCGGCCGGGGGCTGCGGTACCACGGGCTGGCTGCTGTCGCCGTGGCGGCGCAGGGTCGAGGGGCCGAAGGCTTCGGCGTGGATGCGGGCGTCGGGCACGTTGATACTGCGCAGGCCTTCGTAGAGGTCCTGGGTGAAGCTGGCCGGGCCGCACAGGTAGAAGTCGTAGTCGTCCAGCGCCAGCATGGCCTTCACCTGCGCGATGCCCAGGCGGCTGGCGAACTGGTAGTCGCGGCCTTGCACGGCGTCGGCTTCGGGCTGGCTCAGGGCGCGGTGTATGTGCAGCAGGCCGCCGGCCTGCTGTTGCAGCGCATCCAGCTCCTGGCGGAACGGCAGTTCGGCGAGTGAGCGGCCGCCGTGGAACAGGTGAATGGGACGGCCCTGGTTCAGGCTCAATTGCTCGCGCAGCATGGCGATCAGCGGGGTGATGCCGACGCCGGCGCCGATCAGCACGATCGGCCGCTGGCTGCCTGGGGCCAGGGTGAAACTGCCCATGGGCGGGCGCACCTGCAAAAGGTCGCCGGGGTGCAGTTGCGCATGCAGGTAGTGTGACGCCGGGCCCTGGGCCTTGACGCTGATGCGCAGCTGGCCGTCAGAGGGGGCGCTCGACAGGCTGTAGGTGCGGATCAGCGGCTTGTCACCCGGCAGTTGCAGACGCACCGGGAGGTGTTGGCCAGGGGCAAACGTCACCGGCTGGCCGTCTTCGGGTTGCAGGTAGAACGAGCGGATATCCAGGCTCTCCTGTTCGACGCGCAGTACGCGCCAGCTTTGCCACTGGCGCTGGCGTTCGCGCTGCCGGGTACGTTGCTCGGCTTCGGCCCAGATGCCGGTGCTCAGGCTGGTGGGGGCGTATTCACGAAATGCCCAGCGCAGCGATACCGCCGCCGGGCGCAGTACCACGTGCTCGACCTGCAGCGTCCACAGGCGCTCGGCGCCTTCGAAATCCTGGATCAGCGGGCTATCGAGCAACACCTCGGCATGGCCGCTCAGTTGCAGCACGTTGCCGCTGGTGAAGTCGACAAACAGCAGGCCGGCCTGGGGGTTTACCAGCAGGTTGCCGAGGGTATTGAAATGCAGGTTGCCGGCGTAGTCGGGGATGGTCAGGCGGTTGCCCTCGACCTTGACGAAACCGGGGCGCCCGCCGCGGTGGGAGACGTCCACCGAATGCTGGCCATCCTCTTGCGCCACGTAGCTGGCGACGAAGAAGGTGTCGGCATTTTCGATCATGGCGATGGCCGCAGCGCTCAGCTCGTGGGCGTCGATACGCTCACCGGCCGGCTCGTCGACCCGGGTGTATTCGCGCAGCTGGATGTACTGCGGGCAGTTGCCGAACGAGTGCTCCACTTCTACCTGCAACTGGCCGGCGCTGGCCGCTCGGATATGGCCGTTGAGGCGGTTGCGCCGACGGGTGTGCAGCTCGATGCCGAGCAGGCCGATGGCGCCACCCGCCACCAGGCCGGCGCTGGCCGGGTCGGTGGCGGGCAGCGTGGCGCTGATCAGCAGTTGCTTGGGGTCGGGCGAGCTGACGAAGCCTTGCGGGCCTTCGAGCAGGGTCGCCCAGGGTTTGCCGTCGGCGTCCACCGCGCCTGCCACCATGAACGGCAGCTGCTGGAAGAAGCTGCGGTGCTGGTCGGGCATGTAGTCGCGGATGACCTTCTGCCCGTGCACCTCCATGCGCTCGGCTACACCGGCTTGGGCTTGCAGACGCTTTTCACCTTCGTGCCAGGGAGAGCGCATGGCGGCATTCCTCGTGTGGGTTACGGCGTTACAGGGTGGTTTGCAGGCCGACCACGGTGCGCGGCATCGGTACGAAGCCCGGCAGCGCTTCGATGCGGGCCAGCCAGGCGCGCACGTTGGGGTATGGCTGCAGCGACACGTTGCCTTCTGGGGCGTGGGCGATGTACGAGTAGTTGGCGACATCGGCGATGGTGGCCTGCTCGCCCACCAGGAACGGGCGCTGGGCAAGCTCTGCGTCGATCACCTTGAGCAAGGTGTGGGCGCGGCCGATCACTTCGTCGGTGTTGAACGAGGCGCCGAACACCGTCACCAGGCGCGCGGCGGCAGGGCCGAAGGCCAGGGGGCCGGCGGCCACCGACAGCCAGCGCTGCACGCGGGCGGCGCCGAGCGGGTCCTGGGGCAGCCACTGCTCAGCGCCGTAGGCCTTGGCCAGGTAGACCAGGATGGCGTTGGAGTCGGCGAGGACGGTGCCGTTGTCGTCGATCACCGGTACCTGGCCGAAGGGGTTGAGGGCGAGGAAGGCGGGTTGCTTGTGCTCGCCTTTGGCCAGGTCGACGAAGACCAGTTCGGTGGGCAGGTTCAGCAGCGAGAGCATCAGCTCGATGCGGTGGGCGTGGCCGGACTTGGGGAAGTTGTAGAGCTTGATCGGGGTGGTCATGGCGGTGGCTCCGGGGGGGGTTGGTTGTGTGAGGGGTATGCTGCGCTGATTCGCCGGGCAACAGAATCAGGGCGCAGAGCAATCCATAATTTCGCCAGGTGGAATAATTGGCGAAGTCAGATGGTTTATCGTCTGAGCGGCCTTGTGTCGCGAAAGGGCTGCGCGAGCAGCCCCAGGGTTTGCGCCCCCCTGCAACATTGTCGGGGGCTGCTGGCGCAGCCCTTTAGCGACACAAGGCCGCTCCTACAGAGACCGTGCCAGAAGAGCAATTGCCCGAAACCTGCCTGGCCATCTAGAATGCAACCCATTCTCAATAGCCATCATCTCCCCCATGCCACCACCTGCGCATCGTGCCCCTGTCCAACAGCTCTACCGCAGCCACCACACCTGGCTGCAGGGGTGGCTGTACCGGCGCGTGAACGACCGCTGCGATGCTGCCGACCTGAGCCAGGACACCTTCGTGCGCCTGCTCACCCACTCCCCGCCCGCCGAACTGCACGAACCGCGTGCGTACCTGGCCACCATCGCCCGCCGGTTGCTGCTGAACCTGTACCGGCGCCGCTCGCTGGAACGTGCTTACCTGGAGGCCCTGGCCACCCTGCCCGAGGATCAAGCGCCCAGTGCCGAACACCAGGCGGCCCTGCTGGAGGCGCTGACGGCTGTGGACCGGGTGTTGGCGCGCTTGCCGGGCAAGGCGCGCCGGGCGTTCCTGCTGTCGCAGCTGGAGGGCTGGGGCCAGGAGCAGATTGCCGTGGAGATGGGCGTGAACGTGCGCACGGTGCAGCGCTGGCTGGTCAAGGCCTATGAGGAATGCATCGTGCTGGGTGCGGAGGGCTGGCTGTGAGCACGCAACCGATCTCGCGCCCGGTCGCCCAGCAGGCGGCCCGTTGGCTGTTGCATCTGCAGCAGGACAGCTCGCCGCAAGCCTTGCAGGGTTGCGCCGACTGGCGCGCCGCCCACGCCGACCACGAACGCGCCTGGCAACTGGCGGCGCGCTTCAGCGCCCAGGTGCAGGCGATACCCCCGCAACTTGCGCGCACAGCGTTGCAGCGCCCGGCGGCGCTGGGCCGGCGGGCAACGCTCAAGGCGCTGACTTCGCTGGTGGTGCTGGGCTCGCTGGGGGTGACCTTGCAGCGCACGGGCAGCCTGGACGGGCTGATGGCGGATATCAGCACCGGCGTGGGCGAACGTCGCCGGCTGACCCTGGACGATGGCAGCGAGCTGCACCTGAACACCGACAGCGCCGTGGATATCCGTTACAGCGCCGATGAGCGCCTGCTGGTGCTGCGCAGGGGCGAGCTGTATCTGCGCACGGGGGCGGACCCGCGGCCGTTGCGGGTGCAATCGGCGTGGGGCGCGTTCCAGCCGTTGGGGACGCGCTTTGCCGTGCGCCAGTTCGATGGGCATGACCGCTTGCAGGTGTTCGAGGGGGCGGTGGCGGCAACGCCTTTGCAGGGTGAGGCTGTGCGCATCGAGGCGGGTGGGCAGGCGTTGATCGGCGCCGATGGGGTGCATCAATTGGGCGCGGTGGCTGGCAGCGCGGGCTGGATTGATGGCGTGCTGCGGGTTGAGCGCATGCCGTTGGGGGAGTTCGTCGCCGAGCTGGGGCGCTATCGACCGGGCTGGACGCGCTGTGCGCCGGAGGTTGCGGGGGTACTGGTGTCGGGAACGTTCCAGTTGAACGATACCGAGGCGGCGCTGGCGGCGTTGGCGATGGCGTTCCCGGTGCGGGTCCAGTCTGTGACGCGGTATTGGGTGACGGTGGTGGCGGCTTGAGATGGGTGTCTTGCCCCGCGATGAGGCCCTCTGCCTGAACCCATGAGAAACCGGATGTCGTGTTTTGCGCACCTCGCGTGTCCTCTTCCTGAACCCACCTGTAACCGCTGTCAGGAAGCCCCCATGCGCACACCCGCCCCGTTCCGCTTCGCCCTGCTCGCCAGCTTCATCACCGCGCCCCTGGCCTGGGCCGAGGACGATCGGCACTACAATATCCCGGCCGGGCCGTTGAGCCAGGCGCTGGCCGAGTTCGCCGCCCAGGCCGGGGTCACCCTGCCGCTGGACCCGACCATGGTCGGCGGCCTGCAAAGCCCGGGCATGCAAGGCGATGTGGGCACGGCCCAGGGCTTTGAACTGCTGCTGCGCGGCACCACCCTGGAGGCCGTGCCGCAAGCCGGCAATACCTACACCTTGCGGCCGAAACCCAGCTCCCCTGCCCTGCACCTGGACTCGACCAACATCAACGGCCTGCACGACGTGCGCCAGTCGGCCATCGGCCCGCTGTACGGCTACAAGGCCTCCCACAGCAGCGTCGGCACCAAGACCGATGCGCCGCTGCGCGATATCCCGCAGTCAATCCAGGTGGTGCCGCGCCAGGTGCTGGAGGACCAGCAGGCCACCAGCATGGCCGACGCTCTGAGCAACGTCAGCAGCATCCAGCGCGGCAACACCCATGGCGGCAGTGTCGAGAGCTTTATCGTGCGGGGCTTTCAGGGCACCACCTACGCCATCGACGGGGTGCTGACCAACTCGCTGACGGTGCGCCCGGAAATCCTCACCGACCTTGCCGGCGTCGAGCGCATCGAGGTGCTCAAGGGACCGGCGTCGGTGCTGTACGGGCGCGGCAACCCGGGCGGGTTGATCAACGTGGTCACCCGCCGGCCGACCCTGGTGCCAGAGGCGCAGGTGAAGCTGCAGGCCGGCTCGTTCGACCTGCAACGCGGCCAGGCCTGGGTTGGCGGGCCGTTGTCGGCCGAGCACGGGCTGGCCGGCAGCCTGGCCATGGCTTACCAGACCGAGGGCAGCTACCGCGACCTGTACCGCGACAGCCACCGCCGCTACTTCGCCCCGTCGCTGGCGTGGCTGCCCAACGACAGCACGCGCCTGGACATGGGCCTGGAATACACCGAAACCGACGCCCAGTACGACCGCGGGCTGCAGGTGATCGGCGATCGGGTTGACGCACGGCACAAGGTGTTTCTGGAAGAGCCCTGGTCCCACAGCAGCAGCGACAAGACCGCGGCCTGGTTCAAGCTGGAGCACGACCTCAACGACTGGCTGACCCTGCGCCAGGTGACGCGCTGGGACCACTCCACCAAGAGCATGCTGAATGTCAGCCAGCGCACCCTGCAGGCCGATGGCCGCACCCTGGTGCGCCGGGCCACTGACTTCGACGAGGAACAACGCTCGCTCAGCGCCCAGTTCGAAGCTATTGCGCGCTTTGCCACCGGCGGTTTGAACCATCAGTTGCTGGCCGGGGTGGAGACGGTCAAGGGCAAGCGCAGCGTGACCATGCTGCGGGCCAACCTGGCGCCGCTGGATATCTGGAACCCGGTGCACGGCGCCCAGCCAGGGCCATTCGGCTTTGGCGAGGATTCGCGGTTCGACCAGGAAAGCTATGGCCTGTACCTGCAAGACCAGATCGACCTGAACGAGCAATGGAAACTGCTGCTGGGGGTACGCTGGGATCAGGTCTCGCAGCGCAACCGCAACTATGATCGCAATGGCGTGCCCACCGATATCGACATCAATCCTTCCGATACCTCGCCCCGCGCCGGCCTGGTCTACCAGCCCGCTGAGCGACTGGCGCTGTATGCAAGCTACAGCACCTCGTTCGCGCCGCAGAACAAGCTGACCCGCGATGGTAGCGTGCTCGACCCGGAGACCGGCACGCAGTACGAGGTGGGCGCCAAGTACGACATCATTCCTGAACGCTTGAGCGCCACCTTGTCGGCCTTCGAGATTCGCCGTAAAAACCTGGCCGCCACCGATCCGCTGGACAGCAGCTACTCGATACAGACTGGCGAACAGCGGGTACGCGGGGTGGAGCTGGATGTGAGCGGCGAGATCCAGGACGGCTGGAACGTGATCGGCAACATCGCCGTGCTGGACGCCAAGCTGGTGAAAGATACGCGCCTGGAGGAAGGCAACCGGCTGGAGGGCGTACCGGTGGTCAGTGGCTCGCTGTGGTCGACCTACCAGTTGCAGGATGGCGCGTTGCAGGGCCTGGGCTTTGGTGCCGGGGTGTTCTTTGCCGGCAAGCGCTACGGCGACCTGGCCAACAGCTACAGCGCCCCGGGTTACGGGCGGCTGGACATGAGTGTGTTCTACGACATCGACGAGCACGTGCGGGTGTCGCTGAACGCCCGCAACGTGCTGGACAAGGACTACATCGAAACCATCGCCAGCGCCGGCAACTATGCCGGGGAGCCAGCGTCGCTGGTGGCCACCATCAGCGCCGGGTTCTGACGGTCAGTGGGGTTGCTGGTTCTGGTAGCGGTACAGGCCACGGGCGGCCTCTACCACTAACGGCACGCAGGCCTGGTGCTCTTCGAGGCTCATGTTGTCGAGCAGTTCGAAGTTGTCCTCCAGGCCGTGCAGGGAGATGGCCTTGAGCAGACGGTCCTGTTCAGGCGGCAACTCGCTCCACTCGGCGACCTGGGTGCCGCGCATGTAGCCGAAGCACCACTCCTCGAGCACGATCACCGGGCCGTTTTCCCCTTCGCTTTCCTCGAACAGCGGCTCGAAGTGCTCAAGGTCCTCGCCAAGGCTTTCGGCGACCTGGTTGGCATAGCGCAGCATCAGTGCGACGTAGGCTTCTTCGTGGGCGGGCTTCTTGAACTTCGGCACCTTGCCGCCGGCCACGGTGGGCAGCCACTGCTCCGGGGTGACGGTGTTGGGCGAGCTGGCCAGGGCGGTGAAGAAACCATCGAGCTCGGCCAGGTTGAGCACCGAGTAGTCGTTGCCGTAGGTGATCAGCAGGTCTTCGAGGCGGTCGAGTTCTTTTTCGCTGAGCGCAGGGAGCATGGGCGGGGTGTCCTGGTGGAATATGGGTGCACCCTAGCACAGGCGCATGTGAAACGTGCCCGCAGATACGGGCACGCAGGCTTAGTGCTTCAGCCAGTCGTCCAGCCGTGGCAGGGCCGAGTTGCCCAGCAGCAGCCACAGCAGGATGCGGCACTTGCGCGGGCACAGCGGGCCGGCCATGTGCATGCCCTTGGTTTGCAGGTCGATTTCGCCACCTGCAAAGCCATAGGTGGCGCGGGCCGTGGCGCCGCTGCCGGTGCGCGAGGCCACGATGACCGGCATGTGTTCGGCAACCGCTGCCATCGCCTCGGCCCAGGCGGCTGATACATGGCCGGCGCCGAACCCGGCGACCACCAGGGCGCTGTAGCCTAGCCCGGGCAGTGCTTGCAGTAGCGCTGTGTCGGCGTCGAGGCATGCTTCAAGCAGCGCGACGCGCTGGGCCCTGTGCTGCGGCACAGGCAGTACCCGGCGAGGTGCAGGGGCATGGTGATAACGTGCCTGGCCTTCCACTACCTCAGCTACCGGGCCGCTGCCGGGGGACTCGAACGCGCCCATGGCCAGGCTGGCGGTTTTGCGCACCTGCCTGGCGTGGTGGACCTGGTCGTTGATCACCACCAGCACGCCACGCCCACGGCTGCTGCCTGCCAGCGCGACCTGCACTGCGGCCAGCAGGTTGGCCGGGCCATCGGCACCGGGGTGGTTGGCTGCGCGCATGGCGCCGGTGAGTACCAGCGGTGCGTCGTGGGGCCAGAGCAGGTCGAGAAAGTACGCGGCCTCCTCGAGGGTGTCGGTGCCCTGGGTCAGCACCACGCCCTGCGCGCCCTGCTGCACTTGCCGGGTGGCCCAGGCCAGTGCGTCCAGTAACGCCTGGAAGCCGAGCGAGGGGCTTGGCAGCAGGCACAAGGTGGCGGTGTCGACCTGTGCCAGCACTGCAAGCTGCGGCAATGTGGCCAGCAGGGCGTCGCTGCCAAGCTTCGGGGTGACGCCCTGCCCTGGCCCGCCGGCCTGCATGCTGACGGTACCGCCCAGGCTGGCGATGGCGATGCGCGGCGGTGTGGTTTGCTGGCTCATGCTGCGGCTCCCGGAAGTAGCCCGACCACAGGCACGATCACCAAGGTGCCAATGGCCATGGCCAGGACATTGCCGATGTAGGGATGCATATGGCCCGGCAGGCGCTGGCTGATAGCCACGGCCAAGGGAGGCGCGATCACTGCACCGAGCACGGCACTGGCAATTATCACCTGCCAGCTGCCGCCCAATGTGAGCACTGCGGCCGGCACGATCGAGACGATGGGAATATAAGTGGGGTACCAGCCCCGTGTCATCCATTGGCGCCGCCACAGCAGTACACCGATCAACGACGCCAGCGCCTGCCCCGCCACCAGATGCAGCACCAGTTGCGAGCCGTAGGCTGGGGCGCCGGGAGCCAGCACATAAGCCAGCAGCACGCCCAACAGCAGCCCGAGGCTGGCCAGTTCGTTGCCGAAGAACGGCGCCTCGCTGAAGTCTGCCAGCACCCGGCGAAGGGTCCAGGCCACGCCATGGTGCGGCTTGCTGGCAGTTGCAGGTGTGGCTGGCCGCAGGCCGTCGCGCACCAGCGCCGGGTAGCGCCTGCACAGCAGGAAGGCTACTGCGCTACCCAACGCCATGCCACTGACGTTGCCTACCACCACCGGCAAGCCCAGCGGGTAGCACAGGTAGTTGACCATCAGCAGGCACGCGGGCGTCACCAGTACGGCGCCTAGCAGCGCGCCGTTGATCGTCACCCGCCAACCACCACCGAACAACAGCACCATGGCCGCCGGCAGCGACACGAAGGCGACGAAGGTCGGCTGCCAGGTGCCGCTGGCGAGAGTCCAGCCCCACAATGCGTGGCTGAGCAGCAGGCCAAGCAGCGAGCTGGTGAACAGCCAGGGCCACAGGCCTGTGCCGTAGCTGATGGCAAAGCCTTGCCAGCGGTAGCCCTTTACCTGGGCCCAGTGAGCCAGGCTGGCCCCGAGCAGCAAGCCCAGTGCAGGCACCTCGTGCTTGTAGAAGGCGACTTCGCTGATATCGCCGACGATCCAGCGCAACCGGCTCAGAGGCTGGTCCAGGGTTGCGGCAAGGTGGGCGTAGTCCGGCCATGGCCCCAGCGCCATGGCGGCGAGCAGCATGGTCGCGATGCCGCCGATGATGAGTAGGGGCATGGATTGCCGCGTGGAGGTGAGCACCTGTTCCATGGGGCCTCCTCAGCGCGGCATCGGCGCATGCAGCCGATAGCCGAGGGTGGCGTCGTAGAGGTCGGTGCGCCGGTCGCGGGGCAGGTCGTTGAGGCTGTTCCAGATGGGCGCGGAGCGCGCGGCGCTGAGGTCGACGTCAGCATAGAGGATGCACTCTTCTTCGGCGCCGGCCACTTCGCCGATGGGCCAGCCATTAGTGCCGGCGATCAGCGAGCAGCCCAGGAAGCGCCCGCCGCGCTCATGGCCGATGCGGTTGGCGGCGGCAATGTAGAGGTTGTTGACGTGGGCGGCGGTCATGGTGAGGTACGAAGCCATGCAGCGCCCCGCTTCGTCGAACAGTGGCGGTGGTGTCCATACCCAGTTGTTCAGGCTGCAGATGATGTCGGCGCCCTGCCCGGCCATCAGGCGTGGCACCTCGGGGAACCAGATGTCCCAGCAGATCAGCAGGCCGATGCGGCCGATGGGGGTTTCGAACACCGGGAAACCGAGGTCGCCGGGGGTGAACCAGAGCTTTTCCTGGTTCCACAGGTGTGCCTTGCGGTAGTGACCAAGCAGGCCGTCGGGGCCGAACAGTACGGCGCTATCGTAGAGCTTGAGGCCCTCGCGCTCGGCGAAGCCTGCTACCAGATATACCTGCAGTTCGCGGGCGAGTTCGGCCCAGGCTTGCAGGCTTGGGCCTTGATGCAGCACCTCGGCATGGGCGTAGGCTTCGGCGCGAGAGTTGAAGGTGTAGCCGGTATTGGCCAGCTCCGGCAGCACGATCAGGTTGGCGCCTTCACGGGCGGCTTGGCGGACCAGGGCCAGGCTTTTGCAGAGGTTGCCATCGCAGTGTTCGAGGCCGACTTGCGGGTCGTACTGGATGACGGCAATGCGCACGGGGGTGGTGGCAGAGGGGGGCTGCATGGCGGCTTCCTTTTGTGGTTGTTGTGGAAGGCCGCCAGTAGAACGGTTGATACGTTAAGTGGAACAGTCAGGAGGTTCCTGTGAAGCTGTACGAGAGTTCTCTAGCTCTCGAAAGAATGGTCCCACACAAATGTTTCTGAAATGGGCCTAGACCACCTGATAATGCGGATAATGTTCAAGGGAGAAATCACCGTTGAACTGAGCGCCCGTAACAGCACAGAGGTTGATCACTGCATCGATGGCTGTGCGCAAGCACGGCTCGGTCCAGCCGGCATCAACAGAGAAGGACTCACCGGCCAGGTAAAGCCCTGAAGTGCTCGCCAGATCGCGGTTGTATTTCATCAGGCTGATGGCCTGATAGTAGGTGCCAGCTCGGTACAATTTCGCACAGCCTAACGAATTCCGGTCCGTCATCCAGCGTTGTATGCGGATGTTTCGCTTATCGATGTAGGGAGAGATTGGAACACCGATATTGCTGCATCGCATCAGAATGCGATCTAGCTCAGTCACGCATTTGTCTACGAGCTCGCTGCCTGAAAATGCCGCGAGCTTGGTCGCATCGTCCTCCCAGGTGTAACTCAGCAGGATGCAGTCATAGGCATAGCGATCGTTGTAGCGATAGGCATAGACGTCATGAACGAAGCTGTCAGTGACCAAAATCTGAGGAAACTTCGGGGTGCTGTCGAGAAATCGCTTCTGCAGCGGAGCGTACACTTTGCAACTGGTCTCCCAGTGCGCGTGCTTCCACGCGTCAACGATGGGTTGGGGGAGCATCTCTTTGCTGAAGCCTTCAAGACGCATGTTGGTTTCGATCAACCACGACGGCGTAGTCAGAATCACACTGTCGAAAACCTCACTGCGCAATTGCTCCCGCTGCGCAATGCTGTGCTGCCAGCGGTAATCAACTTGAATGCTGCCGTCAGCCAGCTTGTGCAATGCGCATACTGAACTGTCGGTGAGTAGCCCATCTTCACGGGCGATACAGTGCTCATAGAGTGAGTTACCGGGACTGTCAGATTTTTTGTGTGCGGGCCGGTAACGGCCTGCCGTCAGGCAGGCCCTGATTCTCACCAGGTCGGCCTGATGAACCGATCTCCATACAGAATCGCAAATTGATTCATCGCGCTTTTCCAGTCATGGGCCGGCTTTCCCCAATTGGCTGTTATGTTGCGCAATCCCAGCCAGATCAGTTTGGTCGCTGCGTCATCATTCGGGAAATGCCCACGAGTCTTGATGACCTTGCGTAGCTGGGCGTTGATGCTCTCGATGGCGTTGGTGGTATAGATCACCTTCCGGATGGCGGGCGGGAAAACAAAGAATGGAATCACGCGATCCCAAGCCCGTCTCCAAGCAGCCACCACCGTTGGATATTTCTCGCCCCACGGCCCGTTCTCAAACTCATCGAGTGCTTGCTCAGCCGCTTCAGCATTGATGGCTTGGTAAATCGGCTTCAGCTCCTTGGCCAGAGCTCGCCGCTTGTCCCAGGCCGCGAAGTCGAGGCTGTTGCGGATCAGGTGTACGATGCACGTTTGCAACGTCGTCTCTGGAAACACGGCACTGAGAGCCTCTGGCATACCTTTGAGGCCATCGGTCACGGCAATCAGCACATCTTCGACACCGCGCGTCTTGAGATCGTTAAAGACCTTCATCCAAAACTTCGCACCCTCGGTGTTCTCGATCCAGATGCCCAGGATATCTCGCGTTCCGTCGGGAAGAACGCCCAGGGCCAAGTAAATGGCCTTGTTGCGCACCAGGCCCTCTTCGCGGATCTTCACCCGCAGCGCATCGAAGAAAATGACCGGGTACATCGGCTCCAGTGGCCGCTGTTGCCACGCGCCAATCTCGTCCATGACCTCGTCTGTCACAGAGCTGATGAAGTCGGGTGAGACCTCTGTTCCATACTGCTCGGACAGAAAGGCTCGGATCTCTCTGACCGTCATTCCACGGGCGTACATGGCGATGATCTTGTCATCGAAACCGGTGTAACGCCGCTCATGCTTGGGGATCAGAATGGGCGCAAAACTACCGTCGCGATCACGAGGGATTTCCAGCCGTAGCGGGCCATCACCGGTCAAAACCGTCTTGCTACTCTTGCCGTTACGCTGATTGGTTTCATCCTCCGGGCGCTGCGCGCCCGGAGGATAGCCCAGGTGGTGACCGAGCTCGGCACTCAAGGCGCGCTCGATCAGGGCCTTCTTGAACGCCGCAGAGGCATCCTCAATAGCTTCTGCGGACATCAGGCCCTCACCGAACTGCTCCAGCAGCTCTTTGGGGATTTTGGGCAGGTCACGCAAGGGTTTCTTCTTGGTTGGCATACATGCACCTCTTACTCATGTTATGCCCGAACACAAAATTTCTGACACCCTCGAGTTACCCGCCTCGTCCATCGGCATGAACAACAGGCATTCGTCCATTGCAGCCAGGCCAAGATATGCGGGGGCCTGAAACTTCAACCCCTTGCTATCAAGCACACTGGTGCTTTCCAGATAGGGGGCTGCAAGTGGCACACCTTGCGAGTCCACCCGGCCGTGGACCAACTGCAGATGGCTACTGAACCCGAAGATCGCCGTGCGCAGTGGATACAAGCAGCAGACGTCATAGAACGCGCCCCAACTGCCGTCGCCTATTCCAATAGCGTAAAAGATCGAGGACTCATCGCTGTTCATTCCCAGCCCGCCGAAATCACCAGGGCTGGACTCACTCCATATCTCGAGCATCGGCAAGTGCACCAACTCGCGGAAGGACATTCGATGGTAGCGCTCTACAATAGCTGACCACATGCCCTCCCACTCAACTGTGCCATAGACCAAGGCAACCTGTTCAGCGAAGCGCTTGGCAAAGCGCAGCCATTTGCCCTGGATCGACTGCAACACTTCAGAAGGTGGAGGAGTAACACCTTCCGGGTTCTTCCAGATGAGCAACTGGGGCTCACCCTCCCCTTCCAGCAGGCCTTCACGCAGGTATATTCCAGTGGCGTTGACCCAAGGTGTACCTGGATTGGGGAAGTCGGAAATGTGCAGGTCAAACAGCTCGGCGTAATGCGCCATAAGTGATCTGCCTGCCTTGGGTGGCTCACCAGTACGATTGAAGAACGGCATGCGCATTGCCCCCATCTCGAAGGGGGTCGACGGTTGGGCATGGTTCGCTGGGTTGTTTACAACCGTGAGGTGCCGCCCGCCAACACGCTGCGATTGCTCGATCAGCGTGATGTGAGTGAAGCCACAACGCAGCAACTCGCGCGCAGCGGTCAGACCGGTGACACCCGCGCCGACGATGCAAATCCGATGCTCCGGTTTTGTTGCTCGGGCAATCCCGCCTGGTTGCTCGACCAAGCGTCGGTAATCAAAGCAAAGATCTGGCGGATTGGGAAAACGTGCAGCCCACGGCTGGATGGTAGAGATCGGCTCAATAGCCAAATCGGCGGGATGGTTGTGTGACGATCCGATTGTCATGATTCAGGCGCTTCTTTCAATGATCAAGAGAAGCCTGAAAATGACAAACCTGAGTAGTTGGGAAGTGGTACTTAGTTGTTGGCAATGACATAAGCATCGCGGGGCAAGCCCGCTCCCACAGATCCTTTGATCTGCCTTGGGAGCGGGCTTGCCCCGCGATGTGCAGCAACTACGGTTTAGACCGCCAGCGCGCGCTCACGCAGCTCGCTGTTGAGGATGCGATCGTTCTCGCTGTAGTCGACCGGGCAGTCGATCACGTGAACGCCCGGGGTCTTGATGCAGTGCTCGAGCAGCGGCAGGAAAGCTTCGGCGCTTTCGACGCGGTGGCCGTTGGCACCGTAGGCTTCGGCGTATTTGACGAAGTCCGGGTTGCCGTAGTCCAGGCCGAAATCGGTGAAGCCCATGTTGGCCTGCTTCCAGCGGATCATGCCGTAGCCGTCGTCACGCAGGATCACCACGGTGATGTGCATGCCAAGGCGTACTGCGGTTTCCAGCTCCTGGCTGTTCATCATGAAGCCGCCGTCACCGCACACCGAGATCACCGGGCGGTCCGGGTACACCAGGTGCGAGGCCATGGCCGATGGCAGGCCAGCGCCCATGGTCGCCAGGGCGTTGTCCAGCAGCACGGTGTTGGGCTTGTGGGCCTTGTAGTTACGGGCGAACCAGATCTTGTAGATGCCGTTGTCCAGGGCAACGATGCCTTCGGACGGCAGGGCGCGACGGATGTCGGCAACCATGCGCTGCGGGTAGACCGGGAAGCGGTTGTCGTCAGCACCTTCGACGATCTGTGCTTCGTTGGCTTCGCGGATCGCCATCAGGCGGGTGAAGTCCCAGTGGCTGGTGTCGGTCAGGGCTTCGCTGATCTGCCAGACAGCGTTGGCGATGTCACCGATCACTTCCACCTGCGGGAAGTACACGGCATCGACTTCGGCCGAACGGAAGCTCACGTGGATCACTTCGGTGCCGCCACGCACCATGAAGAACGGCGGCTTCTCGATCACGTCATGGCCGATGTTGACGATCAGGTCGGCGGCCTCTACCGCGCGGTGCACGAAGTCACCAGACGACAGCGCGGCGTTACCCAGGAAGCGCGGGTGGCGCTCGTCCACTACACCTTTACCCATCTGGGTGGTGATGAACGGGATGCCGGTCTTGTCGATCAACTGCTTGAGCACCTTGGCGGTCATCTTGCGGTTGGCGCCGGCACCGATTACCAGGATCGGGTTGCGGGCGTTCTTCAGCTTCTCGACGGCAGCTTCGATGGCCACGTGCTCGGCCAGTGGGCGACGGTGCAGGCTGCGCGGGATCGGCAGGGCGTCGGTTTGCTCGGCGGCGATGTCTTCCGGCAGCTCCAGGTGCACGGCACCGGGCTTTTCTTCTTCAGCCAGGCGGAAGGCTTCACGCATACGCGCCGGGATGTTGTCGGCCGAGGCGAACTGGTGGGTGTACTTGGTGATGGGGTCCATCATGCCGCACACATCGATGATCTGGAAGCGGCCCTGTTTGGACTTCTTGATCGGCTTCTGGCCGGTAATCATCATCATCGGCATGCCGCCGAGGTAGGCGTAGGCGCTGGCGGTAACCAGGTTGGTGGCACCAGGGCCAAGGGTCGACAGGCTGACACCGGTTTTGCCAGTCAGACGGCCGTAGGTCGCGGCCATGAAGCCTGCGGATTGCTCGTGGCGGGTCAGTACCAGCTTGATCTTCGACTTGCGCAGGGACTCGAGCAGGTCGAGGTTTTCCTCACCAGGAATGCCGAACACATACTCGACACCTTCGTTTTCCAGGCATTGCACAACGACATCGGCGGCCTTGGCCATCTTGCTATCTACCTCAGTTGTATAGGACGGTGGAGGTCCAGAAATGCGCAGCACGGTACGCTGGCATCGCTATGTCCGGGCGCGAAGATGCCCCGAACCTAAGTCTTGACGCAGGGTAAGTGCGGGTAAGTCACGTTAACCAACGGTAATAATTGTCGCACCCTTGGATGAGGGACGAGAGGTAGGGCTGGGGCAAAAGATATTTGCCGGGGGTGGGGGATTACAGCAGGTGGTGTACCAGTAGGAGCCGGCTTGCCGGCGATGAGGGCCTGGCAGGTATGTGCGTTGCCCGGGCGGGCCGAATCGCGGGGCAAGCCCGCGCCCACACAAGGCTCTGGCTTTTCCAGCGCCCAAAGACAAAACCCCTACCTGCATGCGCAGATAGGGGTTTTGCGAAATGAATCTTGACGATGACCTACTCTCACATGGGGAAACCCCACACTACCATCGGCGATGCATCGTTTCACTGCTGAGTTCGGGATGGGATCAGGTGGTTCCAATGCTCTATGGTCGTCAAGAAATTCGGTAGCCAGTCCGTTCAGGTGAACAGCCCAGCGAATTCGGATATGCGATATTTGTGATGCTACGAATTTTCGGGTCTTTCGTCTTCACCACCACAATTCGGCTTACGCGCAAATTGCTTGGGTGTTATATGGTCAAGCCTCACGGGCAATTAGTATTGGTTAGCTCAACGCCTCACAGCGCTTACACACCCAACCTATCAACGTCGTAGTCTTCGACGGCCCTTTAGGGGATTCAAGATCCCAGTGAGATCTCATCTTGAGGCAAGTTTCCCGCTTAGATGCTTTCAGCGGTTATCTCTTCCGAACATAGCTACCCGGCAATGCCACTGGCGTGACAACCGGAACACCAGAGGTTCGTCCACTCCGGTCCTCTCGTACTAGGAGCAGCCCCTCTCAAATCTCAAACGTCCACGGCAGATAGGGACCGAACTGTCTCACGACGTTCTAAACCCAGCTCGCGTACCACTTTAAATGGCGAACAGCCATACCCTTGGGACCGGCTTCAGCCCCAGGATGTGATGAGCCGACATCGAGGTGCCAAACACCGCCGTCGATATGAACTCTTGGGCGGTATCAGCCTGTTATCCCCGGAGTACCTTTTATCCGTTGAGCGATGGCCCTTCCATACAGAACCACCGGATCACTAAGACCTACTTTCGTACCTGCTCGACGTGTGTGTCTCGCAGTCAAGCGCGCTTTTGCCTTTATACTCTACGACCGATTTCCGACCGGTCTGAGCGCACCTTCGTACTCCTCCGTTACTCTTTGGGAGGAGACCGCCCCAGTCAAACTACCCACCATACACTGTCCTCGATCCGGATAACGGACCTGAGTTAGAACCTCAAGGTTGCCAGGGTGGTATTTCAAGGATGGCTCCATGAGAACTGGCGTCCCCACTTCAAAGCCTCCCACCTATCCTACACAAGCAAGCTCAAAGTCCAGTGCAAAGCTATAGTAAAGGTTCACGGGGTCTTTCCGTCTAGCCGCGGATACACTGCATCTTCACAGCGATTTCAATTTCACTGAGTCTCGGGTGGAGACAGCGCCGCCATCGTTACGCCATTCGTGCAGGTCGGAACTTACCCGACAAGGAATTTCGCTACCTTAGGACCGTTATAGTTACGGCCGCCGTTTACCGGGGCTTCGATCAAGAGCTTCGCTTGCGCTAACCCCATCAATTAACCTTCCGGCACCGGGCAGGCGTCACACCCTATACGTCCACTTTCGTGTTTGCAGAGTGCTGTGTTTTTAATAAACAGTCGCAGCGGCCTGGTATCTTCGACCGGCATGGGCTTACGGAGCAAGTCCTTCACCCTCGCCGGCGCACCTTCTCCCGAAGTTACGGTGCCATTTTGCCTAGTTCCTTCACCCGAGTTCTCTCAAGCGCCTTGGTATTCTCTACCTAACCACCTGTGTCGGTTTGGGGTACGGTTCCCAGTTATCTGAAGCTTAGGAGCTTTTCTTGGAAGCATGGCATCAACCACTTCGCGCTCTAATGAGCACTCGTCATCAGCTCTCGGCCTTGAAATCCCGGATTTGCCTAAGATTTCAGCCTACCACCTTAAACTTGGACAACCAACGCCAAGCTGGCCTAGCCTTCTCCGTCCCTCCATCGCAATAACTGGAAGTACAGGAATATTAACCTGTTTTCCATCGACTACGCTTTTCAGCCTCGCCTTAGGGACCGACTAACCCTGCGTCGATTAACGTTGCGCAGGAAACCTTGGTCTTTCGGCGTGCGAGTTTTTCACTCGCATTGTCGTTACTCATGTCAGCATTCGCACTTCTGATACCTCCAGCAAGCTTCTCAACTCACCTTCACAGGCTTACAGAACGCTCCTCTACCGCATCACCAAAGGTGATACCCGTAGCTTCGGTGCATGGTTTGAGCCCCGTTACATCTTCCGCGCAGGCCGACTCGACTAGTGAGCTATTACGCTTTCTTTAAAGGGTGGCTGCTTCTAAGCCAACCTCCTAGCTGTCTAAGCCTTCCCACATCGTTTCCCACTTAACCATGACTTTGGGACCTTAGCTGACGGTCTGGGTTGTTTCCCTTTTCACGACGGACGTTAGCACCCGCCGTGTGTCTCCCATGCTCGGCACTTGTAGGTATTCGGAGTTTGCATCGGTTTGGTAAGTCGGGATGACCCCCTAGCCGAAACAGTGCTCTACCCCCTACAGTGATACATGAGGCGCTACCTAAATAGCTTTCGAGGAGAACCAGCTATCTCCGAGCTTGATTAGCCTTTCACTCCGATCCACAGGTCATCCGCTAACTTTTCAACGGTAGTCGGTTCGGTCCTCCAGTCAGTGTTACCTAACCTTCAACCTGCCCATGGATAGATCGCCCGGTTTCGGGTCTATACCCAGCGACTAAAGCGCCCTATTAAGACTCGCTTTCGCTACGCCTCCCCTATTCGGTTAAGCTCGCCACTGAATATAAGTCGCTGACCCATTATACAAAAGGTACGCAGTCACCTAACAAAGTAGGCTCCCACTGCTTGTACGCATACGGTTTCAGGTTCTATTTCACTCCCCTCTCCGGGGTTCTTTTCGCCTTTCCCTCACGGTACTGGTTCACTATCGGTCAGTCAGTAGTATTTAGCCTTGGAGGATGGTCCCCCCATGTTCAGACAAAGTTTCTCGTGCTCCGTCCTACTCGATTTCACTGGCAAGAGATTTTCGTGTACGGGGCTATCACCCACTATGGCCGCACTTTCCAGAGCGTTCCACTAATCTCAAACCAGCTTAAGGGCTGGTCCCCGTTCGCTCGCCACTACTAAGGGAATCTCGGTTGATTTCTTTTCCTCAGGGTACTTAGATGTTTCAGTTCCCCTGGTTCGCCTCTTGCACCTATGTATTCAGTACAAGATACTCAGCTTATGCTGAGTGGGTTCCCCCATTCAGAGATCTCTGGATCACAGTCTGTTTGCCGACTCCCCAAAGCTTATCGCAGGCTACCACGTCTTTCATCGCCTCTGACTGCCAAGGCATCCACCGTATGCGCTTCTTCACTTGACCATATAACCCCAAGCAATCTGGTTATACTGTGAAGACGACATTCGCCGAAAATTCGTACGTTGCTCTTTCGAGCAGAACTCACAAATTTTACCTTAGCCTGATACACCAGCAGTGAAACTGGTAATCAGTCTATTTCTATCACATATCCGAATTTTTAAAGAACGATCTGACAAAAGCCAGAAATCAACATTCACACCGGAATGTTCATTTCTAAGTTCTGAACAGTGCTGCGAAACCTGAAAGAGTGGTGGAGCCAAGCGGGATCGAACCGCTGACCTCCTGCGTGCAAGGCAGGCGCTCTCCCAGCTGAGC